>JAIQFC010000018.1 GCA_020073465.1 Terriglobia bacterium
GATAATTTCGTAGGGATAGAGCAGTCCGCGCTGCCGTACCCGCACGACCTTCTGATCGTATTCGGTCAACGGCTTGATGGGGAGCAACTTGTCTGCGGGACGGAAGGTTATGAGCATACCACTGCCGCCGGGGCTTGAAATGCGCACGACCATGTCGCGCAACTCTCCGGTCTGGGGATTAGGAATGCGGGCACGCACCACGACCTGTTCCAGTCCCAGGCCTTCGGTGGCTGGCGCGAGTCTGTGCACAATGTCATGCAGCTCATCCGGCGCAAGATTGAGTGGGGGCCAAACGTAAAGAAATACGCGATTCCAATAGAGGTGCTCCTTAGGCCGCCTCCGGGATTGAAACTGGCGAATGGCCGCCAGAGCTTCCATCAGCATGCGTTCGAGATAAGGCAGTTGCACAATGCGGCCTGACGCATCGCGCACCGGCGTCACATCGCGTACTTCCGCACATGCGAATAGCCGCTCATCTTTCGGGTTCTCGCGGGAGACGGCATGGAGCAGGTATACATCTTCGACCGATGGCAAGCGGTCGATATTGAAATTACTGAGCCGCCAGAGATGGAGACGCTTGCCCATCATCGGATGCAGTCCGCGGTACAGCTTTTCCTCTTCGTAGCCGCCCTCCACGGGGCGATAGGTGAAATGCTGCAGAGCACTTATCCCTTGACTGTTGGCGGGTCCGCCAATGGCAGTCACGATGCGCCGAATCGAGCGCGGGAAGCCGACCTCGTTGAGTGCCGAGTGCACTTCCTTCTGAGTGCTCTCGGGATCACCCAGCGCGCCGCAACAAACATAAAAATCAATGACAATGTCGTGGTCCGGGGGCACTTCCGCGATCAGGGGGAACATTACCCGCGCTGCCTCAGACAGCCGGCCATATTCCGCATGGGTAGCGAAGACATGTATGCGCTTTCCCTCGTGATCGTATTCGGCGGCGACGCAGCAGTGACCGTCAATGGGCAGGGAGTCCAGAGTGAGGAGCTTTCGAATCCGGTAGTACCTCCGAGTGAGGACCTCCAGCATCGAGTGGCGCAAAGCGAAGTCGGCTGCTGCGAAACGGCCTGAGAACGGGCTGCCCAACTGTTGTGGACATTCGACCAGGGCGAGTATTTTCTCGCGGCGATCCGCGGCATCAGGATGGGCAGCGAGATAGGAGAGATGACTCTCCGCTTCTTCGTACACTTGCTTCCGCGTCTGTTCCAACAGGGGCTGATCGAAGTAACGGTAGCGAACTTCACGGGCGAGGTCACTCACTGCGGGGTAGAGCCCGTTCGTAATGGAGATAATCCGGTCAAGAAGCGTCCGAAAGTATTCTCCGGAATGGGGTGTCACAGCATTGAGGCGCCGCAAACGTGATTCGAGAACACCGAATACCGGAACGATTTGCTGCTCGACCCTTTGGTGTGACTTGCAGATCCAGAGTAGGCTCTCTTCCAGTTCGGGCGAGCGATCCAGTGTCCGCACGTCGTAGTGAGCCAGAGCGCGGCGCAGCGCGTCGACAAACGCAGGGGGCAAACCTTCCCCTTGAGTCTCGAGCATGCGCAGGTAGGAGAAGAGGTAGGCCTCGGCACTGGGCCCTTCCCCGGCAATGCGATGGTCTACTTCGGGTTCACGGTGGAACAGGGAACATATGTCCACGAAGATGTTGAGGATCTCATCCTCGCGTTGCCTGATTTCGTCACTATCGGTGGGGCAATTCTGGCCCCATGCAGCGAGGAGTTGACTGCTGCGTGCCGGGTCTACGTCAAATCCAAGCATCAGCTGCCGGAGCTCCTCGAGGTTCTGATGGCAGCCAGAAGGAGTGGCGTCGCCCCCCTCAGGAGCCTGTGATGCACCAAAGAACACTCGCTCGGTGGGAGCGATAGCTTGATCGCCGGAAGCGGGTTCAATCTGCATGAGTGGGGCGCCCGTATCCACCTGCACGTTGGGTATGATCAGTACTCTTCGGACTCTTCCGGAAAATGGCGCGACGACCTGCATTTCCATCTTCATGGCCTCAAGCACGGCCAGGCGGTCCCCGATCGAAACCGTGTCGCCGGGTTTCACGGCGATAGAGACGACCACAGCAGGAGCGGGAGCGTGCACTAGCCCGCCGTCATCGCGATCGACTCGATGTGAAACGCCGTCGACTTCAATTCTGTAGTTCAATCCTTGAGATACGGAGACCACATGGAAACGGCGACCGAAGGCAGTAAGCCACGACTCAAACTGACCTAGACGGTCGATGTGGGCTTCGAAGTGCGATCCATCTGCCTCGACGCGGTAGTCGCGCGGGCCCAGACGATAGGTTTTCAACGGATAGAGATGTCCTCGATAACGCAGTGCCAGAGTGCGACCAACGTCACCCCGGACCTGGGGCCGTCCCCGCGCCGCGGAGGCATAGAACTGCGCCTTCTCCACCGCTAACTCGGCATCGTAGGTTTCAATCGCAGCTTGCACCAGAGCTATGTCGGCGTAGTGTCGGGACACGTGATCGCCAGCGACTGCGAGCCGGTCGAGCCATCCGATGTCGACTTCGCTCTGCTGCACTTCGCGTCGGTTCAGCAGGTCGAGGAGAAACGTCTTGTTACTGGCTCCGTCTTTGATAACGACAACGCTCTCCCGCAGCGCTCGCTGAAGCCGGGACAAGGCTTCTTGCCGGTTGTGGCCGTATCCGATAATCTTCGCGATCATCGAGTCGAAATCTGGAGGAACGCGATCGCCCTGCTCGACACCGGTGTCGACGCGGACTCCCGGGCCCGTAGGAACCCTGAACCGCTCAATGACGCCCGGGGCCGCCGCGAAACTGTTGTCGGGATCTTCCGCATTCAGCCGTACCTCGATGGCGTGGCCAGTCGTGCGTGGTGGCTCGCCTTCCAGCCGGCCGCCCCGTGCCACGTGGATCTGAAGCTTCACCAGGTCGAGACCGGTGGTGCATTCCGTAACCGGGTGTTCGACCTGCAACCGGGTGTTCACTTCCATAAACGAGAAGCGGTTGTTCGCAGGCTCGAACAGGAACTCCACCGTGCCTGCATTGCAATATGAGGCTGCCTTGCCCATGCGAACGGCCGCTTTACGTAGCGCCTGATCCTGTTGCGGTGTGAGTGCTGGAGAGGGCGCCTCTTCCAGGACCTTCTGCTGCCGGCGCTGGATGGTGCAGTCGCGGACGCCGGCAGCCCAGGTCGTGCCATAGCGGTCGGCAATAATCTGGACCTCAACGTGGCGTGCCCCCTGTACCAACTGCTCCATGAAAACGGTGGGGTCGCCGAAGGCTTTGAACGCCTCAGCGCGGGCGCGTTCAAAGGCTTGCGGAAGCTGGCTTGCCGAATGCACAAGGCGAATTCCGTGACCGCCGCCTCCGGCCGTAGCCTTTATGAGCAGAGGGAAGCCCAGGCGCTCAACATGGCACCAGGCATCGGTGAGCGTCTCTACGGGCCCGCCGCTCCAGGGTGCTACGGGGATATCCTCTTGCTCGGCAAGACGTTTCGATGCGATCTTATCGCCGAGGCGGCGCATCACATCGCCATCGGGGCCGATGAACACGATCCCCATGTCACGGCAAAGATCCGCGAATGCGGCATGTTCGGCAACAAATCCCCATCCTACCCAGGCGGCGTCCGCGCGCGCGGTTACGAGCGCCTGCTTGAGCCGTCCGTAGTCGACGTAACTGCTTTTGGAATGATGGGTGGTCGCGTCGGTGATCTGAGCTGCCCCGAGAGAGACTGCCTCGTCTGCCTCGCGAACGAACATGGCATGGCGGTCGGGGTCGGTGTAGAGCGCGATGGTGCACAACGGCACGCCATGCTCTTGACTGTACTCGCGAGCCGCATGGATAAAGCGCATCGCGGCTTCTCCGCGATTGACAATGGCAACGCGTTGGAATTCCTGAGGCATAAGGCACCGATCGACAATGGTTACGCCACCAAGAGGGCTTCCCCTGACAAGATGGCCTGGAGGTGTTTCAAGTGATCGCGGTCGACGGCATCCGGGAGCGCTACCGTGTGGTAGCCGGCGAGGCGGACGTAGCAGTTTCCTTGCCCATCCACGACTTCAGCGTCGAAGCTCGCTGGATTCGAATTGAGAGTGACCACGGCATACAAGCGGTCTTCGGCCAGTTCCGGCGCACGCAAGACGGAGACGTGGTCAATGTGCTGCGGCAGACCCATACGGCCTTGCACGCCCATCTCCCAGATACCAGCGGTTTGGAAGCAAAGCTCGATCAGTCGCGGCGCCATCAATGTGGGTAGTTCAGATGGGTGGTGGTTGTCGGGCAGACCTTTCGCCATCAAGCCGATGGTCTGCTTTCCATCCCACCACGCCCGTTCCACAACCTGGTAGGCGGGACCGTGGAAGTAGAGGCGATAGATGTCCTCAGCTTCGACGACATGTCCGACTGGCGCTGCCAGTCTCGGGCCGACGGGAGCTTTGTCCACTTGTTTCGCCAGCCGAACCCGGGCGGTGAAGTATGTGGTCACCTGCGGTTCGGCCTGGTTGGGGAGTGAACGGCGTCCAGTCAGCCGGCAATGTGCAACCAGGATGTCGCCTTGGGGATGAATTGTTGTCTCCACCGTCAGCGCACGGGGCTCGCTCCGATAGAACTTGAACGGCGCAAGGAAATTCACATCTTCAACGGATGCAACATGCCAGCCGGGAAGCATGCACAGGGCAGCCTCGGAAAAGGCTTCAACGCCCATTACGCCGGGCAGCACAGGCGTGCCGTCTATCTGGTGATCGTGCAGGAACGCTTGAAGGGACGGGTCCAGCGTTGTCTCGACTGCAAAGCCGTTGTACAGATTGAGGGCTGCTACTTTGCCGGTCATTGGTCCTTGCTTGGACAATTGTTCTCGGCCGTGAGCCTGGGCTGCGGATGCGTCCAGGCCACCATTGGAATCCACCTCATTCATCAGAACTCCGAGACGCTGGCCGATCACAATCTCGCCACGCGTTCCTCCGGCAGTGAGTTCGCGGCGAATCAGCGGGACGCCTGCTTCGGGCGAGAGCATGTCGATGCCGGCGAGTTCCATGATCTTCGGGATGGAGCCGCGCGTGGCCATGCCAATGCCACCCCAGGCTGTCCAATCGATGGCAATGCCGCGCGTGGCCGGGCGAGCAGTGCGGAAGCTCGACGTGATCTTGCAGAGCAGATCGTTGGCGGAACTGTAATCCGTCTGTCCGACGTTGCCGAAGCGGCCAGCAACGGAACTGAACGCGATCGTCGCCTTGAGTGGCATGTCTCCAATGGCGCGCAGGAGATTGAAGAAGCCGTCGACCTTGACGTCGAAGACAAGATCGAATTCACGAGCGTCCTTGTCCAACAGAGAGTGGCTGCGCTCAATGCCGGCAGCGTGCAGCAGTACGTCGACGTGCCCGCTGCGCTTGCGTACCAGATCGATCACTTTGGCGACAGCTTCGGCATCGGTGAGGTTGACGCTGAAATAGTGCGGCGTGCCGCCTGCCGCGCGCACGGCATCGATTGCGGTTTGAGCAGCCTGCGCCCGCTCCAGAGTCGCCAGTTCCTTTTCAACGAGTGCTGGTGTAGCTCGCTCGCCGCGGGCCTGGATGCGCGCGAACAACTCGCGCTTGAGACCCTCTTTGTCACTCACGAAGCGCTTGAGGTCGGGATTGTTTGGGTCGGGTTCCGGCACCAGATCAAGCAGATAGAACGTGCCACCGGAAGCCGCGGCCAGATCGGCGGTGATCGCCGACACGATACTTCCAGCGGCGCCGGTGATCAGAAAGACAGTGTTGCTGCCGAGCGCCAGACCGGGTTGTCCGTCGGTAGCAGGCTGTTCTTGCAGACCAACGGTCCAACGCTGTTCTCCGGTGTAGCCGATCTCGATTGCTCCCGGATCGCGCAGCGTTTCCTCGATCAGCAGGTCGGCGACCTCTGCCGCGTTGCGCTGCGGTTCGAAGTCGACGGCCTTGATGAGAGCTTCCATGCGCTCCCGCTTATACGCTTTGGTGAAGCCCACGACCGCACCACCGAGGGGCGCGATTGCTCCGGCCTCATCGTAGCCGTGGCGTCCGCCAAGCCGCGTCGCCGACACTAGGAATGTGCCGGGCTGCGAGATGCATTCGTACAGTGTCCGCATAGTTGCGTAAAGTGATTTCACCCGCACACGTACGGCTTCGTGCCAGCGGGCGAGATCCATGTCGCTCAGGCATCCCTCATGGTCGAGCGCGGGCAGCCAGTAGACTCCATGGATTTGCCCGGCCGCAGTCCAACTCTTGAGCTGGTTAGCCAGGGCGTCGACATCCGGAGCATTCTCGATGCGGAAAATCTCCACGCCCATCGCCTGCAGTTGTTTTGTGAGAGCATCCGCAACTCCGCCTTTGTCCGGCATGATCACTACGCGACGGGTATGGTCGAGGGTGACGCCTGTCGGCTTGCAGACGGTGAGCGGAGGACGCAGGACAGGTAGCGGCACACGGCGAGGTATGCGATTTGCGGCATCCAGGCTTGCGAGGGCGGCGCGCGCGGGTTTGGTCGGTACCGCGGCTGAGCCAGGAATACTCTCGCGTTTCACTTCCACTTGTGGGGAACCGTGCGGAGAAGCGGGAACTGCAGTTGCGGGCAGCCGAGACTGCCGGTCATGCGCGAACTTAATGACGTGGGCCAGTGTAGGGAAGTCGCGCAGCTTGAGATTCTCGTCCCGCGGGATGTTGTAGGCAGCCCGTACCGCCGCAAACATCTCCGCCTGCTTGACGGTGTCGACGCCGAGATCTGCTTCGAGGTCGAGATCCAGGTCCAGCATGTCTTTGGGGTAGCCCGTTTTCTCGGCCACGATCTCCAGCACTTTGTCTTTGATGAGGTCGTCCGAACTTGCCGGCGCTGCGACGGGCGCAGGGCTTGGTACGGGCAATTCGCTGATCACTGGCGTAGTCGGAACTGAGGAAGCCACTGGAGCCACCCCGGCCAAGTCGGGGCGCTGCTCATGCACAAACCGGATGACGTGCGCCAGTGTCGGATAGTCGCGCAGCTTGCGGTTCTCGTCGCGCGGGATGTTGTAGATCTCGCGGATGGCCGCAAACATCTCGGCCTGCTTGACTGTATCGACTCCGAGATCGGCTTCCAGGTCGAGATCGAGGTCGAGCATGTCTTGCGGATAGCCGGTTTTTTCCACGGCCAAGGCGAGGATGCGGTTCTTCACGGAATCGGCAACGCCATCTTTCGGCGAGATAACCGGAGCCGTTGGTACGGGAGGCTTGGCCTCCTGCTCAGCCTTGGGCACTTCAGGAACAGCGGTCGAAGCGCCCAGGTCGGGGCGCTTCTCATGCACAAACCGGATGACGTGCGCCAGTGTCGGGTAGTCGCGCAGCTTGCGATTCTCGTCGCGCGGGATGTTGTAGATCTCGCGGATGGCCGCAAACATCTCGGCCTGCTTGACCGTATCGACTCCGAGGTCCGCTTCGAGGTCAAGGTCCAAGTCCAACATATCCTGGGGGTAGCCCGTCTTTTCGACCATCAACGCAAGGATGCGCTCCTTTACGGGATCGCCGTCCCTGCCCTTGTTTGCTGGGGTTGGGGCGGTTGATGGCGCGGCGATTTTGACTTCAATTTCTTGTCTGGCTGTGGCCGGCGCCGGTGCCGGTACGGGGGGTGGGAGCACGGGGGCTGTCACGCTGACCTGCGGCGCGGATGCCGTGGTCAGGGGGCGTGACGCTGGTGCCGTATCCGGCGGCCTCGTACCGACAACTGGTGTGGGCGGCGGTGCCTGGGGCGCCGGGACTGAGGCCGGCGCGGTTCGCAATTCCGAAGTAGCTTCCACGGTCCGAGCCGCAGGCCGTTGATCGCGCAGTCGCAGCGTACGGTTAGCGACCTCCAAATCCGCTGCCGGACGGCCCGCCATCCGGCTGAGCCACGCATTCCAGGCGGCCGTATCGACGATGCGATAGCCGTATCCCAGCGCATTCGGACTCTTGCGGACCCCGTCTTTTGTTGTCACCCAATGCAATAGGGTCATGCTGATTTGCGAGCCGAATCCGGCGCCCAGGCGCAACGCGTACTCGATCGGATATACGCCGCCTTTGGACAAATTCAATGTGCCCAACTCGGGATCAATCTCCTTGAAGTTGGCAACGGGTGGCACTACACCCGTTTCCAGTGCCTTTACCGCGACCACATCCTCAATGCCGGTGCCCATGGCATGACCGGTGAGGCCCTTGGTATTGGCGATCACAATCTGATCCGCAGCTTGACCAAAGACGCGGCGCAGCGCGTAGATCTCCGCTGAAGCGCTACCACCCCGTGCGGGTGTATAGGTCTCGTGGGAAACAAAAACCGTCTTTGGCGCAATCTGATGCCGCTGAATGCCACGCGCTTCCGCCTTGGCTAGCAGGTCTTCCATGACCTGTCCAATGTGCTGGACGTCGAGACGCGTGCCGTGGAAAGCACTGTTGGCGGTCACCGCACTCAATACTTCGCAGATGGGCTGGAGCCCGCGTTCGCGTGCGGCTTCTGCGCTCTCGACTACGAGGGCGGCGGCGCCCATGCCTACGAGCATGCCGTGCCGGCGGCGATCAAAGGGGGTAGCAGCTTCTTCGACCACTTCGTCGGTGGCGGCAGCGCCGCTGGCCAGGAATCCTGCGCCGAACCACTCCATCAGATGATCGGTCGTGATGTCGTCCGCCGAGACGACGACCACACGGCGGCAGCGACCAGCGCGAATCCAGTCTTCAGCGACGGCTACGGCTTGCGTGGTGCTCGCGCAAGCGGCATTGATGGCTGTGTTGGGACCACGAGCTCCGATGAACTCAGCGAATTGTGAATGTCCCATCGACAGGGTCTTGAACAGGAACCGGCGATCGAAGACGTAAGGTTCCTTCTCGATCGTGTCCTTCAGTTCCTCGATGCGCCGCTCAATTTCCTGCCCTAGCATGGAATCGCCATTGGCCAGCGCGATCCGCGAGAGCAAGCTTTCCAGAACGCTCAGCTGCTCACGACGGGAATGGTCGGCGTAATAGCGGGACATTTCGTCCGCGAACGAGTCGTAGCCGGGGAAGGCGGATGCGAAGATCACTCCTGTTTCGTCACGCAGAGCGTCCGGCAATGCCCACCGGTCGGGCAGTTGCGTGCCCTTGCTGGTGGTTTTGTAGCGCATGACCAGCGGAATACCGGCATCGCGCAATGCGTCAATGCCCACGGCAATGGCCAGTTGAGTGACGCGGTCGAGGGCGGCCAGGCGGTCGGCGGAAACCCCGAATTCATTTTGCAGGTCGAAGGTGCCGCCGCGGCCGGCCAGCTTGATGACATCTGCCACATTGTTGATCGTCTCGAACGTGGGCCCACCCGTGTCACTCTTGACCAGGCGTGTGATGTGCTTCTCGAGCATTGCCCGCCGGAGACGGGTGGGAATGGTGTCGATGAATTGATCGCCGCGCAGGATGCGGCCGATGTTGGCATCATCGAAGATGTGGTCGGTTCCCGGCAGTCCGAGAGCCGCTCCAGTGATGGCTACCGGGACACTCGTCGGGGCCTTGCTCTGCCCTTGGTAAATCTGCCAGCCGCGCTCCAGAACATCGGCGAATAAACGGCCGAGCTCGACGTAGTGATCGCCGTCCGGCCGCGAGGCTGGTGCGGTAGAGCCGGTTGTGGCTTGTTGCTGGACGGACACTGCAGACACGGGAACTGACACCGCCAGAGACTCGAGCTGGGCATCCATTGTCCCGCGGCCCAGGCCTGCAGCATAAAGACCGCAGAGTGCCTGGTTGAAGGATGCAATGTCACCGAATTTCGGGTGGTTGGTAAAAAGAGAAACGACATCGTCCTTGCCCGCGAGAACATCCTCGGCGAATCCTTGCAGAGCTTTCTTTGGGCCGACTTCAACGAAAACGCGCGCGCCAGCGTCGTACAAAGTGCGCAGGCCCTTCACAAATTGCACGGGAGAAGCCACTTGTTCCGCGAGCACGTCCAGCATCTTCGGCACAACGCCGTCTCCGGTGGGATAGAACTCTCCGTCTACGTTCGCCACGATGGGTATGCGCGGCGATTCCAGATGCAGCCGTTCGAGTTCGCGCCGTAGCGGCTCGCTGGCCGGCGCCACAATCGAAGTGTGGAAAGCATGGCTGACGGGTAGCTCCGAGACTTCGAAGCCAGCTTTTTGGATCACTTGCATGGCTTGTGCGACCGCATCGGTCGCACCGCCAATCACCGCCTGGTGGTCGCTGTTGATGTTGGCGATCACAACGTAGCCATTGACGGTTTTCAGAATTCGCTCGATCTCAGCAAGGGGCGCAAAGACGGCGGCCATCTTGCCTTTGTCCGCCACCGCCACCCGGGTCATTCCGCGACCCCGCGCACTGACGGCTTCGAGCGCGTCCTCGAAGGGAAGAGCGCCGGACGCCACGAGTGCTCCGTATTCGCCCAGGCTGTGTCCCATGGTCATATCCGGCTGGATGCCGTAAGCGGCCAAAAGCCGGGTCAGCGCGAGATCGATTGCCAGCACGGCCGGCTGAGTAATGGCGGTCTGGCGCAGATCCTCATCGGCCTGAGCGACGGCCTTAGAGTCGCCCTGGTCGACAAAGACAAAATCGGTGAGTGGTTTGCCAAGCAAGGGCGTCATCACGCGGTCCGCTTCGGAAAACGTTTCAGCCACGATTGGTTCAGTGGTGTGCAGCGTCCGGAGCATATTCACATACTGGGAGCCCTGACCTGTGTAGAGGAACGCGACCTTGGGCGCGGGACCGTGGCCGCGAAAGACACCTTGGGCGCGGAGAGCTTTCCACGCCATCGGTTGATTGGCAGCGAGTGCCTTCAGGGTGTTGCGGACTTTTTCCGCAAGATCGGCCGCGTCGAGGTAGTCGATGGCGACGCGCTCAGGCGCACGGAGGTCCGATTCCGCAGGCGCTGCGGGCAATGGTGCTCGGCCAGCTTCCGCGTCGTTCTTGACCACACGGAGACGTTCGGCCAACGCGGACTCGGAATTGGCCCCGATTACCAGCGCGCCGCGCAGCGGTGCTTTGTGGGACAGGTTGGAAGCGTGGGAAGCATTCTTGGCATTCATGATTTCATCTCTTCCGCCGATGGGCGGCAAGTCAGTCACCGCGATCTTCCGCTTGCCGTTGCCGGTGAGTTTGTGGGCGAGGTGCTCTTCGAGCACGATATGGAAATTGGTGCCGCCGAAACCGAAAGCGCTTACGCCGGCCCGTCGCGGAGTATCTGCCGGGACCGTCCAGGGCTTCAATTCCGTATTGACATAGAGCGGCGAGTGGGCAAAGTCGATATCCGGATTGGGATGCTCACAATGCACGCTGGGCGGCAGCACCTTGTCCCGCAGCGCCAGTGCTGTCTTAAGTAATCCGGCCGCCCCAGCCGCACCCTTAAGGTGACCGATGTTCGATTTTACGGAGCCGAGCGCCACCGAGTG
Organism: Terriglobia bacterium; assembly: GCA_020073465.1. Taxonomy (GTDB): domain Bacteria; phylum Acidobacteriota; class Terriglobia; order Terriglobales; family Acidobacteriaceae; genus Sulfotelmatobacter. Next base: position 11,355 of record JAIQFC010000018.1, read on the forward strand.
GGCCGGGACGTTGTGGCTTTTGAGCATGTCGACCATGCTCTGTACTTCAACGACATCGCCTACGCGCGTGGATGTGCCATGGCCTTCAATCAGAGTGGCGGTGGCGGGAGACAGGCCGGCATTCTCCCAGGCACGCTCGAGGCAGAACTTCTGGCCTACCGGGTTCGGCGCCGTTATGCCTTTTCCTTTGCCGTCACTTGACGCGCCGATACCTCGCAGCACGGCGTAGATCTTGTCTCCATCGCGCTCGGCATCCGCCAGACGCTTGAGCAGGAAAATGGCCGCACCTTCACCCATGACAAAGCCGTCAGCACCTTCCGCGTAAGGGCGAGTTCCAGTCGCGGAAAGCGCTCCGATCTTGCAGAACTTGACGAAGGTTGGGGCTCCCATGTTGCGGTCAATGCCGCCGGTGACCACCGCGTCAAAATCGTTCGCTACGAGTCCTTCGACTGCCGAACTGATTGCCGCCATGGCCGACGCGCATGCAGCATCTACGATGTAGTTGGGGCCGTGGAAGTTGTAGATGTTGGCAATGCGGCCGGCAATGCAGTTGGCCAATTCGCCTGGCATGCTGTCTTCGGTAATCTCGGGCAGCTGTGTGTTGATCCGGTCGTGCAATTCGCGGGTAATGTCGTGGCGAACTGCTTCCGGGAGCGCCGCGAAAGTAGCGCTTTCGGCCAAATCCTTGGCGTACTCCGGGAAGTACACGCGCAAGGAGGTGAGATAGTGCTTCTCCCCGGCCATGGCATTGCCCAGAATCACAGCCGTGCGATCGAGGTTCAAGGGACGCGTGGGATAGCCGTAATCCTCCAGCGCTTCGCGGGTGGCGGCGATGGCCCATTTTTGCGCTCCGTCCATGCCGTCGACGACGCGCGGCGGGATCGGCAGATGCCACTTCATCGGATCCCATACGAACTCGCGTACCCAGCCGCCGATCTTCGAATACGTTTTGTCAGGGACTGCAGGATCGGGATCGTAGTAGAGCGCGGGGTCCCAACGGTCGGGGGCAACGTCACTGATGCTATAGCGGCCGTTCCGAATGTTTTCCCAGAAGGCTGCTACGTTCGGGGCGTCGGGCAAGACAGCTCCCACCCCCACAATCGCGATGGCTCGATATGCGGTGTTTTCCATGATGACGTTCCCGTGCAAACGAGACAGGCGTAATGCCTGTGAAGATAGTCGGGCGTCTTGCTACTACTACGCGGCCACGGGTGCGCGCTCCGCCACGCGGCCGTAGAGGACGTCGGCTATGTAGTCCATGTCTGAAAGCAGGCCCGCCTGCGCACGATGGATAGCGGGCAATCCTAGACTTGTTTCAAATGCTGCCATCTCTGCATCGCTGATTCCGCCGGACCCGCTGACCCACCGCAAGCCCTCTTCCGCGACTTTGAGAGCGGACTCGCGGGCAAAGATTCGACTCAGAGCGGCAAGTCCCTCTGCGTCAAAGCGGCGGTTGGCTTTTTCGTTCACCTTGTTTTCTGCCAGCAGGGCAGCGCGGCGGGCTAAACTGCCTGCGCACTCGGCGTAAGCGATCCACTCACCCAGGCGCAGAAGAATGTGCTGGTACCGGGTCAGGCGAGCAGCGCGCGCTTTCTCCATCACCTCGGCCAGGGTGTGGAACGCGAGTGCTGCAATGTTCGCTCCCACATTCGGATGACGGGCCTGCAGCGCCTCGAATTGACGTGCCTGCTCGTGATAGTGCTGGCCACGTGTTTTCAGGTGAGACTGCCAGCGGTCACGGCTGATGGTCATCTCCATGATCTCAGAGGTGCCCTCGTAGATCGTGGTGATGCGGACATCGCGCTTGATCTTCTCCACCATGTACTCGTGGGTATACCCGTATCCGCCGAGCGCCTGGATGCTGGCTTCAGCGGCTGCATTGCCGGCCTCGGTCGCCATGTACTTTGCGATCGCGCCCTCAGTGTTCAGACTGCCTTCGCCTCCCGCGTCGATGCGTTCTGCGGTCTCTTCGATGTAGGAGCGTGCGGCTTCGAGCCGGGCCACGTGCGGCACGATCAGCTTGTGTGTGTATCCCTGCTTCTGCGAGAGCGGTGCACCGGCCTGAATCCGCTTGGTGGAATAAGGGATCGCGCGATCCAGCGCGGCCCATCCGGCTCCAAGCCCAAACGCCGCAACCATCAGGCGCGTGTAGCCGAATACGGCTTGCGCCTGGATCAATCCCTGGCCTTCGATACCACCGATGAGGCGGTCGGCATCGACGTAGACATCGTTGAACGCCAGGGCTGCGGTGTTGCTGAGCCGGATGCCGTGTTTGTCTTCCGGTTCGTCGTGGCTGAAACCCTTCGCGCCTTTTTCCACGATGAACCAGCTAGGACCGGTGGGTGTGTTGGCCAGAACTGTGTAAGCATCGGCCACCCCCCCGTTGCTGATCCATTGCTTGTTGCCATTGATCTTGTAGCCGACAACCTTGCCATCCGCGCTGACCCGGTCCGCCGTGGTGCGAAGGGCTCCGAGATCGCTGCCGGCCTCCGGTTCCGTGGCGCCGTAGGCAAACAGGATTCCTTCCTCTGCGATGCGTGTCAGCCACAGTTTCTTCTGCCCGGGAGTGGCGCCGACGGTAATCGGATCACTGCCGAGAAACGTGGCCAGCACCGACGTGGCAATGCCAAGATCGATCCGCGCCATTTCTTCACAAATGCAATAGACGTCGAAGGCGCCGCCACCGAAACCGCCACAGTCTTCGGGAATGAACAGGAGCTGAAGGCCCAGCTTCTCCGGATGGCACATGTGGCGAACGATCTCCAGCGGACACTCGTCTCGCTCATCGAGTTCCAGGAGTTTTTCGTCGGGCAGCTGTTTTTTGGCGAAGTCCCTCAGCGATTTCAAACTTAGTTTCAGGGTTTTGCTTGCAATCATGGGCAGTGCCTCACTTTGCTGCAACGCATCGCATTTCACGAACTCTGTTAGTCAATTGGGGCAGGAATTCCAGGAGATCGTCCACAATTCCGATGTCGGCGACCTGGAAGATGGGGGCTTTGGGGTTCTTGTTGATTGCGACGATGAAGGGATTGCCTTTGATTCCGGCCAGGTGCTGGAATGCGCCGCTGATACCGCAGGCCAGGTAGACCTTCGGCTTGACGGTCTTCCCGGACGAGCCGACCTGACGGGACTTCTCCATCCACTTGGCGTCAACCACCGGTCTCGAGCAGGACACAGCGGCACCTAATTCGTCGGCCAGCTCCTGTGCGAGGGCCACATTGTCCTCTTCCTGAATGCCGCGGCCGATGGAAACCAGAACGTTGTGCTTGGTGATGTCGACGTCTCCTACCTCAGGGACAAGCGTCTCCAGATAACGCCGTTTCGCGGACAAGACTCCAACGTCAGATGATTTGTCGACCACCGACCCACCGGCGGAAGCACCAGCCGGCGCCTTGAATGCACCGGGACGTATCGTGACCACAGCACCAGAAGAAATGTCGCAACGAACATGCGCGCTCACCTGCCCGCCGAATTCCTGACGAACTACGTTGAGCTGCGGCCCTTCTACTCCGGTGATGTCCAATACGTCGGAGACGAATGCTGAATTCATCTTGATGGAAAGCCCCGGCGCCAGATCGATTCCGAAATGATCATGCGAGACCAGCAAGATGCTGCCGGGCGGCAGGACCTTCACTAGTGCTTTCCGGACCAGTTCGGCATTGGGATAGACCAGAGGTTCGCTGGCGACTTTCCAAGCTTCAGTAAAGGAAGAACGGAGGGTGTCGCACGCGGCATCAAGGCCCGCACCCCAGCCAGTGAGGATGGCGACCGGTGAGGCTGACGGATCGATCTTTCTTGCCGCAAACGCCAGTTCGGTCGCAGAGTCGTCAACCACTCCGTCTTTGTGGACGATGTATGCAAAGATCCGAGGCATTATTTCAACCCTCCTTTAGCCGCCACGAGTTCCAGAACCTTATCGACAATTTCTTCACGGCTGCCGTGCAGCATTTCGGCCCCCCGGCCAACCGCCGGCACGAAGTAGTCCACACGCTTTACCTTTGTGGCAGCTTGCCCTACCGCCGCCGGATCGACACCGAGGTCCGACGCGCTGAAGGTCGGAATGGGCACGGAAGCGATTTGCCGGATGCCCCGCATCCCGACATACCGTGGCTCGTTGATGCCGGTCTGTATCGAGAGCACGCAGGGGAGGTCGATCTCATTCATTTCTTTATTGCCACCCTCGATCTCGCGGCTGATCTTCAGCTTCCTGCCTTCCAGGACTTCAATGGAATTGACCAGGGAAGCGAACGGATAGTCGAGCATCGCCGCCAGCATCCCGCCTACCTGGGCGGCTCCATCGTCAGCCTGCACGCCGGTCAGGATCAGGTCGTATTGACCCTTCTGCGCGAAGGCTTTGAGGATGGTTGCGATCCCTCTGCCATCCGATCCGCTGAAGGCATCGTCGGAGATCAGTACGCCGTGGCTTGCGCCCATGGCCATCTCCCGGCGCAGGATCTCCTCGTCATCGTCGCCACCAACGGTGACAACCGTGACCTTTCCTCCTACTCGGGAGACGATCTGGAGCGCCTCTTCCACCGCGTAGTTGTCCGATTCGTTGATCGAATAGACCAACTCGTCGCGCTCAATATCGTTTCCAGCAGGGTTGAGTTCAATCTCGTTTTCCGAGGTGTCGGGCACCCTTCGCACGCAAACTAGAATCTCCACGTTCAACCTCCACAGACTGCAAGTTCAGATTCTTTCGGGGAACTCTCACGTACAATCTGCTGGTCGACCAGTTCTGCCAGGTCGATGGCGGTCATCTTTCCTTCCATGCCCGCGACCTTGATCGCATCTTCTATGTTCGTCATGCAGAACGGGCATGCGGTCACAATCACATTCGCCCCGGCCTCCGCGGCCATCCGGACCCGCTTCACGCCCATGCGCTCTTCTTCTTTCGGTTCGTAGAACAGCATTAGCCCGCCGCCACCGCAGCAGAAGGAGCGATCCCGGCACCGGCTCATCTCGACTCTCTTCAGGCCGGGAATCGCGTCGAGCACATCGCGGGGATCGTCGTAAACCTGGTTGTGCCGCCCCAGGTAGCAGGGATCGTGGTACGCGTACACCTTGTTCGGGTCTTCGACCGGACTGAACTGGATGTTCCCGGTCCTGACTCCGCGCGCGATCACCTGACTGATGTGCTCCACCGGCGGCACATCCTTATAGTCGTGCTTCAGTGCGTTGTAAGCGTGCGGGTCGGCAGTGACGATCCGCTGGACGCCGGATGCCTTGATCGCGTCGACATTCTGGTCGCGCAGGGCGAGGAAGAGCATCTCTTCGCCGAATCTTCGGACTTCATGGCCGCTGTCTTTTTCCACTGCGCCGAGGATTCCAAAGTTCTCTCCCACGTGGTCGAGAATTCGGGCTGTGGCGCGCCCGATCGACTGCATCCGGTCGTCGTAGGAGGTGATGCTGTCGACGAAGAACAGAGTGTCCGCACCATTGTTTCCGTCGATGGTCTTTACCTGGCAGGTTTGCTGGAAATCCTGGGCCCTCGTCCAGTCGGCCCGCTTCTTCTCCAGCTTCCCGTAAGGATTCCCGCGACTCTCCAAAGCCTTCAGGGGCTTCTGAAGTGATTGAGGCACATTCCCGTCATCGATCATCCCTCGCCGCAGATCGACGATCTTGTCGATGTACTCGACCAGCAGAGGGCACTCCTCTTCGCAGGCGCCGCAGGTTGTGCAGGACCAGATCTCATCGTCTGAATAAATGTTGCCGATCAGCGGCTTGCTGTTATTGGAGCGGCCAATCACCGGGTAATGCTGGAAAGCGTAGTCTCTCGCCTTGATAGTGATGAATCGGGGCGACAGCGGCCGGCCCGCAGCATTGGACGGACAGTTATCTGAGCACCGCCCGCAGTCCGCGCAGGAGTAGAAGTCCAGCATGTGCTTCCACGTGAAGTCTTCGAACGTCTTCACCCCAAAGGACTTGACCTGGTCCAGACGCTCGTCCGGAACGCCCCATCTCACCGGCTTCAGGATCTCGCGGTCGAGTTTCGCGAAGTAAATCGTGAACAGCGAAGTTTCCACGTGGAACTGGATTCCGAAAGGTCGATAGCACAGCAGGAAATAGAAAGTCAGCGCATGGAGAAGATAAGCGCCGACGTAGAGGCTCCGAAGCGTCGGCAGGGAAGCGGAGACAAGAGCAGCCTTCAGCATCCATGGCAGTGACAGAACTGCCAGGGCTTCGGCGGGCGCGCCTTGCTGTGTCTGAGCGGCGGCCTCGCTGGCCGAGAACAGGCTGTCGGCAACCATCAGGACTGCAATCAGCCCCAACAGGAAGATGGCGTCTGCCGTGTGCGCCTTGCCGTACCTTGCCGGCACCGCATAGCGTGCTGGTTTGAAAACCAGACGGCGAATCGCCGCCGCCACCATGCACAGAAAGACAATGGTGGCCGCGTAGTCTGTAACCAGGTTGTAGGTATGCCCGACTCCTTCTGAGAAACCGGGCATTACAAGAGTCTCCGAGACACCAACCAGCAGCACCGAGAAGGCACGAATCGCGAGGAGAATAAAGCCGGCAAAGATCAGGAGGTGGATGATGCCAGCGGTTTTGTAACGCGGGTGTTTCCACTGGCCCAGCCAGAACTTCAAGACCGTTCCTAGCCGCGTCAAAGGCCGGTCAAAACGAAAATCACGCTTAGCCCGGAAGAGCGGCACCAGGCGTCGTGCCACAATGTAGGAAAAACATGCGACACCGAGAATGTGGATAGCCAGGAACAGACTCCGGCCTGGCACCAACCACTCTGCTATTCGTGCGGGTGAATAGTTACCTACCACGGTTTGTACCTCGATGCCTTACAGTCAGGCAACGATGAATTGTGTCTGGACTTTCTCCCGTTCTGTTGCTGGCACTGGTTCTGGTGCTCGTTTTGAGCCCATGGATGGAAGACTCGCCGGAAGAGGAATTGACATACGAACTGTTTCAACCGGCGCGGGTTTTGGTGCGGTCCGCGCCTTGGCGCGCACCCTTTTCTTTCGCGGTGGTGTTATTCCGACGATGTCTCGAAGCTCTGTGAAGCTCGACCTCAGGAGTTTTTCCAAACGGCGCAGATCGGGCGCTGCATGAACGTCGCCGCTAAACCCAAAGTAGATTGCGCCGTCATAACTCAGAATGGCGCAGTTGAGTGCCATTTCGCCGCCGACCGGGACGTAGGGATAGCACTGCAGCATCTTGTGGCCCCGGAGGTAGAGCGGGAATTGCGGGCCGGGCACGTTCGTGCAAACCAGATTGAACGGCGTGATCGGTAACTGGCTCGCGATGGGGCCGGCCAGCGCCTGCACGGAAGTCGGAAACATGCCGATCAGGCCCCCGGCCAGGCTCACTAACTCGGCGGCGTGCGAGTGTTTGAGAAACTCGGCTCTCCTGTGAACCGCGGCGAGCAGCTTTCGCGGATGACGAATATCGAGCGGAATGGTGACAGGAACCAGCGAGATACGGTTTCCCAACTCACCCGGGCTCTCACTACCGCGCAGATTGACGGGCACCATAATGCGCAGCAGCCGGCCTTTCACACGGTCGCCATGCAGCTCACAGTAGCGTCGAACGGTCGCGGTCACGAGGGCGAGAATCACGTCATTCACACTGGTCCCGCACTTGTGCCGGATGGCTTTAACGTCTGCCAGTGGAATCTCAGTGAAGGCAAATTTCTGCGGGCCGCGATAGGGAACGTTAAAGCGCAGCCGCTCGGTGAACGCCGTGATTTCCGGGAGCAAGCGTGAGAACTCGTCCGTGGCCAGAGGCCCGCCATTCGCTGCCATTCGCTGTGCCATATCCAACAGGTCTGCCCAGGCAGAGAGAATCCGTTTGACGAAATCAGCGTAGGAAGTTACCACACCGTCCATCAAAGAGTTGATTGCGTCGGGCGGCGGGGGAACTTGGAGGTGAATCCTCTTCTTGGGTAATGGCGGCGCTTCTGGATTTGCATCCAGGAGCGCATTCAAGATACCCACTCCGGCGATGCCATCGGCGAGGCAGTGGTGCAGGCGGAGGATGAACGGGGTGCGATTGCCTTTCAGTCCACGCACCAGGGTGATGTCCCACAGCGGGCGCTGCCGGTCCATCACTGCGCTGAAGAGTTTTCCCGCCAGGGCCTTGAGTTCGGTGTCGGTCCCGTGCTTGAGTGTCACCTCGCGTACATGGTTGTGGATATCGAAGTTGGGGTCGTATTCCCAGCTGGGCAAACCGATATTGAGCGCCGGTGCCACTACGCGCTTGAGATAGCGAGGAAGCAACGGCAGCTTCGACTCGACAAACTGGAGGCAGTCTTCAAACGAGACCTCGCCCTCCAACATGCAGATGCTGGCCACGTTGAGGGGCATGCCTTCGCGTTCCAGATGCAAGAAGACGGTGTCGCCCCAGGAAAGGCGGTCACTTTGTTGATGGTTCTCCATGACAGCTCTCCTAGTCGGGCGACCGCGGATCTCGGCTCACGAAAGAAAACCGCGGCGTTAGTTTCACCAGCTTGAGTACTTTGTAAACATCAACGTTAACGTCGCGTAATACGACCTTGACGGCCCTATCGTCGGCGAGTCTGGCGAAATTCTCCATTGCCTTGACCGCGCTCGGGACGATGCGGGACACGCAAGAGAAATCCAACAGCACTTCTCCGCCGTCACCATTCAACTTCTCTCCCGCTTCTCGCAGAGCAGGAACAACGCGCTCTTCGTCAATCTTCAGCCACGCGGAAATCGTCGCCATAGACACCCCCACCCGCTATGCGGTTTGTTTTTGAGAGGCATTTGCAGCCTGTGCTACGCCACGTCCGTGATAAGCGCTCCAAAACAGATCGGCCAATTCGCTCATCAGCGGCATGCGAGGGTTCGACCGCCAGGACGGATCGTCAAAGGCAAGCTTGGTCAAATCGGGTATCGCCCGCTCGAATTCTTCCCTCGAGATCCCCAACTCGGCGATCGACCGGGGGAAACCTAGTCTGTCGAGTAACTGTTCGGTCGCTGCTACCAGGTTCTTTACCTTTTCCTCGATCGTGTTGCCTCCCAGACCGAGCAAGTCCGCGACCGTGGCATATTTCTTGTGTGCGACATACCCCTGCGTATACGGCGAGGGCATGAACTTGGTGGGTACCGCCGCGTTGTACGCGATGACATGCGGCAACATCAGGGCGTTGGCCCGGCCGTGCGCGACTCCGAAGCGCGCGCCGAAAGCATGTGCGAGCGCGTGATTCACTCCAACTGACGCGTTGGAAAATGCCATCGCCGCAATGCAGGCGGCATTGTGCATCATGCAGCGTGCCTCTTCATCGCGGGGATTCTCATATGCGATGGGCAGGTACTTGAACACAAGTCGAATCGCCTGCATGGCGTCGGCGTCGGTATAGGGTGACGCGTAACTGGAAACTCCAGCTTCCAGTGCGTGAGTCAGGCAGTCGATGCCAGTATCGGCGGTAAGGCCCTTGGGCATTGACATAACGAACTGCGGATCCACGATGGCCACATCCGGGCTCAGCGAGTAATCCGCGAGCGTCACCTTGCGCCCATGTTCTTTGTCGGTCAGGACGGCAAAGGGAGTGACTTCGCTCCCCGTTCCACTGGTCGTGGAGATGGCAATCAGCCGCGCCCGGGTGAGTTTCTCGGTCGGGTATTGGACCACGCGCTTGCGCAGGTCCAGAAAGGGAGCAGCGAGCTCCTGCAGGTCAGCTTCCGGCGATTCGTACTTGAGTTTCATGATCTTCGCCGCGTCGATCACAGACCCGCCACCCAGTGCGATGATCTGGTCGGCTTTGTAGAAGTTGAGCGTTTCCACTCCGTGCACGACGACCTTGACCTCGGGCTCCGCATCCGGAATGACCAGGACATGGACGTGAGTTTGCTCAGGCATACAGCGCCGGACAATGTCCACGTGGCCGATGTGCTCCATCGCCGGGTTGGTAATGATGACGGTACAGCGCGATGGGAAATTGCGTACGTTCTCCACCGCGTTCATGTTGAAGTAGATCTGATTGGGAACCCGGAACCACATATGCGCCTGTGTCCTCCGAGCCAGCCGTTTGATGTTGAGGTAGTGATAGATGTTTACGTTGTCGGTCGTGCTGTTGCCTCCGCCCGTCCCGCATCCGAAGGAAAGGGTGGGCACCAGGTCGTTGTAAACGGCACCGAGCGCTCCTATAGAGCCCGGTGAATTCACGATGAGCCGCCCCGCGTTGATTACTTCGCCAAACTTCCGGATAACCTCGTCGTTGCGCGAGAAGATGACTGCTGTATGTCCAAGCCCGCCGGCATGATTTACGTCCACGCAGACCTTGAGCGCCTCATCGACGGATTTCGCCCTGTAGACGGAGAGCAGCGGAAACAGCTTCTCGACCGACAGGGGATGTTCGCGGCCTACACCCTGAATCGGCGCAATCAGGAGTTTGGTGTTCGGCTTAACCGAAAGACCGACAAAGCGCGCAATATCGGTGGCCTTCTGCCCGACGGCCAGGGGCTGCATGAATCCGGTCTCGGGATCGATCACGGTGCGCGCCAGCAGCTTCGTCTCTTTGTCATTGCAGATGTGCGCGCCCAGTTCGGCAAATTTGTTCAGCACGAGGTCATAGATCTCGTCGTCGATCACCACCGTCTGCTCTGACGCGCAAATGGTCCCGTTATCGAACGTTTTGGAGATGATGATGTCGACTACAGCGGTATTCAGGTCCGCTGTCTTTTCCAGATAGACCGGAGTGTTGCCAGGCCCTACACCCAGCGCTGGCTTGCCGGAACTATAGGCGGCTTTGACTGCGCCCGGGCCGCCGGTAGCGTCGATCAGGCCCACGGCTTTGTGCTTCATCAGGTAGGCGTTGTCCTGCAGAGTGTGTGATTCCAGACAAGTAAAGACCCCTTCGGGCGCGCCGTGCCTCAGCGCGGTCTCATACATGATCCGTACGGCTTCGGAGCAGCAGCGCCAAGCCTTGGGATGGGGACTGAAGATGACTGCGTTCCGCGTCTTGATGGCCATGATGCATTTGAAGAGCACCGTAGAAGTGGGGTTCGTAATGGGTGTGAGCGAGAAGATGACCCCAATCGGTTCAGCAATTTCGACGAGGTTGCGCTCAGGAAATTCGCGAATGACGCCGACGGTACGTTTGTCTTTGATGTAGTTATAGGCGAACTCCGTCGCCACCATGTTCTTAATGACTTTGTCTTCCATTACCCCGATTTTGGTTTCTTCAACCGCCAGGCGGGCCAGATGTTGAGCTTGTTCCAGTCCGGCGAGGACCATCGGCTTGACGATGCGGTCAACGTCCTCTTGAGAGAATTGGGTAAAGACAGCAGCGGCGGTTCTGGCCTGACTAACTAGTCCTTCCAGGTAGGCAATTCGTTCTTCGCTGAGGGTTTCTGAGGCAAGCGGGATCTCAACCCGCTCCTTTACTGCTTCGCTCGTGATCATCGCTGCCCCCTGATTCATCGGTAGGGCGCGCTATCTGCGAGAACGGCAATCACTCGGATTTCACAGCCTCATGACCGCGAGAAGGACAGTCAGAATGCTGCTGGACGATCTCTGTGTCTCTGTTTCTATGCGTAGTCGATTGGATGCTTTTCCAGCCAGTGCTCGTCGCGTATCTTGCTCACGTTCTTCAAAGCACCGGAAGCCACACTCGCAGCCAGACGGCGGTTTTTCCAGGCGATGCCTGCGCCAAAGCCGATTGCACCACCGAGCAAACCGTACGCCAATACTCTACCTAAGGATTTATTCCGCTTGTATGAATAACTGCCCAGCACGCCGATACATGCTGCGAGAATGGCGGGCTTCAAAGCATCTGGAAATGACTCGTTGAGAAACGGAGTAAGAGACTCTCCATGGAGGAATGCTTCTCGACCGGAACGCGCTCCCTCTATCCCAGAATTCACAACTTTCAGGCCGTAGTCAACATTCGACTTTGACCAGTCGCGCAAACCCATAACACTCTCTCCCTAGCCGGAGATACGGAATCACTACACCACGGGCGGGGGAGCGAATCCGTGGCATGTGTCACAGGTCACTGTGAGTGCTATCACACGAGGGTAGCGGCAACTGAGGAAGCACGAGGCGAAAAGGCAGGTTCAAGTCTGCGTGTTCCGGGGGGGATAGTGTCGACTAAGACATTACCGTAATGGTTAAATGGCGGCCCTTTCCTTCCTTCCGGGCCGCCACGACTACTCGTGCTCTTGCTTTTTCATCCTGCGGCGATTACGCAACCACGTACTTGCCGGTTTCGATGACTCTCTGTGCGATCTTCTCGCGCAAAGCAATGGTGTTGTATGGTTCGTACTTGCACAGGCGGCGCAGGATTGCTATTTGTGATCGCAGCATGTCGCCTTCGCTGGCGGCGGCGATTACCTTTCTCGCGGCGCTCTCAATTCTCTCGATTGCGCCTGCCATGTAAACACGAGTCATGGCAGTGGCATAAGCGGAGCCCGCCTCGCCGTTCCGCATCGCGAGTTTTTGCGCGCGCAGTACGGCAGACTCCATGGCATAGGTTTCGATCACCATGTTGGCGATCGCTCCCATGATCTCCTGTTGGTCCTGCATCGCCTGCATATACCTTTGAGTGGCAACACCGGCCGCGAACAAGCCAATCTTCTTGGCAGCCGCGACCAGTTTTCGTTCATCTGCGAGGAGACCCTCCGTACCCTCTTCCCTGGTCCCTGAGAGCACTTCATCCATGAGGCTCTTGATGGCTGCCATCAACGGCAGCTGCCCGGACATCGCCCGTTTCAGCAGGAAGCCGGTGATGACGAGCCGGTTGATTTCGTTGGTGCCTTCGAAAATCCGGTTAATGCGTGCATCGCGATAGGTGCGCTCGGCAGGGTACTCTTCCACGAAGCCATATCCGCCGTAGATCTGCACCATCTCGTCGACCACGTAGCTGATGAACTCCGATCCCCAGACTTTGAGGATCGAACACTCGATGGCATATTCATCGATCACCTTGCGCACAGGGCCCATGTCGTGGTGACCTGAGTCCAGCTGCGAGATTGCGGAGTCCATCATGCCTACGGTGCGGTAAGCCATGGCCTCGCCTACGAAAATCCCGGTGGCGATGTTGGCCAGCTTCTCGCGAATCAGACCGAAATCGGCAATCACCTTCCCGAACGCTTTGCGCTGCTTCGCATAGGCGGTGGCACTTTCGAGGCAATTCCGGGCCGACCCGATGCATCCTGCGCCGAGTTTGAAGCGGCCCACGTTCAGCACATTAAAAGCGATGGTGTGTCCTTTGCCGATGTCGCCGAGCACATTGTCGACTGGCACCTTACAGTCATTCAGGATGAGCGGGCAGGTGGAAGATCCGCGAATGCCCATCTTGTGTTCTTCCGCACCGACCGAGAAGCCGGGGAATCCGCGCTCGATGATGAACGCGGTGAACTTATCACCGCTCACCTTGGCGAACACGATGAACAGGTCGGCGAACCCGGCATTGGTGATCCACATTTTTTCGCCGTTCAATACGTAGTGTGTGCCACCGGCGGAGAGTTCGGCGCGAGTGCGGCAATTGAGAGCGTCAGAGCCCGAAGACGACTCTGAGAGTGCGTAGGCTCCGATCATTTGGCCACTCGCCAGCCCGGGTAGATACTTCTTCTTCTGCTCTTCGGTGCCGAAATAGACGATGGGCAGCGTGCCGATGCAGGTATGAGCGCCCCAGGTCGTGCTGAAGCCGCCGTATTTAGCCAGGCGATCAGCAATAATGGCGGATGTCACTTTATCCAACTCCAGGCCGCCGTACTCTTCGGGGACGTCGACTCCGCTCAGGCCCAGCTCACCGGCCTTCCTCACCAGTTCTCGAGTGAGGGCAAAGTCCTTGTGCTCCATCTTGTCCATGTTGGGGACAATTTCGTTGGCGGCGAATTCTTCGGCCGTTTGTGCAATCAGCAAGTGCTGCTCAGTGAAGTCTTCAGGAGTGAAAACATCGTCTGGCGCGCGCTCCCCGATCAGGAAACTGCCGCCAGAAATCTTGGGAGCGGATACTGCTGTAACCGTGGACATGTTCCACCTCGATTTGAATGTCGTTGAACGATTGCATGGTCCCCAAGCCGAGGCGATACAGAGGCCTCGCGACCTAAAGGCGGGGACCCTCGGTAAAAGAGGCAGAATAGCGCCTTCGGGCGAGATATTTCGCTTTGCCCGAAAACGCGTGGCAGAAACACGCCAACGTGCTCTCGACTAGGTCAAGGACACGTTAGCGTGGTTCCGTGGGTGTCTCACCATCAGCGCTTCTCAAGCGACCGCCGCCGCCGTCTTTTCTTTGTGGGCATGCCGCTTGGCATGACGTTCCGGCTTCGCTGCCTTCTTGGCTCCGGTAGGCGGTTTCACCACTACCTCCATCAACGCCTTTTGGGCGTCGACATAGCTCTTCACCGCCTCCCGGGTCAGGTCTGACAACGGCAGGAAAGGAAATGGCCGCAACAGTTCCATCGTCTTGCCTGCGGTCTTCACGCCGGCGTTCATCTGCTTCCCGGCGACGTCAACCAGCCGCTTCTGAGCTTCGATGAAGGACTCCGTTGCCTTCCGCGCCAGTTCCGACAACTCGGTCTGCTTCATTTTCTTGACGGCTCCGTTGGTGCGCTTGCCCTTGGTTACCTTGCCCGTCTCCTCGGCGATGACATCGAGGAACTGCTTCTGTGCCTTGATGAAGTTCTCCATGCCCTCGCGGGCCAGTTCCAGCAACTCATCTCCTGGATACGGCTTGCCGGCCTTGGATGCCTCCATCCAGGTGTGGGTTTGTTTGCTGGCAATCTTCAGAAACTCCCGCTGCATGTCGATGAAAGTCTCCACGCTACGCTGCAGCATATCGGTGACGTTGTGCGCTCCGGGCCAGTCCCCGACCCGCTCCCTCACACCAGTCATCAAGATTTCGTTCTGCTGCTGTCCCAGATCGAGAAGAACCTTCTGCCCTTCGATGAAGTTTGCCATACCCTCTCCTGTCATCTCACTCAGAAGTGCGGTGGGAGAGTGATGGGGATCAGAAAGTTGCTGGCGGATCGCGTGCATTACGCTGGCATTCTGCCGCATGGCGAGATCCAGGAGGATTCGTTGTGTGGCAAAAAAACTCTGAACTCCCTGTTGGGCCCAACCGGAAAGAAGAGAAACAAAAGACGACTCTGCGGAATGAGCTCGGGAGGATTCGTGCTTGACTGCGGGTGGCATATAATACCTCCAAGTTTGCTGCAGTGCAGCAACGATTTAACTATACGAGTCGGCTAGGCTTATGTCAAGATGTGTTTGCAGGCTTGTGCATAGCAACATGAACCGGCAAGAAACCAAGGCGGACACCGTTCTGATCAAGAAATATGGCAATCGCAGGTTATACGACACTGCGGGCAGCCGCTACGTGAACCTGGACGATCTGGCTGCATTCATTCGCAAAGGCAAAGACGTTCAGGTAGTCGACGCCAAAACCGGCCAGGACCTGACCCGCGTCGTCCTTACCCAAATCATCACGGAAGATGCGAAGGACAAGCCGACGGGCCTGCCGCTCGAACTCCTCCGCCAACTGATCATCGCGTCCGACGAAGTGCGGCAGGAATTCGTCATGTGGTATTTGAAATCGGCGTTTGATACGTACCAGAAAGTGCAAGACGCGGTGCAGAACCGCATCACCGAAGTTCAGTCCGCCATCCTGTCGCCAGTAGATATGATGAAACGGTTTTTGGGCGCGACGACACAAACACCGCCGCATGTCGGGGCCGAGCCTGAACTCGATGCGTTACGCAGGAAAGTGGCAGAATTGGAAGCCCGGCTTGAGAAGAGAACGCCCGGGAAACGGCGTGCACCGAGAAAGCGCTGATCCCACAGACGTGCTATGGAGCCTGGCTGAACCTCAGAGTATAATCCCGCGTTGGAAAAACCATCCGCTTGCATGCGCGGGAGCGGGAATGTGCGTAAATGCCCAGGAAGCTTAGAGCGAGATTGCGGCCTAAACAAAAGAGAGCAAGAACAATTCCCCAGGTAACGACCAGGCGCAAGCACACTCCGCGAGTCCAACCGGAAGCCAACAGCTCACTTTGGACCGAAGCCCTATTCGGAGCGGAGATCCTGCTGCTGCATGCTACGCCCGTCTACTACGGTTTTGGCGTCCCGCGCGGTGACGGCTCTGGTGTGGTCATTATTCCCGGCTTTCTGGGAACTGATCTTTATCTGACCGAACTTCACGCATGGCTTGCGCGCATCGGCTACCGGCCTTACTTTTCCGGCATTGGTATCAACGCGGAGTGTCCAAACCTGTTGATCCAGCGTCATCTGAACGAGACCATCGAAAGAGCTCTGGCGGAGACCGGCAGGAAGATCCACTTGATCGGACACAGCCTGGGAGGAGTGATTGCACGCTCGATCGCCGGTCAGCGGCCGCGTGATGTCGCTTCTGTGATTACTCTCGCCGCGCCGTTTCGCGGCACCGTCACCAGTCGAACTGTTCTGCATGCCGCTGAAGCCGTTCGCCTGCGCATCCTGCAGGAGCATGGTCGTGGAGTATTGCCCGACTGCTATACCGGGCGCTGCAGCTGCAATTTTGTGGACTCGCTGAAGCGCGAGGTTCCGGAATCAATGGTCGAAACTGCGATCTACACGCGCCATGACGGCATCGTCGACTGGCGGTACTGCATGACCAAGAACCCGGAAGTGGACGTGGAAGTTCCAGGAACTCATATCGGGATGGCATTCAATCCGGCAGCTTATGCCGTCGTTGCAGAGCGCCTGGCGAAGGCTCACTCGTCCGAATAGTCAACCGCGACCGACCATCTCCAAGACAGCCCCTGTTGTGGTTACCAACCGTTCGATGGGCTTGCCGAATTGCTGCAAGCAGAGTCTTGCTGTCGACAGGCTGTTGTTCACGACTTCAAAGCTACCCGAACAATCGGTCTTGGTGTAGGGAAGACGATGTAAGCTCGGCCCTCGACCGTCGATCTCCACTTCCAGTGAGAATCCGTCTCGCGTGGGACAACGAAAATTCCATACAAAGTCTGCAGCGCCTGTCCTGATTTCTTGCAGATTGCGAAAGAGGTATTGCTTCCTGTCATGCCAGAGCGCTGCTTTGCGGAAGACCAGGCCGAGTGGCATTTCATAGACGAGCGCTTCCAATGTGCTGTGTGGGGCGCCAGGACGAGGAAAGTATGCGTGAGCCCATGTCCAGAAGTTGCGATGACGATATCCACAGTTGTGTCCCTGTAGTCCGAATCCCAACGGGTCGCCTTCAAAAGTCCGGCCATCGAGCATGATGCGCCCCGAAAATAACGCGTCAGAGTGGGGCGTCCGTGAGAAGCCAATCCATCCCTTGTTACTCAGGGTGACGCGGAACGTGGAGCGATAGCGCAAATCCCAGGAGATCTCGTGTCCGTCAACGCGCAACGTTCCCTGGCAGAAGTTCTCTCCGATCTCATTGTTGGCAATTCGCAAGTGGATCGGGCTCTGGCCTCGACCGCTGAGATCAAGGCCCTCCAATGGAAAACCCTGAATGAAAGTCTGGGGCTTTCCCTGGTGCGGGAACCATGTGGCCCAAACCTGAACCGGCATTCCCTGGCGTTCTCCGGCGCAACCACCTCGCCCAGGATTCATCAACAGATAGCGGAACCACCAGGCACCGCCGCCATCCGCCAGTCCCAGTCGAATGAACCAGACCTCATACCGGCGGCGGGTGGTCGGCGAAGAGAATACTTCGTTCAAGGTTTTTACGGATCTCATAAGGCCAATTTCGCTGCTGGTGCGAGTCGTCTGCGACTGGGACTATCTCACATAGTTTCTGTTTGAATCGGTGATGACGGTCACTGCAGAGCCAGTTGCCGCGGCCCATAGTTTTGACAGGCCCCTATGCTGGATCCATCCGTTATCGTAGCTGGCTTTGGCCAGCTCGCGCCGGAACAACTGCGCACCGCCCTCGCAAACTTCGTGCCCCAGGGGGCAACAGCGACCGAAAAGACCAGTGCCATTGAAGCCGGGCTGCGAAGCCCCGTTGGGCAGTCCCTGCGCGACGCGATGGCGCGATGGATCGTCGACGAGATTGTTCCGGTAGACCGGCTAGTTCCAGAAGCTTATGTGAAGTGGCGTCCCCCGGTCCGGGACGCGATGATGTTCGTGGTAGCGCGGCTTTCTCCCGCGCGCCTTGCTCCGAAGCTCCTGGAGCAGATCGAACTCCCGGAGAAGACACCGCCTGAGGTGCGTCTTCTGAGGCTCATCGCCAAGGTGCCTGGTCTGCAGAAGCTGGGCCAGGTCATCGCGCGAAACCAGCATCTTCGGCCTGCCCTGCGACATGCGCTTGCCCGGCTGGAGAATGGCATCCGCGACGTAGAGCCGGAGACGATCCGAGCCATCATCCAAGAGAGCCTGGGACCGCGACTCGAACGCTTTTCGGTCGAGATTGCGCCGGCCATACTCTCGGAGGCCAGTGTCAGTGCAGTCGTGCGCTTTACCTGGAAAAACCCCGACAGCGGACGGCGCGAACGCGGTGTTTTCAAGGTGCTGAAGCCGCACATCCCCGAGTACTTTGCCGAAGACATGCAGTACTTGCAGGGACTGGCGCAATACTTCGGGGATCGCCACCATTGTTACGGAATTCCTGCGCACCTGATCCCTGATACCTTCCGCAAAGTCCGGCGTCTGCTCAGTCACGAGGTCAACTATGCCCGCGAGCAGAAGACGCTGGTCGAAGCATGGACGCTCTACCAGTCCATGCCAGGCGTGCGCGTGCCGCGACTGATTCGGCCCTTGTGCACGCCCAGAATCACGGCGCTCACCGAGGAACGCGGTGTGAAAGTGACAAACGCTGCTGCCAGTCTGCCGGCCTCGCGACGCAGGAGGGTGGCTGAGCAACTGGTTGAAGCGCTGGTCGCTGTGCCGCTTTTTGCGTCGCAGCAAGACGCCGTATTTCACGGCGATCCCCACGCCGGTAACCTGCTCTATGACACCCGCACCGGCGACCTGACCATCGTCGACTGGGCCCTGAGGGAGCGCTTAAGTCGCGAGCAGCGCCGGCATCTCGCGCTGTTGATTCTCCTGGTCAGTCTGCGCGATGCCGTGGGCGCGTCGAAGGAGGTCCTGGCGCTGAGTCAGCAGGGCATCGCGGGAAGTTCAGCGCGCGCCCGAATGGTCCGCGAGTCGGTCCGGCGCTTTCTCGATGAACTGCCGGCAGGACGTTTGCCGAGTGGCGGAGATGCGATGCGGTTACTGGAGCGGATCGCGATACGCGGCATCAGGTTCCCGGGACCCCTGGTGATGTTATCCAAGGTGATGTTCACCCTTGAGGGCATACTTGCCGACATTGCAGGGCCCGACACCGGCATGGGCTTCACCCTGGCGCGTCACGTGGCCCAGCATTGGCTGCGCAACCGCGCTGCATTCCGTTCGCCGCTCATGACCGGAGACTGGATTACGCTGCAGTGCAGCGCGCTGCTCTATGTCGGCCGACTGGGCGTGCAATTGGAACAGACGGTGTTGGACCGACTCCTACCCCTCGACGCGCCGGCTCGGCTGGCGTCGACGTGAACAAACGAGACCGATGTCTGGCCGAGGCCGCTGTCGCTCATCCTGCCAGACTATGAACGGACAAATCCGAAGCGCTGCAACTGCCTGCGAACGGTGAAGCAGCGAGCAAATCAGGAACCGGCCAGATCCGCCCCTTTCTAGGCGGACCTGCGTTGATGAGCTACACGGTGCACCCGCTGTCCAGCCTTGCCCACAACCTTGGGCTGCTTCTTCGGCATGATCAGTGAGCCAATCATGGACTTCTCAGCATCGACAAAGCTCTTCACGCCTTCACCTGTGAAGTTCGCGATTGGCAACAATCGGGACGGCGACAGCAGTTCCAAAGTTCGGGTTGCCGCGTCCAGATTCACACTCATCTGCTGACCCATCACATCCAGCAGCCGCTTCTGCGCTTCGATAAAGGCGTGTCCGGCTTCGCGCGCCACTTTCGCCAGTTCCGTCCTCCGCACGGCCTTGTGGTTATGCTCGCGCTTGTGGCTGGTTACCTTGTTGGCTTCCTCGGCCACAACGTCCAGAAACTTCTTCTGAGCGCGGGTAAAGTTTTCCACACCCTCGCGGGCCAGATCCAGCAGGTGATCGCCGCGATCGCCTTTGCCGCCTTTTTCCAGTTCCAGCCAGTACAGGGTCTGCTTGCTGGCTGTGGTCAGGAAGTCCTGCTGCATTCCGATAAAGGTATCAAGACTGCGTTGTACAAGATCCGTCATGGCCACTACTGGGATGAAACCGGCAATCCGTTCCTTGACACCATTCATGAGGATGTCGTTTTCCTGCTGGGCCAGGTTGAGCAGCGTTCTTTGTGCTTCCACCAGGCTCGACGTCCCCTCAATGGCCAACTCCTTCAGAATCGCCAAAGGAGAGTGCTCGCCACGGGGCTTCGCGTTCGCTCGCATAATAGCCTCCATTGCTGCAATGCAGCATAGCTTCATGCTAGTATCCAGATTCCGGCGTGTCAACAGGGAAATTGTCCCGGGATTAGTACAGTCTTTGCAGTGCCGAAGCTGGACTTTTTTGAATGGGTGAGCTATGCCTGTTCTTCGGCAATAACCGTGCTTGATTCTATGAAGAAGCTCCCTGAGGTCGAAGGTGCAAGAGAGCTCATGACCGAGGCGATGGCGTGGTCGGTAATGAAGTGGTTACGCGAGAAGAAGAGGGTGCGCAAGGCAGCTGATGAGGCGAACGCCGCACTTGACCACTTGAACCAGGTCGTCAAGGAAAGCTGGAGCAAGGAAGCGAGAGCCGCTTACCAGGAACTGGTTGGGCAGGGCCAAGACGTTGACTGCAAGCGACAGCCGGCGATCGACTCGGAAGCGAGGCTGTTTGCCAAGACAGTGAAGAAGGCCGACGAGGCCGCGTCCCGCGCCAGGATCGATGCGGAAAGCACTTTTGACGAGGCGGAACGGCAACTCAGTACTAGCCTGGCGCGAGAAGGATGTCGAAAGGCCATCTATTCATGGGATCTTCACGAAAAGGCGATTGACAAGGCTGAGGCTCCGATTCGCCCGCGCACACCCTAAAATCCAGGGCTTTGGCAATTTCATTTCACGTTCACAATTCCGCGATTATAATAACCAGAATTCAACCGTAGAAATCGTGAGGTGTGCGATGGGCGAAACCACTTCATTCGATCATATCGTGGCTATACTCGGCATCACGCCGGACCGCTACAAAGACTCACTACCTTTGAAGGAATGGGTTCGGCAGAACAAGGACGAGAAGTACGTGCCACCAGAGTTGTTGAGGCACTGGGGATTTACCGAGGAAGAAGACGCCGCCTGAGTTCGCCGGCCTTGCGTTGCCGAGGACGTCATGCGAGGTCTTCACAAACCGCACCTCCTCGTTTCCCGCACCCTTCCTAGGTGAGCCCCCCGCAGGCGTATCTCCTTGGCGCACAACACATTGCTGTGCCTGTAGTCCATGCACCCGTGAGCCCCGTCACTCCCGTCCGTGATGCCCTTCACTGCTTCTGCTGAGTCCTGCAGGAGAGCATGAGTGGTCAGGTAGTCGCCGTGCCGTGTTTCGGCGACGGATCCATCGCCGGACTGGCGCCTGATGCACTCGGGAGCAGGAGGTGATTCATGGGCTGCCACAACTTTCTTTCCATCAGGGACTTCTCTCCCGAGGAGATTCGCTACCTCCTCGATCTGGCCCGCGAGATGAAGGCTCATCCCTCCGCTCACACCGGAGCGCTAAAAGGAAAGACACTGGCCATGATTTTCGAGAAGCCCTCGCTGCGTACCCGCGTGTCGTTCGATGTGGGCATTCAGCAGTTGGGTGGGTTTGCGCTCTATCTCTCGAATGCTGAGATCAGCCTGGGCAAGCGCGAATCGGTCTACGACGTGGCCAAGAATCTGGAGCGGATGGTGCAAGGCATTATGGTTCGCACCTACGCCCATGACATCGTTGAGCGCATGGCGGAGTACGCCAGCATTCCGATCATTAATGGCCTTACGGACTACAGCCACCCGTGCCAGGCCATGGCCGACTACCTGACCATGTTCGAACTCAAGGGTGACGCCGCCGGGCTGAAGGTAGCGTTCATCGGCGATGGCAATAATGTCTGCCACTCGCTGATGTTTGCCGGAGCACAACTGGGAGCGCATGTGTGGGTGGCTACTCCTGACGGATATGAGCCGAAAGCGGATGCGGTGCAGTGGGCGGTCGAGCGTGGCAGACAGTCAGGAGGCACGTGCACTCTGACGCATGATCCCGTCGAGGCGGCCACCGGCGCCGATGTGGTCTACACCGACGTGTGGGCCAGCATGGGACAGGAAGCGGAGAAAGAATCACGCCACCGCATCTTCGCGCCCTACCAGGTGAACGCCGAGTTGTTCGGCCACGCGAAGTTTGACGCACTGTTCATGCACTGCCTGCCGGCACACCGGGGCGACGAAGTGACCGATGCCGTGATCGACTCAGCGCACTCAGTTGTTTACCAGCAAGCGGAGAATCGCCTGCATGCGCAGAAAGCGATTTTGCTGGAACTCATGCACTACCGCGAAGTGCTTGAGCCGGTACGCGAGGCAGAGTTGCTGCGTACGTGAAGGAACGCGACTCAAGAAGTTGCCGTGGTTTGCTGGGAACTGGCACTGGCCACTGACTACTGACTTGTGAAGTCCATGCTCATCGCCGTGGGTGGCAACTCTCTCATCCGTGCAGGAGAGAAGGGAACTGTCGTTGAGCAGTGGGTCAATGCCCGCCACACCGCACGGGCGATCGTCGGACTGATACAGGCTGGATATCATCTCGTCATTACGCACGGGAACGGTCCCCAGGTAGGCGCGCAGTTACTACGATCGGAACAGGCATCGGATCAAGTTCCAGGACAGACGCTTGACGTTTGCGGCGCAGCCAGCCAGGGGGAGATTGGCTACTTCCTGTCCCAGTCGCTGCGCGACGAACTTAGCGCGGCGGGCTTGAACGTGCCCGTAGTGAGCCTGGTGACTCAGACGGTGGTTCGCTCGGATGATCCAGCGATGAGTCATCCGACCAAACCGATCGGTCCTTTCTACTCTCGCGCACGGGCAGAGGAGCGCCAGCGTCAACTGGGATGGGAAATCGTGGAGGATGCAGCACGTGGCTACCGTCGCGTGGTTCCTTCTCCCGAACCGGTGGAGATAGTCGAGTTGGACGTGATTCGCTCCTTGATGGATCAGGGAGTGCTGGTGGTTGCCTGTGGTGGCGGGGGAATCCCGGTGGTCCGCTGCAATGGTCAGCTGAAGGGCGTGGAAGCGGTCATCGACAAGGACCGTGCTTCGGCACTTCTCGCTTCGAAGCTGGGAGTAGAGGTTTTCGCTATATCCACTGACATCGATTTCGTGTACCTCGACTACAAGAAACCCACGCAGCGGCCGTTGCGCTGCGCTACCGCTTCTGAGCTGGCAGCTCACTACAGAGCCGGCCATTTTCCTGCGGGGAACATGGGGCCCAAAGTGGAGTCAGCGTTGCGCTTTCTGAAGTCGGGCGGGAAAGAAGTTGTGATCACGTCGTTCGAGCACCTGACCGATGCCGTTGCCGGACAAATGGGCACACACATTCTTCCGGACCCTCAAGGTGCAGTCAGCAAATCACCGGTAGAGCGGGAACTTCCTGTAGGGGGATAACGAACCATGGCCAAGTCGAATCTTTCTTCGTCGAACCAGATCGCTCCCCATTTTCTGGAAGCCGAGGACCGGAGCGAGGCTGCAAGACTGAGGCACGTGGTCGAATCGCAGCAGTTCACTCTTCCCTTGCTCATGGACCTTTTTCGCCGGTCTCACGGTATGGAGCGTGTCGTGGCCCGGGGAGGCACACTCGAGTACCAGAACAAGATTCTCGCAACCTTGTTCTACCGGCCCTCCACCCGGACTCGCTTCTCTTTCGAGGCGGCGATGTACCGGTTGGGCGGCAAGGTCCTTTCCACCGAGCAGGCCGGTGCGTTTTCGTCAGAAATCGCGGGCGAGCAGGTGGAAGACTCCATCCGCATCATCGCGAACTATTCCGATGTCATCGTAGTTCGCCATTCCGAGGCTGGCGGGGCGCAACGGGCTGCACGAGTCTCGACGGTCCCAATCATCAACGCCGGAGACGGCGACGGAGGCCAGCATCCCACGCAGGCGCTGCTTGACTTGTACACGATCTATCGTGAACGGCCCCTGGTTGGCCTGAGCGTCGCCATCATCGGGGAACTGGACCGTGGCCGTACCGCGCGCTCGCTTGCTTACCTGCTGGCCAAGTTTGACCGGGTCAAGATTTTCTTTGTCAGCCCGCCGGAACTTCAGATGAAGCCGGATATCCTCGAATACCTCGACGAGCACGGTGTCCGCTACGAACTGGAATCTGATGTTGAACGCGTGATCGGCGAGGTGGACGTCGTTTATCAGACGCGCATTCGACCTGAGCGTGTCGTCGACGGCGGAGGCGTGAAGCGCTACGCCATCAATTCGGCATTGCTCAAGAGGATGAAATCCGACGCGCTCATTCTTCACCCTCTGCCCAGGACTGTTGAGTTAGACAAAGACGTGGACGACGATCCGCGCGCGCTCTATTTTCGACAGGCCGCCAACGGACTTTATGTACGCATGGCATTACTGACAATGCTGTTGGACAAGGACTAGCTAACTACAATCCAAGATTGAGGAGAACGCATGCCGACGACCGAACTGACCCCCACCCAGGAGTTCATCGAGCTCGAACACCAGTATGGAGCCCACAACTACCACCCGCTCGATGTCGTCATCGATCGCGCCGAGGGCGTGTGGGTGTATGACGTGGAAGGCCGGCGCTACCTCGACTGCCTCGCGGCCTATTCTGCCGTGAACCAGGGACATTGCCACCCTCGTATCCTGCAGACGCTGATCGAGCAAGCTCACAAAGTCACGCTCACTTCGCGTGCCTTCCGTAACGACCAGTTGCCCCTGTTCTATAAGGAGCTGCATGACCTGACTGGTTTCGATCTGGCGCTTCCCATGAATTCCGGCGCCGAAGCGGTGGAGACTGCCGTGAAGGCAGCGCGAAAGTGGGGATACAAGGTCAAGGGCATCCCCAACGACAAGGCCGAGATCATCGTCTGTGCCAACAACTTCCACGGCCGTACGGTAACCATCGTCAGCTTCTCGAGCGATCAGCAATATCGTTACGGCTTCGGGCCATTCACGCCTGGGTTCAAGATCATTCCTTATGGCGATGCGGGCGCCTTGCGCGAAGCCATCACGCCAAACACCTGTGCATTCCTCGTCGAGCCGATTCAGGGTGAGGCCGGCATCATTATTCCACCTGCGGGATATCTCAAAGAAGCATCCGCGATCTGCCGTGAGCATCGGGTGCTGCTCATGTGCGACGAGATTCAGTCCGGCCTGGGTCGTACGGGCGAACTGTTCGCGTACATGCACGAAGGGATCAGGCCGGATGTCCTCATCGTGGGCAAGGCGCTCTCCGGGGGCTTCTATCCGGTTTCCGCCGTCCTCGCGTCGAAGGAAGTCTTGGGTGTATTCAATCCCGGGGACCACGGCAGCACATTCGGCGGCAACCCGCTGGCATCTGCTGTGGCCCGCACTGCACTTCGCGTCTTGATTGAAGAAGAGATGGTGCGAAATTCTGCGGTCCTGGGCCGCTACTTCCTCGGTCGACTGCAAACCCTTCGCAGCGCTGATGTGAAGGAAGTCCGAGGCAAGGGGCTATGGATCGGCATCGAACTGCACAGCCCCGCGCGCCCTTACTGCGAGGCACTCAAGAAGGAAGGCCTGCTGTGCAAGGAGACCCACGACCACGTCATCCGCATCGCTCCGCCGCTGACCATCACTCGCGAAGAGATTGATTGGGCCTTCGAGCGGATTCGAAAAGTGATCGAAACCCGCTGACTTTGGGACCCAGCGGGTTAGTCTTTCCAAGGCTCCGGCGCGCTATTCTGCATTCTCGCGGTCAGACTCTGCGCGCGCACCTAGACCGTTGTGTGGGCGTGTTTTCTGGTGAACTGCGCCAGGATCTCCGCCAGTCCGGGATGGGTCACATCCTCCACCTCGTAAGTCACGCGCAGGCTCGGCTTGTTCAGCTTGATCAGATGTCCCAAATCAATTGGAGTCGCGACCAGCACCAGGTCGCAGTCCACGCGATTGATGGTCTCTTCCAGTTCATGCCGCTGCATGGCGCTGTAGCCCATGGCGGGCAGCAGACTGGTGAGATGCGGGTAGTGCTCGTAGGTCCAGCGAATCGATCCCACCGCGTAAGGCCGGGGATCGACCAATTCCGCCGCTCCACACTGCCGCGCAGCCACCACGCCCGCGCCGTACGGCATTTCGCCGTGGGTCAGCGTCGGTCCGTCCTCGACCACCAGAACCTTGCGACCTCTCACCAGTTCGGGCGCGGAGACTGAAACGCGGCAAGCGGTCTCAACCATGGTAGCTTTGGGATTGCTCGCGCGCACATTCCGCCGCACGGTTTCTACGTCCTGGGGAGAAGCCGTATCGACCTTGTTGATCACCACGACACCAGCGCGGCGTAGATTGACCTCTCCGGGGAAGTACGCTAGTTCGTGACCGGGACGGTGCGGGTCAACCACCACAATCTCGAGATCGGAAGCATAGAAGGGCGTGTCGTTGTTGCCGCCATCCCAGATCACAATGTCGGCTTCTTTCTCGGCCTGGCGCAGGATCTTTTCATAGTCCACTCCCGCGTACACGACCGTACCTTCGCGCAGGTGGGGTTCGTACTCTTCCCGTTCCTCAATCGTGCATTGCTGTTGGTCGAGGTCGCTCATGACCGCAAAACGCTGCACCGCTTGAGCGGCCAGATCGCCATAGGGCATCGGATGACGGACCACAACCGGCTTCCACCCCTCGCGCCTCAATTCCGAAGTAACCAGACGGCAGAGCGGGCTCTTGCCGCATCCCGTGCGCACCGCACAGATGGACACAACTGGCGCAGTTGACTTGATCTGTGTCCGTTCCGAACCCAGAAGCCAGAAGTCTGCGCCGGTCGCCACTACACGCGAGGCCAGGTGCATCAGGTTCTGGTGTGAGATGTCACTGTAGGAGAACACGACGGCGTCGACGCTGTGCTCGCGAACCAGGTCCTCGAGATCTTTTTCCTCAAAGATGGGAATTCCCGCGGGATACAAAGCCCCAGCCAATTCCTTTGGGTAGCGCCGGTCCGCGATTCCGGGAATCTGGGTTGCCGTGAAACCGGCGATGTTGTATTCGGGGTTGTCGCGAAACACGACGTTGAAGTTATGAAAATCTCTGCCAGCGGCGCCGAGAATCAGGATTCTCTTGGTTTTCACAGAGCAAGCTCCTTTGTCACCGTCTATTACAAAAGGAGCACGACTGCAAGGCCGTGACAACCGTCTCTCCAGCGCGTGATCTCAGTCACAGGCGACGCCGGATCGGCTGTCCGATCCAGGTTAGACGCATGGCCAAAGAGCCGTTTGAAGCGTCGTCAATGTGTGGAATCACACCCCTTTGTGATGCTAATCCTCGCTCCAGATGTCCCGGCACAGTAAGTTCGCTAGGTCGGAGCGTGGAGAATGCGCGAAGCCCTCAATCGGCTTTGGC
The DNA here is from genome assembly GCA_020073465.1 of Terriglobia bacterium. GTDB lineage: Bacteria > Acidobacteriota > Terriglobia > Terriglobales > Acidobacteriaceae > Sulfotelmatobacter. The sequence goes on from JAIQFC010000018.1 coordinate 38,819, forward strand.
CGGAGATCGGCTGGATCCAGGATCTCCAACTGCGTGAACAGGTTACGCAGACCTGGCTCAAGGCTCTGGAACGCAGCCCCCTCAAGCCCGAGGATCTGACCCGGATTCCCTTTACCCTGCTGGTTCCGAACTGTCCCATCACCTTCATGGAGCACAAGCGCTGCGTGGTGCAGATTGCGCGCGACAGCGCCCTGGCCATGCAGCACTTCATGGGGCGCGCCTTGCCCATCGAAATGGACACTGTAATTGCGGGCGCAATCCTGGCCGACGTGGGCAAGTTGCTTGAATACGAACTCGGGCCCGATGGCAAGAGTCGGCAGAGCGAGCGCGGCGAGGCCTTGCGGCATCCGTTCACCGGAGTTGCCCTGGCGATGGAGTGCGGCGTGCCGGACTCCGTCTGCCACATCATCGCGGCTCACGCCGCCGAAGGCGACCTCGTCAAGCGCACTACGGAGGCTTTCATCGTGCATCACGCCGACTTCATGGCGTTCCTGCCGCTCAAGAATCCGAAGAACATCAAGGTGAAATCATAAGGAGAGATTCCTTGTCAGCATCAAAATCGATTTCCGCACCGAAAGAGACCGTGACCGCCAGGATGTCTCGCTGGGCCGCGGGTCTGCAATACAAAGACCTCTCACAGGACGCGATCTACCAGGCCAAGCGCTTTCTGCTCGACTCAGTCGGGTGCGCCCTGGGCGGCTACCGGCAGCATGACGTGAAAATCGCGCTGGAAGTTCTTGACGAGGTTGCTGGGCCCGGGCCTGCAACCGTAATTGGGACCGGCAAACGGGTCGATCCAGTCTCTGCGTCGCTCGCCAACGCGCTGATGATCCGCTGCATGGACTACAACGACATCTACTGGAAGCAGGATCCATCGCATCCCTCCGACATTTTTCCCGCGGCCATGGCCTGCTGCGAGCGTGCCAGGAGCGACGGCAGGGACCTGATCGTTGGCCTCGTACTCGGGCATGAGTTCGAGATGCGTTTCTGCGAAGCCGCTTTCCCGGGAATTCGTGAGCGCGGCTGGCACCATGCCACGTTAACCGCATTTGTTTCACCCATGGTTGCCGGACGTGCCTTGCGTCTGTCCTGGGAGCAGATCCAGCACGCCATCGGAATCTCGGCCAGCCGTCATTGCACTCTCGGGGCGGTAACCGCCGGCAAGCTGACCATGATGAAGAACACGGTCGACCCGATGGCCACCCAGAGCGGTGTGTTTGCGGCGCTGCTGGCGGAAAAAGGTTACTCCGGTCCCGAGCATGTCATGGACGGCAAGGAAGGATTGACTCACGTCTTTGGTCCGGATTGGAAATTGAATCTTCTTACCGATGGCCTGGGCGAGTCGTGGCGTATCACGCAATGCGGGATGAAGGCATTTCCCACCGAAGCTCTGACGCACACGCCCATCTCGGCTGTGCTCGACTTGGTCAAGACGAACGATCTGCATCCCGACCAGGTGGAAAAGATTCAGATCCGGTCGCTGGCCCGCGCGGCCGACATTCTTTCCGATCCCAGCAAGTACGATCCGCACACCAAGGAGACTGCGGATCACTCCCTGCCCTACGTGATCGCGGCGGCGCTGGTCGACCGGCAGGTCACGCCAGCGCAGTTCACCATGGAGAAGATCAGGGATCCGAAGATCCGGGAACAGCTCAAGAAGGTGGAGGTCGTCGCCGACCCGGAGATTGAAAAAGTATTTCCAGCGTTACAGAGGGTTATCGTGCACATCAACACTACCGACGGACACGTATTCAGCAAGCAGCTTGACTATCCCAAAGGCGATCCCCGCAATCCGCTCACCGATCAGGACGTGGAAGAAAAGTTCGCAGGGCTCGCCGACGGTGTGCTGTCGAGCACCGCCCAGAGAAGGCTGAAAGAGTCGATCTGGAACCTCGAGGACAGCGACTCTGTGAGCAGGCTGATGGCGCTGATGAAGGCGGACACGGAGAAGAAGACCGTGAGGGTCAGAAGCAAAGCGAAATTGCGGGTGCATGGCAAGCAACGTCGGAAGCCTGTACTGGCTTGAGCGCGACTCGCGCCGTGGCCTTTCCCGCGAGCGCAAACCGGAGCTCAACATGCCCCAGACCATCGTTGAAAAGATCGCGCAAGCCCACCTTGCCGAAGGGCCGAAGCGGCCGCTGCGTGCCGGCGACTTCGTTTCCATCCGTCCGTTCCATGTGATGACGCACGACAACACTTCGGCAGTGATGAGCAAGTTCAAAGCGATTGGCGCAAAAAGGGTCTGCGATCCCGGGCAGCTTGTGTTTGCGCTTGATCACGACATACAGAATCACGATGAAGGGAACCTCAAGAAGTACCGCTCCATTGAGGCCTTTGCCAAGGAATACGGAGTCGACTTCTACCCCGCAGGCTCAGGCATCGGGCACCAGATCATGGTGGAGCGCGGCTACGTCGTGCCGGGATCGTTTGTGGTTGCTTCCGACTCGCACTCCAACATGTACGGAGCCTTGAGCGCCATTGGAACACCCATCGTACGCACCGATGCTGCAGCAGTTTGGGCCACGGGCGAATTCTGGTGGCAGATTCCACGCTCGATCCAGGTTGTGTTGGAAGGTTCGTTACCCGAGGGCGCCACCGGCAAAGACGTAATCATCACCCTCTGCGGTTTGTACAACCACGACGAGGCTCTGAATGCGGCGGTCGAGTTCTCCGGGCCAGGAGTAGCGAGCCTATCCATGGACGCTCGCCTTTCCATCTCCAACATGAGCACCGAGTGGGGCCCGCTGGTGGCTTGGTTCCCGGTGGATGAGATCACGATCACGTACTTGCGGAGCGTGTACCAGCAACTCAAAGGGCAGGGTATTGAGCGGTTCCCGAATCAAGATATGGATGGCTGGGCTGCGAATCCGCCGCGTCCCGACCCTGATGTGGCCTATGCCGCCCGCATTGTTCTCGACCTCGGGCAGGTGACGCCCCATGTTTCCGGCCCGGACACCGTTCAGGCAATGCAGTCGCTCGCCGGAATCGAGAAGAAGAAGGTTGCCATCCAGAAGGCGTACCTGATTTCCTGCGCGAACTCGCGGGTCGAAGATCTCGAGGCTGCAGCGTGGATATTGTGCGGCAAGAGAGTCGCACCCAGTGTGAAGTTCTATCTCGGGGCCGCAAGCGCATGGGTACAGCAGGAAGCTGAGCGGCGCGGTGTCTGGCAGACGCTGCTCGATGCCGGCGCGAACCCTCTGCCTCCCGGATGCGGCCCATGCATCGGCCTCGGAACCGGCCTTCTGGAAAAGGGCGAAGTCGGCATCTCCTCAACCAACCGCAATTTCAAGGGGCGCATGGGATCACGCGACGCCCAGTGTTATCTCGCCAGTCCAGAGGTGGTCGCAGCATCGGCGATCGCGGGCTACATCACCGGGCCGAGCCGATTTGCGGATCGTACTCCGGACCGGCGGTACCAGGAGTTTCCGTCGAACGGAGCAGGACCGAAAGAGAAAGTCGAAATTCTCCCAGGATTCCCGGAGCGCCTTGCAGGCCGCCTGGTGTTTCTCCCGCAAGATAATGTCAACACCGACGCCATCTACGGCAAGGACTACACCTATCGCGACGACATGACCCCGGAAATGATGGCCAAGGTCGTGATGGAAAACCATGACCCGCAGTTTGCCGCACGCACGCAAGCGGGTGACGTGATCGTCAGCGGATTCAACTTCGGCACCGGATCCAGCCGCGAGCAGGCCGTCACTTGCCTGAAGGCCAAAGGCATTCCACTCGTGATTGCTGCCAGCTTCTCGCAGACCTACCTGCGCAACGCCTACAACAACGGCTTCCTGTGCATCGAAGTGCCGGAGTTGACCAAGCGCTTAAGGGCGCAGTTTTCCAACGCGATCGAAGCGAAAGAGAAGACCATCATTCCGGGTGATGCCGTTGAGATCGACTTCACCTCGAGCACCATTCAGTGGCGTGGTGAGAAGTTTACCTTCCCGCCCCTGGGCACGGTGCCGCAGTCGCTGGTCATCGCGGGAGGCATCGAGAATCTGGTCGCCAGGAAGTTGGGACTTGCGGAATTGCAGAGCGAGCGTGTGGAAGTGACGGCCCGGTAACAGGAGGAATCATCATGGCGAAATACACGGTTGTGACCATGCCCGGCGACGGAATCGGGAACCAGGTCCTGCCCCAAGCCTTGCGTCTGCTGCGAGCAGTCGGCTTCGACGCTGAATACCTCCACGCCGACATCGGCTGGGAATGCTGGTGCAAGCAGGGCAATGCACTGCCGGAGCGCACAGTCGAACTGCTGGCGAAGCACAAGCTCGGGCTGTTTGGCGCCATCACCTCCAAGCCCAAGAGAGAAGCCGAGGCCGAACTCAATCCGGATCTCAAGGGCAAGGGCTATTCCTACTTCAGCCCGATCGTGACCATGCGCCAGCGCTTCAATCTTGACACCTGCATCCGGCCCTGTGTCTCGTTCCCCGGCAATCCGCTGAATTTCATTCGGAAACGGTCTGACGGTGGCTTCGACGAGCCCCTGGTCAACGTGGTCGTCTTCCGGCAAAACACCGAAGGCCTCTACGTTGGAGTCGAGTGGACCAATCCTCCGGAACAGGTGCGCTCTGCTCTTGCAGCACATCCAAAATTCAAACCGTTTGTCGGCACGCCGGGATCTGACCTGGCCGTCTCCGTTCGCATCATCACCCGCCGCGCGGCCCGCAAAATCTGCAAGGCGGCCTTCGAATGGGCCCGGAAGTACAGCTACAAGTCTGTCACCATCTGTGAGAAGCCGAACGTGCTGCGCGAAACCTCCGGAATGATGGAAGAGGAAGCGAAGGCCGTGGCGAAGGAGTACCCGGGAATCGCACTGTGGTCCACGAACATCGACGCGCAAACCATGTGGCTTACCAAGAATCCCGAGGAATATGGAGTCGTCGTGGCGTCGAACCTGTTTGGTGACGTGATCTCCGACGCGTTCGCTGGTCTGATTGGCGGTCTGGGTTTCGCTGCGTCCGGCAACATCGGAGACGAGGTCGCCGTTTTCGAGCCCACCCACGGCTCCGCACCGAAGTACGCGGAACTCGACCCTCCGATCGTGAATCCCATTGCCATGTTCTTGTCTGCAGTCATGATGCTCGAGCATGTCGGCGAGACTGAGAAGGCCAAGCGCATTCGCGACGCCATCGCCGTCGTTGTAAAGGAAGGCAGGGTGCGCACCTATGACATGATGCGCCTGTGCGGCGGCCCGAATGCAATTCGTCGGGGCGCAGCCTCTACGATTGAGATGACCGACGCAGTACTGGCCAAGGTTGAAACCAGTGAGGATGTCGCTTGTGCAGTCTCGGGACGGGGGTCAGCGTGAAGACCAATCAGCCCATGGACGTTCTCTACGACGAGATTCGCCAGGAGAACCTTGACGATCCGAAGGCGCTGCCACAGAAACTCCTGACCATGCTCAATGGAGGATTCACAGAGCAGGATCAGTGCGTCTTCCTCGCGCTCCTCAGGAAGGAAGCGCCTGTCAGTCGGCTGGATTTTCCGGACTGCACCGCCTATGAGTGTTTCGTGAACCACATCCACATCGAGGATTACCTGGAGAATGGCGGCCTTCCGCCATTGGAGATGGTGGGCCGCGGCATTGCTCTGGCGAGGGAACTGAAAGCACGGCTTTCGGGGCTGCACGGCGGGAAGCATTTTCGAATCATCGTTGCCTTCGACGGTCTCACCTGCACCGTCCGGTTCCACACGGTCAGGCTTGACGAGGAGTGGATCGACAAAAACGTCAATGGCCACCGGGGAGAGGCGGTCGCAGTTCTGGAGACCCAGGAGTTGGAACCATGATCAACGCCATCGAGACCAGCGCGGTATCTGCCGGAGAAGCCGGACACTGGGGCAAGGATGTCCGATCCGATCTCCACGTGTCGATTACGCCCTCGCTGCGTGGCGGCATCGACATTGAACTCGAGTCACGAGTCAAACCCTACTACGGTGAAGCCATCCGCCGTCAGGCTGAGGAAGTTCTCGAAGCTCTCGGCGTTTCCCACGCCCTAGTGGTCATCCACGATGAGGGCGCACTGCCTTTTGTGATTGCCGCGCGTATCGAAGCCGCAGCCCGGCGGGCCGGGCTCGGCGAAGGGACGCGAGTGCTTCCCGGCCGGGTCGCCCTACCTGAACCATCCACTCGCGACCGGATGCGCCGTTCGCGGCTGTATGTTCCCGGCAGTGAGCCCAAGTACTTCGTGAATGCTGCATTACATGGAGCGGATGGCATCATCCTCGATCTGGAAGATTCGGTCCATCCCCGCGAGAAAGATGCTGCGCGGCTGCTCGTGCGCAATGCCCTCCGCGCCGTCGACTTTCTGCAGTGCGAGCGCATGGTGCGGATCAACCAATTGCCCCTGGGATTGGATGATTTGGAGGAAATCGTCCCGGAGTGTCCCGACCTCATCCTGATTCCGAAGGTCGAGTCGCCGAGTCAGGTTCTTGCCGTCAGCCGGCAAATCGAGAAGATACAAAACGATCACGGCATCGGCCGTACGGTTTGGCTGATGCCCATTCTCGAGTCGGCCCTGGGCATCGAGCATGCCTACGAGATCGCAACGGCAAGCCCTCAAATCGTAGCCCTGACCATAGGCCTGGAAGATTACACCGCCGACCTCGGAGTGACAAAGACCGCGACCGGAACTGAATCACTGTTTGCGCGGCAGCGGATCGTGAATGCCGCCCACGCCGCCGGAGTTCAGGCGATCGATTCAGTGTTTGGCGACGTGGGTGACTTGGAAGGTCTTCACACCTGGGGCGTGAACTCGCGGGCTATGGGGTTTGAAGGGATGGGATGCGTGCATCCGTCGCAGATCGCGGTTATTCACCAGGCATTTGCACCCACCGCCGCGGAGATTGAGAAAGCGCAGAGAATTGTGGCCGCGTACAACGAAGCACAGCAGAAGGGGCTGGGCGTTGTAAGTCTGGGATCGAAGATGATCGACCCGCCCGTAGTTCAGCGCGCTTTGAAGCTGATGGATCGCGCCCGGGCGATGGGACTGACCACCTAGTTCGATTACAGGTCGATCCGGGGAAAGTTCTTATTCGATGGAGTGGGAGTCTTCATGGCAGTCCTGGAGAAAAACGAACTGGTACTGAACGCCGCCGGGCGCATGGTCCCGGAGTCAGTAAACGGAGGTCTGCAGACTCCTTTCATGGGCGCCGGCAAGTATCGTCCCCAAGGACGGAAAGCTTCACCGCCCGTCCGTACAGCGGCAGACTATCCCGAAAACGGCGACAAGCGCGTGGCTGATCTTGAAACTGCTCTTCGCAAGTGTGGTCTCCGCGACGGCATGGTGATTTCCTCCCACCATCACCTGCGCGACGGTGACCGTGTTGCCCTCATGGCGCTGGAAGCCGCCGCGCGGATTGGCGTCAGGAATCTGATGTGGTTTCCCAGTGCATCTTTTCCCTCGCAGGCGGACGCGATCAAGCTGATGGAAAGCGGCGTGATCGACCACATCGAAGGCAGCATGAACGGCCCACTGGGCGACTACTGCACCCAGGGCAAGATGCGCGGGATGGGCGTCCTGCGCTCCCACGGCGGACGCTGGCAGGCGATCCAGGACGGCGAAGTCCACATCGACATCGCGGTGATCGCCGCACCCACAGCCGATCCCTTCGGCAACTGCGACGGTTCGCACGGGAAGTCCGCGTGCGGTTCGCTCGGCTTTGCGCTGGCCGATTCAACCTATGCCGATCACGTGATTGCGGTGACCGACAATCTGGTTCCGTTCCCCTGCATTCCCTGGCAGATTCAGGGCAACAACGTCGACTATGTGGTCGAAGTGGAATCCATCGGCGACCCGACGAAAATTGTGTCTGGCACTACTCAGATCACCCGCTCGCCCGACCGCCTGCGCATTGCCGAATTCGTGGCGCAATTCCTCCGCGACGCCGGCATCATGTGCAACGGGTTTTCTTTCCAGGCTGGCGCCGGTGGAATCGCTCTGGCTTTTGTTGGCTATCTCAAGCAGATGATGAAAGACGCGGGCGTCAAAGCGCGGTTCGTCCGCGGCGGCTCAACCAAGTACCTTGTCGAACTCCTCGAGGAAGGACTCACCGACTACATTCTCGACGGGCAGACCTTCGATCTCGACGGCGTGCGTTCCCTGGCCAACAACGTATGCCATGTGGCGACATCTCCATTCACCTCGTACAACTATCACGGCAAGGGGAATTTCGCTTCGATGGTCGATGCTGTCGTGCTGGGCGCGACTGAAGTCGATACGAACTTCAATGCCAACGTCGTGACTCACTCCGACGGACGCCTTCTGCACGGCATCGGCGGCTGGCAAAACTGTCTCGCAGCCGGATGCACAATCCTCGCCGTGCCTTCGTTCCGCGACCGCATTCCCGTCATCGTCGACCAGGTCACCACGCTGTGCGGTCCGGGAGAATTGATTGACGTAATCGTCACCGAGCGTGGCATCGCCATCAACCCACGGCGCCAGGACCTGATCGACGCCGTGAAAGGATCGAAGCTCCCGATCCGCCCACTTCCCGACATCAAAGGCGAAGTCGAGCGCATCTGCGGCGGCAAACCTCAAAGGCCGAGAGCAGGAGAACGCCCCGTTGCAGTCGTCAAGTGGGTCGACGGCACGGTGCTGGATACAGTGTGGCAGGTTCCGTAAAGGGGGCTGCAACTGCGCAATCAGGCGAGGTTTCACGTCATCTACGTGTCATACAAGAACTGCCAAGCGCGGCAGTAATCTGCAGGCAGATGCTATAATCTTTTTTATCCTTCCTGTGATGATTCCAGCGGGCGCGTAGCTCAATTGGCAGAGCAACTGACTCTTAATCAGTAGGTTGTAGGTTCGATTCCTACCGCGCTCACCATCTTTCATTGCAAGCACGGGACTTAAGCCGCACTCTCGCCTGTGTCAGACTGCTTCTGAGTGGTTGGTAGCAAATCCTTTGGTAGCAAATCGCTGCCCAACAGCTTCTTTGCTCGCCACTCTCAGACCCGCACGTATGTCCTCGGCACTGGCTTTGTCGTACACGAAATCTTACGCCCCTATCGCAAGTGCGCCGTGAGAAGGCGCTGGACTTCAGCGGGTGCAATTCCGGCCCGGAAAGTCAGCATGGCTATCGGTTCAAGGCGTGAAAGGCGGCGCTAGCTCTGAATCCGAGGCCCGCCCTCGGATTCACCTCGGCAGCAAACCCCAAAATCCTGCCAGAGCCGAAACCTATCAACAGTCAATCAGACTTTGCAGAACCTTATGGCTTCAGACGAAGAAATCGTGCGGCATTGTTATACAAGATGTCGCGCTTTTGCCCAGCAGTGAGCGACGGTGCGTTCTGAATGGTGTCGATGGCCGCGGATTCGGCATCCGGCCAGACCATTTCGTCGGAACCGAACATTATGCGGTTCTCAAAACCCGCATCAATTAAACGCTGCACATAGTCGTAAAATTGCTTGCGCGGAAATGCGTAAGAGATGATGCCCACGTCCACATAAAGCTGGGGATGGGCATAGAGTGCAGCAATCGCGTCGTCCGCAAGCGGCCAGCCCGCGTGCATAGCCCAGACACGAAGCTTGGGATGGCGCACGAGAACATCTTCGAGCAAGAGTAGACTGGAGAGCCGCATTCGGTAATTCGGAGCCATGACATAGGGTGCACCCGGCGGTCCGGGGCCCATGTGAATGCCAACAGGAACGTCCAACTCCTCCGCAAGCGCAAAATAAGGCTCCATTCGCGGATCAGTGACGGAAATTCCCTCGTATTGAGAACTGACTTCGGAAAACGCAAATACGCGTTTGCCCTTAACTAGCTGGCGCAACTCATCGACCGTGGGTTTGCCCGACTCCGGGTCAAACGGTGTGGCGGGGAGAATGTGATCGCCTCCAGCTTGCTTCCATTTTTCCACCATATCAAGGTCGCCAGCGGTGACGGCAACTACATTTCGCGCCCGGAGGATCTCAATCGTGCGGCGCATGAGTTCATCATCCGTCAGGGGAGAACGCAACGGGGAATCGCATGTCGGTTTGATCTGCACGCGTGCAAAGTATGCCGCCGCATCTTCGTGTGTGTCCTTGACAGGCCAAATTGGAAAGGGGGCGCAGAGGGAAAGAGGCGGCGGCCCAAGTTCGTTTGCATGCAACGCATGTAGGTGCATGTCGATGATGGGCTCAACTTGCGCAAATGTGCATGGGGTCGTCAGACCCAGCAAAGTTGAGAGACAGGCGGTGAAAATGATAGATGAACAACTCAACTTGGTTTTCATTGTCTCTCCCAATTCATGAAGCGACTGCGGCCCCATTCGTCGCATCCAGCATAGACACCGAATTCGAGCCCAACGCCGCGAATGATACTAACCCTCAGTGATAACTGCTGCAAACAGACTCTTACGCTCACCCCCTTCAACGGAACGGGTGTACCCTGCTGGCCGCAGGGAAATTCCGGAAAAACTGGGCCGTCGTTCACCGAGTTGCAGGCAGGGATGAAGACTCTGCCGGAGGAACGCTAATACACGGAGAACTCATCGAGCCGGAGCCGCAGCATCCAGCAGATCGTCCTTGGCGACTCCCTTTGGTCGGCTGCCGAGGTGGTGCCCGATTGCAGGAAAGATCGGGTTCAGGACAGAGAGCCTATCGGCCCGCTGGGGTGGTATGTCGCTAAGGGGAGTACGTACATCACAATCGAAGACTTGCTCGCCCATGAGGACGGATGGCTCGATGCAATCCAAGGGTTCACCCGTGCAACAGAGGATGCCCTTAAAGACCAGTAGTCCAGACTGAGCCAAGTGCCGCTAACCTTTTGAAACGTCACTCGCAACGTGCAGGCCCGATTTGCTACTAGTTGCTACCAGTTGACAATTTCGCATCCGTCACAGGGTGAAGATTCAGGCGTTTTGGTCGCAAATTAGTAGCAAAACTGCCTAGAATTGCCTCAAACTGCCTACTTGGAACGCTCGGAAGTCGCTGAAACCATTGATTTGGTTAAGCTAGCGTTCCATCAGTAGGTTGAAGGTTCGATTCCTTCCGCGCTCACCATCTTTTCAGTAGTTTAGCCCGCCTTGCGCTCTGCTAGCGCTCCGTTTAGAGCCAATCCGACTACCTTGCCATGCACTTCTGCCATTTCTGCGGTTGCTGCATCACCGTAAATGTTCATCGTTGCGCGGATGTCGGCATGACGCATTAGTTTTTGCTTCACCCGACCGGAGTGCCCACAGCGTCAAGCCAACTGCGGTACGTGTGCCGGCTATGCGTGCCAAGGCCGCCGATACCGGCTGCCTTCTGGTAAACGCGCCACACTTGGTCATAGGACCACGGTAGCCGCCCGAGCTGGACCGGCGAAGCAGCGGAATCAGCGGTGGTGGGCTGCTTACGTGCTGGAGTGGGGCAAGGGGCCTCAAACGCCGGCTTCTTGCCCCACACCCCCATCCCCGCTCAAACCGGAGATGGGGCGGAAGAACATCTCGTATGGTCAAGAGAGCGGAAGCAGTGGGCACGTCAGCGGGGCGAATGGCCTTCGATAAGAGCGAAGGCGCTATAAAGGACAAAGATGTCCTTCGGTGGCCGGCTGGCCCTCGGTGATAGAAGGAGAGGAACCAACTTCGGTGGGTGTGCCTGGCCGGTCAAATTCGATGGATCAGGTTTCGCAGGGAGTGACTGGCGGACGCCATGGCGGGTCCGAGGTCGTCCCAAACGAACAGGGCATCATCTGCACCGGCCCAGGACCGAATCCAGGAGAAGAGATTGATGGCGTGGGACGACCGCAATTCGTGATAGGCCTGATAATCGGTAGCAAGATGAACACAGTATCGGCCGACTTGATAGTTCTGGATGGGTTCCACTGGTAGCTGCAGTGCGTCAAGGTAGGCTAGACGGCAGACGTCCACCCCGCAACGAGCAGCGAATTCGATATACCACCACGGACGAGCGTTGATTTCCAGGATCTTGAACAAGCCGTCACGCACATCGAACTTGAATTCGGCACAGAAGATGCCCCGATACGGAATGGACCCAAGAAGATGATCGAGGGTGCTGACCGCAGCGCCCACTTCATTTAGAGAGATGCTGACCATCAAGCTGCTGTTTCCCAAGCCGGCCGGATAGATTCGCAGCCGCTGGCGCGCAAAGCGAGCACAGATGGCGCCATGGCGATCCACAAACCCATCTACAAAGAAGCTTGCCGTGGGCGGACCGGGAATATATTCCTGGAGCATGATGGGGAACCGAACGGAGGCTGCGATCCTCAGGGCCTCGGCTCGATTTGCCACGATGTAGCCTTTCACTCCGTGCTCGCGCAGGAATTCTTGAGAAACCAGCGGCTTGAGGATGAACGTGCCAGAGTCTGTCTCAGGCAGATCCTGAAGCTGCTGGAGTGATGCGAGGAGGAGTGTGCGGGGATGGGGAATCTGGCTGGCTTCCAACAATTGTGCGAAGCGCCACTTGTCCACCATCGTCCGTACGGTTGTCTGGGGTGACAGACTACTTGGGAACCGCTCTTTCAACGATGCAGGAAGATCAGCGACCGCCTGGAGCCAGTCATCCGCGCAGGGCATCAGCACTGCCCGTTCGAGTGGAAGTGAGCGCAGGAAAAGCTCCAGTTCACGCGGTGCGAGATCGTGGGCACCTTTTAGCGGAGGTTCATGGTACCAACGGGAATGTACAGAGTAATCGGTCTCCGAACAAACGCTGTACAACGGAACCTTAGCGCGTCCGAGGATTCTCATCACACCGGTCAGGGTCAAGCCACGGCCCAATGCCAAGACGGGAATGTCAGAGATCTCAGAAAAACTTCGATGAAAGGTGCGTCGAACAGTGGGGGAAGAAAGCATTGACATAGGATCTCGAGTTCTGGCCAGAATGTTTGACAGGGCGCGAGAAGGTCATCGACGATAAATAGCCACGCCCGTGACGGTTTGCAGCACTGCCTCGAGCGCGCGTCGAGTAGCTGCCTTGGCTGTGCTGCGTGGAACGAACACGATGTCATCGGCTTGTAGTTTCGGGTCGGGCGACTGCGCCGACATCACCTTGGAGAGCAGAATCGGGATTTCTTGACGTCCTTCCGGCGATTTGCGAATCAGAATCGTGTTATCGAGCTTGGCGGTGGTGTTGGTACCTTGTGCCATGGCGATGGCCTGGAGAACAGTCAGATCGGAATTCTCCAGAACGAAGCCGCCAGGCATGCGGACATCTCCCACCACATAGACAAGACCGGCCTTGGAGACCACAACCGTATCTCCTGGCAGCACGGAGACATTGCTCTGTGGCGGGAGAGTCTCATCGGCGGGTAAGCGCACGACTTGTGATTCCTGGGGCTGGCTGCGATGAGTGATGGTAATGGTATTGCCCGCCCGGGCAGTCACACCTCCTGCCGCGGAGATCGCGTCAAACAAGGACCGCCTTCCCGGCAACGGATAGATGCCAGGCCTTTGCACTTCTCCGAGCACAGAAATGCCCTGGGTTGCGTACTCGCGCGGGAATATGGAGACCTGTGGCTCGGTAAAGAAGCCACCCTCAGAAAGGCGCTTCTGTATGAGCAGTTCCGCATCGTGAATGGTGAGACCCGCCACGTGGACGGTGGCGATCAGAGGCAGTGAAATGTCGCCCGCATCCGTTACGCGCGCTTGCCTGGTAAAGTCGGGTGCTCCATAAACGCTAATCTCCAGCAGGTCTCCCCCCCCGATAATCAGGTCCGCAGCACCTGCCTGAGCTGGAGGCGTCTGCGAGGGCGGAACCGCCTGCGCACCGCCAGGAACCGGGGAAGGAGCAGCGCTCTGAGGGCCGACCATGACTGGTTGCACCGGCCCCACACGCCCACTCGCCTGTCCTTGAGGTGGAGTGACGCCCGTATCCTGCCCTGACGCGACCGCAGCCCAGAGCAGAAAAACGGACAGGATGAACAATGACATAGCACTAGTTGTTCTGGCTTGCATGGGAACACCTCCCGACAGGCAGTCGGATTAACAGCGAACGATCTTGGGTGATGAAATGCCACGCGTGGCATTTCGTGTGTCGATGACCAACCTCGCGTCACGGACGATGCGTTGATAGTCATAGTCAGAGTGATCGGTGAGAATGGCGACGCAGTCATACTGCTGCAAATCGTCTAACGGAGCGGAGACCATGTTGAGGTCGTACTTACGCCCCCGGCCGATGACCGGCACGTAAGGATCGTTGTAGCTGACGATCGATCCCTCTCTCCGCAGCAATTCGATGACGGTAAGAGCAGGAGACTCGCGCAGGTCGTCCACATCTTTCTTATAGGCTACGCCGAGGATGAGCACGTGGGTGCCGGGCAGAGGCTGAGCGCGATGGTTAAGAGATGACGAGATCGCACTCACGACGTGATAAGGCATTGAAGCGTTGATCTCCCCAGCCAGTTCTATGAAACGCGTCTCGAAGTCCCACTCTTTCGCCTTCCATGAAAGATAGAAAGGATCTACAGGAATGCAGTGGCCACCGAGACCGGGGCCGGGATAAAATGCCTGGAAGCCAAACGGTTTTGTACGAGCGGCGTCAATGACCTCCCAGATGTCGATGCCCATTCTCAGGCAGAGCAACTTCAGTTCATTAACGAGCGCGATGTTGACGCAGCGGTAGATGTTCTCGAGAAGCTTGGTCATCTCGGCAACGGCTGGAGTCGAGACGGGAATCGTACGATTGAAAATAGAGCCGTAAAGAGCACAGCCCAACTCCGTGGCTGCCGGCCCTAATCCGCCGACAACCTTGGGGATGTCGCGGCGTGCGACTGTGTTGTTGCCGGGGTCTTCGCGCTCCGGAGAGAAGGCTACATAGAATGTGTTTTCGTCATTTTCACGGTTGCGTTCTGCCCGCAATCCGCGAGGGTTCTTACGCTCAAGGATCGGAACTACAATTTCTTCCGTGGTGCCAGGGTAGGTCGTGCTCTCGAGAACCACTAACTGCCCGGGTTGCAGGTGGGGCGCGATGGCGTCCACAGTCGAGGTGATGTAGGAGAGATCCGGGCCGCGATGCTCATCGAGAGGCGTAGGAACGCAAATGATGATTGCGTCCATGCTGTCCAATTGCGAGTAGTCTCCCGTGGCACGGAATCCGCGCTCTCGTGCCATTTGAATCTCGGTACCGGGTATGCGGTGGATGTAGGACTCTCCACGCGACAAGAAGTCGACTTTCCTGGAGTCAATGTCGAACCCCGTAACTGCGAACCACTCTTCGCTGAGCAACAGCGCCAAGGGCAGACCCACGTAACCCATACCCATGATGCCGACACGCGCGGTACGGTCCTGGATGCTGGAATGCAGTTGTGCGCGGGGGGAACTGATAATGGCACTGGTGGTGGGCATAATCTCCTCCGCAATCCGTGATTGGCTTGTCTCTATGGGGAAGGCGCTCGGTCAGTCTCGGCACGTAACAGGCTAAGGCGAGAAAGTTGGTGGATACGGCTCTCTTCACTTATTTATGGGTGATTTCGGTTATGGCTTCGACGAGTATGGGGGGCTGGTGGAGATATGCGGTCGCCCTGCGTTTGGAATCAATGGCGTCATAGACAGCCTGAACCTGCTCGCAAGTCAGTTCGCTTCTGGGCGCGACATCCTTTGGGGCGAAGCCGTGATTCTTGCCGTAGAGACAGAGATCGAAGGCGCGCAAGGGGACGGAAAAATAGAATTCCTCCTGCGACTGGGCCAGCGGAAAGGTGTCGGTGGTCGGGGAGCGACCGCGGATTTCCGCCGGCAGATCGAAATATTCCGCCAGTTGCTGGACCTGTGATTTGTACAGGTGGGCAATGGGCTTGAAATCGGCCGCGCTGTCCCCGTTCTTGACGAAGAAACCCTGGTCGAATTCCAATCGATTGGGCGTGCCCGCCACCGCGTACTGGAGGCAGTCCGCGTAGTAGTACTCGAGCATGGCACGCACCCGCTGCTTGAAATTGCTGGCGGCCACGATCTCCAGATAAGCGTCGGCGTTGAGGTGAATCTTTCTTAACGCACCGTCAGGAAACTCGACTACCAGAGATGGGAGCGAGTATCGCGCGCCCCTGGTCAGATCAGCCATTACGAGTTTGCATTTGTAGTGGGAGTCGAACCCGGGAACGAGCTGGCGTATTGCGTCATCACGGCGCTGATAGCAGCCCACGGCTTCGAGCATCCCGGTGATATCTTCGGCCGTAGTACGGATCTGGAGATGGTCCGCGAGCATCCCTCCCAATCGAAGGCTATCGTCGGAACATTCACGCTCGGGCATCATTAGTCCCATTACGTGTTCACGGCCCAGGGCCCGCACGCACAACGCCGCGACCACACTGCTGTCGATTCCGCCCGAGAGTCCTACGACAACCCCTTTTCTCTTCAGTCGCGAAAGAACAACATCATGAATCGCAACCTCGATTTCGCGAGACACGGATGCAGGATCGACTTGCAGCCAGTCCATCACGTTCGCTTGTGCAAATGTCATGACAAGACCCCACTACAGGTTTTGACATCCTCGGCAATCAGTTCTCGCTTGGCGATCTTGCCGTTTGCGGACTTTGGGAGCGTCTGCATGAACCGCACAAGTTTGGGGATCATGAAGTCTTCGAGGTGCTCGGCGCAGAAGGCCAGCAACTCCCTTTCGTCGGCCTTGGCGCCCGCCTTCAGGCTGACGTAGGCACAAATCGCATTGCCAAGGACCGGATCTGGAAGCCCAACCACAGCTGCTTCCGCAACCTTGGGATGGCCATGCAGAAGGTCCTCAATCTCCCGCGGACTAACTTTTTCTCCTCGCGTTTTTATGATGTCGTCTCTTCGCCCGACGAAATAAAGGTATCCGTCCTCATCGGCCCGAAATAAGTCGCCGGTGTATAGCACCTTTTCGTTGCCAAACGGCCCAGGCCTGAGAACCTTCTCGGTCTCCTCCGGGAGTCCCCAGTATCCCTTCATGACGTTGGAGCCGCGTACCACCAGTTCCCCCGCCACTCCCGGCGGCACGCGCTGGCCTTGCTCATTCACAATGTAGACTTCTTCGTTGGGCATCCCCCGGCCGATGGATTCTGGGCGATGATCAATCTGGTCGGGGGGCAAGTAAGAGACGCGTTTGCATTCGGTGAGTCCGTACATGGAATAGAGTCTGACGTTGGGAAAAATCTCACGCAGCTTGCGAATGTGTTCAACCGGTAAAGCAGCGGCGGTGTTCGTGATGTAACGCAGGTGGGGAAAGCTGTAGTTCTCCAGCTTCAGTTGAAGCAAGATTGAGCAGATTGTGGGAACGATTGGGAATCCGGTGATTCGCTCCCGTATCAGCGTTTCGATCGTGGCATACGGATAAGCGAAAGACGACTCCAAGACAAGCGTGCCTCCAATCTTGATCGCCATCAAGAGTTGGTACAGGCCATAGTCGAACGAGAGCGGAAGCAGATTAATAATGATGTCTTCGGAAGTGTTCTCCAGGTAGGTGGTGATGGAGGTCGCTGCCGAAACGATGTTCAGGTGCGTGATCATGACGCCTTTGGGTCGGCCCGTGGACCCAGAGGTGTAGATCAGCGCAGCTAGATCAACATCGATGTTTGCACTAAGGCAGCGTTGGTTTGGTTGGCCTTGCATTGCTGTGGCCAACGCTAGCCAACGCTGCCCAACCGGCGCTGAGGGGAGAGGGCCTTGGGAAGCGCCGGCAATCAGTACGGTGTGCAAAGACGGCACATCGTTTGCAGCACCAAGGACGGTGGGCATCAGATGGTCTGTACTGATCACGGCCGTAGCGCCGCAATCATTGAGAATGTAGGCGAGTTTGTCGTGCTTTGTGGTCGGATTGACCAGCACGAAGACGCCCGCCGCTTTCAGGGTGGCAAACACTGCCAGCGCAGTCTCCGCGCAGTTGGGGGCGTACACCACCACTCTGTCCCAGCGCTGCAGGCCGTTCTCTATCAAAGCATGCGCGATCTGGTTGGAACCCTCTTCCAATTGCGCGTAAGTCAGCCGTTGCGATTCGCAAACGAGCGCGGTCTTGTCAGGAGTCCGCTCTGCACTTCGTTCCAGAAATTCCTCTACTTGCATACAGCCCTCATGTGGTGAGCCCCATATCGCAAACTGGATGCACGGTATTGGGGTTGCCTCTTCAGACTCACGTTGTTTACGTTTGCATGCCGCCCAGCAGGCCGCAAACCGAAGTACGGTACTTCTTTGTGGATGAGTCCCTCCGGATTGAAGCGCTTCATTCTGAATGCACAGGCTCCCGGCGAGCCGAACACTCACCGGTGGCCTGCTTCTGCTCAAGCTTTCTACGCGTGAATTGGGTCAGGCGTGCGACAGAATCGAGGTTTTGAGGTAAGAGATCGGAGTCTTCGACTACGATGTCATACTTCTTCTCGAGAAAACTGACCAATTCAAGCGTTCCGGTAGAGTCGATGATTCCCATACCGAGCATTGAATCATCGTCGGAAAAACCGTTGTCTCGGCCGTAGAGAAAATTGTCGACTACGAAGCGGCGCAGCTCATGGTCAATTTGCCGCACGACAAACCTCCTAGCTCAAACTCTTCAATAAACTGACGAAGTAAAATTTGCGTGGAGAGAATGCCCACGAGAGCCATGTCATCCTTGACGCCGATGGCACGACCGGTCTTGAACTTATCGACTAGCCGGTTCACGGACGCAAAATCGAAGACACCATCGGCCTTGACCGTTTCGGGCGACAACAATTCGTGCACATACTCCGGCGTGGTTCGCGCGAAGAAACTCTTGCCGTCTGGAGCCCGGTAGGGCTGTTTCGGCCTGTTGAGAACCGCAGGAGGGAGCAGATGGCCGAACGCACGCTTCAAGATGTACTTCTCGTTCAGCACCTTCATTTTTAGATGAGGTGGCATCCGCGCACCCAGTTCGACAATCCTGTAGTCGAGGAATGGGTGCCGTGCCTCCACCGAATGTGCCATCCCCACGCGATCTCCTTGCGATGACAGGATGTAGCCTGGGAGCAGGAATGTGGTTTCAAGATACTGAGCCTGGGAAAATCCGTCCCATCGAGAAAAGGTTGGGGGAAGGCAGGATGCCAACTCAAGTTGGCAGTCGTAGTCCCCCAGTGCGGTTCTAACATCCTCGGAGAAAAAGACCTTCAGCCTGGAGGTCAGGTCCCACCTCGGCAAGTGAGAGAAGAATGGACTTTCGAGGTCTTCCGGGCGCGCGCGAAAGAAGCTCTGCAGATAAACGTCGGACTGCTGCTGAAGCTTGCTCTGATAGGGATAGAGGCGACGTAACAAGCGAGACCGATGTTTCGATTCAGGTTGCTCTGCCCAGAATCTGCGGATCTTGGCCTCCTTATATATGTCGTAGCCACCGAAGACTTCATCTGCACCCTCTCCCGTAAGCACGACCTTGAAACCTGCATCCCATACCAGCTTGGACAGCAGGAACATGGGAACTGGAGCCGCCCTGATAACCGGCTTCTCGGTGTGCCAGATCACCTCTGGAAACGTGCGGGCGATATCGGGATAGTCGCAGCTGATCTGGGAGTGCGCAGTGTTCAGGAAGGCAATCGCTTCACGCTGAAACGTGCTTTCGTCCAGTTCTTTTGCGGAAAAACCAATCGAGAACGTGCGAAGCGAGGTGGTCGACACTCGATTGATCAAAGCAGTGATGATGGTGGAATCCAATCCACCACTCAGGTATGCGCCCACCGGAACATCGGAACGCAGTCGAATGCGCGTAGCATCCAGCAGTAAGTCCTGCAATCGCTCCGCGTGCTCCTGTTCCGAAGTGCCATTCCCGGCAGAGGCGTCGAAATCCAACTGCCAATAGCGATGAAGCGTGAGTTCGCCATCCTTGAAAGTCAGGGAGTGACCTGGTGGCAGTTCATGGATGCCTCGGAAGATTGTGCGTGGTGGGACCGTACACCAGAAGGTAAAGACCTGATCGAGTCCGACAAGGTCCAATTCACGGGGAACACCAGGATGAGCAAGGATGGACTTGATCTCGGAGCCGAAAACTAAGTCATTACCCACCGACGCGTAAAACAGTGGTCGAACGCCTAAGCGATCGCGCGACAGAAAGAGCTTGCGCTGCCGGCTATCCCAGAGGGCGAACCCCCATTGCCCGTTCATCATGCGGACACAGTCTTCGCCTTCTTCTTCGTACAGATGGAGTATTACCTCGGTGTCCGACTGTGTGGCGAACCGATGTCCACTCTGGAGCAATTCCTGGCGGAGCTCAACGTAGTTGAAGATCTCACCATTGAATGTTATCCACAGCGACCGGTCTTCGTTGTGCATTGGCTGCTGGCCCGTACTCAGGTCAATGATGCTTAGCCTGGCGTGAGCCAGCCCAATGCCATGATCGGAATAGACACCAGAGTCGTCGGGGCCCCGATGCCGCACCAGGCTGATCATTTTCCTCAGCAGGCGCGGATCACCTTTGGCGTCGTCTGAATGGCAGACTCCCGCGATTCCACACATATAGTTAATCCACCGATTTCCGTCTTTGACTTGAGTTGTCGTGTGATGCCGCTGGTTCTGGCGTCACTGGACAGTGATAGTTGCGTTGGCCTGAACCGCACCCGCTGTGGCAGTGATGACTGCGGTACCCGTGCCGGTACTCATGATCATGCCGGACGGAAGAACTATGGCGACAGTAGGATCGGACGAGTGCCACACCACTCCCGGGACCGGGTGTACGCTGAGGTCGCTGAAAGTGCCCATCGCGGTGAACTGCTGGCAGTCACCCAGGACAAGCGGAGCATTGCCCGGAGTGACGGTCAGCGCGGTAAGGCTGTCTGCCGTCACGGTGAGAGTGGTCGTGGTCGTAACGGTTTGCGAACCTCCGTCCACAGAGCCATACATCGCCGCGATCGTGGCTTTTCCCTGCGCAGCAGCCACGGCCGTTCCGGAGCGGTCCACAAGTGTCAGTGTGGGCTGCGAGGAGGTCCAGTGCACCGCATTTGAGACGTCCACCACGGAGCCGTCATCGAAGGTTGCGAACGCCTTGAGTGCTTGGGCGGCGCCCCTAGGGACGGATGCATCGTCGGGGTCGATTGCCAGGCTTACGGCCCGCGCTTTGGTCACTGTCAATTGTGTGTAGGCAGTCTTGCAGCAAGTCTCCCCATAGATTTTCCCGATCCCCGGCGTGCGTGCAGTGACGATGCCAGCTAGCGTTGTAGTTGCCATGGTGATCGGAGACGTGAACCAGCGTGGCGCGTCCAGCACTTTCTTGCTCCCGTCGCTCAGATTGCTAAAGAGCGAGTACTGCAACTTCGCTCCCTGTGGCAAGGTGACATTGGCCGGTTGAACCTCCACTGAGTCCACCGTCAGTGAAGACACCTGGAGCGTAGTAGAGCCTCGGGTGTTCCCCAAGGAAGCGGCAATGGTCGTCGATCCGGTTGCATTGCTGCTAGCCAGTCCGAGTTTACTCACAGTCACGATTCGAGGATCATTCGTCCACCAGAGTGCGACTGGTGTGATGTCGATTGAAGTTCCGTCATTGAACTTCCCGACCGCGTGCAGCTGTTTGCGACTAAGGATAGGTACCGATGGCACCGCGGGTGCGACGGCGATTGTTTCCAGGGTGGCGCCGGTGACGGATAGATTGCTCGATCCAGTGACGCCCCCAACGCTCGCGGAAACGGTGACCGAGCCTGGAGCAGCAGCGAGGGCCCATCCACTGCTGTTGATCGCTGCTACTGAACCGTTGTTCGAACTCCAGTCCACCACAGGCAACTCCACCATGCTGCCGTCGGCAAGAATACCTTCGGCCGTAAACTGCTGTCCTGTGCTGGCAGGAACGGAGGCAGTGGCCGGACTTACCACCACGGTAACCAGCTTAGCCGGCAGGATTGTCAGCACGGTCGAGCCCTCAGTCGCGCCGACTTTGGCGGTGATGGTGGTGGAACCACTCTGTAGCGGGGACACGACACCATCCGCGGTCGTAGAGGCGATTGCCGTGTTGGAACTGCTCCACGTGGCTGACACAAGCTCATGCGTGCTGTAGTCATCGAAAGTGCCCAGCGCCACAAAGCGGTGCACCACACCTAGCCCGGTGACAGGTTGATACGGCAGCACTGCGATACGCACAAGCAATGCGGTAGAGACGACCATACTGGCTGATCCGGAGACGGTACCCGAGCTCGTGGTAACCGTAGAGGTAACCGTAGCCGTCCCGCTGGCCAGCGCCGTGGCCAGACCGGTGGCGGAAATCGTGACCTTTGAGTCGTCCGATGAGGTCCATGCGACCAGATCGTTCACTTCACGCGCCGTCCCGTCGGTGTAGCGACCCAAAGCCACAAGTTGCTGAGTCGTGTTGGCCGGCGTACTGGGTGCGGAGGGTGATATATCGATTCTGGACACTTCGGCGTCCCCCACGGTCAAGTCGATGGTGTCGGTCAACGTATTCATGGTCGCGGTGATCACAGCGGATCCCTTGGAGACCCCAGTGACGTCGCCGAGCGCACTCACGGTTGCGATACTCGCCGACGAGGAAGCCCAGCTCACTTTGTCGGTAAAGTCATGCGTGGTTCCATCGCTATAGGAGCCGATCACCGTGAGGCTCCGGGTTCCTCCCAACGGCACGGTAGTGGAGTTTGTAGATATCTGAATCGAGGCGAGGGTAGGCGCAGGAGTGATGTGGTCACTTCCTGAACCGCCACAACTCAAAAGTACTACGCCAGCAGACAGAGTAAGAATAAGAAGTAGGCCTGTTTTCATTTTGTCCTCATTCCCGTCAGGTGCGAGCGGCAATCCGTCGTACCTGATCTAGGAGAATCATCGTGCTGTCAGAATCTGGGGGAGGAACTGAGACGAACTCGAATTGCACAAGACGAAGAAGGGCGCCTGACTCGTGGACCCAAGAAAGGGAAGCAATGACGATGCGATTGTTATCGCACCATGGCTTCAGGCGGGTTTCGGAGCTTCTGAAACCCCTTGGCCACCACCGCACGCAGCCGATCTCCGGCATGCTTCCCGTAGTCTTCGAAGCGGTCGACAGTCGCTGCGAACCCAGGCGGTAAATCCGGAAAGCTCTTTTGCATTATGCGCAGCTGGGCAATATGAAGCCGATGATAAAAAGGGCTGGCAAGCGTACTGGAGCGATCGTAATACGACCAGAATCCTGCATCGAACTTGGGGAGAAAAGCGGTCAGCGCGTGAACGGTTGACTCGAGCGCGTTACGAAACCTTTCCTCGTGCACTACAAAGACCAGATCGTAGAGCCCATAAAGAGCAAAAATCCAGCCATTCAAGACGGTGTTGGGCTGCTGCAGCGGTACTTCCTCGAGAACAATACCTTCAGAGAGGAACCTTGCGGTGCCCCCTGCGGCGGTTGCTGTGAGCATGAGCTTCGCTGCGGCAACCGCCGCGGAAAGATACTCCTCTCGACCTCCGACCGTGTACGCACGACATAACAATGAGATTCCCTGTCCCTGGCTCATGGCCGAGTATGCGGACATAGTTGCTCCGTCTGTTTCTGGAACCCTCCAGCCACCACGTTCGTCTTGTGTCTTGAAAGCCCAGTCTGCAATCTGATCAAACTGACATAGTTGAGCGAGGTTGTGCCTCCCGGACTCGAGCCAGAGATCCCAATGTCCCAATCCCTTTTGCAGAACCGTAACCGGGAAGTACTGCAGCTTGTCATTCAAAATAGCCAACGGCAGACCACGGCTGTCCACGTGACCTTTCCAGCTTGTTTTCCCCGTCAGATCGTTGAAGTACCCCTCTAACTTGCCTGGAACAAACTGTTTGCCTTCACCCTGAGCCAGGTGCCAGTAGCTATGACCCGCAGCCATGGCGCTCCAATGACGAAGCATGGACCAATAGATACCGTACTTAGACTGGGCATTCACAGGACACCGCCAGTTCCGCAGCAATATATTCGGCACTATGGCCATCGCCGTAAGGCGATTCGGTCGTATCGATGCAGAGATCCAAGGCGGCCTCAATGGCCGCTGCTACTGCATCGGCGCTGTGCGGGGGAGCTAGCCGGTTGCAGCCGAGCTCAACGATTTCCACCCACTCTGTTTCGTCGCGCAACGTGACGCAGGGAACGCGATGAAAGAAGGCTTCCTTCTGGACGCCGCCAGAGTCGGTTGCAATCACGCGCGCGTGTTTCTCCAGCATCAGCATATCCAGGTAACCAACGGGGTCAATCAAGAACAGTTCTGCTCCGCTCTCATTCAGTTCGTGATTCTGCTCCACCACGTGCCGGGTTCGAGGGTGCAGCGGGAGAACCACAGGTAGTCTGTGGGCCACCTTCAGCAGACCTGAAAGAATGGCCTGCAGCCGGGCGGGCGAGTCGGTGTTCTCGGCTCGGTGAATGGTTGCCAACACATAGCCGCCACTTGAGAGGCCCAGACGCTGCAACACGTCACTGGTCGCTTCGGTCAATTCAGAGAAAAGTAGGACAGCGTCGTACATGACATCGCCGACCAAACGCACGCGCGTGCCATTGATTCCTTCCGCGCACAAGTTGGAGACGGCTGCGGCGGTCGGAGCAAAAAGCAACGTAGCACTGTGATCGGTGAGAATACGGTTCAGCTCTTCCGGCATTTGCCGGTTCCAGGACCGCAGGCCGGCCTCGACATGGGCGACTGGAATGTGCAATTTGGCCGCCGCCAGGGCCCCTGCCAAAGTGGAGTTCGTGTCCCCGTACACCACGGCCCAATCGGGATTCTCCGCCACCAAGATGCGCTCGATTCCTTCGAGCATTCGAGCAGTCTGCGCGCCGTGCAGTCCGGAACCCACGCCCAAGTTGTATGCGGGCTTCGCGATTCCGAGTTCAGCGAAAAACACGTCGGACATATTAGGGTCGTAATGCTGGCCGGTATGCACCAGCACGTCGTCGATACCTGCTCGGGCCAGTGCGCGCGACACCACCGCTGCCTTAACGAATTGTGGGCGCGCTCCGATAACCGTGACGATCTTCATGGGCCACAGCCTGTTCAGGGATGCCGGCAGCTTCGACTAGCAGGTCTTGTAGTCGTGCTGCAATCTGTTCGCGGTTGTAGTGGAGGGCGATGTAAGAACGAGCGTTACAGGCAAGGCGGCGCTGGAGTGAGGGATCGGCACGCAATCGCAGGATGCCAGCAACCAGGGAAGCAGCATCCTCTGGAGGAACACAGATGCCACCTTCCGCATCCTCGACCAGCTCTTGTGCCTCACCCGCGATTGCGACAAGAACAACCGTGCCTGCCGCCATGCATTCGAAAAGCTTGCACGGTAGGGCTCCCTTGAACAGATCGAGACGCTTCAGTGGCACGACTGCGGCGTTGAACCCGGCCATCAGTGCCGGCATCGTATGGGAAGGCTGCGGCATAAAGAACCGGACATTCTCCAGGCGACGGCGCTGCACCTCGGCATGTAACCTCTGCTTTTCTGGACCGTCGCCGAAAAGGGCGAAGAGAATATCTGGGACATTCCGCAGGAGTTCTGCGGCATCCAGGACGAGATCAAGATCTTGAGCCATTCCGAACAAGCCCGTATATCCGACCACAAACTTGTTGCTGAAATTGAACGCCACACGCTGGGCTTCCCGCTTGCCCAATGCACCGTCGGAGAAGACTTCGAGGTCAACGCCGTTGGTGATCAGTGCGACTGGCACCTTTACGCGCTTGCGGATATCGGCAACCATGTACTGGGTTTGAGCTGTTACCAGGCAAGACTGGCGATAGAGGAATTCCTCCAGCCCCACGGACAGCTGAATCAGGAAGCGATTACGCACAATGCCCATCGCGACCGCAGTTTCAGGCCACAAATCGGAGACATTTAAGACCATCTTTGCCCTCAGACAGGTCTTCAGCACCAATCCCGACAAGCCGAGAAAGAGCGGCGGCGACTCAACGAGGACCACGTCCTGACGCCTCACTTTGATGATCCCAACCAGAATGGAGCAGAACACAAAAGAGAAGTAGCTAAGCATCCGTTGGGCAAATCCCGCTGAGCGATTCACGTAGATGCGAGTTCGCAGTACACGCAGGTTGCCTACTCGTTCCTCATAGAAGAAGCGGTCGCGATATTCGGGAAAGATTCTGCCCCGAGGGTAATTGGGTACAGGCGCAACCACCGTCACCTGATGGCCCCACGCGGCAAGACGGCGGGCCCAATCGTAAAGGCGACTGGGAGCAGCTCCTGTCTCTGGCGGGAAGTAGTGTGTCACAAATAGGCAACGCATCTGTAGAAACTCTCCTTGCGCGGGCGCGAGCCCGGGCAGAAGCGTGTGTCCGGCGAAGGAATTGAGGTATGCGCTGTCAGGAATCTGAATCGCCGTCGAGCAAATACCAATTGTCAGAGTCGAAGAGTCGTTCGGGCTTCGGCAACGCGGGATTGACACTCAGCAGGACTTCGGAACGAGTGCTTCGAAAGATGAACCCCAACCGATGCAGCTTGCGGATTAGCTTGTTGTCACCAAAATAGACGATCGTGATGCAATAGGCATCATGGCCCTGTTGCTCCCTGATGAATGCGGTGAGCAGATTATCGAACACGTCATCATCAGCCATCAGGTCGGAGATGTGAATCTTGCCATCTTGTGAGGGAGACCACACGAGATAACCGCCAATCTCACCCGTCGTTTCGTGTTGCGCGGCAAACAGAGAATATTTCCGCATCGGACATTCCATAAAACGCCAGTTGGCATACCGCGAGTCACGTTGGACGATGATCCGATGTTCCAGCAGCGATCTCTGCCAAAAACGATCGAAGCGGTCGTCAAAGCGAGATAGAGACACGTAGTTATAGACGATCGACGTCTTGGACCGAGCCGCTTTCGACACGAAGGTGATGGTCGAGTTAAAAATGCTGGCGCCTAGGTTCCATAATCTCCGGCCACGCTGCCGGAATGCAGCGCCGGTGCGAAGCAGTCGCACACCTGCGCAGGCCTGGCCGACGGAATGATAGCCAGCACGAAGTTGCACGGGGCGAGCGGCATCATTGGGGAATCCGTAGACAACGTCGAACATTCCATCGCGACAGGTAGCGATTGCCGCGGTCTGCAGAGCCATAGCCGGGTAAAGGGTGCGGTGCTCGGGTTCGACTGCAAAATCGCCGGCAACGGCTGCCTGCAAGCTCACCCCATCCAGCAGAAGCCGCCTCGGGAATAAGGCAGTCGTTCCGACCACTTGCTCGTGGATGGGCTCAATCACGAGTGCACACCATGCATGACCGAGCGGATTCATTTCGTAATTCCAGTGGTACTTTTCAGGGGAGCTCTGCAGTGCGCTCGTCTTGCACAAGCGCAGAACATTCCCTCGATCACGATCGATTTCGGCGATCTGCACTCGATATGACGTTTCCACCGCAGCCGGAGTGCACGGGCTCATATGTGCCATATCCGTCTCCTGAATGTCCGATAGAAACCATCCTCACGCAAGAACCCAGCGCTCTCGAGGACGTCGCGAGAGGCATGATCTCGCGCAAGAATGCAGATGTCAGCCCAGACTCCTTGCGCTAGGGTGCGGCCTGCGAACCATTGCACAAGGCCGATGTCGACAGCCGCCTCGTGCCCACCGCTCACCGGTCTGAGGTCATAGAGCATGTCCGCTTCCCGCTTCGTTGAAGGGGTGGATGAAGGTTTGTCCGGCGGCAGTTTGACCCGGCGTATCCAGCCAATCTGCTGGTGGTCAGGACCGCCCCAAACGTAGCAGCATTCACCATTGCGTATGCGTGTCCGAAAATCTTGTAACACTTTTGGGCGGAATAGATAGGGAGAGCGGAGCGCGATCTGGGCAAGATCGCTCAGCCGCAGCTGCTGTGGGGGCACGACTTGGCTTGATTCATCAGAAGCAACACCCGGTTCGTTCCCGCAGCTCTGCAGCGGCGGCCGTCTCCAGTGCGAGAGGAGGGAGAGCCTCCGGTTTCTCTGCGTTTCAGCGAAGCGCACTCCGCCTACAATCCAAGACCCCAATTTCCTCACTCCTCGACTGCTGGTCACATAGACAGGTTCAAACAGGCGACGAAGGCTGGCATTCACGACCAAGTGGTCGAGTGTGAGGCAGAACATATTCTCGGACTGATTGGTGAAGTGCTCTTTGTAGGCTTCCCGGCCTATCGTGAAGTCAACTTCGTTGAGTTCCCGTTCTCGCGCATATGTAAGAAGTTCGCTGAGCATCACGTCACCCGGGGAAAGCTCCCAGTAGTCGACGTCAAATGTCGGTTTATACAGAATCAGGCTGCCCTTGTACTCGAAGCCGAGGTGGCACGCGATCGGCCGATGGTTGAATTCGAGAACGCTAAATCGCAGCTGACTCTGCAAATCAAGTTCGTCAACCAATGCGGTGTAGAATTCACGCCATTCCTTGGCCAGGAACTGGCTGCGCTCACCGGCAAAGGCACGGCGCGTAGTGTGTTGTTGGAAGAGAGTTGGCAACAGCTGGCGAGCCTCAGGCCGTGTTTCCAAATGACGAAAGCAGACTTCGCCTGTGCGGTAGAGCTTATTGCGACGACGTTTCAGCGCGGGCTTGCGGAGCGCAGCTGCGGTTACATCATCTCGGCCTTCATTCAAGACGAGAGCTGAGCGGCGCGCAACCGGAAGCAGGCTGAGATGCGAGCGAATGTCTGGCGGCAAGTCCGTTATGCAATGGACCAGCTGCGAGGTGAGCCGCAGGTTGTTGAATCGGCAACTGCTCCATCCGGGATAACGCAGCAAGGACCGCAGCGCCTCTGCGACGACCTCGGGCGCGAGTTCTGGGCAGCAGAGGATGTCGCCGTAGTCAGATCCAGGCATTCCGACGAAGCCCATCGCCGAACCACGGCGGACCAGCGGAAGGATGCCGACAACGCCGTTGCTGTCGCGCACTACAGGCGCGCACACATGTGACGATGTGCCAAACGCTTTCCACCAGGCACGCAACCAGCCTGGACTCTGAAAGATGCTGGCTGGCATAGTGTTGCCAAAGCGGATGCAATCCTCAATTATCGTCACCAATTCCTCGAACTCGCTCACGATTTCGGTGTGCAGGGCAGCAACGGAGTGCTCTCGCGGGGCCAAGTCGAGCGGGAATGTTGCCGTAGACTTCATAGAGTAGTTCACCGGTCTAAGGAAGCCTAAGTTCGAGCAAGTCGGAGCCTTACTCGTTTGCCATCGAAGACCTGCCATTCGCCGTCCTGGTTAAAGGTGTGCGTCGCTACCCACCCGGAGGTAAGCTTGGGCGTGAGCCTTGCTAGACAGGTCTCGTCGTATTCGCGTTCGTTCAGGCGGTTGACCCGGTTCCAGGCAATGGCACAGCCGTAGCCGAAGCGGCAGTCTTGCCCTGGGCGGATGAGTTGACCATTGTCCAGGAACAACCTTCCCGCCGGTCGCGCGGTGCCGAGATCATCCACCACAGGGTTGCGGGCGTGAGGTAACCAGGGGCCGAACGGTGAACAGGAATGAAAGATCGAGAGTTGGCGGAACCTTGCGGTCCATTTCCCCCATCCGGCGGTGAACATCCACCACCGGCCTTCATATTCGAGTAGCGTAGTGTCGACCACGTCCACGTGGTCCATCAAAACCGCCGCCAGTTCCCAGTCTTGCGGGAACTCTCTTGCACGATAAAGTTCGATAGTGTGGTTGTGGCGGGTTTCCGGGAGCATGTAGAAATCGCCATGCCAACTGAATACAAAGGGGTACGAGAGGTGATATGGCCGCTGGAGTGCAATTTCGGGCTGACTCCAGCAGCCACTGGAATCCAGTGTGGCGAACTGGATCACGCCCTTGCGACCCTGGTCACCCCAGGCCTCGAACAGCACAAAGACTTTTCCTTGAAAAGTAATCACAAAGGGATCGGCATAGTTCATGCCGGCTGGCGGTTCAAGCAACCGACAGGTGGTGATACCACCGTCCCGGTGTGCGTTAGTGCGGGGCGTGGCACCGATCACCCATTGCTCCCCAAACGCCAACTGCAACAGCTTCCTTTGAACCTTGCCGGTAATGGTCGCAAGCGACTCCATGGGCGCAGGGTCCTTCGATCCCTCGGAAAACGTTCGCATTCACGAAGCCAGGGCCAGATGCTCACGTTTGCCGGAAAAGAGTTCTGTAATTTGGGTTGCGATTCTTGTTGCGGAAAATGCCTCCCGGACGCGCTTTTGCCCAGCCTTCCCTAATGATTGCCGCAAGTCAGCATTCTGGCTGAGCAGATGTAAAGCATCGGCCATCGAGTCCGGGTTCTGTGCCGGTACGATCAGACCTGCACCTCCACCCAACAACTCGGGAATGCCTCCCGTTTCAGTACCAATTGCCGGGATGGCAAAAGACATCGCTTCGATGAGAGACACCGGAATCCCTTCGTGGAGTCCGCCGCCAAGATCGGCGCTGGCGAGGACGGCGATGGAAATCCTGCCGCTGGCATATAGGTCCAGCAGGGCCGAGTGCGATAGCAAGTCCAGAAACTTGATCCTGTCCTCGAGGTCACCCTTGCGGACCTCGCGCCACAACGAATCGTGCAACTCGCCGTCACCCGCGAACCAGAGTTCTAGCGAGATGCCCCGAGCTTTCAGTCGATCGATGGCATCTATCAACACCTTGTGTGCCTTGACCGGCACCATAGATGCGGCGCAGAGCGCGACCACAGGCATATCTTCCGCAGCGCTTTGTGAGCTTCTGCCATTCACGTCCACACCTACATGCAGCACCGTCGTTTTCGCTTCGAGAGTAGTACCCTGCAACCCGGAAAGGCGCAGCCCGCTTTGCGAAATAAACCGGACGAATTGCGCATGCTCTGCCTTCCAGAGCAGCAAGTCGTTCCCGACGATGTCAAAGCGGTGCGCGGTAAAGCTCCAGGGGATGCCACAAAGTTCGGAGGCTACGAGGGCAAGGCTTGCCGGCAATGAAGCCCAATAAGCATGAATGTGGTCGGCCTTCCAGTCTTTCGCCACCCGTGCCAACCAGGTGGCTTTTGCCAGAACAATGAGATTCTTGAACATTGCCTGCGGAGTGGTTCGAGTGAAGCGGCGTGCTGATCTCAGGAGGCAATCGGCATGCTTTGTGGCCGCTGCCGCGAACTCCCGGATGATACTTGGCGAGATCAGAGGGGCGCCCTGACAGCAAGACAGAAAGCGAGCCGCGTCCTTATGGACCACCTCGCCGCGAGGCCACAACGGCGCCAGAAGTAACTCATGTCCTTGTGCCTGAAGAGCAGTTAGCTCAGGCATAAGGAAAGCCTCACAGGGGCCGAAGGGAAAACTGGCGGTTACATAAATGATTCTCATGTTAGTGCCGCCTCCTCCTTCTTCCGCGCCGTCAGCGGTACTTCTGACCGTCGGACCGTACGTTCGATGATCTCCTGGTATAGAGGAATGATTCGCTCGGGAGAGAACTCACGCAGGAAGTCGTCCTCTGCCTCGTGGGGAGATCGACGCGCGGTTATGCCTGCCAATTTCCGGTTAATCGCGTGAGCTAGCGCGTCCGAGTCAACTCGTGTCAGCACTAATCGTTTCGTGCGCTGGGCAATTTCTCGGATGCCCCCGGGGCAGTCCGTCGCAACCACTGGGGTTCCAAGCGCCACCGCTTCCAGGATTACATTCGGAAAGACTTCTGAGCGCGAGGGCACGACAAGAAGATCTGAGTGACGAATGAAGGGATATGGGTTGCCTTGAAATCCGGCGAAGTGCACCAGCGACTCGATGCCCAATGATCTTGCCAGCGAATGCAGTTCGCGTTCCTGCGGACCGCCGCCAACCAGCGTAAGGTCGGCGTGAGAGTGGTCCCGCAGCACGACCGGCAGGGCTTCGACAAGCAAATCCATTCCCTTCACCGGGACAAAGCGGCCAACTGCAACCAGATGCGGACCCGTGCCTCGGTAGGGGGAGTGCGTGCCTGCGATCTGTTCCAGCGCGTCCACATCCACCGGGTTGTAAATGCGCACGAGTTTGTGGGCAGGGATACCAAAACAGTGGGCCATCCGTTCGACCATGTCGTTGCTCTGGCAGATGATGGTGTCGGCATGCGGGTAGAGCAATTTGTAGATGGTGCGCCGGGCGCTGCCGGCGATTTCCGGGAGGGTCACATTGGCGCCTTCCCGTACCAACACGCGAGTGCCACGTGGCATTAGGGGCATGGCAAGGATTGCCGCCGAGTTCAGCTGCGCGGCGAACGAAACCACTGCCTGGGGCCGAAGCCTCCAACAAAGGCGAGCGAGGGGTAGAGTCGCCATCCTCGCGCGCCGTGCGCCTACGTCGTGTACCCTCACATCGGGTGGCACGCGCTCCAGGAAATTCCCCTCGCGCTCCAACAGTGCCAAGTGCGGCTCGAGTATGCGCCGATCTACTCGCTTGAGGATCTCGGTGAGAACGTGCTCCGCACCCCCGATCCGCAGCGAACTGACGACAAACAGGACTCGGATAGACATTTGCTTAGGATTTCGCTGTGCTGTCTTGGTCGGCAGCAAATGGTAGATACCGCACAAATCTTTTGAAGACACCGCGCACGGTTTGGTCTGTGCGAAGCAGGTTCCAGTAGTAGACGGCCAAGATGAGCGCTGTTACGGCCGTGATTCCTATTGGTGCCACGCGAAGAAAATTCATTGTCAGGAGAATCGCCGCCGCGGGAACGAACATCTTTGCCTGGGCCAGCGTGACCCGGCCCACTGCAACCATGGAAGCCCGTGACTTCCGAATGACCGCCAGGCAATAGGCGCCGTACACGGCAACACCGCAGAGCGCAAACAAGGCAAGTGCCAGGCGCGCATTGCCGAATAGTCCGCCGATTACCAATGAGACCAACCGCGTGACGATATTGACTGCCTGGAACTGCAACTCCAGAGCCTGTTCTTCGAGAACAGCAAAAACTGTGTTCAGGGGTGAGGAGATGAACCAGAAAAACAACCAGACGCTGAGAATCTGAGCGTAGACTCCGGCCTCATGCCATTTCGGACCAAGAGCAAACACGAAGAGAGCGCCGCCGGTCAGAGCCAGCAGGAAGCAGGGGAAGAAGCTGAGAGTAACGAGATACTGCAAGGCCAGCTCCACGGACTCGCCCAGCGTACCCCGGTGCTTGGCCTCGGCGGCACGTGGGAAGAAGGCTCGATTCACATTCGCGCCAATCAACATGCCAGGAACCCTCAGCACCCGAAAGCCAAAAGAATAGTTTCCCGCGACGGTCATGCCGAAGAAGCCCGACAGCAATATCACTGGTAACTGGAACGATGCGGAGTTAAGTAGCGTGGCTGCCAGCCCGAAGCGCGGAAACCTGTCGTATCGCTTTCGCACGTAGCGAATGGCTTCCCACGAGAAAGCGCTGATGAAGAGCCGCCAGTCGTCCCGCATCGTTTGCCAGCCGAGAATTGTGATCGTGACAAATGCGCCGAAAATCGTCGTTGCGATTAGGACACCACCGCTGACGAACCCGGCGAGACCGGCTGCGATCTGTGAACTCACGAGCGCAACACGAGTCACCACCTGCAAGATGGTGATGCGCCCGAACTTGCGCTTTCGTTGATTCCATGAGTTCAGAATCATCCACGTGCCACTGACGAATACGTTGATCGGGAGAAGCCACGCATAACCTTTCAGCTCGGGGGCGTGCGCCATGCGAAAGAAGACGTCGGCAAACATCCACGTCAACAGCCCGGTGATCGCGCTAATTAGCGTGACCAGGCACAGTGACAGGACGGCCAGGTTCGCAGCCTCCTCGTCCTTTTCTGGAAGGTAGATAGCAGTTTCGTAGCGTAGACAGCTGACCACCGACACAGTTCCCGCGACCGCGGCGAAGATCGCGAGTGCACCGAAGGCGGATGGTGAAAACATCCGCGCGATCAGCGGCGCAGCGAGCAGGCCGATCAGCTGCGCGGACGCCGTTCCGGTCGCAAGGCGCAGTACATCGCCGCCAAAACCCGCACGTGAGGCGCTTGGTGTTTCTGTCACTGCCGCCGTCGGAGTTGTCGAATCAACTGGCATATTCGTGGAAACTTAAAAGACTTTGCTGTTCGAGCTAACGTTGCGCGTCCGCTTGCGCTTCGTAAGCTCCCAGGTCAGGCGGTTGCTTGCGTTTGTTTGACTCGAAATCCGTTCCTGGAGCGAACTCACTCAAACCTGCA
The DNA here is from genome assembly GCA_020073465.1 of Terriglobia bacterium. Taxonomy (GTDB): domain Bacteria; phylum Acidobacteriota; class Terriglobia; order Terriglobales; family Acidobacteriaceae; genus Sulfotelmatobacter. The sequence goes on from JAIQFC010000018.1 coordinate 72,688, forward strand.
GCTACGGCGGGGCTATCCTTTTTCAGGTGGTAGTCGCCGTCGAGCGCTCCGGTGTAGCGTACGAACTGCGGCTCGGCCGAGATACTCTCCTCCTGCCTGCCCTTCCGGAGAAACCAATCTGTTTTATTGCCGTAGACAAGGTTGCGAACGAAGCGATTATTCAACCCGAGGAGGCCGCTGTCGTAAATTCCAACGTCGAGGTTTCTATAAACAATATTGTTGGCCACCACGGTGTAGTCATTGATGCCGTGCTTCGGATCGCCTCCTACCACCAAGCCGCGTCCGTTCGCGAAAACAGTGTTGTTGGCCACCAGGCAGTGGTCCGGACGGCCCCAGAGTTGGATCCCCATACCGGAATTGCGAAACAGAATGTTGTTGGTGACCTTGCAGTAAGGCGCGGATACGTAGATCCCGTGAATCTCACGGCAGGCCCCTGGCGGAGGACCAACATCGTGAACGACATTGGCGTGCGCCTCCTGTCCCATCGTGGTCATGTCGCCCATCATGATTCCTCCGCCTTGTGGACAAGACCCGAGTGGGGCTGCGAGGCCGTGAATGTGGTTGTACAGAAGGCGGTCGTAACTTCCCTGGCTGTGGATTCCGATGTACGTTACGTTGCTGCTGCTGGTGATATCGAAGCCCTCGATATCAACGTACGCTCCGGTGTTTTGCCAGACTTGAGTTGCAGACGTTACGAGTTTCGCGCCCCAGCGAAGCTCCGAAACATAGCGGATGCGTTGTCTCGAGGTTCCACTCGCGCGCGTAACGATAATCCGGGACGAAGCATACGTCCCGGGCAGTACATGGATCGTAGTCCCCGGGGTCGCAAGGCTGCCGGCATATTCGATGGTCCGCCAAGGCCGTTGCCGGGAACCATCGTTCTTCCAGTCGAATCCTGTAACAGCCACGTACCGGTGTTCTCCCGGTGACGCTACCGTCCGCCCGAAGAAAGAGAGAGAGAAGAGTGCCGCGAAGAGCAGTGTCACGGCAACGCAGGCCTTGCGGAAGTTGGACACAGAATTCCGCTTCTCTTCTTGTTCACACCGAAGTTCATTGCTCTGAATCATGGTGCCGGGTTTCCAAAAGTTCAGATTGGGAATCGGAGACTTGGACATGTACTTCCGACAGTTGCGATCTCATTCAGTCGCGGGTACCCTGACAACAATGTTCTGGTGCCACAAATAAAAATACTTCTCGTCAATTCATTCAGCCTCACTAGATGAAGCAGTAACAGAAAATCCGGTCTGCAGTACAAACGACGATCGAATAGAGATGTGAGCGCGTTGTCGCAAGGGAGTAGTGTGCAGCAAATCGCGGAAGAGAAATTCGTTAGCCCCTCACCGCGGTAATGGAGGCAGCACAATCGGGAGTACATAGGTCAAATGTCAAAGCTTGCGGATTGTCCCCCCCTGTTTGCAAGTATGGTGTTTTTGATGGCGGCGCTAGGCTGCTCGAGCGTCAATCAACCTGTAACGCACGTGTTCAGCGCTTCACCTGCCGCTCTGTCTTTTTCGACACCGGCCCCCCACACAACGACTCAGCAAACCGTGAGTGTCCAAAACACCGGGACCTCGCAGTTGGTGATCCAGAGCGTTTCTGTTTCGGGGTCGTCCGCCTTTTCGGTGGTAAAGACGAGCTTGCCGCAGTCCCTTCAACCCGGACAATCCGGCGACGTCGTGATATCGTTCGCACCGTCCACGACCGGAACTTTCGATGGGTCGCTGGTGATCGCCTCGAATTCCAGTGATACGATCGCCGTCCCCCTAGCGGGAACAGTTGGCACATCACCCATCACGGTGAGCGTGACGCCAGTCAGCGCCAGCCTGCAAGTCGGATCGAGCCAGCAATTCGCAGCAACCATTTCGGGCACGGCCAATACAAGCGTGACGTGGTACGTGAATGGCGTGCCGGACGGAAATTCCAGCTACGGCACCATCAATTCCGCCGGTCTGTATATCGCGCCCGCTTCCGTTCCATCCGGCGGTGCGGTCACCGTGATGGCGAAGAGTGTGGCGGATGCGACCAAGTCAGCCTCGGTATCTGTCTCTATCGTGGCATCGGGTGCGGCAGTGACGGTAACCATTTCTCCGACGAGCGCTGCTGTGCAGGGGGATATGTCTCAGCCGTTCACCGCGAAAGTGTCAGGCACGAGCAACACCGCCGTGACCTGGTTGGTGAACGGGTTGAACGGTGGCAACAACACCAATGGGACCATATCCTCAAATGGCCTATACACGGCGCCTTCGTGCCCCTCCAGCTCTAGTGTGACGGTTACTGCACAGAGTGCCTATGACGCTAACGCATCCGCGGACTCCGTCGTTACCCTGACTCCCGCCACCTTGAGCTCGACCGACCGTTACGTGGCAACGAACGGCAGCGATAGCAACGACGGCTCGGCCTGCAAGCCGTGGGCAACGATCCAGCACGCAGCAAGCAATGCTCAACCGGGCTGGACGATTCACGTGGGGCCCGGAACCTATAATGTCGGCAATTACGTTTCAACCAACAACTCCGGGACTTCGTCGAAGCACATCCTCTACGTCGGCAGCTACGACAAGAGCACCTGGACTTGGAACACAAGGGTAATCAGCACAGGCACTTCGGTCTGGAACGTCGGTGGGCAGTATGTGGACGTTCGGGGCTTCGACATGACCTCCAGTAATCCTTCTGCGACGTGGGGGATTCACGGACAGGGAGCCTACTCCCGCTATATCGACAACTACATCCACGACATCTACAGCGATTCTCCCGGTGCTGGCGTGATGATTGGGGGAGGGGCCGACTACCAGCAAGTCATCGGCAACGTGATCGCCCGAATTGCTCATACACCAGGCGGCAGTACCGACAACCAAGGAATTTACGTTCAGGAGAACCACACCACCATCGCCAACAATATAGTGTTTGACTGTGCCAAGGTGGGTATCCAGATCTGGTCAGGCGCGGCCGCCGGCAAACCCCAGTACAACATCGTCAGCGGCAACACAGTGTTTGGCTCTTACCGCGGATTCGACATCGGGGCAGCGAATTCTTCCTACGCCGACAACAACACCATTACCGACAACATTTTCTACGGAAACACCGACCTGGGAATGTACACGGCGACTGGTTATCAGGGCTATGTCGGCCCCCACAACACTATCGCCCACAACAACTCCCACGGTAATGCGACCAACTACTACAACCTGACGCACACGAACGATATCGTCGCGGACCCCCTGTTCGTCGATTACCGGTCGGATGGTTCCGGCGACTATCGCCTGCAATCCGGCAGCGCATGCCGTGACACAGGAACGACGAGCGGCGCGCCCTCAACCGACTTTCTCGGGGTGACTCGCCCTCAAGGATCAGCGCCAGACTGCGGCGCTTATGAGTACGTGCCGTAGGTCGAGTGAATTGCATTCCCTATAGTGGCGAGCATTCGTGCTCGCCTCTCTTTCTCTCTTCCTCTTGGTTAACCGGCGTTAAGTGTCTCTGCGTGAGTCCCTGTGTTCCGCTTTGCCACCTGAACGGCCAGCGCAACCACAATCCAGACCAGCCAGAACATTTTGCGCCAGAGCAGGTTTGCCACCATGCCCTGAATGATGATTCCCCAGGCCGCGGCCTCATAGGGGACAATCCATGCGGTCGCACTGTCCCTCGCTCCACGGATGGTCCTGGCGATATCTTTCATCTGCGCGCGCAAGGCCCCGATGAGCAGGAAGAATCCGAGCAGGCCTGTTTCCGCGATTGCCTGCAGGTAAATGTTGTGCGGAACGGTGGAGAAGGCGCGGAAAACCATCTGCCGTCCGGCGTACTGTTGAAACGCGAGCGGGAAATTGTCGAGGCCAACTCCGAACGCGCCATAGTGCTTGACCACTTCCATCCCGACCAGCCATATATCCAAACGCCCCTGTGCACGGCTGCTGAGGGCCTCCTGCATGCGGGTCATTAACAGGTCGGGTGCCACCAGGATCAGTGCCGTTGCGCAGGCCAGCACAGCGATCAATCGCTTGTCGGTTCCCTGCCGGTAAAAGTAGACGGCGGCCATCGCCGCAAGGGCAACCAAGCCACCGCGCGACATTGTCAGCAGAGTACACAACAACATGAGAACCACGGCGGCGACAGCGAGGCCGCGTCGCCAGCCGCGGCTCGATAGCACTCCTCCGACAGCCAACGAAACTGGCAGGATGAGACTGGCGGCCAGCTCGTTGGAGTTCGTGGCCACTGCGCCAAAGACGATGGAGGCGCGCCCTGCGACGTTCACGCCCATGGCGAACTGATAAAGGGAAACCGCTGCCGCCACGGTCCCTCCGAACACGATCATCTGGCCGACCGTTCTAAGCTCGCGTTCCGTGATCTGCAGAATCACTGCGACAACGTAGAGCGCGGTGAGCGCCGCAGCTGCGGGCAGCCTCTTAGTGCTTAAGGACGGATCCAGAGCCCAGAGCGTGCTCATGGCCGCCCATAAGAAAAACAATACGAACCAAGGCAACGCCCGAGGCGGAGCCGCGACCCGTCCGCCCGCCAGAATCTTGGCCAGAAGGATGCCACCGCTAGCCGCGCTGACCGCAAAGCTGAGCGTCAATCCGCTGGAGCCCAATGTGGTTACGGTGTCAAACGGGACGGCCAGTGCAAGCAGCCCGAAGGCGAACTCCACCGGAACCACCAATGCCACGGAGATGCCTAGCAACACCGCCAGCGCAGGCCACGACTGCAGGGCGATAGCAATGGCAGCAAGCACACCGCAGGCTACTGGGAGCAAGACTGTAGCCGTCGGGCGCCACCTGGGCACGAACGGACTCGCGACAACTTGTTCGAGGCGCTTCATCGCGGATGTGAACTGTCAGGAGAGCAGGGCCGCAGCGGTGCGAGCAATCACTCGGAGATCGCTTCCGAGGCCGGCTCCCCGTGCGTACTTCAGGTCGCGTGCCACCTTGTCTGGCAGCAAAACGTTGATGTAGAAAGATCGAAGTTGGTCAGGTGGTACGCACGATAGTACTGACTCCTCATTGCGGAACTCTACACTCACTACGCTTGTGACACCTGGTTTGAGTAGAAGCACGGACCGCAAATCTCCATCGAGCGTATCAATGAACTCCGGCATATCGGGCCGTGGACCGACGACACTCAGATCCCCAAGGAGCACGTTGTACATTTGAGGCAGTTCATCCACTTTCGTGCTCCGAAGAATTCGCCCCACCTTGGTTACGCGCGGGTCACCGCTGCGGGTCAGGTTCGAGCCGCCGGGAGAATGCACTGCCATGCTGCGAAATTTGAGCAGCGAGAAGACCCGGCCATACTGGCCCACCCGGCTCTGTCGGAACAGTATCGGTCCGCGTGATGTTGCCTTGATGAGCAGGGCTGCCAATACCATCAAAGGCGACGCCAGGATCAGTAACGCTGCGGCGAAAGCGACGTCAAAGACACGCTTGCCTCGCGAGAGGCACCAGGAACTGACAGGGATGTTCTCGAGGATTCTGAAATGCGTCGATGTAGCTATGCCACTCAAGCGGCCACCAGTTGCGCTCTTTGGCTATGACATTGGACCGTCGAGCGCACCCTTGACACGACATATTCGACTTCGGCTTCGGTCATGCCGGGAAACAGGGGAAGAGACATGCAGCGGCTATACGAATCTTCGGCGTTCGGGAATGCACCCGGTTGATAGCTGTACGTTGCTGCGTAGAACGGGTGCAAGTGCAATGGAATAAAGTGAACGCTTGTTCCGATCCCTGCGGCCTTGAGCCGACCGATGAAGTCTTTTCGTGTTATCGCGAGTTTCTCCGGCCGAATGCGGAGAATGAAGAGGTGCCAGGCATGAATCGTGTCGGCTGAGACCGGTGGCATTTCCAGTTCTTCCATGTCGGAGAAGGCCTCCAAATAGCGTTTGGCGATCTCGCTCCGCCGTTTCCACAGGCTATCGGCCTTCGCGAGTTGTACCAGTCCGATGGAAGCCGCCAGGTCCGTCAGGTTCAGCTTGTAGCCCGGGGCCACGATCTGGTAGTACCACTGTCCTTCTTTCGAATATCGCTTCCAGGCATCCCCGCTGATGCCGTGCAGTCTCATATTCCGCGCACGGGTGGCGTAAAGCTCGTTATCGGTGGCAAGCATGCCGCCCTCTCCGGTGGTGATTGTCTTGGTAGCGTAGAAACTGAATGCCGTCAGCTCTGAGATGCTTCCAACCCGGCGACCGCAGTAAGAGGCGGGCAGAGCGTGTGCCGCATCTTCAATTACATGCAGGTGTCTCCGCTGTGCGATTTGGTGGATGGCGTTGAGGTCACACGGATCACCGGCGATGTGGACAGCGATCACGGCTCGGGTCTTTTCCGTGATGCGGCGTTCCATATCAGCTGCATCTACGTTAAACCCGCCACATACGCTGTCGCATAGGACAGGACGGGCTCCGAAATAGGTGACAACCTCTCCGGTGGCCGCGAAGGTGTAGGTCGGGAGTAGTACCTCGTCCCCTGGCTTCAGCCCAATTGCATCCAAGGCCAATTGCAGTGCCGCCGTGCAGGAGTTCACGGAGATGGCATATTGGCAGCCGACGTATCGGGCGAACTCGCGTTCAAACTCCAGTGCCTTTGGACCGGTCGTCAACCATCCCGACCGTAGGACGGCCGTCACCGCGTCAATCTCATCTTGTCCGATCGCAGCGCGATGAAAGGGAATTTCCACTGCCGTTGACATGAGAACTCCTCTCGTTAAGCGGCTGCCGGCGCTTCCTCGCGCTCGGCCGGTCTGCCAATCGCAACGGTAGTACCAACTTCCCGGGCGCGACCGTTTCCTCCACTACCGGGAATCATCGGAGCCTGAGTCATAATCGCTTGCTGGCCGACGCTTGCGAGATAACGATCGTTGGCGTAACGCGGATTATCCGGCTGTTTGAGGCGGTTGGTCTGAAGGAGTTCCTCCACCTGCTCAATGCCTTCATCAATGGAGTGGATGGGTCGGAAGCCGAGTAACGCACGGGCCTTATCGCTGCTGACACGGTAGTCGCGCGCATCCCGGGCGGGAATATCCACGTTTTCGATAATCAGATCGGGGAAATGATTGCGAATCTGGCAGGCCAGGTCGGAAATTCGGACGTTCTGACGGTGTAGGTTAAAGATACCTGTATGTGAAGAGGCAATGGCATCCACCACCGCCCGCGCCGCATCACGGACGTGCAGCAGTGGCCGGAATTGATTGCCTCCAAAGATCGTGATTTTGCCATGTTGAATCGCCTGCAGCGCAAAGGTGTTGACCACCAGGTCGAGCCGAACCCGTGCGAAGTTGTCGCCCACGCCGAACATTGTGCCCAGACGAAAAACAATGGCGTTTTTCTTGGCAAGGTATCTCTCCGCGGCCAACTTCGTCGAAGCGTAGAGCGACAGCGGATCAAGAGGTGAGGTTTCCGTCAGCGTCCTTCCGCTCTGGGAGCCATATATCGAGCAGCTCGAGGTGAACACAATCCGGCCTGAAAAGTTCTGCGCCAGTCCGGCTACGCTCTTCTCGTTAATCCGGACGGTGACGTCGGGATTAAGATCGCAGGCGCGATCACCGACGACTGCAGCGAGCCACACGAGAGCGTCAGCCCATGCCAGTTCAGTCCTTAGATGATCATCGTCACGCACGTCGCCATATACGAAGTCCACAGGTTTGCGGTAGCACTCTTCATACAGCAGCGCGTCGTAGACACGGACCTGATGCGCGCTCTTCAACAGCAGATCAACGACAGCGCCACCCAAATATCCGGCACCTCCCACTACAAGAACATTCATGGCTGAGGTCCTCCTTGGCTCGAACTTTGTCTAAGAATCTTTGCGGCATGAAGGGGCGTTTTGCTCGATGCAAGCCAATACGCACGAGGAGATGCCTGGCTTCAGGCAGCGACTCCACTCACATCGATAGTCGGGGTTGCGGTTGTGGTTGCTGGTTCCAGTTCCTTCAATTGGAGTTCTTCGATCCTGTAATGCCGGTGGCATTCCGGACAAATCGGTGATGCTGTCCCGTTCGGCAGGCGGATTCCGCAGGAACACATCCACCCTGTCTGCCGTGCAGGAACGCCGACCATGAGAGCGTAATCAGGCACATCCCGCGTGACTACGGCGCCGGCACCAATGAAGCTATAGCGTCCCAGGGTAGTACCGCACACGATGGTAGCGTTCGCTCCAATAGAAGCACCCTTCTTCACCAACGTTTTCTGATATTCATGACGGCGGATGACGTGGCTGCGCGGATTGACCACATTAGTGAACACCATAGACGGCCCGCAGAACACGTCGTCTTCGAGTTCAACACCCGTGTAGACGGAAACATTGTTCTGAATCTTCACGTTGTCCCCGATTTTGCAGTCCGGACTGACAACTACATTTTGTCCCAAATTGCAGCGTGCCCCAAGCTTCGCGCTGCTCATGATGTGAGTGAAATGCCAGATCTTAGTGCCTGCACCGATCTCGCATCCAGGGTCAATCACCGCTGTGGGATGAGCGAAGTACACAGGCGCAGGGACTTCTACCTCAACCGGTTGGCCTTTATTACGGAGGGAACGTCCGCATGCTTCCAAAACCTGCAATACCTGTAGGCCATTCTCGCCATTGGTGCGCGGAGTCTGGCCGGAACGGATGCAATCCAAGAAATGCTGGCATTCGGACCGGAGTGGTTCTTCGTTGGGCAGAGCGATAACCTGCCCGCCGTCCTTGTGGGCCACCGGCACGCGATCAATCCAATCAATCCGGTGGGAGTAGAGAACCAGCTTGTCCCGGCTTTCCATGTCGTCGAACACCGCCATCTTCTTGCCGCCCACAATCGTCAGTTTCTGTTCCTTAAATGGGTGCAGCCAGCTGACAAAGATGTGCGCTTTCACGCCGCTCTTGAAATCGCAGATCGTCATCGTAGTGTCGACAATCTGCGAGTCCAGGTAAGTGCCACCTTGGCTGGTTATCCGCAGCGGCATTTCTTCAAGAAGGAACAATATGGCCGAGATGTCATGGGGAGCAAAACTCCACAAGATGTTCTCCTCAGTCCGCAATTTTCCTAGGTTCAGGCGCGAAGAATAGATGTACTTGATCTGGCCGAGTTCACCGCTGCTGATCAATTCCTTCAACTTCAAGATGGCTGGGTGGTATTGCAGGATGTGTCCTATCATCAGAAGCCGCTGGCACTCGCGAGCAGTCATGACCAGTTTCTGGCCGTCCTCCAGGTGAAGGGCCAGCGGTTTCTCGACCAGGACATGCTTCCCGGCGAGCAGTGATCGCATAACGAGGTCATAGTGTTGTGCCGCGGGGGCAGCGATGGCAACGCCTTCGACTTGCGGGTCCGACAATATTTCTTCCACGCGTGGTGAGGTGCGGACCTGATAGGTGGTACCTAGTTCGTTCAGAACCGACTCGCGCAAATCACAGATCGAGCGCAGCGCGCCCAATTCGTAGAAATTGCGGACAATGTTCTTCCCCCAATAGCCACAGCCCACAACCGCGATATTCGGAACCATAGCGCTATCCTTCCTGTTCGAATGAAGCCGGGTTTCCTTCGTAGAATTGTGCGATCGCGCAGACTACCGCCATCTGCTGGTCCCTGGTCAGCTCAGGGTAGATGGGCAGAGCGAGTACGTGATTGCTGGCAGACTCGGCCTGAGGGAGATTACCTACTTCGTAGCCAAGATAGGCGAAAGCGGGCTGCAGATGAAGCGGTTCTGGGTAGTAGATCTCAGTTGGTATACCCAAGTGCCGGAGATGTTGCTGCAATTCGTCCCGTGCCGACACGTGAATCACGAACTGGTTGTACACATGCCGCATACCGGCAGGTTCAGCCGGACAAATCACTTGCTCGTCGAGACCAAAGTCTTGGAAGAGTAAACAATAACGCTCGGCATTGTGCCGTCGTTGCCCCGTCCAGATCTCCAGATAATCCAGTTTGACGCGCAAGATCGCCGCCTGTAGAGCATCGAGACGACTGTTGATACCCAGGATCTCGGACCGATACTTGCGGCGGCAGCCATGTACACGTAGCAAGCGCAAGCGCTCCGCCAGCGATGGATCGTTTGTGGTCAACATGCCTCCATCTCCGGCTCCTCCGAGGTTCTTGGAGGGAAAGAAACTAAAGCAGCCGATGGTCCCGATGTTTCCCACCTTTATGCCGGAGTATTCCGCACCCAGTGCCTGGGCAGCGTCCTCAATCACTGCAATCCCGTGTGCTCGTGCGACTTCGAAGATGGGATCCATCATGGCGGGGAGACCATAGAGATGTACGGGAAGAATGGCGCGGGTCTTGTCGCTGATCACCCCTTCCAGTTTTTTCGGGTCGAGGTTATAGGTGTCGGGGTCAATGTCCGCGAACACTGGTTTTGCGCCGAGACGCGCAATGCTGCCGGCGGTAGCCACGAAAGTGAACGGAGTCGTAATGACTTCATCGCCGGCGCCAACACCCAGCGCCATGAGAGCGAGCAGCAGCGCATCCGACCCGGAAGCACAGGCGACGGCAAAGCGGCAGCCTACGTAGGCAGCGATTTCTGCCTCAAGTTTTTCGACTTCCGGGCCCAGAATAAAGTGCTGATTTCGCAAGGTTCGAGTGACCGCTTCCATGACCTCGTACCTGATACCCTCGAATTGCAGCGGCAGATCAAGGAAGGGAAAGAGATTTGCGACGGAGGTCTGTGGTTCGGTGGCAAGATTCAAACTGGATTTGGCCATCTCTTAAACTCCTTTTCGCGGCACGATTGCTGGGGAACTGTTGAGGAGGGTGCTGGACCTTCGGGAGGCAGCGGTTGGCTATGGATGTTGCTCTCGGTACCTGTATCGATAGCCGTATGCTGGGGACTCCGCGCTTGCTCCATTCAGCACGACGTCCAATATCGGAGCAGAGTGGACTTGTTCCAGCAGTTCCATGGACCTGGACATCGCATCGCGTGTAACTGTGCCAACCCGCCCTACGAATATGACGCCATCTGCCAGCGGTGCCAGAGCCCGGCCATCGGCATAAGGAAGAATCGGTGGAGAATCGATGACCACAAAGTCCCAACGCTTGCGCAGTACCTGCACCAGGGAGCGCATGCTTGGCGAATTGATGAGTTTGGCCGGATCTGAAACCGCTGTGCCCGCGTTAATCACCGTGAGCGTGGCCATTTCGGAAATATTCGAGAATATGGCATCCAGGGGCACCAGTTCCAGCAGGTAGTCGCCAAGCCCTGGTCGGTCCGACAAATGAAAAGCTTGTCCAATGCTTGGCCGCCGCAGGTCAGCATCGAGAATGCATGTTCTGCCCTGTTGCGCAAGCATGACCGCAAGATTGATTGCCACTGTCGTTTTGCCTTCGCCAGGAAGGGAGGACGTAACAAGCAGAAGGCTGGGAGGATGATCCGGCTGAGAAAGCATGACGGAGGTGTGGATGCCTCGAAATGCCTCCGACTGCTCCGAAGCGGGTTGATCCAGGAGGAATACAGTGGGCCTCTCCAGCCATCCACCTTTGGGCGCACCGGTAAACACCGAAGACAGCGTGCCGAAGAGCGAGAAGCGGCCGTTGCCTTCGGCAATCGGCACCGTGGACACTGCGGAGATGCCTATGGAACGCCTGACATCTTCGAGCGTGCGCACCTTGGTGTCCAGCGCCTCACGGACAAACGCGAGGAGAACACCCCCGACTAAAGCAATGCAAAGCGCGATTCCGAGGTTCACCAAGGGGCGCGGGCTGGTAGGTGTATCCAGAACCCGGGCCTGATCCACGACACGAATATTGATGGACTTGGAAGCGGCCGCGATCCCCGCTTCTTTTACGCGCGCATAAAGAGCGTTGTACAAATCAGAACTGGCTTGGGCCTCTTTCTTCATCGCCGTGTATCGCGCCATCTGCCCGATCTCTCTGGACGTTCCTCTCATCTGGGTGTCGATCATTTCTTCGCGTGAGATTGCCGCCGCGTAGTTGGTTTCCATCTGGGCCACGATGGCATTTTTCTGTAATCGGATCTGCGATTCCAGCTCCTCTGACTGGTTTTGCAGCTTCTTCGCGTTCGGATGGTTCTTGCCATATACGGCAAGCGTCTGGGAAAGTTCGGCGCGCGTCTCTCCTAACTTTTGAGACAACAGCTGCACGACCTGGCTGCTCTGAACTTGCGGCAAGCTGTCGATGTCCCCCCTGCGTGATTTGCCGAGATAGGACTGGATCTGGATTCGTTCCGCTTGTGCCTGGGTCTTTTGCCGGCTGAGTTCTCCCATCTGCTCGGAGACAGTGCTTCGGTTTTGGTCGATATCGGTGATACCGCTGCTTCGTTGGAAGTCTGCCAATTGGCGATTCGACTCCTCCATCTTGGCGCGGATGTCGTCGAGCTGACGCGAGAGCCAGTCGGTGGATTCCATGATCGCGACATGCCGTGTTTGGTACGTCCGTTCGATAAAGGAACGCACAAGAGTGTTCGTGATCGTCGCGGAGAGCATGGGATCGTGGGTCGTGAAGCTTAGATTTACCAGACGGCTGGCAGTGTCCCTCTCGACGGTAAGCTGTTTCTGCATCGCACGCAGGGTTGTCGCCTCACTCGCACTGAGGATCTGCAGGTCTGGGCGGTTGAGCACCGGCTGGCTGGAATTTTGCCCGCCCCAGAGCCAGGTGGGTGCGTTCTCCACTGCGGAGAATATGGCGCCAAGGGATCGCGACACCAACCCTTTATGGGTAAATTCGGGAAGCTGATCGAGTTGCAATTGCTTCATCACTGCTACCAAAAGCTGGTCGCTCTGCATATTTCGGGCTTGCGTTTCCAGATAGTCCGGAGCACTCTCGGGCCCGCTGCGTCCTTCCAGGGAGAACAACTCGGCTCCGGGAGGATCGATCTCAACTCGAGCTACCGGCGAATACGCCGGCTTGGTGAGGACTGTGAACAACAGCACGGTTACCATGACCGATACGGCAAACAGGACGGACTGTCGCCAGTGCTTGCGCAAGGCCGTCATTCCCCGCAGCCAGTCGGTCGACTCAGACTGCGGTTCGCCACCCGGACGCATCCGCACCACAGAACCTCCGCCCAGTGCGCGTCTCTCGCCGGATAGTGTTCTTCCGCCGTGAGCGATCGACAAAGAGTCTTCGTGATTGCCTTGCTCAAGGAGGTCAGCGAATCGGCTCATTTTGCCCTCTCAATCAATTTGCAGGTTGTCGTCTGTCAGGGGCGTTGCTATCGACCGCAGGAAACGACGGAGGCGAGCAAGAGGATGCTCAGCCCTCAGGGCCCACGATCAAGGCAGCATGCCGGGTTCTTGTCTGAGTGCGGAGCCGCTATGCGGCGACTGGCAGGTCTTTTGCCAGGGAATCGGGAACGAAAGAAGCCAGATCGCTGGCGGCAATGTCCACAGCGAACGAACGGTGCAGGAGGTCTACGGACAGCACAACCCGCAGCCGGTTGTTCGAGCGCAATACTCTGCCATGAAGCCCCCGTAAGGGACCGCTTTTGATTAGTGCTTTCTGGCCCATCTTCAGGAACGGGTACGGCTGCGCGACACGACCGCAGGCCAGTGCATCACGTATGGCAACAATCTCCGCACTGCTTATGGGAGTTGGTTCCCCGTTAAAGCTCACTAGGTGCACGACCCGTGGGATCTCCAGCACTCGTATCCGGTCACAGAGCGCGATGTGCACGAAAACGTAACCGGGAAACAACGGTAGAGCGACCCGCCTGTTTCCAGACTTCCGGTAACGTACCGTTTGGAAGAGAGGTAGGAAACACTCAATTCCTCTATCCTCTAAAACCTTCGCAACTTGTTTTTCGCACCGCGAGCAGGTGTAAGTTGCGTACCAGTGGGGAAAGCTGTAGAGATCAACGGCTCGTGCTTGTGCAACCAACTGGCGTGTCAAGCCAACACCTTCTGTGAGCTGTTGTTCCAGGCGTCCGGGCATAGCTTCGCCCCTTCGAAGAGGGTTGGATTATTCCTTAGTTATTGATTCAGCTACACTTGTGGTTGAGCGACGCGGAGCATGCTCGACCCACGGTTCAGTTTTGGGTTCTGGTTTTGGTGGCTGAGATGACCTACTGCGGGTGGGAAGAATTCCAACAAGGCGGTGTGCGCAAGCCTACAAAGTACTAGACGCGGGCGCACTCGGCCGGAGCATACGTGCCATAAGCAATCACTGCACACGCTCTCACCCCTCCCCCTCGACGATTCCAGCACTGACCTTGCGGGACAATGTGGCGTTGAGTTCCTGAGACAACCGCGTAAAGGCTCGAATCACGGAGGGGGAGGGATATCCGCCACTCAAGCTAGAGACGGGTGCCCAATATCAGGGGTACGATGCCCTGTTTACAATATAATTATTTACTAGACTAATCTCAGTAGCCGTCTTGTCAGTGACGTATGTCACGCAGTCATGTGCGCGAAGACACGTCAGGGGCGAAGCCGAACCGTATCCGCCTTAACACTCCTTGCACATCGTCGCAGAGCCATCGCTGGCAGCATCTCACTTGTTAATTGCGGAATCGACAGCTCATCGAGGTTCCATCTGGAGCGGCTCTGCTCTGGAGAATGGCTGTCGGTGCAGATGTGGAGCAGCGCTGGATACTGCAGCCATGCATGCGGACGCAAAGGCAAAAGGAGTTGTGCACCTTTCTGCGATCCTGCTACTGGGCTGCTACTCAACGAGCTATTCGGGCTGTGGTGGGCCGATCTGCTGGCCGCACTCGTGATGGCTCCAATCATTGCCAAGGAAGGAATCGAGGCGTCTTCCGCCTGTGGACGTTCTCATGTCGTTTGAGAGGATAGATGCCGGACCAGAACTCGTCACCAATTCGTCACCAAGACGAGGCTGTTTTAGGGGTATTTCGATCCTTCGAAAAATCGGAAAAGCATAGGGAGCTAAGGGTTTAAGGGTTGTCACCTCAAAATTGACACGGTAGAGGTCAGAAATTCGAGTCTCCGGCTCGGTATTTCACAGGACTCTGCGCTCTATTTGCGCTCTGTTTGCGTGCCGTCTAATGCCTTTCGTGGTCTTAGGCGTCATCCGCTGACCTGCATGTTGTTGAAACTACGTTTAAGCGTGGATTCGATTTCTTCCGCGCTCACCACCTAACTTCAAGCGGGAGTGTCGGCTAGCAGAGTCAGGGATGCACGGGGCATCACGAGATATGGCTGCTTGGGTCTTGGGTCCATTGAAGCTGCTTTGGCGGCAGGGATTTCAGTGCGCCTTCTGCTTGTACTCAGCCATCCTTCAAGGATCTCCTGCGGCAACGCCGCCGTGTTCGTCGCCCGCTTCCCAGCCCTGAACTAGTCACGACGCGGCCAATAGAGCGCAATTCAGTGACCGGGCCGTTGCAAAACACCCCTGACTAGTGGTATTCCGACTTGCGCGGATCAGACCATTTGGAATAGAAGCTGACTAGACAAACAAGCAGTTGATCGCCAATACGAACTGACCCCTGCGCTCAGCAGTGTGGGGACGGAGGAATCGAGTTATGGAAACACAATTGTTAATCGGATCCAAGGAAACCCCGGCGGGCGGTGGAAAAACGTTCGACCGGCTCAATCCGGTTACGGGTGAACTCGCTACCAGAGCTGCCGCCGCTTCCATCGAGGACGCAAAGCTAGCTGCCGATGCCGCCGCGATTGCATTTCCTGCATGGGCCGAGATGGGCCCCGGCGCCCGCCGCACGCTTTTGAACAAGGCGGCCGACGCGGTACAGGCCAAGGTTGCGGAGTTTACCTCAGCCATGATGGAAGAAACGGGCTCCTCCGCGCCGTGGGCTGGTTTCAACGTGATGCTCGCCGCCGGCATGCTTCGCGAGGCTGCGGCGATGACCACCCAGATCACGGGAGAGGTGATTCCATCTGACAAGCCCGGCACTCTTGCTCTAGCGGTACGCCAGCCAGCCGGCGTCGTGCTGGGCATCGCACCCTGGAATGCGCCCGTGATCCTGGGGGTCCGCGCGGTCGCCATGCCTCTCGCTTGCGGGAACACCGTTGTGCTCAAGGCTTCCGAGCTTTGTCCACGCGTCCATTGCCTGATCGGCCAGGCATTCCGCGATGCCGGCTTCCCCGATGGCGTGGTCAACGTCGTAACCAATTCCGTGCCTGATGCGGCCGCCATTGTCGAAGCGCTGATTGATCATCCCGCCGTCAAACGCATTAACTTCACCGGTTCGACTCGCGTTGGTCGCATCATTGCCCAGCACGCCGCCCGTCATCTCAAGCCGGTGCTTCTCGAACTCGGCGGTAAGGCGCCGCTGCTGGTGCTCGAAGATGCGGATCTCGACGAGGCCGTCAAAGCGGCTGCTTTTGGCGCTTTCATGAACCAGGGTCAGATTTGCATGTCCACCGAGCGCATCATCGTGGTGGAAGCTGTCGCTGACGCATTTGTTGCGAAGCTCGCCGAAAAGGCGTCCAGACTGGTTGCGGGCGACCCGCGTGAGGGCAAGACTCCCCTCGGCGCTGTGGTCGATCACCGAGCCATCGAAACAGTGGGCAAGCTGATTGACGACGCTTTGGCTAAGGGCGCCAAGCGCGTGGCCGGCAAGGATGGTTCCGGTGTGATCATGTCGGCGTGCGTGATTGATCGCGTTACGCCGGGAATGAAACTTTATTCCGAGGAGTCGTTTGGTCCCGTCGTCGCCGTCGTCCGCGCAAAGAACGAAGCAGACGCGGTGCGCATTGCCAACGACACCGAGTATGGCCTCTCGGCCGCCGTCTTCAGCCGCGATATCGCGCGGGCCTTGAAGGTCGCGAAACAAATCCAGTCGGGGATGTGCCATATCAATGGGTCCACCGTTCACGACGAAGCGCAGATGCCTTTCGGCGGCGTCAAAGCCAGTGGTTACGGGCGCTTTGGCGGCAAAGCTGCTATCGCCGAGTTCACCGATCTGCGCTGGATCACCATTGAAACTGAGCCTGGCCACTTCCCGATATAGAACGAGCCCGCAAGTGTCCGAGATGGGCTTAGTGCCGCGCGAGTTCGAACACTCTGCGCACGGAATCTAGGAAGGCGGCAACGGCGGCAGATTTTTCGTCCTTACGCCAGCCGACATATACCTCTATTTTGGCGTCAGGTTCGTTCAGCCGTACCGACGATACCTCCACGCCTGAAACGGAGCGAGTTACGATAGCGCCAACGCCGATGTAGATTCCCTTACCGGACGCAACCATAATCGTCCCGCCTTCTTCGTGGGCCTCTGCGTGTGTGACCGTGAGATGGGGAGTGAAGCCGCGCTTGCGGTAGAGATCCAAAATCCTTTCATACAGTCCACTCGAGATATTGCGGTTAAAGATGATCAATGGCTCGTCGGCGATATCCTTCAGGCGCAACGCGCGGCGCTTGGCCATCGGGTGGGTCTTCGGCAGGACCACCACAAACCTTTCCTCGAAAAGCATCTCGAAATTCAAGTTCACTGGATCGACGGGTGGGCGCAAGAACCCAACGTCAATCTCCCGTTTTCGCAGCGCGTCGTTCTGGATGGTCGAGAAAATGTCTCTGCACTCGATGTCGATTTCCGGAAATCGCTGGCAATGATCGGCCACGACACGCCCCACCACCCCGCCCAGCCCGGACGCAATCCCAATCTTGATGGTCCCGCTTTCGCCTTTCTGCGCCCTCCGAGCTACCTCCGCGGTGTGCGCCGCCTGCAGGATCAGTTTTCTCGCTTCCTCCAGAAAGACACGGCCGGCGTTGGTCAGTTCCACTTGCCGCTTGGTACGCACGAGGAGCTGTACGCCGATGTCCTCTTCCAGTTGCCGGATCTGCCGGCTCAGGGGTGGCTGTGCAATGTGGAGTTGCTTGGCGGCTCGGCTGAAGTTGAGTTGCTCGGCGACGGCAATGAAATACCGGAGATGACGAAGTTCCACGACTTGAATTGTAATACCCGATGAGTATCAGTTGAACGGTTCTGGTCCAGCCGATTACGCGCCAGGAGAAAAGTGTACTTCACTCATCCATGTCATCTATGGGGACCCGGTCCTCCTGTGAGGTCTGTGCACGCAACTTGAAGCGCTGAAGTTTGCCGGTTGCTGTTTTCGGGAGTTCCGCCACGAATTCAATCCAGCGCGGGCATTTGTAGCCAACCAGCCTTCGTGCCACCCAGTCTCGGAGATCGGCGGCGAGTCTGTCGGCAGGACGAAAATCTGGATTCAGCACGACATAGGCCGCTGGTTTTAACAACCGGTTCCCATCCCCGCGGGCGACAACGGCCGCTTCCCGTACCGCGGGATGCGCAATGAGTGCGCTTTCAACCTCGGTTGGACTCAGCCAGCGCCCGTTGACCTTGAACAGATCATCGGAGCGGCCGGCGTACCAGAAGTAGCCGTCCGCGTCCTGGTAGTACTTATCGCCAGTGTGAAACCAATGCCCCTCGATCGTGTCCTTGCTTTTTTCGTGCTGGTTCCAGTAGGCCGCGCAGACAGAATCTCCTTTGACCAGTAAGTTGCCAATCTCACCCTGGGCCATTGGCCTCCCATCGTCGTCGACGATCTTGGCTTCATAGCCGGGGATAACCTTGCCGCTTGATCCTGGCCTCACGGCACCCGGGCTATTCGACAGGACCATCTGCAAGGTTTCTGTCGAGCCCAGGCCATCCAGAATCTCCACGCCGAATCGCTGCTGGAAACGCTCAAACAGGGGCGCAGGGAGGGGTTCGCCGGCGGAGATGGCATGGCGCACACTGGAGAGATCAAACTCGGAACCATCCGCTCGGCGATGAGCCAGCAGCGCGGCATAGTTCGTGGGAACGGAGAAAAACAGGGTGGGGCGGTAGCGTTCGATGTTGGCGTAGATGTCTTCTGGGGTTGGGCGGTCCGGCGAGAGAATGCTGGTTGCGCCGAATGCCAAGGGGAAATAGCCGGCATTCCCCAGCCCATATGCGAAGAACAGACGCGCAACGCTGTAGCACCGATCCCGTTCATCCATCCGCAGAATGCCTTTCGCATACAACTCGGAGCACACCACCATGTCGTGATGGAGATGGACGCACCCCTTCGGGAAGCCAGTGCTGCCCGAGGAGTACAGCCAGAAGGCAGCATCATCTTTGCTGGTCGGTGCGGCGACCAACTCGGGAGACGAGTTGGCCAGAAGCTGACTGAAACTTAGAGAGCCCGCGTCCGGTTGTCCGATCACCACGAGCTTCCGCAAATACTCGAGACGCGTCCGCGGAATCGCCTGCAACTGCGGCAACAATGCTGCACTCACGAAGGCCACGCCCGCCCGAGTGTCGTTCAAAAGGTATTCATAGTCTCGAGCATGCAGCAGTGTATTGGTGGGAACCGCCACCGCACCGATCTTGATCGTGCCAAAGAAGCAGTACAGAAACTCCGGGGTGTCTTCCAGCAACAACAGGACACGCTCCTCCGGGCGCACATCCAGCTCGCGGAGCGCATTTCCCACCTCGTTCGTTCTTTGGAGCAGCTGTTGATAACTAACCTGCTGATCGCCACACTCAATGGCGATTCGTTGTCCCCTGCCTTCAAGGACATTGCGGTCCACGAAATACGTGGCGACATTGAATGTTTCCGGCAGGGTGATCAACGTAATCTCTCTTGGCTTCTGCGGCCTCGATTTGAGGCTTGGCGCGTCCTGGGACCAGCTGAGCCGTCAGGGAGCGGGAGTATAGCACGGGGAGATCCTCTCCCTTTCAAGCGCACCAGTTTCGTCGCGTCCGGCCAGGGTGCCGAACGAAGTCGCGCTATGCGTGTGCTTCGCTAGCGTGCCGGCACGTCGCGCAGCGACAACAGCCTCTTTCTTCTTCGAATTGCAGGCATGCAGGTCAAGAGGGAGGGGGCAGGATGAGTTCGTTGCCTCGCTCGAAGTTGATACCTAATAAGTATCAGTGTCCGACCAAAGATGTATTGGACAGTATTTTGGTTCCGCTCCATGCTCTCGCGGCAATGGTGGGGTGAAGTCTGTACTGATGGGTTCTGCCAAACGCTTGCAACTCACAACATCGCTGATTGTTTCGCTCCCGGTGTCGCGCTTGTCTCATGAGGGCCAGCACGGGGCATTGAAGTTATGCAAGCGGAGTAGGACGCAGCGAGCTTCTTGATTTTGTGTCAGATGCGTGTCCGAAGTAAGTACGGCCGTCGCGAAGGAGCCCTATGAGATCACTTCGGTATTTCACTGGTTTGGTTCTGGCGGTTATAGCCTGTCTCGGCCCGCATGCCTCGGCGCAAGTCGGGACCAGTTTCGCCCAACTCAACGGAACGGTCACCGCTACAAACGGGGGTACGATTGCCAAGGCTGCCGTGACCTTGCGAGCCGTAGAAACCAACCAGGCGTACTCCGCGGTTTCGAACGATACGGGATTCTACGTGGTGCCCAATCTCCCTCCCGGACGATATGAACTGTCAGTCGAGTCTCCCGGTTTCGCGAAGTCCGTGCAGACAGGAATCGTCTTAAGCGTGGGACAGACCGCTACGGTCAACGTCACCTTGAGGATCGCAACGGTGAAGGAGACCGTAGAAGTCAATACCCAGGTGCCACCCATCGAGCCCACGCGCACCGAAGTCAGCCAGGTGGTGGAGACGCAGCAGATCCAGTCGCTCCCCATCAGTGGGCGGCTGTTCACCGACTTTGCTTTGTTGAGTCCCGGGGTGACTACGGGCCGCATCAGTTTGCAGTCCACGTTTACCGATCCAAGCGTCACACGCATTTCGTTTGGAGGTCAGCGGGACTTAAGCAACTCGGTGACCGTAGACGGCGCCGACAACATTAACACGGCAACTGGCTCCCAGCGCGCGACGCCCTCGCAGGAGGCCGTGAGCGAGTTTCGTGTTGTGAATAACAGCTTCGGCGCCGAATACGGACGCGCCCTCGGCGGCATCGTAAACATCGTCACCAAGTCCGGAACCAACGGCTACCACGGTTCGGTCTACGAGTACTTCCAGAACAACAAGCTCGACGCCAAGTCCCTTCTCACACTGCCCGGCTTCGACACTCTCCGCCAGAACCAGTTCGGAGCAACGCTGGGCGGGCCGATTCAGAAGGACAGAACATTCTTTTTCATGAACTACGAAGGGCAGCGACGCGCCCAATCGCCAACGTATCCGGGCGCGCTGGTTGCCAACCTGGACAGTTCCGCGATTCCTGGGTTTCCCAATCCCTGTGTCGTGAACGGCGTTCCCATTGCCAGTTGCGGTATCAACCAGATGAAAGAGAGCCTCGGCATTGCTCCCGAAAACCTGGATGTTCTGAAGACCGCCGACTACGACGAAGGCCTCATCAAGATCGACCGCGAGTTGAATGCCAGAAACCGGCTCAGCGTGCGTTATTCGATCGAGGATTCGACAGCTTTGAACATGCTGGTCGGCGATACCCTCGATGGAGGCGGGATCGGCGCGCCCAGCAGCGGCCATGACGGATTTCTGCGTGATCAATCGCTGGTCGGCACCTGGACGTCCACCATAAAGCCCGCGGTTGTGAACTCCGTGCTGTTTCAATGGGCCCGGCGCAACTATGGGTTCCCCGGCGTTACCGGGCAGCCTAACCTTGACGTGCCGAACACCTTGTTGTTCGGTCACAATTTCGGCGCCTTTGATCGTTACAACGAAAGCCGTGTGCAGTTCTCTGACACGCTCGCATGGGTGAAAGGGAAACATTATCCCCGGTTCGGCTTCGACACGAACTACATTCGAAACTTTGTGATTTGGCCGGGGTTTACGCCCGCGCGCATCATCTTCCCGAGTCTCCCTGAAATGATGGCGTCCTCTCTGAGTAACATTGAGGCCGGGACTCCGTGTCCGCCGCCTCTTCCGTCGGTTCTTCCCGCGCCGTGCATTGCCGCTTTTTTCTGGGGTGCTCCCATTCCTGCGGGCCCGATTGATCCCAATCAGCCCTCGCCTCCCATTTCAACCACCTGGCAAAACGCCTATAACCCGGACCTGGCGCAGAATTTCTACGTTCATCTGAACCACAGCTACTACGGCATGTTCGCGCAAGACCAGTGGCACCTCACTCCGAAGCTCACGCTGAACTACGGTTTGAGATACGACTTCGAGACCGGGCTGGGTTTCTTTGTCGATCCGGATCGACGCTCGTTCCAGCCGAGAGTTGGAATTGCCTATTCCCCCGACTCGAAGACCGTTATCCGCGCCGGATACGGAATCTTCTTCGACAAGTACAGCCTGACGTTCTTTTTTGTGCCCGCCCCTCAACGGCAACCGGCGATCACCGGATTGCCGACGGCCAACAACCAGCAGACCGGGTCCTATATCCTGAGCAGCGCGTTTCTCGGTGCTTGCCCTCCGTCGTTCCTTCAGGGGCCCGGTCAGCAGTGTCCTTCGGGGACGGTTCCAGTCGACCTGATCGATACGGCGTTCGTGAACTTCATCACGCAGGGGACATTTCCCAACAACGAGCCTTACTATCAGGGCGGAACCTCGGTGGACCGGCACTTGCGCGAGCCGTACTCCGAGCAATCGAGCCTCGAGATCAATCGCGAGATCGTGAAGGGTCTCACGATCGGCGCCGGATACCTGTTCGTGGCCGGACACAAACTGGTGCGGCCCATTGACTTGAACGTTGCGCCGCACGTGGGAACATTCCCCGGCACCAACAAGGACACGTACAACTTCGCCATCCCTGACCCCAATATTCCAGCGCCTCCGGGCGGGTCCAACGGAACGAATGGGATCTTCTACTACACGGATTCGACCGGAAACTCGGTTTACCACGGCGTGACGTTTCAGGTGACGGAGAAGGCCGGTGAGTATTTGCGGTTCAACGCAAACTACACCTTCTCGAAAACGCTGGACGACGGGACCTTCGTGACTTTCGTGAGCACTCCGCAGTCCAATGACCAACGAAATCTCGAGCGCGCTTACTCCAACCAGGATGCCCGCCACCGCTTTGTAGCTAACTTCGTGGCCACCGGCCCGCAAAAGACAATTCTCAGAAATTTCGAGCTGAGCAGCATTGTGACGCTCCAGTCTCCCAGGCCGTTCACCATTTTCGTGGGTTTTGACGCGAACAGCGACGGGAACCCGGTTACAGACCGGGTCGGACTATCGCGGCGCAATACCTACCGCGGCGATAACCTGCGGACTGTGGACATGCGACTTTCGCGAACTCTCCATTTTGGGGAACACCGCCAACTGCAACTGATGGCCGAGTCGTTCAACCTGTTCAATCGGGCGAATGTGGACGAAGTGTTCAGCGTCTATGGTGCTCCCGACTTTGTTGGATCTGTGCCTCAGCACTATAAGGGCGGCATCACGAACGTGAATCCCGGTTTCCCGTTCGGTACTCCCAGAACAACCTTCAACCCGCGGCAGATTCAGTTCGCGGCCAAGTTCACCTTCTAGCGGGTCTGCGAAAGGGCGGAAGACAGGGCGTATTTTTCCGGGAACTCCGCTGCCCTGACTCTCGTATGTTTAGACTAGGGCTTCAGGCTAGGGTCCCACTCTGCCCCGGAGGTGTTCCATGTCCGGAAGGTTGATTACTCGATTTGCCTTGTACAAAACACTGCTCATTTGTTTGTTGTTGGTGCCATTCGCCGTCGCCTCCGACCATTGGAACTATGAAGAATCGCACAGCGACGTCCGTGATTTCGTCTCCGGCGGTACGCTGCACGTCCGATTGAGTGTGGGCGATGTGCGCATCCATCGGGGTGACTCGGCCAAGATTCAGTTGCACTACACGGTTAAGTCCCGCCGCGAGAGCCACGTGAAAGACGCTCGGGTGGACTTTGAAGTCCGCGGCAGCGACGCCACCATCGAGTTTCACGCGTCCAGCGGCGGCAATACCCAATTCGACGTGGAACTGGAAGTTCCGCAGAACACGAACCTCGACGTGCATGAAAAGGTTGGCGATCTTACTGTGGAGGATATCGACGGCGATAAGGATCTGACGCTCAGTGTGGGCGATATCCGGGTTGACGCTAACCACGCTGGCTATCGCATGGTTCACGCCAGCACCAGCATTGGCGATGTGAACGGCGATGGTTACGGCGAAACCAGTGGCTGGCTAGGCAAGACGCTGAGGTATCACGGCGACGGCAAGTACGAACTGCGCGCCCACGTGTCGGTGGGAGATATCACGCTGGAAGGGAAGTGAGCTGAAATGTGGCGCGGGCGCCTCGCCCGCGCAAGGCCGACGCCGCCCGGAGGATCGGAGGTGCTCGTCGTCGAGGTCGTCGCACTCTCTCTGGTCTGTGCCAGACCGCTCTCGAAACGGGGGATTGACCCACAGGTAGGAGTAGAGCCTGCAGGAGGGCAGCTTTCAGTTCGGCAGAACTTTCGCGGGCGGGGCGCCCGCGCTACACAACCTACTTCAGCGACACCAGCTTCTCCACCAGCTCCGAATAATCCTTCTTCTCGATCCCGTGAACCTGCTTGTTGTACTCATCCACTTTCGACGAGTAATTCATCGAGCAGAATTTCGGCCCGCACATCGAGCAGAATGCCGCTTCTTTGTAAAAATCATCAGGCAGGGTTTCATCGTGCATCGCTCGCGCGGTCTCCGGATCGAGCGACAAAGCAAACTGTTTTTCCCAATCGAACTTATAGCGGGCGTAGCTGAGCGCGTCGTCGCGATCCCGAGCACCGGGGCGTCCACGGGCGATGTCGGCCGCATGCGCCGAGATCTTGTAGGCGATGATGCCGTCCTTCACATCCTTTTCATTGGGCAGGCCTAGGTGCTCCTTTGGCGTCACGTAGCAGAGCATCGCCGCCCCGTACCATCCAATCATCGCCGCGCCGATCGCTGACGTGATGTGGTCGTAGCCGGGAGCGATGTCGGTGACCAGCGGCCCAAGCGTATAGAAAGGCGCTTCGTAGCAGTATTCGATTTCCTTTTCGACCTGCTCCTTGATCTTGTCCATGGAGACGTGGCCGGGGCCTTCGATCATCACTTGCACGTCGTGTTCCCAGGCTTTCTTGGTCAATTCGCCGAGAGTTCTCAGTTCGGCAAATTGAGCTTCATCGCTGGCGTCGGCCACACAGCCGGGACGCAGTCCATCGCCCAGCGAGAAGCTGACGTCATACTTCTTGAAGATCCTGCAGATGTCGTCGAAGCGTTCGTAGAGAAAATTCTGCTTGTGGTTGTAGGCCATCCACTGCGCAAGAATGGCTCCGCCTCGGCTCACGATTCCCGTAATGCGCTTCGAAATCAGCGGCAGATACTGAATCAGGACGCCCGCGTGGATTGTCATGTAATCCACACCCTGCGCGGCCTGCTCTTCGATCACTTCCAGCATGACCTCAGCGTTCAGGTCTTCCACGCGTTTTACCCGCGCGATGGCTTCGTAAATCGGCACCGTCCCGATCGGAACCGGCGAGTGCCGCAGGATGGCTTCGCGAATCTCGTGAATGTTGCCCCCGGTGGAAAGGTCCATCACCGTGTCGGCGCCGTAATGCACGGCTGTGTGCAGCTTTTTGAGTTCCTCGTGAATCTCCGATGTGACGGCCGAATTTCCGATGTTGGCGTTGATCTTGCACAACGACGCCACGCCAATCGCCATCGGCTCCAGTTCCGGATGGTTGATGTTGGCTGGAATGATCATTCGCCCGCGGGCGACTTCGTCGCGCACGAGTTCCGGCGCCAGTTTCTCGCGGTGAGCCACGTACCCCATCTCGTCGGTGACAACGCCCTGCCGCGCGTAGTGCATCTGCGAGTAGTTGCCATCCATGTTCTCTCGCTTGCGTTGTTCCAGCCACTCGGCTCGCGGCTTGGGAACACTGTAGCCGCCATTGCTGCCGTTCGTACCGTTGCTCGAAGTCATGAGAACCCCAGCCTCGCGGAAAACCTTCCTGAACCGATTATACCCATGCCAAGGGGGTGAGGAGTCGAACGGGAGCCTGCCTTACAGAAGGCAGCCTGGTCAACTCAGATTCAGATTTCCTGGCCAAACTGCAGGATGTAACCATTGTTGTCACGAATCGCGAACTCGCGCATCCCGTACTCGAAGTTCTCGATTGGATAAACGACGGTGGTCTTGTCCTTGAGCTGTGCCCAGAGTGCATCCACGTCCTCGAGCTTGAAGTAGAAGGATCCGGTGAACTGAATCTTGTCGAAAGCTTCGTGCGCGTTCGGGAGCGACAACATCAACTCAATTTCATTTTTGCGCAGCACTGCCCAGCCCTCCGCGCGATTCATACAATCGAAGCGAGCACCTGCTGGTAGAACTTGATGCTCTGGTCGAGGTCGTTTGTCCAAAGCGTGGGCGCAAGACTTTTGAGCCTCATTGGTTATCCCTCTCCCCGATATAACATAACAACGTTTTCCTCCTTGATCCGTCGAATCCTTGCAGCTTAAAATCCCGGCTTCTTCTCGAGGAGAATCCTTCCATGCGTCTGTTCCGCTTCATGCCTGTAATGCTTATCTTTTGTTCACTTGCTACGGTGGGCTTCGCCCAATCCACCCCCGCCAAGCCGGGTCCCGGTTTCAGCCTCGACAACATCGACAAGACCGTTGACCCCTGCGTCGACTTCTACGAGTACGCCTGCGGCAACTGGATGAAGAAAGCCGAAATCCCCGCGGACCGCGCGATCTGGGCCAGCTTCTCCGAACTCGACGAACGCAACCTCGACATCGAGCGCGGCATTCTGGAGAAGGCTGCGGCTGGCGGCTCCGGACGCGACGCCATCGACCAGAAGATTGGCGACCTCTACAGCTCGTGCATGGATGAAAAGGCCGTGAACGCCAAGGGCATCGCCCCGCTCAAGCCCGAGCTCGACCGCATCGCCGCAGTTAAAGATAAAGGCGCGCTCATCGACGAAATTGCGCACGTGCACCTGGTCGGCCCCAGCCCGCTATTCAATTTCTATTCTGCCTCGGACCTGCACAATGCCGACACGGTGATCGCCTACATCGATCAGGGGGGCCTCTCCCTGCCGGACCGTGATTACTACATCAAAGACGACACCCGCATGGTTGACATGCGCAAACACTACGTCGATTACGTTACTGAGATGTTCACCCTGGCGGGGCAATCCGCTGGCCAGGCGGCGGATTCGGCCAAGGCCGTGCTCCGCATTGAGACTGCTCTAGCCCAGGCTTCCATGGACCGCACCATGCGCCGCGATCCCAAGAACCGCGACCACAAGATGAGCCGGGACGAAGCCGTTACCCTCGGATCGAATTTCTATTTCAATCGCTACTTTGCAGGCATTGGAGCGCCCAACTTCACCCAGCTCAACGTGGCCAATCCCGAGTTCTTCAAGCAGGTCAACGGCGTAATCGAGTCCGAGTCTCTGGAGTCCCTCAAGACGTACGTGACCTGGCAGGTGCTGCGTGCGGCTGGTCCCTGGCTGTCGCAGCCGTTCGTGGACGCCAACTTCAAAATGCGCCAGGCCTTGACCGGCCAGAAACAGATTGAGGCCCGGTGGAAGCGCTGCGTCGATCTCACTGACGGCTCGTTGGGCGAAGCGTTGGGGCAGCGCTATGTCGATCTCACTTTCGGTGCGGATGGCAAGAAACGCATGCTCAAGATGGTGGACGCGCTGGAGAAATCCCTGGCGGAGGACATTCACGATCTCTCCTGGATGACGCACGATACCAAGAAGCAGGCCAAAACCAAGCTCGACGCCATCCGCAACAAGATCGGGTACCCGGACGTCTACCGCGACTACAGTTCTGTCGCCGTGAAGCCGGACGATCTGTTGGGCAACGTGCAGCGCACCACCGAATTCGAGTCCAGGCGCCAGATTGCCAAGATCGACAAGCCGCTCGACCGCAAAGAATGGGGCATGACTCCTCCCACGGTGAACGCCTACTACAACGGCTCGCGCAACGAAATCGTGTTTCCCGCCGGAATCCTGCAGCCGCCGTTCTTTGATAAGACGATGGATGACGGTGTGAACTTCGGGGGAATCGGGTTAGTGATCGGCCACGAACTTACTCACGGCTTCGACGATCAAGGGCGCAAGTTCGATCCCGCCGGGAACTTGCGTGACTGGTGGACGGAGCAGGACGGCAAGGAGTTTGAAAAGCGTGTCAGTTGCGTCGCCGACGAATATTCCAACTTCGTCGCCGTCGACGACCTCAAGCTGAATGGCCGTCTCACTCTGGGAGAAAACACCGCCGACAATGGCGGCGCCCGCATCGCCCTGATGGCGCTCGAACACATGATCGCCGATGACAAGTCAGGGAAGGAAGGCCAGAAGATCGACGGCTACACACCCGAGCAGCGCTTCTTCCTTGGATTCGGTCGCGTGTGGTGCGAAAAGCGTCGACCAGAGTACTCGCGCATGCAGGTCACCACCAATCCTCACTCACCGGGAAAGTATCGCGTCAACGGTGTCGTTCAAAACATGCCCGAGTTTCAGAAAGCATGGGGATGCAAAGCCGGACAACCCATGGTGGCTGAAAACGCGTGCCACGTTTGGTGAAGATCAAGCCGTCAGATCGATCAGTGTTTTCTGGACTTGGTCAGCTGTCTTCAGAGTAGCGAGATTAACGAAGTAAAAGTTCTTCGCGGACATCAGCGCGACCATTTGCGCGCTGAGATCCACCGTGTCCAGCTCGCCTTGCTGCGAAGATGCTGCTCCCGCGCTGGCCAGCTGGGTGGCTGCTGCCTCCAGCTGAACCTGCGCCTGTTCTAAACCTTGAAGAGCTATCGCCGCGAGATTCATACTTATCTTCGATATCGGCAATGAACGGAATCAACTTTAGTCGCTGGTTCTTGCCGAAAGCCATGACCAGGATGACCACGGTAATCCGCTGTAGTAACTCCAGAACTCCAGCAGGGTAACCAAGCTTGCGGCAACTACCGGGGGCTGACCAGAACGACGTTTGCTTCCGTCGAACGGCACATGTCGATCACATGCACGACATCCGAAAATGGCAATAGCCCGTCCGCTTTCACCAGGACCACTTTCTCACTTCTGTTCTGGAGGAGCTGCGTCAGTGCGGCTTGTAGAGTCGCCCAGGGGACATCCACGTCGTTGATCTTCAGCGTGGGCCATTGCTTCCCCGAGTTGAGCACTTGCACGACGGCCGATGCCGAGCCAGAGGGCGGCGGACTCACCAGCACTTCCAGACCTTTCGGGGGCACAATGGTTCCCGGTGTCGCCGACTCCGGTTGGGATGTCAGCAAGATTGGCGTTTCGAAAAAGGCCGAACGGCCAGCCTCAAGGACTCTTTCCACATTGGCAAATGGCGTGCGAGCGTCGGCTTTGATGTAGAACTTTTGCTCGCGGTTGCGAGGGCGACTCTTCATCCCTTCCTCCAAGCCTGCGGCCGTGACCCGATCGCTTCCGAAATACAGAGTACCATCGCGGATCACAGTCACGATCCACGCGTTTTCGTCATCGGCTTCAGGCATTGGCGCCGCGTTCCTGGAAACGGCCATCACGACGCTTACGCCTCGGCGCAATTGCTGCGCACTGCTCGTACGAGCGGCGGACAGCACAGTCGAGAGCACCAAGGCGACGCTCAGCACAAACTGTTTCGATCTTCTTCGTGTATTTGTTGCGAGCGAATTCATCGGATTCTCTCCTCTTGGGGACGTCGCCCTCAGGGGCTAAGAGCCCAGTGTTTATGCGGTTCTTAACGGCCCGGCTGAAGCCGGAGCCCTTCCCGAGCTTTCGAGGCTTTCAATGTTCTCAATGAAGCTGGATTTACGGCTTTGCTCCGCCGAGTGACGCAGTCGCGAGCGTTCCACCCAGCCCCATCGTCTCGACGGCGGACGACGGCACGATCACCATCGACCCGCGCTCTTTGATCGCCTCGTACAGCATGTTCATGGCGCGCAGATGCAGGGCCACGGGGTTTTCCGCATAGGCCGAGGCAGCCTGCACAAAGCTATTGGAGATTTCGGTTTCCGCCTGGCCCAGAATGATTCGCGCCTGGCGTTCGCGCTCGGCCTGCGCCTGCCGCGACATCGCGTCTTCCAGCCCTTGTGGAATCCTCACATCACGAATCTCGACCGACTGTACCGTGATGCCCCAGGGATTGGTCTTCTCATCCAGGATGCGCTGCAGTTCGCGCCCCAGAGTCTCCCGCTCTGTGATCATCTGGGCCAACTCATGCCGCCCAATCGACTCCCGCAGCGCCGTCTGCGCGCTCAGCGTGATGGCGTCCACAAAATTCTCCACTTCGAGAATGGATTTTTCGGCATTCCATACCATCCAGAACAGGATGGCGTCGACGTTCACCGGAACCGTGTCGCGCGTCAACGTCGATTCCGCCGAAACGCTGGCCACACGCACCCGCTGGTCTACGTACGGGCTGAGTGTTTCGATGATCGGCACAATGTGGCACAACCCGGGCCCGCGCAGTCCCACATATCGCCCCAGTCGCAGAACCGCGACCTTCTCCCACTGTTGCACGATCTTGATCGCGAACAGCAGATAGAGCCCGGCGAGCACGCCCACGATCTCCGGCGCCGGATGGTGAACAGCTCGCGACACTCCAATTCCTGCAGCGCTGCACAAAACGAAGAGCGTAATGGCAACGCCATTGAGCTGTGTGATCTCGATTCTCCTCATAACGTTCATCTCCTTTGCGTGGGATGAGGCAACAACTCGCGCAGACGCTCGATCAATTCCTCGACAGTGAATCCGGCCGCCCCTGCGCGCGCCGCCAATTCGCCCGCCATTTGGGTGAGTTGCCGCTCGCGTTCCGCTTCGTTCTTTTCCAGCTTTTTCCTGCCGACGAAGGTCCCTGTACCCTGGTGGGTCTCGAGCAGTCCGCCCAGTTCCAGTTCGCGGTACGCTCGCAGAACTGTGTTGGGATTGATGGCGAGATCAACTGCCAGTTGCCGGACCGTGGGCAGTTGATCGCCCGCGCTGAGCGAGCCCGAAGCCATCCCGCCCCGTACCTGGTCGATCAGCTGCCGGTACACCGGGACTCCGCTGTGCATATCGAGCCCGAACCGGAAGGGAAGCCGGACAGCCGGGGTCTGAGTGCGTGCAGTCATATAGAACACTAGTGTTATAGATAATTAGTACAACACTTGTCAAGGAGAAGATTGTCCCGCCTCGCCTGGACGCGCTCGGCCTGCCGTACATGCTTGCGACAGTCCTCCCGAATCTTGATTCCGACTCTCTTCCCGCGTAGAGTCTCAGCAGGGGCAACTCCCTGGGGATGCAGTCATGTCGAGCCAAAGCAGAACCTATCTGAAATTTGGCGGGGCGACGGTGGTCATTGTGCTGCTGCTCGTCTACCTCGCCTACACCGGCGTGCAGGACAGCAAGAGCTACTACGTCACCATCAAAGAGCTGCACACCATGGGCGACGGCGCCTACTCGAAGCGCCTGCGCGTCGCCGGCAACGTGCAGCCCGGCTCGATCAAGCGCAACGGAACCCACGTCCAGTTCGTGCTGGTCGAGCAGGATCAGAATCTCTCGGTCGACTACACCGGCACCGAAGCTCCGCCGGACACCTTCAAGGACGACTCTCAGGCCCTGGCGGACGGCAGTTTCGGACGCGACGGCGTCTTTCATGCCAAGGCGCTGCAGGCCAAGTGCGCGTCAAAGTATGCACCGCAACCCGGCACTCCCGGCAACCAGATGCAAGCCGAGCCGGCGAAGAGCATGACGCAGACGCAACCGAGTTCTCCGACTGGTGTGCCCAACTGAGCTACTTCTTCCTGTCATCCTGAGCGAAGCGAAGGACGTCTGCACTAAGACTCCGTCCTCCAGTACACTCTTGGACGGAACGAGATTGCTCGTACTCATCCGACAACTGTGACCGACATCCCGCCCATCATCACCGTCATCAACGTCATCAAGCAGTTCGGCCGTTTCGCCGCCTTGCGCGGGGTGACGGCAGAATTTGAATCCGGCAAGCTCTACGCCATCCTCGGCGACAACGGGGCAGGGAAGACCACCTTGCTGCGCGCGCTTGCCGGGCTCGCCCGCCCCACGCGAGGCGAAATCGCAATTCTTGGCAAGAGTCCGAAGGCGGCGTGTCGCGACCTCGGCTACATGGCCCACCCGTCGCTGCTGTATGACGAAATGAGCGGGATCGAGAACCTGCGCTACTTCGCGCGCCTCTACGAAATCGCGGGAGACGGACGCAGCCGGCAGGTCATTCGCGCAGTCGGACTTGATCCCGACTTGACGCGTCCCGTCGGCCAATACTCGCAAGGCATGCGACAGCGTATGTCTCTCGCCCGGGCGGTGCTGCATGATCCGAAAATCCTGCTGCTCGACGAGCCCTTCTCCAATGTCGACGTGCACTCTGCCCGCGAGATGGTCGGCCTGCTCAAAGCCATGCGCGACGCAGGCAAAACGATTTTCGTAGTCACGCACCAGGCATCGCTGCTCGAAGGCGTCGCCGACGAATTCGTCTGGATGCAGGCCGGCCAGATCATCGATCGGACAAAGGGCCTGTCGCGGATGGGTGTGCAATGAACTCGCTATGGTCCATCGCACTTGCGACGCTCGCCAAAGACATCCGCCTGGAGTGGCGCTCCAAAGATGCGCTCAACTCCATGCTCTTCTTCTCGCTGCTGGTGGTGGTGATCTTCAGCTTCTCGTTCGATCCCCTGGCTGAAGAATCACGCCACATCGTCGGCGGGTTGATTTGGGTCGCGTTTCTGTTTGCGGCAGTAGTCGCGCTCAACCAGACCTGGGCGCGCGAATTGCGCAACCAGGTGCTCGATGCCTACCGCGTCTCTCCCGCCCCGGCGAATGCGCTCTTCCTCGCCAAAGCGTTGGGGAATTTCATCTTTGTCAGCGCACTCGAAGCGCTGATGACTCCCTTGT
The DNA here is from genome assembly GCA_020073465.1 of Terriglobia bacterium. Taxonomy (GTDB): domain Bacteria; phylum Acidobacteriota; class Terriglobia; order Terriglobales; family Acidobacteriaceae; genus Sulfotelmatobacter. The sequence continues at coordinate 105,243 of JAIQFC010000018.1, forward strand.
TCGTGATCTTCTATAACCTGCGCGTGCTGGGACCTGCGTGGCAACTGCTCCCGATTGTGATTCTGGGTACATGGGCCCTAGTGGTCAATGGCACTTTCTTCGCCGCGATGTCGCTGCGCACCCGCAGCCGCGAGATCATGCTGCCCTTGCTACTGTTTCCCATTTCCATTCCTGCTGTGCTGGGCATGGTGAATGCGACCACCTCCATTCTCACCGGGGAGGCCTCAGCCCATTTCTGGCTCGTGTTGCTTCTCACCTACGACGTGGTGTTTACTACAGCTTGTCTGGGTTTTTTTGGATTGGTTCTGCACGCCGAATGAAACGAGCATTTCCCATCTTCGCGGTTCTGACGACTTTGCTGTTGGTGTATGCCCTGAACCAAGCCCTCTCAATTGTGCATATTCCTGGGGTTGCTCCCACCGAGCGCACTATGGGCGACGTACAGCGCATTTTCTACTACCACGTGCCCTCGGCCTGGACGACGTTTCTGCTTTTCTCCGTAAATCTGGTCGCGTCGGTTGTATATCTGATTCGGCGCAATCCCGTCGCTGACGCGGTAGCCGTTGTAACCGGCGAGGTTGGCGTCGTGTTCTGCACAGTTGTTCTTGTGACCGGACCCATCTGGGCTCGTCCGGTGTGGGGAATCTGGTGGACTTGGGACGTGCGTCTGACCTCGACCCTGGTGCTGTGGCTGATTTATGTCAGCTACCTGGTCCTGCGCCGCTTCTCGGACAGTGCTCAGACGCCCGTGCTGGCGGCGGCTCTCGCGGTGTTCGGTGCTCTTGACGTTCCCCTCGTCTATTTCTCCATCTGGTTCTTCCGCACCCAGCATCCGCAGCCGGTCATCGGCGGAGGCGGCTCGATCGACCCGCGCATGCTGCACGTACTGCTGATCAACTGGCTGGCGTTTTCCTGCTTCGCCTTCCTGATCTGCTGGTCGCGCTATCGCCTGGAGCGTTTGCGACGCGAGGTTGAAGAGGCTCAGGCTCTGGAGTCTTTACTGGGACCGGAAGGAGTTCCCGCGCCGGCTGCGGGATCTAAGATGCCGCTGCCCCGAGGACAACAATGAACTCTCTCAAATACCTGTACGCCGCCTACATCGCCACCTGGACCATTCACGCGGCTTACCTGGGCAGCGTGGTGCGCCGTTATGCGCACCTGCGCCAGCAGATGAAGGAACTAGGCAAACCGGGAAAGTGAGAGTCACGCTGGTCGCCTTGCCGCAGCGCACTCACGTCGGAGGATCTGTTGGGTGGAGCGTTTCGGGCCTTAGTGGGCACTCGCAGTTTGTGCTGACCTAGCTGTGCCAGTCTGCTGCACGAGCCACTCTTCAGCCGCTAGTAACACCGTTTCCTTCCTTATCGCTCGGTCAGCGAGTTCCCGCGCCGGAGCGTTTGGCCGGTGTCCGCGACCAATGAAATGGGTTGACTGCAGGAGACTGGTTACCGCGTTTCAGTGCGCTGCTTTCCATTCTTTCTGCAGCGTGTTGAGAAAGTCCGCGGTCCCGTTGGAGCGAAGAAACTCGTAGTTTTCGATCATGGCTGCCGTCCCGATCCGCAGCGAAGGCAGCGGCGACTCAACGCGTATGACCCGTGCTGTGAAGCGAACCCGGACCGCGTCGGTCAGAGTGATATGCGGCGGAAAGGTAAGCGTAACCTCGATTTTCGTCCCCGAAGCGACCGCGCGATCGAGATAGAAGAACACTCCGCGGGCGCTGACATTCTGCGTCTCCGTATGGAACTCATTCGTGCCTTCAAGGCGCACCACCGCGGGCAGGCGCATGTCAAAACGCCGCATCATCCGCCGGTCCTGTGAATTCTGTAGCATCTCGGGAACGTTGTTCGAAAGCACGGAAAGCACGACTTACCGCCGACGGCAAACCCATGCCATTGTGAGACTGAAGCCCGGCCCGCCTGGAGAAGCCAGATCTCCTACGCCCTCAATGTATAGAATTACCGACAGTTTGCAAGACCAAAAAGACCGTCCAGGGACTGCTTCGGTTAACCTCGTTACACCGGCCCATTACGAACTCGGCCCCCATACCGCAGGAGAGGACATGCGAGAGCGCTGGGAGGCCTACCATCAGTCAGCAATCCCGGTGCCATCCAACTTTCCCCGGGTTCCAGGTTCTCCGCGAAGAATCAGCACCTTCCGCACCTGCATTGCCGCAGTGGGTTTGTTGCCATGAAGAACATTGCAGAAATTCGTCCCGGGAACGCCCTTTGCAATCGCCTTCACCCACTTTCGTGCCATGGTGCGGCATCTTTCCCTGCACCCCGCCGCATCACAGCACCTTTGGAGAGAGGCGAAATGGGCGGAGCCTCGCTTGACATGCTATCCGTCAGATGTTTAAGTAGTTATTTATTTTTTCCGCCAGTTCTAGTGACAAGCAAGCCGCGGGCAGGTTCAACGGCGCGGTATAGCACTGACCTATGCGCCGTTTCTATTCTCTCCTTGATCCGAGCGAGACGACCTGGAGCGCGATGATCCGAGCGGAAGCTATCTGTGTGAATGGGAGGAATGCGTGAGAGTGAATCGTCAGGGGTCGGAGACAAATCCGGTACGAGTGCGTGCCGTCTGTGCGGCAGTGGTCCTGCTGGCAATCGGGGGCGCCTTTCTAGGGTATGGCTTCCGCCCACACCAGTCCGGCGCAACCGACCTCGCGCTGCTTCCCAGCCCGCTCCCGACGGCCGCGGCCGTCGTGCACACCCCCGCCTCTTTGGACCAGAACTCCCAGACTCACGTGCTTGCCGCGTTCAGTCATCTGCCCCTAATTTTCGAGCCCAATGTCGGCCAAAGCGATCCCAGCGTGAGATTCCTCGCCCGTGGCGCCGGATACAGTCTCTTTCTTGCCTCCGACGGAGCCACAATGGCCCTCCGCCGCAAAGACTCGCCGCACGCCGGATCGGGAACAGAACTCCTGACCATGAAACTGGCGGGGGCGAACCCGGACTCGGCGATCGCTGGAATCGACCCGCTCCCCGGCAAGACCAACTATTTGCTCGGCGGTGATTCCTCCCGCTGGCATCGCAACGTCCCGCAGTTCGCCCGCGTGCGCTACGAAAACGTCTATCCCGGAATCAACCTCCTCTTCTACGGGAACCAGAGACACCTCGAATACGACTTTCAGGTTGCTCCGGGAGCCGACCCGTCCCGAGCCGAGCTCGAGTTCGATTCGGCAAAGCGCCTCGCCCTCGCCGATGGCGACCTGATTGTGAGAGGCGAATCCGGCGACGTCCGGCTGGAAGCGCCGCATGTTTACCAACAGGTAAATGGTCGCCAACGGTCTGTCGATGGGCGCTTTGTCCTCCGTGCTGCGAACCGTGTTGGCTTCGAAGTCGGCGTCTACGACCGCACTCGTGAGCTGATTATCGATCCCATCCTCACCTATTCCACCTTCTTCGGCGGCAGCGGGGATGACACCTCGCCATCCATCGCGGTCGATAACGTGGGCAACATCTTCATGGCCGGTTCGACCACGTCCGCCAATCTGCCGGTCACCACGGGCGCGAAGCAGACCACTCTCAACGGCGCACAGAACGTCTTCATCCTCAAGCTGAATCCCCAACTCGGCGCCAACGGCATCTTCTACCTGACCTACCTCGGGGGCGGAGGCACCGACACCAGCGTTGGCATCGGCGTCGACGGCGCGGGCAACGCCTACCTTGCAGGCACCACCACCTCAGGCATCGGCGGCACCGCGAACTTTCCGACCACTGGCACCAACGCCTACCAGCAGGCCCCGGCCGCGGGCAGCACCGGCACATCGCACGTGTTTGTCAGCGTGCTCGACCCCACGGGATCGGCGCTTAAGTATTCGTCGTACCTCTCCGGCAACGGTACCGACGTCGCTAGCGGCATGGCCAAGGACAATAAGGGCAACGTCTATGTCACCGGCACCACGACATCGAACGATGCCGGCAGCGTCAGTGATCAGTTTCCTGCCAGTGCTCCGCCGCAGGCGCAGCCGTTCCAGTCTTTCCCGCGTGCCCCTCTCCAGTTCTTCGTAACCAAGGTGAACACAGCGGCCTTTGGTGTCGGCAGCATCACCTACTCGACATATTTCGGCGGAGGCGTGCCCAGCAACGGCACCGCGATTGGCGGAGGTATCGCGGTCGACAGCACGGGCAATATCTATTTCACGGGCACGACAAACTTCATTTATTCCGGAACCAGTCCCACCACGGACTTCCCGGTCCTCAACGCCTACCAGGCATGTTTGGACGTTCCCACTCCCAACACTACCACCGGCCCTGTTACCTGCGCCGCCACCACCGCAACCAACAACGATGCGTTTGTTGCCAAGCTCAATCCCAATGCTCCTCAAGGTTCGCAGTTGATCTGGTCGACGTATCTCGGAGGCACTAGCGTGGATTCCGGCGCGGCCATCGCCCTCGATTCCGGGGCTGCCAGCGTATACATTACCGGGGCGACCAACTCATCCGACGTCGTCTCTACCCAGACTTTTGCCTCTTACCAGCTATGCCTCGACACTCCCGTGAACCCAACCTCGCTTTTGCGAACGGACTGTCCGGCGATCGCTTCTCCGGCGCCGAATGATGCTTTCATCGCGCGCCTCAGCAACCCTTCTTCCGGCAACATGACGCTCACCTACTTTTCGTACCTGGGTGGCACGGCCGATGATGAGGGTTCTGCCATTACAGTCGACACCGCCGCCGGCGCGCTTGTGACCGGGTTGACCCAGTCCCCGGACTTTCCAGTCTTTCCTAACTCCACGTCAAATCCGCTATGCACTCCCTCGAGTCCCTGTGTAATTCAAGGGACCCTTAACGGCCCTCAAGACGCTTTCTTCGCCCGCATTAACACCGGCGCCACCACTGGCCAGAACACGGTGGGTAACTATGCGACCTACTTCGGAGGAAGTGCGACCGATCGCGGCACGTCGATCACGCTCGACAATAACCTGAGCACCTACTTTGCGGGTGACACGGACTCTACTTCTCCGTCGTTTCAGACTGCGGCTCCGCTGCAGGCGCAGAACAACGGCGGAACGGATGCTTTCGTGGTCAAGTTGGGCACGGCGGCTGATCTTGCCATCACCGGCAAACTTTCGCTCACCGGCGGGCAGCAATTCGTTAGCGCAGGAAGCCAGGCTACCTTCACCTATACCGTGACCAACAACGGACCTGACGTGGCCACCAACATCACCGTTACCGCGGACCTGAGCACCGCGGTCACCGGCGTCCCGCTGACCTTCAATTCGACTTCTGGCTGCAGCCAGACCTCCGGCAATACCAACGTGGTCTGTTCTGTCGCTCCGCTGCAATCCGGTTCCACTGCCACGGTCACGATTGTTGTGACGCCAACGACAGCGGGAAGCTTCAATGGCGGAACGGTAGCGGTGTCTTCTGCGAACAACAACGATCCCGTCCCGGGGAACAATTCAGTCACGGTGCCGGCCACCGCTTCCGATTTCACTGTCGACATCAATCCTAAGAATCAAAGTGTCGCCGCCGCCGGGGACTCGGCTACCTATATCGTGACCCTTACTCCAGTCCCAGTATTCAGCGCCAACGTTACGATCGGCTGCAGCCAGGGGGTTCCGAACCAGGCGTCTTGCTCATTTACTTCGAACTCTGTGAGTCTGAGCAATGGCCCCGCGACCTCTACGCTGAAGCTTGCGACTACGGCGCGTCCGATCACCGTGGCCAGTTCCAGACCATGGCGTGGTGCGCTCTATGCACTTGGGCTGGTGGTTCCGGGCATAGCCTTCTTCGGATTCGGGACCGGAAACAACCGCCGCCGCAAACTCCTGGGAGCGCTGCTGCTGTCAGTCTTGTTTGGTCTGTTGCTTCTGCAGCCCGCCTGCAGCGGTGGTACCAAGACCCCTCCAGTGGTTAGTGGAACTCAGGCCGGAACTTACACGATCGTTCTGGCCGCCACGGGGGGCGTTTCCCACAACGTCTCGTTCACTTTGACGGTGCCGTAGAGATTCGAAGCTCGAGAAAAAGAGTGGGCTTTCGCTCGAACTGGATTTAGAAATTTGAAAAGGGCGCCCTTTTCGAGTCTAATGCTGGCCGCTACGCCCCTGCTGATAACTTGTGGTGACTCTTTGCCTCCGCGATTCCATACTGCCGGATCTTATACAGCAGCGCCTTGTAACTGATCTGCAGAAGCGCCGCAGCCTGCTTGCGGTTCCAGTTCGTTTGTTCCAGGGCCTGCGTGATGGCCTGGGCCTCCGCTTCATCCTTCGCGTCGCGTGCCAGAGACTTTAACCCTCCTCGCGAGTCGCCTTTCTTCGCTCCTCCGTCTCCCTGCGCCCCACCGGTGCCGTCATTCCGGGGCTGCAGTTCAGCCACCGCCAGGTTCTCGTCGCCAAGGATCAGATAGCGCTTTAGGAAATTGTTCAGTTCGCGCAAGTTGCCCGGCCAGGAATGCTCCTGACATGCCTGCAGCAACGCCGGAGACAGCGGCAGCGGCGGCCGCGCATACTGCTCCGCCATCCGCGTCATCGAATGTTTCAGCAAAATCGGAATCTCTTCCTTACGGTCACGCAGAGGCGGCAACTGCAAGGTAAAAGCGTTGAGACGGTAGTAGAGGTCTTCCCGCAGACGCTTGGTGGCGAGAGCTTCGGGAATGTTGATGTTCGTGGCCGCCAGGATGCGCACATCCACCTTGATCACCGACCGGCTGCCCAGCCGCGAGAATTGCTGGTCCTGCAAAACATGCAGCAGCTTGGCCTGCAAGAGCGGTGGCATCTCGCCGATTTCATCCAGCAGGATGGTGCCCTTGTTGCACAGCTCGAACTTGCCCGGCTTCGCGTGCGTCGCGCCCGTGAAGGCTCCCGGCTCGTACCCAAACAACTCGCTCTCCAGCAGATCCGCGGGGACTGCAGCACAATTGACTTTCAAGAACGTCCGGTGCGCACGTGGTGAGAGCTTGTGGATCAGCCTTCCCAACACTTCTTTGCCAGTACCGCTCTCCCCCAGCAGCAGTACCGGAATATCCACGTTCGCCACCAGGGCCGCCTGCGATCGAATCTTCCGCATCGCCGGGCTCGCCGCAATGAAGAACACATCGTCCGCGAGTTCTTCCACTTCGCCGCTGAATGTCTGCTTGCCCTGGCCGAGGCAAAGATCAATGATGGAATCCAGTTCCGCCTTCTGAAAGGGTTTGGTCAGATAGTCCTGTGCGCCCAGGCGCATCGCCTGCACGACCTTCTTGGTATCGGTCACGCACGAGAGCATGACGACCTTGACACCGGGTTGCATCTGCCGCAGCTGTTCCAGCGTCTGCAGTCCGTCAATGCCGGGCATGAGCACGTCGAGCAATACCAGATCCGGATGCAGTCCCTTCTCAACCTTCTGCACCGCTTCTTCCCCGGTGGTTGCGGTTTCGACTCTGTAGTCGTCCACCTCCAGCAGCGTGCGGATATACCGCAGCATGCCCGGCTCGTCATCCACCAGCAGGATCTTGGCGGCTTCGCTCATCGATTCTTTCCTTTATTGGAAGATGCAGCCGGAGGTTTGTAGGGGACGAGGAACGAGAACTTGCACCCTGCCCCGGGATCGCTTTCCACCCAGATCTTGCCGCCCATACCGTTCACGAGACGGCGCACGATGGCGAGTCCCAGCCCCATGCCTTCCTGACTCTCGTTGCTGGGAAGACGGAAGAAATCATCGAACACTTCCAAGTGAAACTCCGCCGGGATTCCCGGCCCGGTGTCGGAAATGCTGACCTTGACTGAGTTCGGTTGGGCGAGATTCTGCCGCCGCCGCTCTCCCGCGGCAGCCGGTTCCGCGACCGCGCGACGTTCCCACATGTGCGGCTCGGCATGCAGCCAAACCGTCCCGCCTTGCGGCGTGAACTTGAACGCATTCTCCAGCAGGTTCGAAATCACCCGCTCCAGCTTCGGAGAGTCAAATGGAAAGATCGGCAACTTGTCGTTTGCCAGAAAATAGAGCGCAAGCCCTCTTTCCTGGAACCGGTTTGACCACAGCCGGGAGACCTCCGACAAGCAGTCGTTGATGTTGCCGGGCAGAAACTGCATCCGCAGCCCGCCCGTCTCCAGAGCGCTGAAGGTCAGAAAATCCTGAATGAATTGCTGCAGCCGCTTGCCGCTGGCGCGCATATCCCGCAACACTTCCCGCTGGCGGTCATTCAGGGAACCAAGTTTTTCGCTCTGCAGGAGTTCTACGTAGCCGTTCAAAATCGACAACGGCGTTTTCAAGTCGTGCGCCGCGGACGCAAGCGCGTTGGTGGTGCGCTGAAAACGTTCGCGCAGCTCGGAATATTCCTGTGGCAGGTTTTCGGGAGTGGGCAAGTCCGCGTCTGCACGTAGCTCAGTTCGGGACACCAAATCCTCGGCCGTGGCGGCTCCCGCTGCTTCAGGAACACACGTGTTCTTGTGCGCAGTGGTCATCAGGAGACCGCAGACTTGACGCGGGGAAGGTATTCCGCACTCAGCTTGTCAGGAAGAATGCCGTTACCAAAATCGTAAGCCACGCCTCATTTTACTGTCAACGGAAAATGACACCGAATTACCCAAGTGTGGCAAAACCTTGCACTTCCGGGTGTTCGACTATCACTCGACACTCTGATCACATGGCGAATGTAAGGCGAATATGTTACCGTGATTTGCCCATTCTACTGTGTGTTTTGTGCCCAAGCCGCACGACGCGAACCCCCAGTCGCCGAGTTTCTACCAGTTCTGCTTGGTGTTTTGGCCCCCAAGATGCTGTGAACACTAGGTTAACAACCGTTGAGGAAGAGGCCTGCGTGAACACAAAGAGGGTTCGGGGTGAGCGGCGCAAGTGGGCCCGGTTGCCGCTGGCGATCCCTGTTTTCGTACGCAGTCGCGACGACAAAGGCAAGGAGTGCCTGGAGTTCGCCACAGCTCTGAACGTAAGCGCCGGGGGCATGCTGGTCGCCGTACGCCGCGTCCTGAGGCCCTCTGCTGCCATCTCGCTGGAGATTCCGAGCGCCCCACTGGCTGCTTTGACCGCTTTGCCCAGGGCTTCGCGCAACCTCCGCGCCAAGGCCCTGCGCATGACTCACGCTGAGGGCTATCACCTGCTGGGGCTCAAATTCCTGCGGCCGCTGCTCAATTCTCACCCGCTCCATGGCACGCGAAGGCGGAAAGTTAGTTCTGCGGTGTGAAAATGTTTTCCCACGCTTCCTAGCCCCCTGGCGCTTGGGTTTTGTCCTGCCGATTACCCACTGGTGACTGGCCGAATCTTTGGTAAGTTGCTACTTCTCAACGACATAGGTTAGATTTGCGAGGCCGGCGGTGCGCGCCCTGAGGTTTGGTTCTCGGGATGCACTATGAAAGGCCTCCCCACTCATTCTGCGAAAGAAGTAGGCCAATGACAACCACGAGTACCGTCAATTCGCTGGTCCAGCCGCTGGGGGAGTTTCCGCCGGAGTCCGTAGTCTTCGGGCGCACCGAGGCCATGCAAGCCGTCCGGGATCGCCTGGCCAAACTGGCCGGCGCCAACGTTCCTGTGCTGATTCAAGGCGAAAGCGGGACGGGCAAAGACATCATTGCCCGCATGATCCATGCAGCCTCACCGTGGAAAGGCGGTCCGTGGGTCAAAGTGAATTGCCCCGCCATTCCCGGGACGCTGCTGGAGAGTGAACTGTTTGGCTACGAGAAAGGCGCGTTCACCGGCGCCTACGGCATGAAGCCGGGGCGCGTGGAGATGGCGCATCGCGGCACCCTGTTTCTCGATGAGATTTCCGAGCTTGATCTTGCCTTGCAGTCGAAACTCCTGCAGCTGCTGCAAGATGGACAGTTCTGCCGCATTGGCGCGCAGGAGGACAAGAAGGTTGAAGTCCGTGTGGTGTGCGCCACCAACCGCAAGCTGGAAGAGGAGATCGAGAACGGCACCTTTCGCGCGGATTTGTTTTATCGCATCAACGTTGTCAACCTGCATCTTCCGCCGTTGCGCGAGCGCGCTGCCGACATCCCGGAACTGGTCAGCTACTTCCTCGAATATCACAACCGCAAGTACAACTGCCGCGCCAAACCGCTCTCCGGCGAGCTGATGGCGGTGCTGCGCAAGTACCACTGGCCCGGCAACATTCGAGAGCTGGAAAACCTGGTCAAGCGCTACGTGATCCTGGGCAGCGAAGAGGTGATCTCCACCGACCTCGCCCCGCGTCCGCAGGATTTCTTCAACGCCGAAATTCCCGTGGACGGCCAGATCTCGCTGAAGAAACTGACTCGTCAGTGCGTCCGTGAGCTGGAGCGGAAGGTCATTCTGAAAGTTCTGCAGATGCATCACTGGAACCGCAAGCAGGCCGCAAAAGCGTTGAGCATCAGCTATCGCGCGCTGCTTTACAAGATTCGCGACGCAGGATTACCGTCGAATCGTGCCGCCCGGCAGCGGGCGGTGGAAGTGCCTCCGAAGCAGGAAGTCGCGGCCGACTGATATCTCACCTTGCGAGCGCCGGCCGAGTACTGATCGTGGCGCTCGATCGCTCCGCATCTGATATACATCTCGCGAAAATTAAAATATCCTTTGAACTAAACTCATTGCTTCTGGGGAGTAGGCTGCTGAGTCCATGTACAAAGACTTTTACGGACTGCGGGCGAATCCGTTCAACGTCAATCCGGATCCGCGTTATTTGTTTCTGACGCGGCACACGGAGGAGGCGCTGGCCTGTCTCATCTACGGGATTCAAAGCCGCAAGGGATTCGTTTTGCTCACGGGGGAAGTGGGCACGGGGAAGACGACGCTCATCAACAAGTTGCTGGAGTGGCTGAGGCTGCAGCAGGTGGCGGCCGCATTCATCTTCAACTCGCGGTTGAACGTGCCACAGTTCCTCGATTCCATGATGAAGGACTTCGACATTCCCTGCGAGTCCAGGGCGAAGAGCCAGATCCTGCTGCGGCTGTACAACTGGCTGCTGGATCGTCACCGGGCGGGGGAGACGGCGGTGCTGATCGTCGATGAGGCGCAGAACCTCAGCGACGAGGTACTGGAAGAGATTCGGATGCTCACGAACCTGGAGACCTTCACTGAGAAGCTGCTCCAAATCGTGCTTGTGGGCCAGCCGGAGTTGGAGGAGAAGCTGAGGCAGCCACAACTGCGGCAACTGCGGCAACGGCTTACTCTGCGTGCGAAGACTCATCCTTTAAGCCCCGACGAGACCCAGACTTACGTGCAGCAGCGGCTACTCATCGCGGGCTCGAACGGGCAGCAGATTTTCGAGCCGGAGGCACTGGTCAACGTCCACCGGTATGCAAGCGGCATTCCTCGGGTCATCAACCTGCTATGTGAACATTGCCTGGTCAGCGCTTTTGTGGATCAGAAGAAGATGATCACCGCGGCGGTTGTGGATGCGGTGGCGCGGGATTTTGAGCTGGGCGATGGTGCGTCGGCGTCGACCCCTGCTCCAGCGCCTGGCGCGAGTCCGGAAAGGCTTGACTTCGAGGAGGCGCTACGGTCTCTGGCCAACCTGGCTGATCGTTTGCGTGAGACAGAAGGGAAAGACCTCCCAAGGAAAGGAGGCCATGAGCCGAATTCGTGAAGCACTATAACCGTGAGGGACTCGGATTTCGGGGTTTACTTTTCTGCAGCCGCTTCCGCCGGCCGGATGTGAGGTTCCACCAGGGAAAGAACTTCGTTCTTCAGCAGAGGTCCGCAGGCCAGAAGGCCTGACAGGAGCGGATCGCGGCGGTTTGCCGACAGATCGGTCTTCTCCAGCGTGCTCACGAAACCTCCAGTGCTGAGCACTAGGGCTGCGCCGGCAACGACATCCCATTCATTCTTGGGTGTGAGCGTGAACGTGACGTCAGCGAGGCCGGCAGAGACGAGCGCAAGCTTGTATGCTACCGAGCCCATCGCGCGGACCTGGTATTGTGCCCCCTCAAACTGCTTCCACTCGCCACGCTTGACTTCGCTGCGGCTGGCCAGGATGAGCGCGCCGTCGAGGCTGGTACGCTGGCTGGGCCGTGCGGGTTTGCCGTTGTAGAGAACGCCGGCGTCGACCGCCCCCAGGAAGGTTTCCTTGGTCGCGGGATTGTAGATCCCACCGGCCACGGGTTTACCGTCTTCCACGAATCCGATAGAAACGCAAAACTCGGGGAGACCCATGACGAACTCGCGAGTACCATCAAGAGGATCGACGACCCATACCCACTTGCGGTCGAGTCTCGACAGATCGTCGGCGCTTTCTTCCGAAAGCCAGCCTTCCGCATCGCGCAGCAAATTCTGACGTAGAGCAGCGTCCACTGCCCGGTCCGCCTCGGTGACGGGATCGTGCCCAGCCTTATACTCTGCCTGCACCTCTCCGGGAGTAAAGCGGTCGAAAACGACGCGCGCTGCTTCCAGCGCATGCTCGATGCGAACCAGGATGTCGGAATACGAGGAACTCATGAGGTCCATTGCCATTCAATTCAAAAGGCGGGCCAGAGCATTCTTGCTCCGGTTACCAGCAGCAGGGTACAAAGAATTCGCCGCAACCAGAGCATGGGTACGCGCGTGCTCAGATGCGACCCGAGAATCCCGCCGGGCACCGACCCAATCAGCAGCGTCACGACCAGCCTGGGGTCGACGTTTCCCAGGCGGAAGTGCAGCAGTCCCGTGACTCCGGTGAGAATCACCGCGTGAACCACGTCTGTGCCAACGTTGACCTTCGGAGAATAGCTATAGAACAGCAGCAAAAGCATCATGATCACGCTGCCGGAACCGACCGACGTCATGCCGACAAGGGCGCCTGCCAGCAGGCCGATGGCAACCATGCCGGCGAATGATTTCATTGTCGGAGGGTGCGTGACGACCTTTTCCTCGATCTTTCTCTGAAACAGCAGCAGTAGCGGAATGATGATCAGGAGAGCGCCGACGGCAATCTTGATGAAGTTGTTGACCCCATTTCCATAGAGCGCACGGATCTGGGTGAGCAGCACAACTCCGCCGATCGAACCCGGCACACTCCCGACAGCCAGGGCGATCACAACCTTGCGCCGGACCGTTCCTTTTTTGAGATGCATCAGTCCAGCTGGAATTTTGGTGAAGAAGTTGAACAGGGCGTCCGACCCTACCGCCATGATGGCTGGAACGCCCAATCCATAGATCAGGACAGGCAGGAGCAGTACACCGCCCCCGATGCCCGACATGCCGATCAGGATCCCGACAACAAACCCCACCAAAATCTTGAATGCAATGATTTCCATCAGATCACCTGCGTCGTGTCTCCCGATACAGAGTTACGCCGATGCTCCGTTCACGCCGATAAAGCCTTCCCGCTCCAGGTGGAGAATGATCTCCTGAGCTGCTTCCTCCGGCGACACTTCGCCAGTGTTGACCGTTACCTCAGCATCCGCGGGCGCCTCATAGGGATCGGAAATTCCGGTGAACTCCTTGAGGATTCCCGCTCTCGCCTTGGCGTACAGTCCCTTGCGGTCGCGTTGCTCGCACACTTCGACCGAAGTTGCAATATGCACAAGGATGAATCCGCCGTAAGGCTCGATCATCTGCCGCACATGTTTGCGGGTCGCATCGTACGGAGCGATGGGAGCACAGATGGCGATCCCGCCGTTCTTGGTGATTTCCGAGGCGACATAGCCGATGCGGCGAATGTTGATGTCGCGATGCTCCTTGCTGAATCCCAGTTCCGACGAAAGGTGCTTGCGCACCAGATCACCATCAAGCAGCGTGACCGGACGCCCGCCAACCTCCAGAAACTTGGTTAGCAGGACATTCGCGATGGTTGACTTGCCCGAGCCAGAGAGTCCGGTGAAAAAAATGGTCACACCCTGCTGCGCCCGTGGCGGGAAACTGCGCCGCAATTCGTGGACGACTTCGGGATAGGTGAACCATCCCGGGATATCGCGGCCCTCGTTCAGACGCTGCCGCAGCTCGGTACCCGAGATGTTCAGCACGCGATCGCCGTTCTTCACCTCGTCGTCTGGCACGTAACGGTCCTGCCCTTCGAGGTAGACCATCATGTTGAATGGGACCATGGTGACGCCGATGTCGGCTTCGTGCTTCTTGAACACTTCCTGGGCCTCGTAGGGCCCATAGAAGGGCTTGCCATCGGTGTCTTTGCCCGGACCGGCGTGGTCGCGGCCCACGATGAAGTGAGTGCAGCCGTGGTTCTTGCGGATGAGTGCGTGCCAGATCGCTTCGCGTGGTCCGCCCATACGCATGGCGAGGGGCAGCAGCGAAAGCTTTTGCGTCCCTTGCGGGTACTTCGAACTGAGCAACTGGTAGCAGCGCACACGCGTGTAGTAATCCACGTCGCCGGGCTTGGTCATGCCGACTACGGGATGAATCAGCAGATTCGCCTCGACCTGTTTGGCGGCGCGGAAAGTGAGTTCAACGTGCGCGCGGTGCATCGGATTGCGTGTCTGGAAGGCGACCACGCGGCGCCAGCCCTGGCGGGCAAACTCGGCGCGCAACTCCGCTGGTGTAAAACGTAGCGTACGGAAGTCGTAGTGTGACGGTTCTTGTACACCCTCAACGCGTCCACCGACGTACCAGGGGTTCGACTGGTTGATGACGTAGTTGGCCCCAGGATGCGCCTTGCTGGTGCTGTTGAACACCGCCTTGGCTTCGGCCTGGCGGTCGGGCTGCCAGACTTCCTCGACGTGCAGCACGGCCAGCATCACGCCTTCGGGATCGCGCAATGCAACCTTGCTGCTGCCCGGCGTCAGCTTCTTGGCGAAGTCCTCGGTAACATCCAGTGTGATGGGCATGGGCCAGAGCACTCCGCTGGCCAGGCGCATGTTGTGGCACACGCCTTCGTAGTCAGCGCGAGTCATGAAGCCGCGGAGCGGAGAGAAGCCGCCGCTCATCAGCAGTTCAAGGTCGCACAGTTGGCGCGCGGTTAGGTCCCACGACGGCCATTCCTTGGAGTGTGCCTTGAGTTCTACGATTCGTTCCGGCTGGACAATGAGTTCGGTGAGTTCGCCGCCGTGGGGCGCGATAAGGTGGCTGGTTGACGCAGTCAATTTCCTTACTCCTCCTGAGGTTTTGTCTACTGCCTTTATTGCCAATATCGCCTATGCCTGGATTTTTCGATCCCGTCGGCAGGCCTACTGCGGTACTTAGTGCAGATTACTTCTGGGGAGGAAACGTCGCTTTCTTACTTGTTTGTAAAGATACCATTTACGGGGAGAATGGGAAAGCCGTTTAATTGCTGAAATCAGCTGCAATTCGGTGACCGCCGCCGGACTGAGCTGGGCTGCAAGCCCATGGAAATGCTCGATTTCCCAACGGCATCCTGAGGCGACCTCAGCAGTGTGCAAACCTTTGCGACAATTGGCGAACTGTCTCCTCGCCGCATCCCGTGATGCTCATCCTCTGGAATCGCAGCTTCGCTGCACTGCCATCGCTGCAGCGTACTCTGGTCCCACTTCGACCGGTTGAAGCTGCCACCGCGATGCTTCGGATGCATCGGGACGTGTCACAAGAGAGACCGAGGCCTGAGAGTCCAGGAATACGTCGAACTGATGAAGTGGATGGGACAGGCCTTCGCCGATCGCCTTGATGAATGCTTCCTTTAACGTCCAGCAGCGGAAGAAAGCTCTATGCTGCTGTGCGGCAGGAAGCTGCGCAAGCTGTTCTTGTTCCATTGCAGAAAAGAATCGCCTTGCAATTGCTCCGGTATCGAAATCATCACGAACTCTCTCGACGTCAACGCCGATTGGCCGGTTCCGGGCAATGCCAAGAAGCGCGACTGCACCAGAGTGCGATACGTTGAAGGTAAGACCGCTGGCGGCGTACGGCCCATCCAACTCAGGCTTTCCTTTCTCTGCATAACGAAAGCGCACGTCCTGCGGATGGGCCGCCAAGTATCCTGCCAGCACCATGCGAAGCAAGCCCCTTGCAGCGCAGAAGTATTGGCGATCCCGGTCAAAATGAAACCGGTCGGCACGGTCTTTCTCATCGCGCGAAAGTACGGATCGCCATCGGGATTCAGCTCCCGCCACAACCTCCAGATTGATCCTCCAGACATGCACTCCTTCACCCAGCGGAGGCGGGGAGTCGAGACAGACGTCTGCGCTGTCAATCCTGCTAAGCGCCAGCGGTGCCGTCTTGAAGACATGGGCCATGGTTTTGGGCACTCTCCAGCAGGGGTGATGGGCTCCGGCTCCGGAAATCCGGTTGCCCTAGGGTACCGCACGGCAACCGGCCTGGACAGGCTCGTCATCCGTCAATTTTGAGACAAGCGACGAATTCATATTCGCTTCCATTTGGGTCGCCACGTGCATCAATTCCGGGTGCTGCAAGGACGCTAAGGTAGATCGTGTAATTTGTTCAACCGGACTGCGTAGGAGCGGGAATTTTCGTCTAGGGTGTTCACCTGAGCCCGGCAAAGTCAGCCATCTCGGGCTGGTCGTCTAAAAAGAAGTTCAAAATGTTTTCTGGAGGGTGAGCAGCCAGAGTTATTGGCGATGCGCTGTGGAGCAGGTTCCTGAGATTGTTCGCCGGGCTCAGTGATTCCGTGTTTTTCGGCGCTAGGGGAGCGATTTTGGCGCAGTGCCATTCCCGTCCCGGGCCTCAATTTGGAATCAGGATTCCCATTTAAGGGAGAACGAGGTTCGTTCGCAAGTAGCTGTGGAAATTACTGTTCTGCGGTCACAGCCAAGAATGTCTCAAAGTGGCATTGTGGATGCTATGAGTTCTGGAAATGTTTCGGCCGCGCCACAAGTCGAGCGTCACGGGCGGTTCCGGGAGCCGCAAAGAAGGGGGGAAATAAATGGAGGAACAGTCCGTTCGGCTAGGTCCGCGCGAACAGCAAATCGTAGAACTGCTTTTGCAAGGTTGTGACAACGCCGAAATTGCGCGTCAACTGAAGATGGCGCGTAGAACCGTGAAGGCACATTTCAACCGGTTATTTCTCCGTTTCGGAATCACCGGTGGAATCAAGCGAGTCAAACTCGCGACCCTGTTGTATCGGAGGCAAGCATGTCAGCAAATGAACGTTATGGAAGCCGTGTCCCCAGTGAACGTGAGCAGCGAGTCATCCAGCTTGTGGCCGAAGGCCTGAAGAATCGCGAAGTCGCGGACGCAATCGGAACTACGGAGCACGTCGTAAAGAACTATCTTCGCGTGATCTACGACAAACTTGGGCTCTGGAATCGCGTTGAACTGGCGCTGTGGTATGAGTCGCGGAGAAGCGGACCCGCGCTGTCGATGCAGTAGAAGTCGATGCACTAAAGAGCATCGGGGACCGACTTTCTGTTTGCGGGGGCTTGCTGCAGGCGCCGCCTTCCCGTTTGATGCACGTTGTCCGCAGGAAGCGCTCGCAAACTGGGCGCAGTTTGTACTCAAGTACACTCTATCGCTCTGCAATTACTGGCATCCAAAGGCTGGCAGGTTGCGAAGCCGTTCGGCTGCGCCTGCGGCGCCTTTTCGGGCCGCCGACTCCAGCAGCAAACGCGCCTGATCGCAGCTCTTGGGTACTCCGTTTCCATGCAGGTATAAGTCCGACAGCATCAGCGCTGCAGCTGGATTCTGCTTTCTCACCGACTTCCAAAGCCACTTCGCCGCTTCCGTGCTGTCTCGCGCCGCTCCGTGCGTACCGTTCAGGAAGTTCCTGCCAATCGCCAGCTCTTCGGCGCCGTCTCCCTTGGCTGACTGGGCTTGTGGAACTGGTTCCACTGGCCTGGTTGTGGATGGAGGAGCGGTCGCGGAAACCGAATTCGCTTCTAGATTCGTTTGTCCGGCATCATTGGCGATAGGTTCTCGTGAAGGGGCTGGAGCGGCAGGTTCGTTAGCGGCATGGCCTGTCGTGTTGGCGGGGTCTTCCGTATCCGCTTTCTGAGCCGTACCCGTGCGCGCCTGTGAGGGTTCCTCGGCAGTGGCCGCAGGCGCGGCGGATGGCAGCGGATGCGAAGCGCCTACTCCAGACTGTGTTCCACGCCGTGCCGTGTAGATCAAAACGCTTACCAGAATTGCTAATGCTGCGCCGAAATAAATCCAGTAACGATAGGGCGCCGGCTCGGAGTCGGGAAGCAGCTTGGGACCTTCATCTAGGGCTGAGTCTCTTCTGCTGAATGGTTCTCCGCCGGCCTGAAAGGATTCGACAAAAGCCTTACTTCCGGCGCTGTCCCTCGTAGGGTCTTCAATCGCCAGGACGGCCGTTTCTCTTTCTTCTGTATCTGCCACCGGAGGATCAAGTGGTCGACTCTGGCGGATGTCAGCGCCGCAGATGCCGCAGAACTGGTACTGTGCAGGATTGGCGCGGCCGCAGGATCGACAGGGAACGGTCTGGGGAATGTCTTCGTCGCGGTAAGCTGGTGGCGGCGAGTTCTCTTCGGGTTCGGCGGAAAATCGTCGATCGGGCTCGGGACGCCGCTCGAGCAACTGCTCTGTCTTGCCCGCGGCGGACTCGTGTTTTAACACTGGCTTGCCTTCGAGTTCGCGCAATAACTCGAGGACCGCCTCCTCCCGCTTCTCCGGAGGGCTCGTAAAATAGACCTCTGCCCAGCGGCCCATATTCGCGCCCAGGACGGGATTCAGGATCGGGTTCAGCTCAGGGCGTGGCAGGGTACTTTTCACTTCCGGATTGTCCTCTGCGCGCGGCAACTCAGGTTTCTCCAGGCGGTAAAGATTGGGCGCTAACTGTGATTGCACTCCGCCTCGGTAGGGTTGTCAATCAGGGGATGCCAAGGGGCGATACCGAAAGTAAACCCCCTGGTTCTCAGTCACATGCCTTGCGGTAGGCGGGTTCAAACTGGTCGAGCTGGGCGTCTCGCTGGGTGGTGTACTTACCCTTGGGAGTCTTGCCGTAGAGGTCGGTGCCAGGACAGTAGTACAGCGCCGTGTGCAGATCGATCCAGACCTGGGTCTGAGGATTCCCGCGGTACTCGGGCGCTTCCGGTGCCTCGGCCAGGCCGAGGCTGATCAGCATCTTGTCGAGCATGGAAAGATCGGCGTCGGGAGCCGGCCGGCGGTGACTGGCGGTGGGGGTCGGGCCTCCAGTAGCGCTTACCGAGTGACTCGACCAGATGCCCCAACGAATGACCACGGCGACCAGAATCACCGCCACTGCCAGGTAAATGTCGCCGCGTCGCGCATTCCAGAAGCGCGCAAAGCCGCTCTTGCTTCGACCCGCTGCCAGTTGCTCCAGGAAGTCCCTGGCCTTTGCCGCTGAACTCCAGGTGATGTCATCTTCGGACCTCACGAGGGCTGTTTCCGTAGTCACCGCCGCCGGGGTCTCACTTTCTAGTTCCGGTTCGGCTGACGATTCCGGCTCAGTGAGCCTTCGGACAAGATCCTCCGGAGACTCGTCGGGGGCGTGGCCAGCGTCGGCCTCGAGATCGGCGTGCAGGGAAGCCAGCAGTTCATCATCGAGCACATCCATAGGCTGCGTATCCTGCGACTGCGCGGCTTGGCCGACAGGATTCTCCCCCGTTGGTGGAACTGCCGTTTCCCCACCGTCCTTTACCGCGGCACCCGCAGCGTCTCCGCCCTTGGCCTGCTGCATCTGCCACAGTGATGCCGCCTTGCTCTGCATGCTGGGGGCTTCATAAACCTTGACTCTCGGGGTTCCGCACTTTCCGCAGAACTGCTCTTCGGCCACGAGTTCGTGACCGCAGTTGGGGCAGACAGAACCATTCGCAGAAACCGCGCTTGCCGTATTTGCATTCGTGCCTTGAACTCCCGGATCTGTCTTGACGGCGCTTCCGACCAGCGCAGCCAGATTGGGCTTGAGCTTCTCGAGAGCTTCAAGCATCGTGGCACGCTCAACTGCCAGCGACTTTTTCCATGTGAGTTCGTCATCTCGCGCAAATGCCTCGGTCACCAAACCAGCCATGAGCTGGCAACTGTGAACATCCTGCTCGGAGAATGCATTGGCGTTCGCGTAGTAAAGCTCCAGCGCCCCCGTGATTTCTCCGTCGTGGTAAATGGGAACGGCGATCAACGATTGAATCCCGCGGCGGCGGCACTCTTCCACATCAAATAAGAATTCAGTGTTCACGTCCGCACAGCGAATCACCTGTCCGACGCGCAGGCAGGCATGGCAGAGTGCCTTTTCCATGGGAACTTCGGTGCCCAGCGGCAAGGTATGGGCGCCCCTTGCAGCCCGGTAGCGGATCTTTTTCCCGTCAAGAATTCCGATCGCCGCGCCAGCCGCTCTGGTAATCCCTACAATGCGCTCCGCAACCAGCGACAGGGTGCTCTCCAGGTCGAGATGGCGAACCTGGATCTGGCGCTGAGTCTCGACAATCTGTGCGAGTGTGAGAGTGTAGTCGTGCTTGGGTTCGTCGGATGTGCTGGATGGCTGCTGCGGGGACGGCCTTGTCTCCTGCTCACGCAGGTGGTTGCTCTGCAACTCGAGGTTCAGGTCGAGCTTCTGCTGTTCGCGATTGTGCTCCTGCAGCACAAACGCCGCCTCCAGCAGCCTTTCAAGGGCCTGCTCGTCAAGAACTGGTTTGCCTTTTTGGTCGGACACGATTTCGTTCTTGGCCAGAGAAAGTTACCCCGACGTGCGTTTCGGCCTACCGGACCCGAGTGAACTCATTTTAGTGCAAATCTTGCGCCAATTCAGAGCGCCAAGTCCAGTCGAAACAGGGGGATAAACCGCCGGGGCACAATCCATTTTTGGCCGCGGGCTCGCGAGGAAGAAACCAGGCCCTCAGATCTTCAATAGTTTACAACCGCGGGCGAGAGAGGGGCGAGACATCTTTGACGGTCACAGTGATTCGAATCCCGATTCCGGCCAGCGGTGTGACTTAGGTAATCCGCAAGAAAGTGCACACGCTGTCCGCTGATATTCCATCGGGGCGTGCCGGCTACGGTAGAAGACGGCGATCGACGGTCTCCCCGCCCAGATAGAAGTGCACCGCAGGAGTGATGATGAGGGAAAGGACCATCGAGATCAGTACTCCGCCGATGACCGCAATGGCCAGCGGTTGCAGCATCTGCGAGCCGGCGCCAAGGGCGAAAGCCAGCGGCAACATGCCAGCCACCGTGGCCAGGGCCGTCATCACGATAGGGCGCAATCGCCGGCGGGCAGCTTGCAGCATGGCCTCTTCGGCGCCCATGCCAAGCCTGCGCACCTTCTGGTCGGCGTCGAGCAGCAAGATGCCATTCTTGGCCACGATGCCGATGACCATGATCATGCCCATGAAGGACGAAATGTTAAACGTAGTGCGTGTGATCAGCAGTGCGATGAAGACTCCGGAGGTCGAGAGCAGCGCCGAGGAGAGAATCGCGATGGGCGCAGCAAACGTGCCAAATTCAAACATCAGAACGATGAACAGGAGCAGGATTGCCAGAATGAGCACGATCACCAGATCGTGAAACGAGCGCTGCTGTTCCTGATACCTTCCGCCATACTCAACGCGAATGCTTGCGGGCAAGTGCATTCCATTGATAGTTCTCTGCACCGAGGTCATCGCACTCCCCAGGTCGATCCCTTCCAGTCGCGCGGTCACAGCCACATTGCGCTGCAGGTTCTCGCGTCGTATTTCGTTCTGCCCGGGATCCTCGACGACCTGGGCCAGAGCCCCCAGCGTCGCCGTGTGTCCGCTGGCGCTGACCAGCAGCGTGTCGCGCATCGCTTCGAGCGACGCCCGGTTTGCCGCCGGGAACCGCACCCGCAGGGTGTAGGCACGATCATTCGCCACCACGGGAGTGGGAGCAGGTTCTCCCTCCAGGATCGCCGACGCGTCAATCGCAACTTCCTCAGCCGTAAAGCCGGCCCGGGCCGCCACGCTCGGGTCGACCTGGAAAGTGACTGCGGGGCCGCTGACGGTGTTGTCGATTCCATTCAGCACGTCCACAATGTGCTCATTGTCCTTGTGAATGGCATCCGCAATCTTGGGAGCCCAGTCTGCGAGCAGCTTGGGATCCTGGGCAAACAACTTGATCTGAATCGGCTCTGGCGCGGAGGTTAGATCGTCGATCATGTCCTGGAGGACCTGGACGAATTCGATGTCGAGAGCAGGCTCCTCTCGCTTGATCCGGGCCCGCACCTCGGCAATGATCTCGTCGATCCCGCGGTCCCGCTTAGCCTTCAATTTCACCAGAATGTCGCCGGTGTTCGCTTCGGTCACGGCGGCCAGACCGAGTTGCAGGCCCGTGCGCCGCGAGGTGCTCTCCACTTCCTCTACAGCCCTCAGCATCTGTTCGACATGGCCGACAACCCGATTCGTCTCCGCCAGGGAGCTGCCGGCGGGCATGATGTAGTCGAGGACGAATCCACCTTCGTCCATCTCCGGCAGCAGATCGGAACCGGAGAAGCGGTAGCACACGTAGGAAAGGACAATCAGCAGAAGGCTGAAGATCACGAGCAACCGAGGCCGTTCCAGGGCACGGCGCAGCCAACGCTCATGGAAGTTCACCACACGCAGGAAAAAACCGCTGAGATGCTTCTCCTCTGCCGCCAGCAGCTTCATCGCATTGTCATTCTCTGCCAGGGCTTCGGCTGTCTCGGATGCTTGCGGTTTGGGCGCCTGCACTCCCTCGCGCGATGAATCCTTTGAACCTTCTCTTTCGCGGTGTCCCTTGATGAAGTGTTGGCTCAGGTTCGGTGTCCACGTGAGTGCCAGTGCCAGCGAGGCCAGCAGCGATACCGTCATGGTCACTGCCAGGGCGCGGAAAAACACGCCCGTCACTCCGGTGATGGCGATCAGAGGGACGAAGACGACCACTGGCGTGATGGTCGAGCCGACCAGCGGTACAGTGATTTCCTTCAAGGCCCTGCGGATGGACTCCAGCCGTGTTTGTCCGGCGTCCCGATGGAGGACGATGTTTTCTACGACCACGATGGCATCGTCGATGACTAAGCCCACGGCGGCGGCCAGTCCGCCCAAGGTCATGAGGTTGAACGTCTGCCCCATCACCTTCAGAGCGATGAACGTCACCATCACAGTTACGGGAATTACCAGGCCTGCGACTAACGATGTTCCCCAGTCCCGCAAGAACACAACCAGGATGATCGAAGCGAGAATGAGTCCCAGCAGAATTGCATCACGCACGCTCGTGATCGATTCGCCGACGATGATCGACTGGTCGTAAAAAGGTTTGATCTCCACACCGGGCGGCAGCGTCTTGCGGATGCGATCGATTTCGTCGTGCACTTCCTGCGCCACCTGCACCGTGTTGCCGTCGGGCTGGCGGTTGATGTTCAGAAGGACTGCGGGCTTGCCATTTGCGGTCACCACCGTGTAAACGGGCTTCACCCCGCGCGCTACAGTTGACACATCCCCGATGCGCACAGGAATTCCTGCGGGCGTGTTCTTGACGACTGCGTTGGCGATCTCTTCCGGCGTGCGCACCTGACCGTTGACCAGGCCGAGAAAGAGCTGATGGTTTCGTTCCATCAGGCCGGGGGAATCGACGAGGTTGGTCCGTCGCACGGCCTCCAGAATGTCATTGACTGTGACACCCGCCGCCAGCAGCTTGGAAGGATCCGGCGTGATGTGGAATTCCGGCTCCTGGCCACCTTGCACGATTACGGTGGAAACGCCTTCCAGCCGGTTCAGGCGTGGCTTCATCTCATAGGTAGCCATTTCCCACAGCCTGGTCTGCGGCATCGTGTCGGAGGTGAGGCTGTAGCCCATGATGGGGAAGCTGGCGAAGGTCATGCGGTGGGCTTCAATCTTCGCGCTGGCGGGCAATTCAGGCTGTACACGCGAGATCGCCGCATTCACGTACTGCAGGGTCTGGAACATGTCCACGTCCCAACGGAAGAAGAGGTCAACCTCCGCGGAGCCGCGGCTGGTGATGGAGCGCACCGAGAGCAAGCCTGGCACGCTGTTCACTGCCTCCTCGATGGGACGCGTCACGGTGACCATCATCTGGTCGATGGGCATGACTCCGTTGTCGACGGCGATGAGCACGCGGGGAAAGTCAGTTGAGGGGAACACTGATACCGGGATGGTGAAGGCGAGGTAGCCCCCAAGCAGCGCCAACGTGAGAATCAGGAAAATGACTGGCCTGGAATGCCGCGCAATCCAGTGATCCGAGTTCGGTGAGTTCACGCAAGTGCTCCGCGGCAGTTATTTTTCACGGGAACCCTCAGTCGGAGTCTTGGAACCTTCTTTCGCTCCCTCAGGGGGAACCTCACCGGCAGCTTCGATCTTGATCTTCGTATTGTCCGGAAGTCCGTAGGCGCCGGTGGCGACCACTTTGTCGCTGGCGGTGACGCCCTCCAAAATCTGAACGTCGTCGCCGTTGCGAATGCCGACCTTTACGGCTTTCTGGTGTGCCTTGCCGTCAGCGCCCGCCAGCATCACAGCCGTGGTTCCATCCGCGGCGGAGATCACGGCACTCACGGGCACGACCAGAGCATCCTTCACAGTCTGCGCTGTCAGGGAGAGTTGAACGCTGGTTCCCGGCTTCCGCTGGTTCCCGGCTTCAATTCTTGCTTGGGATTTTTCGCTTCCAGCCAGACCTCCACCGTGGTGCTGTTTGGGTCCAGCGCTGGGCTCACGACGGTGACTTGGCCTTCGATCGGATCCGCGATTCCAGGCACGGTCATGGTTCCCTTGTCGCCGACCTTTAGTGCGGCAGCGTCGGCCTGCGGAATATGAGCCTTGGCGATGACGGCGGAGGTGTCCATCACCGTGAGCAGGGCAGTGCCCGCTGCGGCCATCTCTCCGGGATAAAGCGGGCGGTCGGTAACTACGCCGTCGATGGGGCTGCGAATCTCGGAGTAGCTGAGTTGCGCTTGGGCGCCGAGATATTTGCCCCTGGCGGATTCCAGTTGGCCAGCAGCGGCTTTCAATGCTTCCTGCCTGCCAAAGGCAGCCAGCGACTCTACGTGTTGCTTGGCGATGGAGTACTGGTTCCGCGCCTGAGTCACATCCACGACGGACTGGTCGAGTTCCTTGCGCGGCAGCGCGCCCTGCTCGAACAATTGCTGGCGGCTCTGGTAGACCTTCTCTTGCGCATCGAGGACCAGTTTGGCCTGTTGGGCATCGGCCTCGGCTTTCTTGATCTCTTCGGGCAGACTGGCCGCGGTGGTGGTTTTGTAGGCGGCTTCGGCCTGATCGTAGGCGCCCTTGGTGTCCTGCGCAGCAGCGGTGAGATCGCGATTCTCCAGCACGGCCAGCAACTGGCCCTCATGCACGCGGCTACCGCGCTTCACCAGGAACTTCGCCACCGGAGCGCTGATCTTCGGGACGATGGCTGCCTGCTGACGGGGATATAAAATCGCCTGCGCGCCGACCGTATGCTGAATCGTGGTCTTTTCCACAGGAGCGACCTGAACCGCCACCTCCGGTTCTGCATCGCCCTTGTTGCCCGAGCAAGCGGCCAGGAACAACAATGCAGCGATTGCCGCGTGAGTTCCAAGAGTGCGCATGGCGGGGGGCGCAGTACGATGGCGATGACGGGTGTTGGTGAGTGTGACGTGATTCATTCCGGTCTAGAAGGTCCCCGTGAGAGTTTGGAGGTTCGCCAGCGCCACGCGGAAGCGGGCCTGGCCATCATCGTAGGCCTTGCGCGCCTGGGTGAGCGTGTTCTGCGCGTCGACCACTTCGAGCACGGTGGATTCCCCCGCCTGATAGCGCAGGGTCGTCAGCCGCATGCTTTCCGCCGCCATTTCAGCGGAACTGGACAGCGACTCCATCTCGGAGCGGGCGACTTCCGCCTCGCTGTAGAACTGGCGGAGGTGGCCGAGAAGCTGCCGCTGGGCGAAACTTAACTCCACGCGCGATCGGTCACGACGCAACTCCGCCTGCTTTAACTTGCTGCGATCGGCGCCCCAGCTGAAGATGGGAATCTGCAGGCTCGCCACCGTGGAGTAGCCGAGATTGCGCACGCCATTGCTGCGAATCGCGAACTGGTTGGAATCGATGCCGTAAAAGTAGTCGAGGCTCAGCGACGGCAGCAGCCCTCCCCAGGCTGCGGTGACTTCATGCTGCGCAGCCTCGTAGGCCGACAGAGCTGCGCGCAGTTCGGGATTATTCTTCTTGCCCGCTGCTTCCACTTCGAGAAAGGCCGGCAGAGGTTCTGGTGTCTGCAGATCGTCGACGACGGTGAAATCCTGGTTGAAGTCCGGGAACAGCAGCACGGCAAGATCCAGGCGCGTGCGCTCCATGTCCAATCGGGCTTCCTGCAGGTCGCGCTCTTGCTGCTGGCTCTGAATCCTGGCCTTGATCACATCGGCGTGAGCGACTTCGCCGCCGTTCTCCAGCTTCTGGCTGATATCCAGAAACCGCGCGGCTTCTGTGGCGGCGCGTTGCGAGGTTGCGTACTTGCGCTGCGCTACCACCAGACCGTAGTAGGCCTGGGTCACGGTGACGACCAGGCCGCGCGTGGCGAGTTCGGCCTTGGCCCGTGCTACAGCAAGGGCCGCGGCAGAGCGCCGGTAATCCGCGACTCCGGTGAGAGAAAAGGATTCGTGCACGCCGGCCTGGCTGATGTATTCATGCACTGCGTTGTTGGCGATGAATCTGAAGGCCGACCCGCACGTTGACGTTAGCGCGCAGTTCGCGGGCTGAGGGCCGGTGCCCTGGGTGTAGATGAACGAATTGTTATAACTCAGGTTCGGCAACAATCCAGCGCGAGCCTGCACCCGGTCTTCCCGTGCCAACCCGAGGTCGGTGAGGGCAGAACGGTACTGCGGATCGTTCAGCCGAGCCCGCCGCAGCGCATCCTGCAACGTGAGGGTCAATGGTGCCGCACCCTCCACAGAAATCGCGCCTTGGGTTTGAGCGCCCCCCTTCTGAGCCGCAGCCTGTGCAAAACTCCGGAGCGGGGAGACGAGGAGAACCAAAGCGAGAACCGGGTACGCGGCACGTTTTCCGAAACGGGAGCGGAAGAACTTGCCTCCAGAGAAGTCGGTAAGGCGATCACTCACAATTCACCTCGAAGTTCCCAGTTGCACTTCCTTGTTCCGAAACCACCGGAGAACAAAAGTCTTGCGCGTCTCTCTCCGCGACGCTGACCGTGAATCCGACCGTGGCCGGCCAGCTTTGGCAGCTTACAGCAGCCGGTCAGAGACACAGTTGAAGCCAGGTCACGAATCGCATGCCGAGACCAATTTGGAACCGCGTCAGCCTAACACAGGGTTTCTGAAATCAACATGAAAGCCCCCGTCCCCTGGCGAAACTCAGGACTCTAAAGGTCTTAGCCTTAGGGAAAGAGCAGGAGAAGAATTGGCGAAAGCCGTGCTACTCGAGGGAGGTTGTTCAATCCCAGTCGAAGGTGGAGGAAATCGTGATCGATCTTCAAGAAATCAAGGTGACGCCTCGGGACCAGCAGGTCTTGAATCTGCTGGTACAAGGCTGCAGCAACAAGGAAATTGCGGGCCAGTTGAATATCAGCCCACGCACCGTCAAGCAGCATCTACGGACGCTGTTCCTGCGGGCGGGAATCCACGACGGCCGCAAGCGCGTGAAGCTGGCGATTGCTATGTTCGCCAAGGAGGAGGCACAATGACGCCCCGGGAACGCCTTACTCGCAAAGAAGTTCAGATTGCGATCCTGGTCTGGCAAGGCCTGACCAATCGCGAAATAGGCAAGATCATCGGCACAACCGAACAGGTCATCAAGAACCACTTGCGGAGCACCTTCGACAAGCTGGGTGTCTGGAGCCGCCTGGAGTTGGCCATGTACGTAGCCAGCCACGGAGGTGATAAATGGCCTCCGGAGACTGAGCACAGCGGACTGGAAGCCAGCCCTGCGGCGGCCAATTTCTAGGCAGTAGTCCTTAGCTTTGGAGTTGGAAACGGGATCGGATCGTCCACCAGAATGCAAAAGGTTTCACGAATGCCGGTCCCCCGCCCGGGCGTTTTCGCATAAAGTCCTTGTTTTGATATGGTTACACGATGGGTCATCCGGTCTCGAAATTGCACTCAGTCCTTTGATTTTCTGGAGGGCGGGCTCGAAGTCAGCCGGGAGCCGCTTCGCATCCCAGGGCGAGGCAGGAATGGTCTACAAAGAGACGTTTTGGATGGCTTGCGACTCGACCGAGCAGTTGCGGGCTGAGTATGGACCATTTCACACCCGCGCGGAGGCCGAAGCTGAGGCGAAAAAGCTCGGTTTCGGATACTTGCTGCGCTACGAGCACCTGCTGGGTGAGAACGAAGAGATTCAGGAAGTGCGCTGCATCTTTATCGAACTTCCCGGTGCTGTTCCAGCGGAAGCCGAGGCTGCTCCGACCACGCTGCACACCCGTTGTGCCACCTGTGGCGAGTCTGCCGTGCACGACCAACCCTGGCAGGCCGAAGTCTGGGCCGATATCCACGAGTTTGAACACTCCCGCCACCGAGTACGCCTGTTCGAGCACGCGCGCGGCAAAGGGTTGAAGGAAATCGGGGGCTGGCGGGGATAGTGGTTACTTCGTGAGCTGACTCGCCGCGGCCCGGTCGACAAACCAGATCAACTTCCCATCGATGGGGCGAACCAGCTTTGCGGGATACTGTTCTCCCGGAGCGTCGCTTTCAAGCACCGCATGCAGCGCTGGAGCCTTGTCGGCTCCACTGACCAGGAACGCAACGCCGTTCGCGGCGTTGATTGCCGGCAGAGTGAAAGTAATCCGGCTAGCCTTCAGCTTCTCCACCCAATTGGCCACAACCAGGCGTGAATTCTCCCGCAGCGCAGGGGTCACAGGAAAGAGCGAGGCTGTGTGTCCGTCCGGACCCATACCGAGCAGAATGAGATCGAAGCGAGGCAACTGTCCAGACTGCGGCGTGAAGAATTTCCGCAGAGTCTGCTCGTAGGCGGTTGCGGCTGCCGCCGCGTCCGGATTCTCCGCGGGAACACGAAACACATTGCCGGCCGGCACCGGAATCTTCGACAGCATGGCTTCGTCTGCCATGCGGTAGTTGCTCTCGGGATCAGTGGACGGAACGTGACGTTCGTCGCTCCAGAAAAAGAACATTCGATCCCAGGGCAGGGAAGAACGCGCATTCGTGGCCAGCAGGTTGTAGAGGTTCCTGGGAGTCGATCCGCCTGAAAGCGCGATGCTAAACCGCCCGCGTTCGGTCACTGCCAGGTTGGCAGCGCGTCCCACCTCCTCCGCCGCAGCCTCGAACAACTCCTGCGGTGTCGTGAGCTTTCGAATCTCCACGGAGGAACTCATGACGAGGTCTAGCGCTACCGCTGTCCGCGGACCGCTGCACAGCGGGCTGCACCGAGCAACCCGGCTTTCTCGTTGGTGACGACCTGAACGGGAATCGACTCGACCAAGGGGCGCATGCGGCCCTTGTCGAGAAACGCCTGCATGAAGATGGGGCCGGTCAGCTTGGAAAGAATCTTGGGCGAGATTCCACCCGCCAGGAACAAGCCTCCGGTTGTCATCACTTTGAGAGCCAGGTTCGACGCCTCGGCTCCATAGACCGCCACCCACACATCCAAGGCTTTCTCGGCAAGAGTGCTGCTGCCATTCAGCGCGGCGCGCGAGATCGTGGCGGCGGCATCGCCCTTCTGCAGTTGTGCGGAGAACTCCGGAGATTCCTCGCCACAGCCCGACTCACACAGGAACTCGTAGACGTTGACCAGGCCCGGGCCGGAGAGGATGCGTTCATAGCTCACGTGTCCGAAGCGAGCTTTCAAGAAGCGCAGCAACTCGATCTGCAGGTCGCCCTGCGGAGCAAAATCGGTGTGCCCACCTTCACAGGCAAAAACTTGATGGTGCTTACCGTCCCAGAACAATCCGGCTTCACCCAACCCGGTACCGGGTGCGATAACCGCCTGGTTGCCGACAGCGGGACCGGATGCAGGGTTCAAAGCAACAAAGTCGCCTGCCGATAGAGCGCCAACTCCCCAGGCACTGGCCTCGAGATCGTTGATCAGCAGAGTAGAAGGCAGGTGAATCTGTTTGGCGAGCCGCGATTGTTCGATGACCCACGGCAGATTCGAGGTCTCAACCCGGCCGTTGCGCACCGGCCCGGCCACGCCGAAACACGCCACGTTCGGGCGGGTGCTGGAATCGTCCAGGAACTTGGTGACAATTTCTCCGAGTTCTTTGTGTTCCCGGCTGGGAAAAACGCGCTCCGAAACCAGCCGAAGGCTACCGTTTTGAGCTTGGAAATACGCCAACCGCGCGTTGGTTCCCCCAATATCGCCGGCCAGGATCATTTCTCGAAGTTCCTCCAGCGTCGACCGTCACGCTCCAACAGTTCGTCGGCCTCCTTCGGCCCCCACGTGCCCGACGCATAGTTGGGAAAGTTACGCGGCGGAAGCGCCTTCCACAAATCCAGAACCGGATTCACAACACTCCAGCCTGCTTCGACCATGTCGGCGCGCTGAAACAAGGTCTGGTCGCCAATCATGCAGTCGTGCAAGAGCCGTTCATATCCCGTGCTGGGTTGCTTGCCAAAGTATTCCTGATACTCGAAATTCATGTCCACGGTGCCCAGACGCATCACCGGTCCCGGGACTTTGGCCGCGAATTGCAGCGAGATTCCTTCCTCGGGCTGGATGTGGAGCACCAACTGGTTGGGCATCAGATGTTCGACCGGAGTGTCGCGGAATAGCACGAATGGCGCCTGTCGAAACTGTATCACGATATGCGTATTGCGCACGGGCATGCGCTTTCCCGTGCGCAGGTAAAAGGGAACGTCGGCCCAGCGCCAGTTGTCGATCAGCAGCTTCATGGCGACAAATGTCTCGGTGCGCGAATCTGGAGGCACATCGGGCTCCGCACGGTACGCTGTGACGCGCCTTCCTTCTTCGGTTCCGTCTCCGTACTGCCCGCGCACAGTCCGGCTAAGAACCTCTTCGTCGCTCATGGGCTGGATGGCGTGGAGAATCTTGGCTTGCTCATCGCGAACCGCATTCGCGTCAAAGGAAATGGGAGGCTCCATCGCAGTCAGGCTGATGAGCTGCATGATGTGGTTGGGAACCATATCGCGCAGAGAACCGGCGTGGTCGAAATAGCTGCCACGGCCTTCCACTCCGACGGTCTCAGCCACGGAGATTTGCACGTGATCAATGTAGCGGCGGTTCCAGATGGGCTCGAAAATGCCGTTGGCGAAACGGAACGCCATGATGTTCTGCACCGTTTCTTTGCCCAGGTAATGATCGATGCGGTAGATCTGGGTTTCGTTGATGACTTTGAGGAGCTGCTGGTTGAGTGACTTGGCCGATTCCAGGTCGTGTCCGAAAGGCTTTTCGATGATCACCCGGCGCCAGTGGTCGTGAGTTTGTTCCATCAGTCCTGCGGCGGCAAGCTTCTCGACAATCGGTCCGAAGAAGCTGGGGGCAGTTGCCAGGTAGTAGAAGAAATTTTGATGCGTGGAGTGTTCGGCGTCGACCTTGGCGAGGGACTCCTTGAGTTGGGGGTAGATAGTGTCAGTGCTGAAATCACCTGCGAAGTAGTAAAAGCGGCGCTCGAACCATTCCCACAGATCGTTATCGACACACTCGGTGCAGTATTCCTTTACGTCGGTGTAGACTCGCTTGCGAAACTCGTCGTTGGACAGCTGCGTGCGAGCCACGCCAACCACGGCGAACTCCCGCGAAAGCAGCCCTGCTTTGGCGAGATTGTAGAGCGCAGGAATCAGCTTGCGCCCGGTAAGATCGCCGGCGGCGCCGAAGATCACCATGACGCAGGGATCTCCCAGTTTGCCGATCCGGGGCGGTGTGGTCGCGGGTTGTTCCGCTAGTTGAGCCATGAATCGAGTCCTCGCGAGTCTCCGGTCGAGTAACGGGAACGAGCCGGGTTAAGCACTTTTCTTTGCCTTGGCTGTACCGGCTTCCACGTGTCCGCCAAACTTCTGGCGCATCGCAGAAAGCATCTTCTCTGCAAACGTATGTTGCTGCCGCGAGCGGAAGCGCACGTACAGCGCTGCGCTCAACACATCGGCGGGAACGGCCTCATCAATGGCCGCCTGAATCGTCCAGCGTCCTTCCCCTGAATCCTGCACGTAGCCTTCGTACTCGGATAGCGTTGGGTTGTCCGTGAGCGCGATGGCCGTCAGATCCAGCAGCCAGGAACTTACGACGCTGCCACGCCGCCAAACTTCGGCGATGTCGGCGAGATTCAAATCGTAACGCAGATCCTCGGGCAGTTCCTTGCTGGTCGCGTTCTTGAAGATGTCAAAGCCTTCGGCGTAGGCCTGCATCAGGCCATACTCGATGCCGTTATGCACCATCTTTACGAAATGCCCGGAGCCCGAAGGGCCGCAGTGAATGTAGCCCTCTTCCGCCGTGCCCGCGAGTTTTTCTCTTCCCGGAGTACGCGGGATGTCGCCTTTGCCCGGCGCGAGTGTCTTGAAGATGGGATCGAGCCGTTGCACCGCCTCTTTGGGGCCCCCAATCATCATGCAGTAGCCGCGTTCCAGTCCCCACACGCCGCCGCTGGTTCCGACATCGACATAGTGAATGCCGCGTCCCTTCAGTTGGTTCGCGCGACGGACGTCATCCTTGAAGTACGAGTTGCCGCCGTCAATGATGATGTCGCCGGCCTGCATGTGCTGCGCCAGATTCTGAACCGTCTGTTCGGTCGGGGTGCCGGCAGGAACCATCACCCAGGCGGCTCTCGGTGGCTTCAGCTTGCCGACAAAATCTTCCAGTGAGGAAGAACCAGCGGCTCCTTCGCCAGCGAGTTGTTTTACCGCGTCAGGACTCAGATCGGAGACCACCAGTGAATGCCCGCCGCGCAGCAAGCGGCGCGTCATGTTCGCGCCCATGCGGCCCAGACCTACCATGCCTAATTGCATTGCTTGCTCCTTGCCAGATCCTTAGCGAGGTTACTTTGCCTCGCACGAGAGACGATGTTCTCAGACTGCTTTCTGCACGGCCTTGAGCAACGCAGCCAGCCCGGCGTTCACATCGCGGCTAAAATGAACGCGAAGCGCGCGCCGTCCTCTATCGGCCAGCACCTGGAAATCGCCGCGTGCCTGGGCCGCTTTCACGACTCCGAATGTAAATTTCTGTCCCGGGACTGGCAGTTCGACCGAATCGTCACAGGTCACCTGGAGAAACACTCCCGAGTTTGGTCCACCCTTGTATGCCTGGCCAGTGGAGTGCAGGAATCGTGGGCCGAAACCAAGACATGTGGCCACGCGTTTCTGGTTACGCACGACATGCCGGATGTCCTGCAGGGCGTTTTCGTGCTCGGCGTTCATCTGTAAGTAGGCGAGCAAGGCGAAATAATCTCCGCCTTTAATCCGGGCCAGGTGCGCTCTCAAATATCCCGCAATTGACTGCTCGGTGCCGGCAGCTTTCTTCAACTCGGCCCCATTTCTGTCATCCGTAAAGAGCTTGATGCCGCCATCTTCCAATAGAGGTTTCTCCGCGGGTAGCGACCCTTCGGTTTCGTACTCTGTGGTCAGGGTCCGTGTGGCAACCTTGCTGGCCTCCACATCGGGCTGGTCGAATGGATTGATCCCAATGATCGCTCCCGCGACGGCGGTGGCAATCTCCCATCGGAAGAATTCCTGTCCCAGGTCGTAGACGTCCGCGACGACAATGCGCACGACCGGATGTCCTGCCTGTTCCAGCGCAGTTACCTTCGCCTCTTGATCCTTGTCGGCGTCTCCTTCCAGGCGGATGTAGGCAAACACACGATCGTTCCCGTAAACGTCCGGCGACGCCAGCATTTCACGGTCGACCGGGACGATGCCCTTGCCGTGCTTTCCCGTGGACTCGGCCAGTAGTTGCTCCAACCATGCGCCCAGATCGGAAATTCCACGCGTCGTGAGGATCGTGACCTTGTCGCGTCCGCTTACGGCGGCAGCGCCGAGAATGATGCCCAGCACCGCGGCGGGATTTTCTTCCACCGCCGAATCGGGGCCGCAGGCGCGAACCATCTCCGCAGTGCGATCAAGGAATTTCTTCGTATCCAGACCCATCACCGCTGCCGCAGCCATGCCGAAATTCGAAAGCGCGGAATAACGTCCGCCGATCGACGGACGGCCGAAAAAGACGTGGCGGAAATGATCGGACTCGGCGACTTGCTGCATCTTGGAGCCGGGATCGGTGACGGCGATAAAGTGATTCCCGGCCTTCTCCGCGCCCACAACCCGTTTTGCACACTCAAAAAAATACTGTTTGAAGATATTCGGTTCGAGGGTGCTCCCACTCTTGCTGGAGACGATGAACAGCGTCTTGGCGATGTCGACCTGAGCCTCAAATGACTTGATCTGCGCGGGGTCGGTGGAATCGAGCACGTGCAATTCCGGGAACCCGGAGATCGTGCCGAAGGTCATGCGCAACACTTCGGGGCAAAGACTCGACCCTCCCATACCGAGCAGAAGCACGTGCCGGAATCCGGCGTTCTTCACGTCGTCTGCGGTCTTGCGCAACTGCTCGTTTTGGGCGATCTGCTGGTCAACGATGTCGAGCCAGCCCAGCCACTTGCTCTCGTCGCCGTCGGTCCAAAGCGAAGCGTCGCGCTGCCACAAGCGTTTCATCTTTCCGCCGGCCTGCCACTCACGAATGGCGGACTTCACCGCGGTGGCCAACGGATCTGGCAGGGAGGTCTTCAGTCGGCTCACGCTTACTTTCCTTTTGGCTGCGTGTTCTTGGCCACGGCATCCAGCAATTTTGTGAAAGCATCGGCAAACAGCTTCACGCCGTCGTCCGTCAATTTGTCGGTGACCTGCTTCATCGAGACGCCGGTCTTCGCCAGATCGTCCATCACCTTTTGAGCCTCAGTAACGTTTTCGGTGAGGCTCGGCCTGACGCGCCCGTGGTCGCGGAATGCATCAATAGTGGCCGGCGGGATGGTGTCCACCGTATCCGGTCCGATGAGTTCCTCCACATACATTACGTCGCGGTAGTGAGGATTCTTCGTGCTCGTGCTTGCCCACAGCACACGCTGGGTCTGCGCTCCCTTCGCAGCCAACGCTTGCCAGCGCGCTCCGCTGAAGATTCGCTGGTAGCGCTGGTAGGTGAGCTTGCCGTTGGCGATGGCGACCTTGCCCAACAGGTTCTCGAGAAACTTCCGTTGTTCGGCCTCCGAAGTGGTTTTCAATTTGTCCTGCAACAGCGAGTCGACCAGCGTGTCGATGCGGCTGATGAAGAAGCTGGCCACCCCGGCTTCCTTCTGCAAGTTGCCGCCGCGAGCCGCCAGGTCTTCCAGGCCCGCGATGTAAGCCTCGGCGATCTTTTCGTACATTTCCTGCGCAAACAGCAGGGTCACGTTGATGTTGATGCCTTCTCCGATCAGTTGCCGGATCGCCGGAATCCCCTCGGCTGTACCCGGAACCTTGATCATCACGTTCTCGCGCTTTACCGTCTTCCAAAGCCGGCGAGCTTCCTCGATCGTCTCCTGGGTCTTGCGGGCGAGAAGGGGAGAGACTTCCAGACTGACGTACCCATCCCTATACTTCGAGCTTTCGTACACAGGATGCAGCACATCCGCGGCATCCTGGATGTCTCGAATCGCAATCTGCTCATAGCGCGCGGTCGTATCCAGATCTTGCCGAGCCGACAACGATCTCAGGATGTCATCGTAAAGTGAGCTTTCCCCGATCGCTTTCTCAAAGATCGACGGATTCGAAGTCATGCCCCGCAGTCCGTCGTTCTCAATCATTTGCTTCAGTTGTCCGCTCGTGATCAGATCGCGCCGGATGTAATCGAGCCACATGGACTGTCCGTACTGCAGGAGTTCGTTCAGCGGACTCGAAACTTTTGCGTTCTTCTCCAAAACCCCAGTTGGCTGCATGATGTCTCCTATAAACTCGTTCTCGTCCGTGTTGTCCAGGCGCGCAACCGAAACGCTACGACCGGCGAAGCGCTGAACGCGGCGATCGAATCCACGCCACTAACTTCCTGCGATAGCCTGCCTGGCCTCAGACACAACCCTGTCTGCTGTGAAGCCAAAGAACTTCAACAAATCCTTCAGGGGCGCCGAAGCACCAAAACGCGTCATGCCGATCTTCCGCCCTTTCGGACCGACATAGCGGTCCCATCCGAGCGTGGCGGCCATCTCCACCGAAACTCGCGCCGTCACTGACGAAGGCAGAACACTCTCCTTATAGGCCGCGTCCTGTCGCTCAAAAATCTCCCAGGAAGGCATGCTTACGACACGGGCGCTGATGCCTTCACCCTGCAGTTTCTCGAAGGCCTCTACGCACAGCGACAATTCACTTCCTGTTGCCATCAGAATCACGTCAGGCTTGCCGCCGGGAGCGTCCGCAAGAACGTAGGCTCCCTTCGCGACACCGGAGGCCGCAGCGTACTTTGTTCGATCGAGCGTCGGCAGGGCTTGCCGGGTCAGCACCAGAGCCGCGGGCTGATGCTGCAACTGCGCAATGATCTTCCACGCCTCGACTACCTCGTTGGCGTCGCCGGGGCGCAGCACGACAAGATTCGGCATCGCGCGCAGGGATCCTAACTGTTCGACCGGTTGGTGCGTGGGCCCATCCTCTCCAACACCGATCGAGTCGTGGGTGAAGATGAAGATGGATGGAATCTCCATGAGTGCGGCGAGCCGGATGCTCGCCCGCATGTAGTCGCTAAAGTTGAAGAACGTGGCTCCGAAGGCGCGGATGCCTGAGACTACAAGTCCGTTTACGCTCGCACCCATCCCGTGCTCGCGCACACCAAAATGCAGATTGCGTCCCGCAGGCTTTCCCGCCTGAAATTCTCCGGCTCCTTCAAACTTCAAGGTGGTCTTATTCGAGGTGGCCAGATCCGCCGAGCCCCCGATCAACCACGGGATGTTTTGCGCGAGCGCATTCAGCACCTTGCCGGAACTCTCACGCGTGGCTACTCCCTTGGCGTCGGCTGGGAAGGTGGGTAGATTCTTGTCCCAGCCCTCGGGAAGTTCGCGATGCTGCATGCGGCGCAGTCGATCCGCGAGCTCTGGATATTTCTGCGAGTAGTCCGAGAAAATCCTACTCCACTCGGCGCGCAGTTCGCGTCCGCGCTTGCCGATTCCCTCGCGGAAGTGCTCACGCACGCCTTCCGGAACGAGGAACTTCGCTTCTTCCGGCCAGCCGTAGAACTGCTTTACCCGCCGCACTTCGTCTTCGCCCAAAGGCTCGCCGTGAGACGCGTTAGAGTCCTGCTTGTTCGGGGACCCGTAACCAATATGGCTGTCGACAACAATCAGCGTCGGCCGGTCCGTGGTCTTGAGGAAAACGTCAAAGGCGCGGGCCAGCATCTCCAGATCATTCGCGTCAGTCACGCGCGTTACATTCCATCCATAACCGACAAAACGCGTCATGACATCTTCGCTGAACGACCACTCTGCTGGACCGTCGAGCGTGATCGAATTGTGGTCGTAAATCCAGCACAGATTCGACAGCTTGAGATGTCCGGCAAGTGAAGCGGCTTCGCCGCCAATGCCCTCCATCAGATCGCCATCGCTGCACAGGGCGTAGACGTTGTAGTTGAAAACGTCAAACCCGGGGCGATTGAAGTTCGCGGCAAGCCACTTGCCGGCGATCGCCATTCCCAGGCTGTTTCCAACTCCCTGGCCCAGCGGTCCCGTGGTGGTTTCGACCCCAGTTGTAATGTGCGACTCGGGGTGTCCAGGCGTCCTGCTTCCCAATTGCCGGAAGCGCTTAAGCTCTTCCATGGGGAGGGAGAGTTCTTTCAAGACCTGCTGGTTCTCATCAACCTTGCGTACCTCGGCCAGATGCAGCATGGCGTAGAGCAGCATGGAGGCGTGGCCGTTGGAAAGCACGAAGCGATCGCGATTGAGCCAGGTGGGATCGGCGGGATCGTAGCGAAGGAACTCCTGCCATAGACAATAGGCGACAGGCGCCAAGCCCATCGGGGCCCCGGGGTGACCGGAATTGGCCTGCTGCACCGCATCGATCGCCAGGGTTCGAATCGTGTTAACACATAATGTGTCCAGTTGCTTTCCGGTCACCAGCGTCTGTTCACTGACTACCATGCGGCTCTGCTCCTCCGGCCGGGCATCTCCCCGGCGAGCGATTCGATGGCCACAACTTTATTAGAGTTTCACACTATAAAAAGGGTTCAATACGGGGAGAAGTGTATCAATTTCCGCGCCGGGGCGGTTGGGTGGTAGTGTGAAAAAGCCCGTAGAGGCCCAGGAGGGAACGCCAGCGGGGCTACTTCAGAAGTTGCAGGTAACTGTTCTCACTGCGAGACACGCGGCTGGTGTCCTGCACATATTTCAGAAATTGACGCAGGTTGTCGCGCTCCGCAGGCTCCAGGCCAGCAAAGCGGACGCGAACACCGGTGGTAGACGCGCTGCGGGTCACGATTCCGCTCAGTGCAAAACCCTTGACCCAGATCTTCCCGCTCGCCACCCAAAGCCCAACCTCCACGTTGGCCCCGCTCTTTACGGCGGTTGCAGTTTCTACAAGGCACCCGCCGACGCTGGTATTGCAGAGGTTGCCCCAGATCGGTGTATTCGAGTTGTCGACCCGCAGTTCCACCGCGACGAAGCATTTGATGCGCGGGTGACGGCGGCGGTCGTCCCCAGGGTTGGGAGTGAAGACATCGGGCTCAAAAGGGGGCGTTGCGGAAACGGGCGTTGGCACCGGTCGCGGCGCCGGGGCCGCTTCCGTCTTCATCGATGCCGAAGGATTAGCAACTCCCGAAGCCTGCGCCTTGATCTCGCGCATAGCTTTGAGAAGCGCTTCTTCCCGCTTCTCGGGCGCTGCCTCCCGATAAGCCTGTAATAGCTTGCCGACATGGCGGACCAAGTCGGGGTCGGACAGGATTCGTGTCCAGTCCGTACCCAATGCTCCTGACGGCTTCAAATTACTCATGCTCCGACGATTCTTGCCTTTCAGCCTAAGAGTCTCGCTACAGGTTGTACCGAAAGTGATCCCGGTTCAAGATGACCGAAGTTACCTACGTTCTGTCACGGTCGACCAGATGGCTCTGGACTTAGTCCTTATCGGCGCGTGCCTGGTTCTGAAGGTAGCCTCCCAGGGTCCGGCTCTGCTCTGGGTTGAGGGAGAGAAACTCAAATCCATAGTGATATCCGCGCCTGTGCCGAAGGACGGCGCGCACTTCCCAGGGCGCGGGTGAACCCGGGAGTGAAAAGCTCAATGAGGCGACCTCGCCCAAGGGAAGTTCGGCGGCGACAAGCATGCCGATCCCGGCTTCAGATAGATCTTTGCAGTGCGCATCGAGCCGCCGGTATTCCCCTTCTCCGAGCATCGTCACGACCACGGGAAAACTCGCACAGTATCGGGCGTGTCGTCGTTGGCGACGGCCGTCTGTGCTGCTGCTTGCGGCTTTACCGGGCTCGGGGCACATGGGCGGCGGTTCCTAGCTGCGTGTATGCAGAATACTTCATTGACTTGCAAAGGTAAGTTGAACGATTTCTGCTGTCTCGTTTTGCGAAACCGCAAACTTCCATTGCTGTACTGCTTCCACAACCGGCTGAACCAGGATCGGGCTTCCGCCCAGTATCCTCGTCGATCTCACGGTGCCATCGGCGCGGACCATAAGTTCGACTTTCACCGTCCCCTCCGCGTGCATACGCTTGGCCAGTTCCGGATAATGAGGGGCGATTCGGGTTATTATCTTTCGCGGTGAATTCACCTGGGCTGGAGCCGAGGGCGCCACGAGCAACCACGTACATGCGAGGATTCCTGCAGCGCAAATCACAGTGATCTTCCGCATGGGGCAATCGTACCTTTCCGGATTCAGCTTAGCGGTGCTACCACCCTGAACAAAGTAGCGAAGGTAATGAAGACAAACTGCAACCGCTCTTGCGTTAAGAGCCCTCTAATGTCGAAGCCGGACTAGGAGCCTGCGTGTCGCCCGGAAACAGATTCTGCTGGTGAATCCGCTTCCCCGGATCCGAGAGGAGCCAGCGTTTTTGCATCGCGGGAGCGCCGAAACGAATCAAAAACAACACGTTATGCTATGAATGAGAAGGGCGTCCTGAGCCGGTCCTCCAGAAGCGGGACGTTTTCACAATTGAGA
The DNA here is from genome assembly GCA_020073465.1 of Terriglobia bacterium. Lineage (GTDB taxonomy): Bacteria > Acidobacteriota > Terriglobia > Terriglobales > Acidobacteriaceae > Sulfotelmatobacter. Next base: position 144,934 of record JAIQFC010000018.1, read on the forward strand.
ATGTCACCCTCGTTCAGAAATATCCCAATGACGTTACTGCTGTTGATGTTTCTGCAAATGGTCGCGGCTCGTCTCATGTCGCAGGCGACTGCTCCGGGATATTCAGCCCAGAGCCCATCTGTTTCCCTTCCAGGGTCTCAAAGTCCATTCCTGGGCAGCGAACCCGAGGGCAAAGCGACGTCGGAGGTGCTGCAGATTGATTTCAAGGAAGCCATCGGTCGCGGCCTTCGTAACAATCTCGGACTGTTGCTTTCCGGGGATAACGTCCTCTCGGCACGAGGCGAGCGTTGGAAAACGCTGAGTGACCTTCTGCCCAATGTGCAAGCCCGGGTGCAGGAAAATGTTCAGACGCAAAGTCTAGCTGCACTGGGCCTAACCAGTGTTTTTGAAGGGTTGCCGCGTGTTATAGGCCCTTTTAACTACTTCGATGCGCGTGCCTCACTCAGCCAGTCGCTTTTCAATTTCAGGGACATCGAAAAGGAGCGGGCCGCTTTCGAGAGCCTCAAGTCCGCCCAGTACAATTACAAGGACGCGCGCGAGCTAGTCGTGCTCGCGGTAGGCAACGCGTACCTGCAAGCCATCGCCACCGCCGCCCGCATCGAGACCACGGAGGCCCAGGTGAAAAGTAGTCGGGCTCTTTACGACAAAGCCCTCGATCAGCAGAAGGCAGGGCTGAGCCCTGCGATTGACACGCTCCGGGCTCAAGTCGAACTGCAGACCAGACAGCAGCAACTGATTGTTTCCCGCAACGATTTCGCCAAACAGAAACTGGTTCTGGCGCGCGTGATTGGACTTCCGCCGGGTCAGGAATTTGTTCTGACCGAGAAAGCTCCATACCAGAGCCTCACACCGCTACCGCTTGAGATGTATTTGCAGAAAGCCTATGCTTCGCGCTCCGATTACCAGGCTGCCTTGTCGCAAGTCCGTGCCGCGGAGCTTTCGCGGCGAGCGGCTGCTGCCGGTCGATATCCGTCTCTCGACGTGAACGCGAACTATGGCGACATCGGTGTGACCCCCTCTCACTCCAATGGGACCTGGCAGGTGAATGGAAGTCTCAACATCCCCATATTCGCGGGGAACAAAGTCCACGGCGAGGTACTTGAAGCCGACGCCCAGCTCAGACAGGCGCGCTCGCAACTGGGTGATCTGCGGGGCCGCATCGATTATGAAGTGCGCACCGCGCTTCTCGACCTGAGCGCTGCGGCCGAACAGGTCGAAGTGGCTCGCAGCTCTGTAGACTTGGCGGAGCAAGCCCTTTCCCAGTCGCAGGATCGTTTCAGCGCCGGTGTTGCCGACAATCTGGAAGTGGTCCAGGCGCAGGAGGCGGTAGCCAGCGCACACGAGAACTACATACAGAGTCTCTACTCTCACAATCTGGCCAAAGTCGAGTTAGCCTATGCCATCGGCAATGCGGAAGAGGGTGTCAAACGATATTTGAAAGGCAACCAATAGCGTATGGAGCAGACGACGCAAAGCCCGCCTGTGCAAGCAAAAACGCCCCCGGCGAGTACGAAGCCTTTGCCGGCGAGTGAAAGAGATTTTCACACTCGGCCCGCTCGCACCGAGAGCGCAGGGTTTCGCGTCGGAGTCGTGATCGCGATTATCGTTCTTCTGGTTGTCGGTTTCTTCGTTTATCGCTATGTCACCAGCTATGAATCGACAGACGACGCGCAGGTCGACGGTCACATCAACTCGATTAGCGCCCGAATTTCCGGCCATGTAGTCAAGCTCAACGTGCAGGACAACCAGTACGTCCAGGCCGGCACCGTTCTGGTAGAGATCGATCTTGCCGACTACCAACTCGCCTACGACCGAGCCAAAGCAGATTTCGAAGACGCGCAAGCCGCGGCCCTGGCCGCCGGAGTCAACGTGCCGATTACGTCGGTCAATACCAGCAGCCAGGTGTCGGTGAGCGAAGCAGACGTAGAAAACGCCCGCGCGGGGATTCAGGCTGCACGGCAGCAACTCGAAGCCGCAAAAGCGCAGCTGCAGGAGGCGGACGCAAACAATATCAAGGCGCAAAACGACCTCGGCCGCTACAAGCAGCTGGTCGACAAGCAGGAGATTTCGCAACAGCAATATGATCAGGCGGTGGCTGCCGCCCGGGGAAGCGCTGCTTCCGTCGAGGCTGCTCGCGCCAACGCAGATGCGGCGCAGCAGCAGGTGATCCAGGCCCAGGGCAAGCTGGTGCAGGCTCAGGCGAACTGGCGCTATGCCACCACTGCTCCCAAGCAGATGCAGATCATTCGGGCCAGGGCCGCGTCAGCCGAGGCGCAAGCTCAACGCAAGAAGGCCGATCTCGACCAGGCGCAATTGAATCTGCAGTACACCAAAATTGTTGCCCCGGTGAGCGGCGTTGTCAGCAATCGGACCGTTGAAGTCGGCCAGAATGTCGCCGCGGGACAGGAACTGATGAAGCTCATTCCGCTCGACGATGTCTGGATCACGGCCAACTTCAAGGAAACCGAACTCCGGGACATGAAGGTCGGCCAGCCTGTCACCGTCAAAGTCGATGCGAATGGCCGGGAGTACAAAGGTAAAGTCGACAGCATCGCCGGCGCCAGTGGCGCTCGTTTCAGCCTGCTGCCCCCGGAAAATGCGACAGGGAACTATGTCAAAGTCGTGCAGCGCATCCCGGTCAAGATCGTCCTCAATCCCGGCGAGAACAGCGATCATCAATTGCGGCCCGGAATGTCAGTGGTGCCGAAGGTCTGGATTCGGTAATGGGCACGGCCGCGGCTACGTTCGATAGCGCCGATGTCTGGCGCCCGGCGGTGAATCCCTGGATCATCGCGCTGGCGGTTACGCTCGCGACCTTCATGGAAGTGCTCGACACTTCTATCGCCAACGTGGCCCTGCCCCACATCGCCGGCAGCCTCTCCGCTGGTCAGGACGAGAGTACCTGGGTCCTGACTTCCTATCTTGTTTCCAACGCGATTGTTCTTCCGCTGAGTGGTTGGCTCTCGTCGATCATGGGCCGCAAGAATTTCTACATGACTTGCGTCGCCCTGTTCACCGTAAGTTCGTTTCTTTGTGGACTGGCACCGAACCTTGCGACGCTGATCATCTGCCGTGTACTGCAAGGTGCTGGCGGAGGTGGCCTGCAGCCCAGCGAGCAGGCGATTCTGGCGGATACGTTCCCTCCCGCCAAGCGGGGTATGGCATTCGCGGTCTATGGCATCGCTGTCGTTACCGCGCCTGCAATCGGGCCAACCCTGGGCGGATGGATCACCGACAACTTCACGTGGCGATGGATCTTCTTCATCAACATCCCGGTCGGCATTCTCTCGATCTTGCTCACGTCGCGGTTAATTCAGGATCCTCCTTATCTCAAGCGCCGCAAGCTGAGCGAGACCACGATCGACTATGTTGGTCTCGGCTTCGTGGCACTCGGACTGGGGACGCTTCAGGTTGTGCTCGATAAAGGGCAGCGCGAAGACTGGTTCGAATCGGATTTCATTGTCACGCTTTCACTGATCTGCGCTGCCTCACTGCTGTTCGTGATCTTCTGGGAGTGGAGACACAAGGATCCGATCATTGATCTCCACCTGTTCCGCAACCGTACCTTCGGCATTTCCAACCTTCTGATGTTCATGCTGGGATTTGCCCTGCTCGGCAGTACGCTGCTGTTGCCGCTGTTCATGCAGACCCTGCTCGGATACACGGCGGAGCAGTCTGGCCTGGCGCTGATGCCGGGCGGATTCTGCATCATGCTGTTGCTGCCCCTGGTGGGGTTCCTGCTCTCACGTTACAGTCCGCGCTGGCTTCTGGTCTTCGGTTTGACGGTGCTGTCGGCGTCGCTGTTCCACATGACGAACTTCAGTTTGGACATTGATTTCCGCACCGCGGCCATGGCTCGGGTGTTCCAGGCAGTCGGAATGGCTTTTCTGTTCGTCCCGATCAACACGGCGGCCTATGCTTTTCTGCCACGGGACAAGAACAACGCGGCATCGGGGCTGATGAATCTTGCCCGCAACATCGGCGGCAGCGTGGGGATCTCGTTCGTGACCACGATGCTGGACCGTCGCACTCAAGTCCACCTGACCAACCTGATGAGCAACATATCCGGAGCCAACCCGGCACTGCAAAGCAAACTTCACGGGTTGACGGCATTCCTGCTGGGAAAGGGAGGAGACCCGCCGACAGCGATGCGGCAAGCCTACGCCATGATTCAGGGCACGGTATTTCGCCAGGCTACGATGCTGGCCTACATCGATTGCTTCTGGCTTCTGGGTGTGGCGATCATGGCCATGATTCCCATGGTGTTCCTGATGAAAAAATCAAGGCCCGGCGGCGGGTTGGCAGTACACTAAAACGGCCATGTTTCGGCTCATCACGGTTGAGCGGGAGTACGGCTGCGGCGGCGCCCCGATTGCCGCCCAACTTGCCGACCACCTCGGGTGGAAGCTCTGGGATCACGGTCTCACCGAAGAGATTGCCCGTCTCGCGAACGTCGATCCTTCCGCGGTGATGCGTTGCGACGAGCGCATGGACAGTCGTCTTTACCGCCTGGCAAAGGCCTTCTGGCGCGGCAGCTACGAACGCAGTTCCCCGCTCGGCAATCAGGCGTTCGATACCGACCGCATGATGTCGATGATGCAGGAGATCACGGCGAGAATTGCGGAGGAAGGCAGTGCCGTCGTCGTAGGACAGGGAGCGCCTTATTTCCTACGCGAACGTTCGGACGCATTCCATGTTTTTCTCTACGCTCCCCGCGCGGAAAAAATACGCCGCATCCGTGAGGACGGCAGCAGTGAGGAGGAAGCAGAGGAACTGGTCGACGCGGTCGACCGTGAGCGCGCTGCTTACATCAAACACTATTTCGACGCCGACTGGCCCACCCGCTCCCTTTATCACGTCATGCTCAATACTGCCGTCGGCAATGAGGCCGTGCTTCAGACCATCCTCAACACGATGCGTCTCGTCGAGGGCCGTCCAAAGGCTACCGACTACGAGCCTCCGAGAATTCGGAGTCACCGTTAGGAACTCGATTCTGCGCACCGCATCGGGCTTACCTGGAACCCGGCCGTCCCTGCGGCCGCTGCGGCGCCGGACAGCAATCCTCCGCGCAAACATCGGCCCGCGGTCCCAGCGCTCCCAGCGCTCGTCTCTCTGACGCAGGATTCATCCGCTCCAGAATCAACTCACGAATCATCCCGACAAATTTGGGATGCACTCCCACGGTCTTCGCCCGAACCATCGGCAATGCCAGCGAATCGCAGAGCTGCCGCGCTTCCACGTCGAGGTCGTAGAGCACCTCCATGTGGTCGGAGATGAAGCTGATAGGCGCGAGGACCACAGCGCTCGCGAGATTGTTTGCCTTCACCTTGCGCACGTATTCGAGAATGTCAGGCTCCAACCAGGGTTGTCCGGGCGCTCCGCTGCGGCTCTGGTAGACAAGCGCATCATTCCTGACCCCCACCCGCGACGAAACCAGCCGCCGGACTTCCTCGAGTTGCTGCACGTAATCGCATGTGTTGGCCATGGAAAGAGGAATACTGTGAGCGGTGTAGATAACCTGGACATTCTGGCGCGACTCAGACGGCACCGCTTGCAACGCTTCCTGCATCCGCTCTTCCGTTGCCCCAATGAATTCAGGGTGGTTGAAGAAAGCCCGCAGCTTGTCGATTTCGGGCACACCCGGTCCAACTTCGCTCTGGGCCCGGGAAATGTCCTCCCGATACTGCCTGCATCCGGAGTAGGAACTGTATGCCGACGTCACAAACGCCAGCGCCCGGCGCACACCGTCCAGCTTCATTCGCCGCAAAGTCTCCGGGAGCAACGGGTGCCAGTTGCGGTTGCCCCAGTACACCGGCAGCTTCGGCCCCTTGTGCTCCAACTCAGCTTCCAGTGCGGCGATCAGTTCACGCGTCTGCTGGTTGATCGGGCTCACGCCGCCAAAGTGGTAGTAATGCTCGGCCACTGCCCACATGCGCTCCCGGGGCACATTCCGTCCGCGCAGGACGTTTTCCAGAAAGGGGAGTACGTCTTCCCGAGATTCTGGCCCGCCAAAGGAAACAATCAGGATCGCATCGTAGTTCATTTCATTTTCTCAGCCGGAACGGCACGAGCAAGAGAAGACGCATTCATTTGTGTTGCCGCGTGGTCCCCACACTCTGCGTCGAAGAATCGCAGATGAATCAGTCAGACCGCCTGACCCCGCCACAGAATGGAACTCACTCTGGAAGCTCGCGAGGCACCCGCCCGGCGTCTACGTGCTTACTATCTCTTATCTGCCTCCAGCGAAACCCGCAGAGACGACTTGCGCGGCTGCATTCACAGACAAAGGCCGATCCAGCGAAATCTCCATCTCGGTGAACCGGGGCAATATGACATCCCGACCGTGGCGCGTCACCATGAAGATGCCTGAGATGCAGCTGGCAGCGATTCGAGCTGTGCCGGCGGTGGAAGCGTCCGTCGCAGTCGATACGAGGGCCTCGATGACTAACTGCGCTCCATCATCCACTTCCTTGGTGATGCCGGCAGTCACGCCCATGTTAATCGCCATCCATGCCTTACCCGGTCGTTCGCCTCGAAGCTGTCCTTCCGCGTCAATCCTCGTGTGCGATCCCCGGTCCAATTCCGCTCCGGCGAGCGATGCAGCGATGGGCACGAGGTTCCCACCCGGCAACGTCAAGCCAGTGAATGTCAGGGATAACGTTCCCGCCCGGCTCCCCCAGCGTGGCGGAGTCTTCTTCACGACTTTGCCTTCAAACAGGCTGCCCGCCGGCAGGATGACGCGCGAATTCAAGGACACAGGTTCCAGCAAACGCGCCCGCACCACATCCCCGGGCTTGCTCTTTGAGGCACTGATATCACCCAGCAGGAGAATCTTGCACTGCGTCCCGGCAGGAAGAGTCTCAGGCCTAGGTGAAACACGCTCCGCGGAACTACCGGCCTCCGAAGCCAATCCAGAGTCCCCACTCGCGAAAGCCTCCAGCACCATCGTGGGGGCAGCCGGTTCTCTCCCGTTGGGCTTGCTCACCTCGACGGTGCCATCTTCGCCGCCGGCTTGCCCGCCCGGCTTTTTCTTCTTCGCCTGGGCATGTACTTCCCGCCTCCGGCTGACCGAGATCAGCGACACCTGCAGCGCGCTCTCGCGTTCAGATTGCGAAACGGTTGCAGTCCTGAAAACCGGGTAGCTTTCATGCCGCGGAGAGAAAACCTCGATCACCCAGGGCCAGTGATCGTTGGGAGGACGTCTTCTTTTTTCCACACGGTCGACGGTCAGACGGACGCGGCTCCCAGCAGGGAACAACTCGCGGTCCGCGGAGTAGACATCCCGTGCCAGGGTGCCTTCGACCACATTGCCCGGCTTCAACCTTGACATTCCTACCGGCTTACTAAGATGCACTTTGAGGTACAGCGCAGAATCAGGCGCCGCGCCTCCGCGGATGGCCGGTTCGTCCGCCGCGGCGCAAAATGCTGGGCTCCCAATCAGTCCCAGCGCCAGCAGCTCAATCGCGACCGCCTTCAACCCTTGCACAGCTTTCATCGTTGGGCTCCTTGGCCGCCCTGAATGGCTCGGACTGGTCCTCGCACGAATGCTCTGTTGGATTCGCGACAGAAACAATGAGAATCGCAGCGGCTGTTCCCGGCCACAGTTGATTTTGAGGAGGAAAATCTGGTGCGCCCGGAGAGATTCGAACTCCCGACCTATTGCTCCGGAGGCAATCGCTCTATCCAGCTGAGCTACGGGCGCGCGCCAGTATCACCAGTTTACATGGGGAGTAGAGGCGCATCAATGCTCGCGCCCCAGGAGAGAGGCGGTTCCGCAGCCCACGAGTGTGGTTGGCCAGGTTTCTACCAGCGGCCGCGTCCGCCGCCCTCGCGGCGGCCGCCGCGATCTCCGCGATCCCGTCCGCCTCCGCCTGCGCGCTCGACCTTGGGGCGGGCTTCGTTCACGTTCAGCGTGCGTCCACCGATCTGCGAACCATTCAACGCGGCGATGGCTTTTTCTCCATCTTCGTTGCTGGCCATCTCCACGAAGCCAAACCCACGCGAGCGCCCGGTATCACGATCGGTCATGATGCTCACGCGGTCGACTTGCCCGTAGGCTTCAAACATCTGCCGCAGTTCGTCTTCGTTGGTGTTGAAGCTCAGGTTTCCTACAAAAATATTCTTCACGCGTCGGCCTCTGCATTGAGCTGTCGAAGTGCAAGCTCAATTCGGCGGACTTGGCAGGTCGGGAGGGCCTTCCTGAAAATCGGGACCGGAGCTGGCGAACAGTCGAATGCGGGCAGCAGTATAGCAGGTTTGACCAGTACCCCTGTCAAGCTGAAACTCGCTCAGGCCAAAGCGAGAGCCGAAATCGTTTTCTGAAGCACGCCCGCCGAGTGACGCAGCTTGGATATTTCGGTTTCATCGAGTTCGAGCCGCAAAACCCGCTGGATGCCTCCCCGGTCCACGACTGTGGGCAGGCTGAGGCAGACATTGCTGATCCCGCAATAGTCTTGGATCAAGCTTGAGACCGATAGTACTGTGTTCTGATGCCGCAGAATCGCCTTGGTAATCTGCATGAGCCCCGCCGCCACAGCGTAATACGTGGCTCCCTTGCGTTTGATGATGCGGTACGCCGCGTCCCTGGTCGCCTCAAAGATCCTTTCCATTTGTGAAGGGTCACAGGCGATTCCGTTCAGACGGCAGTAGTCCGGCAGCCGCATACCTGCGATGTTCGCGAGGGACCAGACCGGCACTTCGCTGTCTCCGTGCTCGCCGATGATGTACGCGTGCACGCTGCGCGCATCCACCCCGAAATGCTGACTCAACAGGAATCGAAATCGTGCGGTATCCAGAATCGTTCCCGAACCCAGCACCCGCGCAGAGGGCAAGCCCGAAAGCTTCCACGCCGCATACGTGAGCACGTCAACCGGATTCGTGGCCACGAGCAGAATGCCGTTCGCGCTATACTGCGCAATCTCCGGGACGATCTCACGCCATAGCCGCGCATTCGCCTCAATGCAATCAAGCCGTGATTGGCCCGGCTTTTGCCCAATCCCCGCGGCGAGCACCGTCATTGCGGCTCCGGCACAATCGCTGTAGTCCCCGGCCCAGATCCGCGTAGGATGAGCGAAGGGCACGGCGTGGTTGAGGTCCATAGCCTCACCTTCCGCCTTCGCGCGGTTGGCATCAATGAGCACGATCTCTGCCGCCAGCCCGCTCAACAGCAGTGCATAGGCAAATGTGGACCCAACGTTCCCGACACCGACCACGGCAACGCGAGCCAGGTGTTGAGACTGCTCTACGAGGGGACTGGACATGCTGGAGTCCTCACAAGATTTACAAGGGTTTCATGCAAGAAGGGCAGTCGGAGGCTAACATTCGTCTACCCTCCAATAACCCTCGCGGTGATATCCCATTTGCAGCAGCCGGTTCTTGGGATCGTGACGTTTCCCGCAGCTTGGACAAATCAAGTACCGGCTCCAGGCCGTGCCCTGGTGGTCGTAGTTTTCCGCCACCGCGAAGGTCGTCCCGCAGCTGCAGGGAACCAGAAACATGCGGGGGTACGCCTTTTCCTGTGGGTCCTTTACGGATTGACGCCGCGCTTTCACGATTCTTCTACTGATGCGAAGGCACTCTTCTTCCGCCGGTTTGCCTGCAGAACCTTCTTTCGCAGCCGCAAAGATTTAGGAGTGATCTCCACAAACTCGTCGTCGGCAATGAATTCAATCGCCTGCTCCAGGTTCAGCTGCCGGAACGGCACCAGCCGGATCGCCTCATCCGCCGTCGAGGCGCGCATGTTGGTGAGCTTCTTTTCGCGCACCGCGTTCACATCGAGATCGGTATCTTTCGCGTTCTCGCCGATGATCATGCCCTCATAAAGGTCGACCCCCGGCCCGACGAAGAGTTCTCCGCGTTCCTGCAGGCCCCACAGCGCATATGCAGTTGAACCTCCAGCCCGGTCGGCAATCAGGGCGCCTGTCAGCCGATGCGGAATCTCGCCCTGCCACTCGGTGTATCCATCGAACAGGGAATTCATCACGATGGTGCCGCGCGTGTCGGTGAGCAGTTGGCTGCGCAGCCCGATCAAGCCGCGGCTCGGGACTCGAAATTCAATGCGCACTCGCCCGTAGCCGTGGTTGTGCATATTCACCACCTCGCCTTTGCGCGAGCCGAGTTGTTCCATCACCACGCCTACGAATTCTTCGGGTACATCGATGGTCAGATGCTCAACTGGCTCCTTCAGCTTGCCGTCGATCCGTTTGGTGACGATCTCCGGTTTCCCCACCATGAGCTCGTAGCCTTCCCGCCGCATCATTTCGATCAGGATGGAAAGCTGGAGCTCGCCTCTCCCCAGGACTTTGAATGAATCTGTGGTGCCGGTGTCCTCGACCCGCAACGAGACGTTGGTGAGCAGTTCCTTGTCCAGCCGCTCCCGCAGATTGCGCGATGTAACGTAGGTCCCGTCTTTTCCCGCGAAAGGCGAGGTGTTGACGGTAAACACCATGGCAATAGTCGGCTCATCGATCGCAATGTGTGGCAGCGGTGCGGGATTCTCGGCTTCGGTAATGGTCTCGCCGATCGTGATCCCTTCGACACCTGCCACCGCGATGATGTCGCCCAATTCCGTCTCCGTGATGTCGGTCCGCTTCAAGCCCGAGAATGAAAACAATTTCGTGATCTTGGTTTTGTGCAGCGAGCCGTCGAGCTTGGCGATGGCGACTTCTTCGCCGGTATGCATCTTGCCGTTGAAAACGCGCGCGATGGCCAGCCGTCCCAGGTAGTCGCTGTAGTCGAGGTTGGCCACCAGGATCTGCAGCGGGCCCGAGGGATCACCCTTGGGCAGGGGAATGGTCTTCAGGATGGCATCGAACAGCGGACGCAAGTCTTCGCCACCGCCCCGGATGTCGGTCGATGCGGTGCCGGTCTTGGCATTGGTGTAGAGCACCGGAAAATCGAGTTGCTCTTCCTTGGCGTCGAGATCGATGAATAGGTCATAGATCTCATTGAGAACTTCCTGCGGGCGGGCGTCGGCGCGGTCAATCTTGTTGATGACCACGATCGGCGGCAGCTTGGCTTCCAGTGCCTTGCCCAACACATAGCGAGTCTGGGGCAACGGTCCTTCGCTGGCATCGACCAGCAGCATCACGCCGTCTACCATCTTGAGCGCTCGTTCCACCTCGCCGCCAAAGTCGCTGTGGCCGGGCGTGTCCACGATGTTGATCTTCACATCGTGATAGAAGATGGCCGTGTTCTTGGCCAGGATGGTGATGCCACGCTCGCGCTCCAGTTCGTTTGAATCCATGACGCGCTCGATGTGGTGCTCGTTGGAGCGAAAGGTGCCGCTCTGTTGCAGCATGGCGTCGACCAGCGTGGTCTTGCCGTGGTCGACGTGCGCGATGATGGCAATGTTGCGAATGCTTGAACTCAAAAGGATCCTTCCTGAATGTCGTCTCTTATCACTTTACTATGCGAAGGATGGAATTCTCTACGAGAAGGAATGGAATCAGGGAGGGCTGAAGCTACGTGGGTTATGGACTGGTGGGTTCCGAGAGTTCCGCCATAACATCCGCACTACCCTCGGCCCGCACCCGCAAGCGATACCAGAACACGATGGCCACCAGCGAAAAGATAAAGATGACGGTCGAGATCGCGTTGATTTCAGGCGTGATCCCGCGCCGCAGGCGTCCCCAGATCTCCAGTGGCAGCGTGTTGTCACGGCCAATCAGAAAGAAACTCACCGCAATCTCATCCATCGAAAGCGTGAAAATCAGCAGCGCCGCGCCGACGATTGGGAGCTTGAGGTTGGGCACCGTGATTCGCCAGAACGTCTGCCAGTAGTTGGCTCCCAGGTCGAGAGATGCCTCTTCCTGCGCGCGATCCAGCTTCTGCAGCCCCGCGAACACTTCCGTCGTGGCCACGGAAATCAATGCGGTCCCGTGTCCCAGCATGATGGTGAGCAGGCTGAGCCTGGTGCCTGTCAGGTTGAACAGCATCAGCAAGGAGAGGCCGGTGATAATTCCCGGCAGGATCAAGGGCAGCAGCACCAGGCGGCGAAATAGCGCCTTTCCAGGAAACTGCGCCCGATCCAGCGCTAGTGCCGCCGGCACACCGAAGGCCAACGAGATCACCATGGCCGCAAAAGCCACTTGCAGGCTGTTGAGCACCGAGTCCCAGATCGGCCCGTCCGCGAACAATGTGCGGTACCAGTCGAGCGTCAGGTGATGCGGGGGGAAGCCGCCCACTCCTTCCCCGTTGAACGAATAGAGAATAAGGACTGCGATCGGCAAGTAGAGAAATGCGAAGACTGCAACTGCATGCAGCAACAGCCAGCTCGAGCGTGGAATTGTGACTGTTTCGGAGCTCACGAGAAGCTCCATTTCTTTTCAAGTCGCTCGGAGAGAAACAGGAGGCTCACCACCAGGACCAGCATGCACAGGGAAATCGCCGCCCCCAGCGGCCAGTTGTAGGCGGCTCCAAACAGGCTGACCACGATATTCGAGATCATGATGCCGCTGGGTCCGCCCAGCAGCAGCGGCGCGAGAAAGTCCCCCAAGCTAAGGACGAAGGCAAACGTCGCTCCCGCGAGCACGCCCGGAATGGAGAGAGGGAAGATTACCTTCCAGAAAGTCTGTGCCGGAGTCGCTCCCAGGTCATGCGAAGCCTCTACCAGATTGCGAGGAATATGTTCGAGCGCCGCGTAAATAGGCAGGAAGGTGAAGGGCGTGTAGATGTGGGTCAGCGTCAGCACCACTGCAAATGGACTGTAGAGCAGAAACTCCAGCGGATGTTTGGTCAAATGCACATATTGCAGCAAGGTGTTCAGCACACCGTCAGAGCCGAGGATCGTTTTCCATGCGTACGCACGTACGAGGTAGCTGACCCACAACGGAATAATGACGAGCTGGTAAAAGAGGTCTTTTCGACGGCCCGCGTAGAACGAAAGAAAATATGCCAGCGGATATCCCAGCAGCAGCGAGAAAATGGTCACGCGCGCTGCGATCCACATGGAGCGCAGAAGCGTCTGCCAATAGACATCCACCCGCAGGAGATTCCGGTAATTCCCCAGGTCCCACGAATGCACGATGGTCTGCGCCGGCGTGACCGACCAGAAGCTGTAGCAGAACATCAACAGGTACGGCACGAGCAGAAATACCGCCACCCACACCAGCGGAGGAGCGGTGACGGCCGTCTTGTAAGCGCGGGAGAACATCAGACTCTTCCTGGAGACTCGCGGACAGGCACCGCATCGTCCGGCGAAAATTCCAATTCGACCGTGTCCTGTGCGGCGGAGCCTGATGTGCGCACGACCAGGACAAGGCCGTCTCCAGCTTCCACACCGATTAACTCGGTGGCTCCGTGGAATGCCCGGTGGAGAACCTTCCCTCGTAGGCGCACTGACCCCGCGTCGCCTGTTCTGCCGGCGGCGACCAGCCGAATGTTTTCCGGGCGCAAAGAGAAAAGCGCAGGCCCATCGGGAAACTTCGCTGGCCATGACAGGGAGGTACATCGCGCCACGCCGCCGCGCACCTCGCCTTTCAATAGATTCGTGTGCCCAATGAATTGCGCGACATAGGCCGTGGCTGGCCGGCTGTAAATCTCCCGCGGGGTCGCCACCTGCTCCAGTTCGCCCGAGCGTAACAGCGCGATGCGGTCCGACATCACCATCGCCTCTTCCTGATCGTGTGTGACGAAGACAAAAGCAATACCCACCTCGCGCTGCAGCGACTTCAATTCCACCTGCATCTGCCGGCGCAAGTTCGCATCCAGGGCTGACAAAGGCTCGTCCAGCAATAGCAACCGGGGACGGTTCACCAGAGCCCGGGCCAGCGCCACCCGCTGCTGCTGTCCGCCACTGATCTTGGAAGGCTTCGATTTCGCGTGCGGGGTCATCTTTACTTTGTCCAGCGCTTCTGCCACACGCGAAACAATCTCGGCGTCAGGCCGCTTCGCGACGCGCAACCCGTAGCCGACATTTTGCTCGACGGTAAGATGCGGGAACAGCGCGTAACTCTGGAACACCGTGTTGACGCGGCGCCGGTATGGAGGCTGCCGGTCCAGGCGTTCCTCGCCCATCCACAGCTCACCCGCGCTCGCGCTCTCGAACCCGGCAACGATTCGCAGCAGAGTGGTCTTGCCCGAGCCGCTTTCCCCGAGGATCGTGAGGAATTCTCCCTCGGCGATCTCCAGCGAAATGTTCCGCAACACCGCATTCCTGCCGAAGCTCTTGGCAACGTTGCGGATACTGAGAAGGGAAGCCCGGATGGAATTCGGTTCGGCGCCGGAAGAGACTCCCGAGGTTGAGATGGAGGCCATTCGAGTGTTGCCTTCCTGAGAGTCTTGCGGCTGCGCCTACTGCGCTGCCTTCACTTCGTTCCAGATTTCGTTGTACTTCGCCCGCCGCAGCACATTCTGCCAGAAGTAGAGGCGCTTCTGGTAGGTGTTCACATCATCAAGATGAAGACTCTTCACTTCATCCGGCGTCATGAACTGCCCCGCCTGCGGATTTGCTGGCGTATAGCCGGTCACATCCGTAACCTTCTTCTGCGTCTGCGCCTCGATCATGTACTCGAGAAACTGGTAGGCCAGTTCCTTGTTCTCGCTGTCCGCGGTGATCATCAGGTGATCAATCCACCCCGTCGTGTTCTCCTTCGGAATGGTCTCGCCAACAGGAAAGTTGATCTTCCGCAGCTGGTTGGTCATCAGCGGCCATCCCATCGCGGCCACGACTTCGTGATTCTGGAACAGGTTCGTCAGCTCACCGCCGGTTGACCACATCTTGCGGACGTTCGGCTTCAGTTCCAGCAGCTTCTTCTTCACCGCCTCAAGTTGCGGATCACTCAGGTTGTAAAGCTGCGATGGATCCGGTTTGTCGAAGCCCAGAACCTGCGCCGCCATGTAAACTGTCGAAAGGTCATCCCACACCGAAATCTTTCCGCGATACTTCGCATCCCACAGAACGCTCCAACTCTCCGGCGGAGCGGCAAAAACCGTCGTGTCATAGATCAGCGGATCGGGGCCCCACATGAATGGAACTCCGTACACCTGGCCGCTCACTCGCACCAGCGGCAGAGAAATGAGTTGCGGGGAAAGCTGGTTGTACCCCGGAATCTTGGACAAATCGAGCGGAGCGGCCAGGCCTGCCAAAGCGATCGAGGTTGCCACATCGCTCGAGGGCGAGATTACGTCATAAGTTCCAGCGCTCCCCCCGCGCAGTTTGGCGACCAACTCGTCGCTGGACCCCATGTACGACGCCGAAACCTTGCAGTGATGCTGCTCCTCAAACGCCTTCACAAAGGAAGGATCGGCATAGCCTTCCCAGACCAGCAGATTCAGCGTGGGCGTCTTCTTCGTGCAGGCACCGGCGAGCAACATCACGACCAGCAATGGCAAAACCCCGATCCCGCGTCGCCAATTCATTTTCCCTCCACCTTGCTGTCGTTCTTTGCCCACTGCGGAGATTCGTAAACCACTTTTCCGCCGACCATGGTCAACAGCACTTCCGTCTTTCCAATCTCGGACGGCGGAATCTTGAACAGATCCTGACTGATCACGATCAAGTCTGCCAGCTTGCCGGCTTCGAGAGAGCCCTCCTGCTGCTCGCGCCGGCTCGCGAACGCCGCACCCAGCGTATACGCCTTGATTGCGTCCTCCAGGCTCACCGTTTCCTTCGGGACAAAGCCACCTTCAGGTTTCCCCTGGGAGGTCTTCCGCGTGATTCCAGTTTGCATTCCGGTCCACGGATTCATGGTGACCACCGGCCAATCGCTGCCAAAGGCCAGGCGCCCTCCGTCGGCTTCAATACTGCGAAACGACCAGGCTCTCTGCGCCCGCTCCGGCCCCGCGTTCCGCGCCCAGATGTCGAGCGTATCTTCATCCGGATACAAGTGCAGGGGCTGAACGCTGGCGATTACCCCGAGCTTCCCAAAACGCGGGATATCTTCGGCGCTAATCGTCTCGATGTGCTCGATCCGGGGCCGGGCGTCCTGGGTATGGTTTGTTCGTGCTGCTTCTTCATAGGCATCGAGCGCGGTTCGTACCGCCCGGTCGCCAATCGCGTGCGTGAAGATCTGCAGCCCGCGGCGATCCAACTCCGTGACCGCAGCCTTGTACTTCGCCGGCTCCCAGAACATCTTCCCGATCTGGCTGGGATCATCGCTGTAAGGGGTAAGCATTGCGGCGGTATGCGCTTCCACCACGCCATCCAGCATGGTCTTCACCACGCCGCCGGAAATCCACTCGTCGTGATAGGTTTTCCGCACCTGCTCGATCTTCTCGAGATCCTCGGGCCTTAGTTCCGGGGGATTGAGAAAGTAGGCGACGTAAAACCGGAGGGTCAACTCGCCCTTGGTTCGAATTTCGTCGTACAGATCGAGATATTCGAAGTCCTGGCCTGCACTCTGCACCCGGGTCAGCCCGAACTTGTTGGCCTCATGGATGCCCCGGCGCAGGGCCGCCAGTCGCTGGTCGCGGGTTGGCTTGGGCATGACCTTCGCCACAAGATTGCCGGCTGCCTCTTTCAGCGCACCCGTGGCCTCGCCGTTCGCGTCGCGAACAATCCTTCCATTTGGAGGATCGGGAGTCTGCTTTGTGATGCCAGCCATGGCTAGTGCTTTACTGTTCGCCCACGAACTATGTCCGTCGAACGCGACTAGGTAGATCGGCCGGTCCGGCACGACGTCATCCAGGATCTTCTTGTCCGGTAACGCGGAAGGACCAAATGTCGGATACGTCCACCCCATGCCGGTGATCCACGGTTCAGTGGGATGTGAGTCGGCGTATTCCTTCACGCGCCGCTGGATCCAGGCCACGGTTGTCGCGCCGTTCAGGTCCACCTGAGTCAGGCCCAGCGATCCGTCCATGAAGTGGATGTGGCAATCCTCAAGACCGGGGAGAACCAGGCGCCCTTTCGCGTCAATGACTTTCGTGGAGGTCCCACGGTATGCCTCGATGTCCTTGTTGGAGCCAACCGCCACGATCTTTGCGTCGCGAACAGCCACCGCCTCGGCCCACGGTTGCTTCTGGTTCACGGTGTATATCCTGGTGTCCAATACGATCGTGTCGGCAGCCGCTTTGCTCTGGGCCTGAGCGTCGGCAAATAAGAAGCACACCGCTACCAGGCTCAACGTCAGCATCGCGGTTCGGATCGGCATGTTGAGCAATGACTTGTTCCTTTCTCTTAGTGCCCGTCGAGGAATCCTTGGAGGTTGTCGACGTTGTTCCAGACGGTCGCACGTCGACTAAAACGTCGGCGGTGTATTCACCCACAGCAACCAGGTCTCATGGCGCCCGGGATTCTTCCAGCGATGCGGCGTCGCACTTTCAAAGTAGAAGCTGTCTCCCGGCTTCAGGCGATATTCTTCGCCCTCCAGCGTGATCGCCAGTTCGCCGCGCAGGACGTAAAGAAATTCTTCCCCTTCGTGCGTATAGGACTCCCCGCTGCCCGACTCGGGAGCGATACGAAACAGGTGCGGCTCCATTACCGTGTTGCCCCAGGCCAGCAGTTCCATGCGGACGCCGGGCCCAGCTTCCAGCACCTTTCTTTCCTCAGGGCGCACGCGCCGGCGGCTCGCCCCAGACGCGTCAAAGAAGTCGAGGATGTTCGTCTTGTAGAAACGCGCCAGCTTGCGCAGCGTGCCGACAGACCCGGACATCTGCGAGCGTTCCATGGCACTGAGAAAGCCCACGGAGATCCCGACAGACCGCGCCACCTGCGCCAGCGAAAGCCCCCGCTTCGCCCGCAGCTGTCGCAGACGCCCGCCAATGGCCCCGGCATTCCCGTCCGCCGCCGGGCGCACTCGACCTTCGCGCTTCAGCAGTTGTACGATCGCCGCCGCGTTCAGCCCACGCACCTTGCGCAGGAACCGGGCCCGCTTCAGCAGCTTTACATCTTCGGAGGTGTACAGGCGATACTTGCTTGCCGTCCGCCGGGGGCGGGCCAATCCAAGACTCTCCCAGGACCGGATCACCGAAGGCGAAACCCCCACCTTCCGGGCCACATCCCCGATCTTCAGATAGCCTTCAGAGGCGCTGGAATTCATTGCGCGTCACGGTTCCGGGGTGGAAGCGAAAATTAGAAATCCTGATGCCTGGAACGCTCTTTTTCCCCTTGACAGCCCACGCCCGGCTTCTCTAACCTTGCGGGATTATAGCAAGGTTGTCCGCAGAAGCAATCGTTCGTATGAGACAAAAACCGCCACCCCAAAGGACTGTTGGAGGACCCATGCTGTCATCGCGAGCCCGCTGGAACGTCGTCTGCTTGGTTGTTCTGCTCTGTCTTACTTCTTCCACGCTGATGTTTGCCCAAAGCACCGGAGGCCGCATCCTTGGCCGGGTGGCGGACCCCACGGGTGCTGTGCTCGCGCATGTGAAGGTTACGGCCGTCAACGACGCCACCGGTGTCAGCCGCAATACCGAAACCAATGACACCGGGGACTATGTCTTTCCCGAAGTACCGGTCGGCGCTTACAGCCTCAGCTTCGAACTGGCCGGATTCAAGAAAGATGTTCGCCATGGCGTCGAATTGCAGTTGAACCAGATCTTGACGCTGAACATGGTCATGCAGATCGGCCAGACTCAGGAAGTCGTTGACGTAACATCGGAAGCCCCCCTGGTCGACACCACCAGCACACAACTAGGCACGGTTGTGAACGACCGTGCCATCGTGCAGTTGCCTCTGAACGAGCGTGACACGTATCAGTTCCTGTCGCTGCAGCCTGGTGTGTCTTCGCAGACAGGCACCGATCTTTACTACGGCAGTAGCAATGTGGGCAGCGTTTCCGTTAACGGTGGCCGCGGGCGTGCCAACAACTTCAGCGTCAATGGTGGAGACGCGAACGATATGTTTGCAAACCTGCCTACGGTTCAGCCTAGCCCCGACAGTGTGCAGGAATTCCGCATCCTCACCAATACGTTCGACGCAGAGTACGGCCGCAACTCTGGCGCAGTTGTTAATGTGGTGACGAAATCAGGAACGAATCGGCTCCACGGAGATGTATACGAATTTCACCGCAACCGTCCCTTGAACGCTAAAGGTTACTTCGATACCTCGAAGGCAGCGTTCATCATGAATCAGTTCGGTGGAACCTTGGGCGGCCCGATCAAGAAAGACAGAACGTTCTTCTTTGGCTCGTACGAAGGCCTGCGCCGGGTTCGAGGAGTCTCTGGAACCACGGTATCCGTTCCGGATGCGCTGGAGCGCACTGGTAATTTCTCTGAAGGGCCGGCGTTCAACGGCGTTATCGGTGATCAAACTGTGGCGGACGTCCTCTCCACCCGAGCGAACGGCCAGTGTTTGACGGACATTACCAACGCTGGGGGAGAGGCGCCCTTTGCGGGGGCCAACTACTCCGACGTTTTCCCGGGAAACGTGATTCCCAGCTCGTGTCAGGACCCCGTCGCCGCGGACCTTCTGCGCTTCGTCCCGTCGGCGAACACTAGTAGTGGTTTCTTTCAGGCGGTGCTCACCGGCCGTGACCGCCAGGACCAAACCACTTTCCGCTTTGACCACACCATCAACAGCAAGCAGCAGTTCAGCGCATACTTCTATTTCAGCGACCAGTCCAATTTCAGCCCGTTTAACAACTTCCAGGCCGCGGGAGCGAATGTTCCCGGATTCGGTGCTGACAGCAAGAACCGTTACCAGCAATGGAACCTGAGTCACACCTGGACGGTCAGCAACAGTCTGGTGAATGAGTTCCGCTTCAGCTACATGCGCGAGGCGCAACGCACATTCAATCACTCGCAGCATACGAACAATGTCACGGACTCCTGCTCGTCTGCGGTTGCCCAGTTCTGCTTTACCGGGGTGTCGGATGCTTCGATTATCAACACGGACCCAACCACGAATCCCCTGGCGGGTACGCAGTTCGCAAATAAGATCGGAATCACTCCTGGACTGGGCGCAGGCCGGGAAGGCGTCCCGGACGTTACAGTCTCAGGCGGATTCACCATCGGGAACAACTTCGAGGGTGAGTTGCCGCAAGTGGGGAACTCGTTCCAATGGACCGACAGTCTGACAAAGGTCAAGGGCAACCACACCATGAAGTTCGGCGTCGACTTGCGCCGCATGCGTTTCGACCAGACGCTCTACTTTGAGGTAAGTGGCTACTATAACTATTTCGGTGGCGGAACCAACGACGTAAATTATGCCAACAACCTGTATCCGAATTATCTCCTCGGTCTCCCTGACACCTATCAACAAGGAGCGGCGCAAGCCGAGAATGTGCGGACCACTTCCGTCTATCTGTTTGCCCAGGACAGTTGGAAGTTACGTCCCAACCTCACGTTGAACTACGGTTTGCGCTGGGAGTTAAACACGCCACTCACAGACATCGGACATCACGTGCAAACCTATCGTCCCGGTAAATCAACGAGCATCTACCCCTGTTCGATCGGTGCGTACGGAGAAGCCGTCCTCGGAACGAATGATTGCACTTCCGTATTCCCGACCGGTTTGCTGGTGCCCGGCGACAAGGGCGTGCCGGCGGGCATGACGCAGACCTACTACAAGGCCTTTGCGCCTCGCATCGGAATCGCATGGAGTCCCGGAAAGTCCGGAAAAACCAGCATCCGCGCGGGGTGGGGCATGTTCTACAACCCGATTGAGCAATTGGTGCTGGAGCAGTTCAGCGCCGAGCCGCCTTTTGGGGGAAGCACTTTCCTGGTCGAAACGTTGTTCAACACCCCATTCATGCCGCAGGCCGGAGGGTTTGTATACCCGAATCCGTTTGGCGGCATTTTGAACCCACCCCGGGGACAGCCGGTGGATTGGTCGGTATTCCGGCCTATTTTGCTCTTCGGCGAGTTCCAGCCGCACATGCGATCGCAGTATTCCGAGCAGTACAACTTCGGCATCCAGCGGCAGTTGGCTAGGGATCTGGTGCTGCAACTGGGATACGTTGGCTCGCAGGGACATCGACTGCTGGTTTCCAATGATTTGAATCGAGCCACGCCACAGACCTGCCTGGATATCGCCTCGATCGCTGCGGGAGACCCCAGTGGCAATTCGGTCTCCTCATTCAATACCCCCGGAGCCACCTGTAATCAATTCGCCGAGGACAACCAATTCACTGTCGTGGTTCCCAATGGCTTCAATTTCCACATGCCGAACGGAACTACGGTCGCCGGAACAGGTCAGACCGTCAATTTTGTGGGCATTCGTCCTTACTCTTCTCCAAATTGCCAGCCTGACGGGACAAACTGCCCGCCGGATGGCGTGCCTGTTTTCTCCAACATCTTTGCCCAGGACACAATCGCAAACTCCAGCTACAACTCGTTTCAGGCTAACCTGGAAAAGCGTTTCTCCAACGGGCTTCAGTTACAGGCGGCGTACACTTTCAGCAAGTCGATTGATCAGGCGTCGAGCTTCGAAGACATCCTCAATCCGTTTAATCCTCTCCGCACCCGGGCTCTCTCGGTCTTCAATGCAGCGCACCGCTTTGTGCTGAGCTACTACTACGAACTCCCGATACGAAAATTCTCGGGAGCTGCAGGACAGGTTCTGAACGGATGGGCAGTTTCTGGAATTACACAATTCCAGTCAGGATTCCCCATCCATCTCCAGTCCTTTGACGACAACGAGCTGACCAGTAGTATCGATTTTGCGTCTGCCGGTGAACCCGATCAGATTGCTGCGTTCCACAAACTTGATCCTCGGAAGAACTCTAACAATTATGGGTTCGATCCAAACAGTTTCACTTCGAACGCCTCCGATTCCTCGCAACCTCTCTGTTCGGCGGGTGCGGCGTTCAATTGCTACCAGCCATCGCTGTTTGGCAGGTATGGCAGTGCACCGCGAACGATTTGCTGCGGTCCCGGTCTCAACGACTGGGATATCTCTGTCCAGAAACAGTTCCGAGTTACAGAAGACAAGCATCTGGAGTTTCGCTGGGATATCTTTAACGCCGCGAACCACACCCGATTCTTCAATCCGGATGGAAACGTTACTGACGGAACCGACTTTGGACGTGTGAAGGGCGCTGGAGATCCCCGACTGATGCAAGTCGCTTTGAAGTTCTACTTCTAGCTGGAAAGAGTAAAGTAGTAAGTACCAGCCCCGGGCGGCCACGCCGTCCGGGCATTCTAATGGCCCTGGGTTCAATAAGAACGCCGCCGGCCTGAGTCTTCCCGGAGAATCTCGATGTACCCCGACCTGCAGAAAGAACTCTCGACCTTCGAGCGCCGCACGCCCAAATCCGCCGAAGCCCACAAAAAGAATCTCAAACGTATTCCGCTGGGCGTTGCCAGCAACTATCGCGCCTACGATCCCTGGCCGATCTTCGTGAAAGAGGCCAGCGGCAGCAAGTTTCGTGACCTCGACGGTAACGAATACATCGACCACAACCTGACCTTCGGTGCGCTCATGGCTGGACACTGCCATCCCGCGGTGATGAAGGCCGTCGAAAAGCGTCTCTCCACCGGAACGATGTTCGGCATGCCGCATGACATGGAATGGGAACTTGCCGAAGAAATCTGCAACCGCTTCCCGGTTGAGATGTGCCGTTTCGGCAACAGCGGCACCGAGGCGACGATGCACGCCATCCGCCTGGCCCGCGCCGCCACCGGACGCGACAAGATCGTGAAGTTCGAAGGTGCCTACCACGGCCTGCACGACTCGGCTCTCGTCAGCGTCAAGCCGCACGCTCCCGATTTCGGGGACATCAACAATCCCACGTCCGTTCCGGGAGGCTTGGGCGTGCCCAAGTCCGCGGTGGCGGACGTCGTCATCGCCACGTTCAACGATCTCGCGACCGTTGAGCGCCGTTTCAAAGAAAACCCTGGAGAGATCGCAGCCATCATTCTCGAACCCATTTTGATGAACGTCGGCCTCTGCATGCCGGAGCCCGGATTCCTCAAGGGCTTGCGCGAGATCGCCACTAGAAATGGCGCATTGCTGATCTTCGATGAAGTCAAGACCGGCGCAAAACTCTGCTGGGGTGGGGCCTCAGAATACTTCGGTGTGCAGCCGGACATGATCTGTCTGGCGAAGTCGATTGGCGGTGGCCTGCCGCTGGCGGCCTTCGGTACACACAAGTCCGTCATGGACCTGATCACGCAGCACAAGGTCTTTCACGGTGGCACCTACAACACCAACCCGGTCTCGATGGCTGCAGGCCTGGCCACGTTTCGCCACGTTCTCACCCGCGAGAACTACGCGCACGTCGACAGGCTCAGCAAGAAGCTGACTGACGGTTATCGCAAGACGATTGCGAAAGTCGGTCTGCAGGCCTACATCGCGCAAGCCGGGGCGAATGGCGCGCTGATGTTCTATCCCAAGGAAATTCGCAACTACCGCGACTGGACTGTGATCGACGTCGATCTCTGGCGTCACTACTGGTTCGGTATGGTCAACCGCGGCGTGATGGCGCAACCCTACTGGTGGGACGAGCAGTGGACGATCTCGGTCCAACACACCGAGGCCGATATCGACAAGCACCTGGCTGCTTTCGACGATATCGCCGCGTCCCTGGCGAAAGCGCAGCAGGAGCGTGCCGAGCGCCTGCCCGCCGAAGTCGCGCACTAAGATTTGCCCGTGTGGGGCGGGCGCCTCGCCCGCCCTGCATGTACCAGCAAGACTCGCGTAGCGACAGCCGCCTCGGCTGTCGGACGAACGAAGTGAGGCGATTCTCCGAGGACGAAGAAATATTGTCCACCACCGCCCAATCCGACGTTCAGCCTCACCTGATCCGCGCTCTCGGGCGCCGCGATCTCGTGCTGCTGTTTGTCGTTGCAGTCTTCAACCTGAATGTTGTCCCCTCCATCGCCGCCAACGGCGGAGCGACTGTCTGGCTGTGGATCATCTCCCTTCTTCTTTTCTTCTGGCCGCAAGGCATCGCGGTGATCGAACTCGCGCACCGCTATCCCGGAGAAGGTGGCGTCTACCTCTGGGCCAAAGAAGTTTTCGGTGACTTCCACGGTTTCCTCTCCGGCTGGTGCTATTGGACCAACAACATGCTCTACGTGCCGACGGTCATGCTGTATTTCGTCGGTGTCTCCGTGTATGTCCTCGGTCCCGGCCACCAGGGATTGGCGGACAACAAAGTCTTCGCCTCGGCCGCGTCCCTCACGCTGCTGGCTGTGCTCACCGTGTTCAACATTCTCGGCCTGGGCGTGGGCAAGTGGATCAACAACCTCGGTGCCATTGGAACTTTCATCGCCGCAGGCGTGCTGATCGGGCTCGGCGTCGTGATCTGGTCGCGCTTCGGCACTAGCATCACCGCCGCCGACTTCCAGATACCTGCCAACCCCCGCTTCGTCCTCAATTCCTTTGGCGTGATCTGTTTTGGTCTCGTCGGCCTGGAACTCGCATCGGTCATGGGTGACGAAATCAAGGATCCTCGCCGCACTCTTCCCGGCGCCGTGGCCTGGGGCGGTGTGCTCTCCGGCATCCTTTATGTGGGAGCAACGCTAACCTTGCTCATCGCCGTCGGCAAGAGCGTCAATGTGCTTCAGGGCATCGTTCAGGCTGTCAGCCACATGGCCGGACGGGTTGGTTTCGGATGGATCACGGTGCCTTTTGCGCTCATGCTCAGCCTCTCCATCGCCGGCATCGGCTCGGCGTGGATGGGCGGCTCCGCCCGCATTCCCTTCGTCGCCGGACTCGATTCCTACATGCCCTCCTGGCTCGGCAAAATTCATCCTCGGTACGCCACGCCTTACGCCGCGCTGATTGTGCAGGGGATAGTGTCCGCCGTTCTAGTCATTCTGAATTTTGCCGGTGCAGGGGTTCAGGAAACCTTTCAGAAGCTGCTGTCGTTAGCGGTGGTTCTGCAGCTGGTGCCATTCGTCTACATGTTCGGCGCGCTGGTGAAATTTGCGGTCACCGAGTCTGTCCCCCGTGGCCAGTACGGCCGCGCGACGCTGTTCCTCGCCGGGGCCAGTGGATTCCTAACCACCGTTCTCGGCATTGCGCTCGTGTTTTTCCCGGCGCAGCAGATCACATCGCTTTGGCAGTACGAATTGTGGATGTTCGGTGGCACGGCATTCTTCGTCGGCCTGGCCGCGTTTTTCTTTTTCGTGTACGGCCGGAACAAGGTGCCAAGAGAAGTTCATGTGGGGACAGCCGCCTCGGCTGTCCCGGCGAGCGAAGCTCGCGATTGAAATTGGAACTTGGCGGCGAATGAGAAGACACGCCGGGCGGGCTGGCGAAGCGCGAGTCGGCGGTTCCAGCCCCGCAGGGCGGTATATGTTAGCCCAGGACGTGAGTCCTGGGTAAGCGTGAAAAGGAGCCGAGTCCCGTAGGGACGGCACCATCTTCCGCACAAGCTGAATGAGTGCGCAAAGCAAGATTCGTATCAGGGCACGCCTTCAAGGCGTGCCGCAGAGACGCAACAAGGATCGGGCCTTTAGGCCCTGAGGTAAGCAGGAGGACAACTCATGCCCAGTGGAGTTCAGACCGACGTGAAAATCTATCAGATGTTCATCAACGGCGAGTGGGTCGACAGCAAGTCCGCAAAGACCTTTCCCGTCTACGATCCCTCCACGGAAGAAGTCATCGCCCAGGTTCCCGACGCCACGTCCGACGATGTCAATCGTGCCGTCGCCTCGGCCAAAGCCGCTTTTGAAGAAGGTCCATGGGCGACCACAACCGCGCAGGAACGGGGACGAGTCCTTTTCCGTCTCGCCGACAAAGTCCGCGCTAATCTTCCCGCACTTGCCGAGCTTGAATGCCGCAACACCGGCAAGCCCATCGTCGAAGCCGAATACGATCTCACCGACGTCGCTACCTGCTTCGAATACTACGGCGGTCTCGCCACCAAAGTCGTCGGGTATGTGAATCCAGTCCCCGACAACGCCATGAGCCTCACGTTGAAAGAGCCCGTAGGAGTTGCCGGACAGATCATTCCCTGGAACTACCCGCTGCTGATGGCCGCGTGGAAACTTGCGCCGGCGCTGGCCGCGGGCTGTACCTGTGTTCTCAAGCCTGCCGAACAGACTCCGCTCACGGCCCTCGAATTTGCGAAACACTTTGCCGATTGCGGCCTGCCGCCCGGCGTCGTCAACATCATCACCGGCTTCGGTGAATCCTGCGGCGCTCCGCTGGTGCAGCATCCCGACGTCAACAAGATCGCCTTCACTGGCAGCGCGGCCGTCGGCAAGATCATCGTCAAACAGGCCGCCGACACGGTAAAGCGCGTGACGCTTGAACTCGGCGGGAAGTCACCGAATATCTTCTTCGCCGACGCCGACTTCGAAGCCGCCATCGACGGCGCGCTCTTCGGTGTATTCATCAATCAGGGAGAAGTTTGCTCCGCCGGCAGCCGCATCCTGGTGCAGAAGTCGATCTACAAGAATTTCGTCGAGGCCATGACCGAGAAAGCGAAAAAGATCAAGCTTGGCCCGCCCCTCGAACGCGAAACCAAGATGGGCCCGCTGGTCAGCAAGGAGCAATACGACCGCGTCAACTCCTATCTTGAGATCGGCAAGAAAGAAGCCAAGCTGGCCTCTGGTGGCGGACGCCCGGAGAAGATGGCGAAAGGCTACTACGTCCAGCCCACGATCTTCTACGACGTGAACAACAGCGCGCGAATCGCCCGCGAAGAAATTTTCGGTCCGGTCGCTGCCGTGATTCCCTTCGAGGATGAAAAGGACGCGCTCAAAATCGCCAACGATTCCCCCTATGGCTTGGCTGCTGCCGTGTGGACTCGCGACATCTTCAAAGCCATGCGCGCCGTCAAAGCTCTGCGTGCCGGAATCGTCTGGGTCAACCACATGCAGCCCACATACGTAGAGGCGCCATGGGGCGGCTACAAACAATCCGGTTTCGGCCGCGAACTTGGCCCCTGGGGCATCGAAGAATATCTCGAAACCAAGCAGGTGCACATCAACCTCAACGAAGCGCCAATTGGCTGGTACTGAAAAGCAGTGGCCAGCGACCAGTGGTTAGTTGCCAGTAGAACCGACTGCGTCAGCCATTGGGCGTTAACTGAGAACTGACAACAGAGAACTGAGAACTGACTACGATGTCGACCATCCAACTCCGCACCGCAATCCCCGGGCCGAAGTCCAAGGCTCTTTCCGCGCGCCGCGCCCAAGCCGTGCCCCGCGGCCTTTCCCACGGAACTCCCGTCTACGTGGCGAAAGCCGAAGACGCCTGGCTGGAAGACGTCGACGGCAACCGCTACCTCGATTTCGCCGGCGGCATCGGCTGCCTCAACGTTGGCCATCGCCGTGATGAAGTCGTCGGCGCCGTCCGCGACCAGCTCGACCGCTTCCTGCACACCTGCGTCCAGGTCACGCCCTACGAGGGATACGTCCGCCTCGCCGAGCGCATGAACGAAATCACGCCCGGAAAGTTCCCGAAGAAGACTCTCTTCGTCAACAGCGGTGCGGAAGCGGTCGAGAATGCCGTCAAGATCGCGCGCGCTTACACCAAGCGCTCCGGCATCATCGCCTTCGAAGACGCGTTCCACGGCCGCACCATGATGACGCTGGCTTTGACCAGCAAGACACATCCTTACAAGGCCGGATTCGCCCCGTTCCCCAGCGACGTCTACCGCGTTCCATACGCCTACTGCTACCGCTGCTCCTATTCGATGAAGTATCCGTCGTGCGATCTCTACTGTGCCCGCCATCTCGAAGACACATTCAAGCGCGTGGTCGCGAACGAAGAAGTCGCGGCGGTCATTGCCGAGCCGGTTCTCGGCGAGGGTGGATTCATTGCCCCTCCGCCCGACTACTTCAAGGTCCTGGTTGACCTCTGCCACAAGCATGGCATCCTCTTTATTGCCGACGAAGTTCAATCCGGCTTTGGCCGCACCGGCGCCATGTTCGCAAGCGAGCGTTACGGCATTGAGCCTGACCTTCTCGTGACCGCAAAATCTCTCGGCGGCGGATTGCCCCTGGCCGGAGTTACCGGCCGCGCCGAGATCATGGACGCTCCCGGCCCCGGAGGTTTGGGCGGTACGTTTGCTGGAAACCCGCTCTCGTGTGCGGCGGCACTTGCTGTACTCGATCTGTTCGAGCACGAAAACCTGCTGGCCCGCGCCAACGAACTGGGAGACCGCTTCCAGCGCCGCGCCCGTGAATGGCAGCGTCGCTGGCCGATCATTGGAGACGTACGCGGTCTTGGCGGCATGCAGGCCATCGAGCTGGTTCAGTCGCAGGAAACGAAAGTCCCGGCAGCAGACGAGACCAAGAAGATCACGCAGTACTGCTACGAACACGGCCTGATCACCATCACCGCAGGTACCCACTCGAATGTGATCCGAGTTCTGGTCCCACTGGTCGCCACCAACGAGCAGATCGACGAGGCGCTCGATGTCCTCGAATCAGCCATCGCAACCGTCTGCGACAAGAAAGGCGCGGTCGCCCAGTTGGTATGAGGAACAAGAATTAGGAGCAAGAATCATGTGGGGACGGCCGCCCCCGGCTGTCCGGCCGAGCAAAGCTCGGCTAGTTCTTTGCTTGCATGGGCACTGAAGCTGATTTGGTGTCAGAATTGGATTGTCGTCCAATGAGCGCCGCACGCGCATTCGATGCGCGACCGTATTCTTCGCGATTGCGAAAGGCATTGCTAAAATGACTGTGGCAGCACCACCCGCACTCAAACTCACCAACTACATCAACGGCCAGTGGATTGACTCGCCCACCACGGATTGGCGCGACGTAGTCAACCCCGCAACCGGAGAGACTCTGGCGACAGTCCCCCTCGCCGACGCCGCTGAAGTGAACCACGCTGTCGAAGCCGCCGCCGCAGCTTGGCCGGAATGGCGTCGCACTCCGCCCGCAGACCGCATCCAGCCGCTCTTCAAACTGAAGATGCTCATGGAAGAGCACCTCGACGACTTCGGACGCATCATCACGCAGGAAAACGGCAAAACCTTTGCCGAGGCCAAAGCTGAGATGCGCCGCGCCATCGAAAATGTCGAAGTGGCGTGCGGCATCCCCCTGATGATGCAAGGCTACAACCTCGAAGACGTGGCCCGTGGCATCGACGAAATAATGATCCGCCAGCCACTAGGCGTGGTTGCCGCGATTACTCCTTTCAATTTCCCGGGCATGATTCCGTTCTGGTTCCTGCCCTACGCCATCGCAACCGGCAACACGTTCATCCTCAAGCCTTCAGAGCGCGTTCCGCTCACCATGCGCTTCGCTTTCGAACTTCTGGAGAAAACAGGCCTCCCAAAGGGTGTAGTCAGCCTCGTAAACGGCGGCAAGGCAGTCGTTGACGCACTCATCGATCATCCCAAAGTTCGCGCCATCAGCTTCGTCGGTTCGACGCCAGTTGCCCGCTACATCTATGCCCGCGCAGGCGAGAAAGGGAAGCGCTGCCAGTGCCAGGGTGGAGCCAAGAATCACGTCATCGTTCTCCCCGACGCCGACATACAGATGGCCACGCAGATCATCAGCGACAGTGCCTTCGGATGCGCCGGCCAGCGTTGCCTCGCGGTCTCGGTAGCCGTCACCATCGGCGAAGCGCAGAAGACGTTTCGTGACTCGATCGCCGACGCCGCCTCGAAACTGAAAGTCGGCAACGGCCTCGAAGACGGCGTGCAGATGGGACCAGTTATCACTTCCGAAAGCAAGAACCGCGTCGAATCGCTGATCAGCCTCGGCGAAAAACAAGGCGCGAAAGTCCTGCTTGATGGCCGCAACTCGAGGATCCCGAAGTACGAATCCGGAAACTTCGTGAAGCCCACAATCCTCGACGACGTTCCTGCCACCAGCGAACTCGCCGACACCGAAATCTTCGGTCCCGTCCTCAGCCTCGTCCACGCAGACGGCATGGACGATGCCCTGGCCTTCCTCGAACGCAGCGCCTACGGCAACCAAGCGTCGCTGTTTACCTCGAGCGGTTCGGCTGCGCGCCGCTTCCGCTACGAGGCCCCGGCCGGCAACATCGGCATTAACATTGGAGTGGCCGCGCCCATGGCCTACT
Organism: Terriglobia bacterium; assembly: GCA_020073465.1. Classification (GTDB taxonomy): domain Bacteria; phylum Acidobacteriota; class Terriglobia; order Terriglobales; family Acidobacteriaceae; genus Sulfotelmatobacter. Next base: position 174,755 of record JAIQFC010000018.1, read on the forward strand.
TCCCCTTCAGTGGATGGAAGAACAGCTTCTTCGGCGATCTTCACGGCCAGGGACGCGATGCCATCGAGTTCTACACCGACAAGAAAGTGGTGATCGAGCGCTGGGCCAAGGAGCACAGCCGCAAGTTTTAGAGGATTGAGTAATTGGTAATTTGAGAAATTGGGTAATTGAAAATCGGCTTGAGCCTTACGATCACGGTGCCGACTCGAAAATCGAAAATTACCCAATTACAAAATCACCCAATTACCCAATAATCTGCGATGCTCTCGATCTGAGAATGAGGACTTCTATGAACACAACTCTCGCCACACCATCCATGACCGGCCAGGAAATCGTCAATCTCACCAAGAAGCACACTCTCTTCGAGTGGTCCGCTCAATCCAAGGTCGATCCCATCCCCGTCGCCCGCGCCAAGGGGATTTACTTCTACACGCCGGAAGGCAAACGCTTCATCGACTTCAACAGCCAGTTAATGAGCGTCAACATCGGACATAGCGACGAGCGCGTGATCCAGGCGATTGCCGAGCAGGCTGCAACGTTAGCCTATGCCAACCCATTCATGGCGACGGAGCCACGTGCCCGCCTCGGCGCCAAGCTCGCCGAAATCACTCCCGGCGACATCGACACTTTCTTCTTCACCAACGGCGGCGCCGAAGCCAACGAAAACGCCATCAAGATTTCCCGCTTCTTCACGGGACGCCACAAGATCATGGCCCGCTACCGCTCCTATCACGGCGCGACCGCTGGCGCGATCAGCCTCACCGGAGACCCGCGCCGCTGGGCCGCCGAGCCCGGCATTCCCGGCGTGGTCCGCGTGCTCGATCCCTACCATGGCATCGAGCGTGGGTGGGAATCCGCTGAAACTTCACTCGCAATGATCGAAGAAATCATCCAACTCGAAGGCCCGCACACCATCGCCGCCTTCATTCTCGAGACTGTGGTCGGCACCAACGGCATCCTCATCCCACCGGACGGCTACCTCCAAGGCGTCCGCAAGCTCTGCGATAAGTACGGCATCCTCATGATCGCCGACGAAGTCATGGCCGGATTCGGACGCACCGGGGAATGGTTTGCCATCGATCACTGGAAGGTTGTTCCCGACCTCATCTGCATGGCCAAGGGACTAACCGCCAGTTATCTGCCTCTCGGCGCCGTCGGCATGCGGCATCACATCGCCCAGCACTTTCAGGACAAAGTCTTCTACGGAGGCCTCACTTACAACAGCCATCCCATGGGATGTGCCGCAGCGCTGGCCACGATTCGCGTCTATGAAGAAGATCACCTCATCGACAACGCAAAGAAGATGGGGGCGGTGATGAAGCAACTCGGAACCGAACTGCAGGCCAAGCATCCCTCGGTCGGAGCCGTGCGCTCTATCGGCCTGTTCGGCATCGTCGAACTCGTCCGCAGCCGCAAGACTCGCCAGCCCATGGCTCCGTTCAACGGTACGTCCGACGAAATGGCCGCCCTCGGCCGCTACTTCCGCGAGCAGGGCCTCTACACCATCGTTCGCTGGAACTCGTTCTACACCAACCCGCCGCTGTGCATTAACGAGCAGCAACTGCGCGAAGCCTTCGCCATCATCGACAAAGGCCTCGACATCACAGACAAGGCAGTCAAGGACTAACCTTGCGTGGCGCGGGCCCCCCGCCCGCGCCCATGCTCAACTCGTGCTCTAGCCAACCTTCGATCCGTCCATCTTGCGTACCCTTCGGGGTGCTGCCTGCCAAGCGGTAATACCACCCCACCAGCCAGCCCAGACAGAGTTGCCATGGGAACCTTCGTTGTTATTGTGTTTTGTTCCAAGTGCGAGACAATCGGAAATACAGGAAACTATAGCCGCCTATGTTGTTTCGGATGGAAATCCTTCCTGCACATCAACGCGATACACTCGCGGATGAAGGCGCGCGTAGTCTGCAAGCTCCATGGCATCGACAGTTTTCCCACACGGTGTTGTTGAAGTCACCAGCACGAAAGACTTTGGCGGCCAAGTTGCACGGTATCCAGTGGTTTTGCAACTTCTGTCGAGCGCAGCTCGGAAACTCGCGGGACCGAGGACACACTGTTGGACTGTCTTGTTACACCCGAGACTGCGACTATGAGCTACTGCGTGGCGTGGAACCTGACTCCCCGCAAGTGGCGTTCGTCGGGAGCTCTGCAACTTTGATCGATTCGAATCATGTCCCGCCCCCTGCCGAGAATTTCATCACGTGAGGATATCAAGATGAATTCAGCCTTTCGTCGTTTCTTCGCACCCGTCCTACTATCCGTTTTCGCGCTGACAATGTATTGCGTGCTGTCCACTCCAGCGGCGGCGCAGGAAGTCGCGTCGCTGACCGGCATTGTGACAGATGCCAGTGGAGCAGTCGTGCCCGGTGTCAGCGTGAAGCTGGTCGACACCAAGACTAACGCGGCTTTCGAAACCACGACCAACGAGGTCGGCTCCTACGTGTTTCCCAAACTGCAGCCGGGGCCGGGATACAGGGTGACGTTCACCAAGGAAGGCTTCGAAACTGTTACGGTGCCGGATCTTTACCTGGCGGTGAGCCTTACTCACACCCAGAATGCGCAGCTGAAGATCGGAAAGACGACGGAGACGGTCGAGGTTCGCGGTGAGGGCAGCGCGGTGACGCTCAACACCACCGACGCAACCGTGGGCAACAGTTTTGACATGAACATGGTTCACGAACTGCCGGTGCAGGTGCGCAATTCCCCAGTCCAGCTGATGCAGTTGCAGCCGGGCGTTGTCACTGCGTTGGGCGGCGATGATCAAAACCAAAGCCGGGACGGCGCGGTCAGCGGCGCACGAACCGACCAGGGAAACGTCACCATCGACGGACTTGACGTCAACGACTTCGCCGGAGGCTTTTCCTTTAATACTACGGCCAACGCGCCCGTAGACTCCATTCAGGAGTTCCGAGGAGAGACCGCCAATCCGGTGTCGGCGGAAGGCCGGGGCAGCGGTGCTCAATACAATCTCGTGACCAAGAGTGGCACCAATCTCTGGCACGGCTCCGCCTCCGAGTACCACAGGAATACAGTCACGGAAGCCAACAATTTCTTCAACAATTTTGCCGGTATCGCCCGGCCCAAGCTGATTCGCAACCAGTTCGGCGTTTCCCTGGGTGGGCCGATCAAGAAAGACAAGCTGTTCTTCTTCTTTAATTACTACGGAAGGCGGGACGCCCGCGAGGACTCTCCGTCACGCATTGTGCCGCTGGATTCTCTCCGCGCTGGGGAGATCAACTACAACAACAGCAGCGGAGGCATTTCGACAGCTTTCCCAGCCGATATCGCAGCTCTGGATCCGGGTGCGGACCCCAGCACCGGACTACCGGGCGCAGATTCCGCACTGCTGAGCTTTATCAACAGCCGCTATCCCCATGCCAACGACACATCTCGAGGGGATCATCGGAACACTGGAGGGTTTCGCTTCAATGCTCCGGTGAGTTATTCCGAGAACGACTACGTCAGCCGGATTGATTACAACCTCTCGAATAAGATGAAGCTGTGGGGACGGTTCTCGATCGCGCGCACCACCACCGGCGACGACGCGAACTTCTCCGCGCCAATTTATTTCCCGGGTGATCCTCTCACCCACCTCATTACGGATAAGAGCTGGGCTTACGTTGTGGGACATACGTGGACCATCAGCAATAATATGGTGAACCAGTTTGTGTACGGAGAGACTCGTCAGGTTCTGGGTTTCCCGACACCCTTTAACCCCCCGGGTACAACCCAGTACTCGGTCTTCGGGAACAACGGAGTGGGCAGCGCCTTCCTCTCGGCGCCGTTTTCGAGTGGGAGTTCCCAGGCCCGCACCGTGCCCATCCCGGTTCTGCGCGACGACCTCACATGGGTCCGCGGAAAGCACAGTTTCCAGTTTGGCGGCACATTCAAGAACATCAAGACAACTGCCACTCTGGTCAGCGATTTCAACTCCGTGACTCTCGGATTGGGGGCCCCAGGGTTGACCGGTCTGACCGCAAATCTGCAGCCCATCGACCTTGCGGCTGATTCCATTTCGCAGAATCAGTGGGATACCGCCTTCACATTCCTCCTGGGAAGGTTTGCGAATGTTTCGAGCAACTTCAACAATGACGCCCGTCTGCAACCCCTTCCACAGGGCTCCGGCCACACAAGGAACTACCGCTACTACGAGACGGAGGTATACGCGCAGGACACATGGCGGATGCGCAACGACCTGACTCTTACCTACGGCTTGCGCTACCAGTTCTACTCTGTCCCCTACGAGGTGAACGGTTTGGAAGCCATTCCCAATGTCGGCTTTGACGACATCATGAAGCCGCGCATTGCCAACGGTGCCCAGGGGATTGCGGGTACGGCAACGGATCCGACGGCACCCAATACTTTCTACAATCTTGCTGGCAAGGCAAACCATGGCCCGGGGTTCTACGCTCCCCAGTACAAGGATTTTGCTCCCCGGTTCAGCTTCGCCTATAACCCCTCATGGAAAGAAGGTTTTCTGGCGCGGCTCCTGGGGGACCGCAAGACTGTGATCCGCGGGGGCGCGGGATTGATTTATGACCACCCTGGCATCAATGCTCTCAATTTCTTCCAGGATCAAAACACGTACGTCCTGCAGAACTCCTCGGCCGTTACCTATCCGCTGAACCCCGGTGACGATGCGACACAATCCTTGATCGACGATCCCCGTTTCACTGCCGTCGGGGCGCTGCCTCCTGGGGTTCCGGCTACGCCGGCCCCGGTCACCACGCCCTACGGGCCTTTCGTGGACCCGGTCTCTGGCCCTTTCGGCACGGCCACTGGCCAAGGTCTGTTCAACTATGCGATTGATCCTCACCTGAAAACGCCCTATTCGATTCTGTTCACGTTCGGTATCCAACGCGAACTTCCCGGGAACTTCCAGCTGGAGATGACTTATTTCAACCGGCAGGGTCGTCGGCTGCTCGCCCAGTCAGATGCCGGGCAAGTAGTAGATTTCAAAGATCCGGCTTCTGGTCAATTCTTGGCGGCTGCGTTCGGTACATTGGCTCAGCAGGCGAGACAGGACCCTGTCAATTTGAGCACAGTCACTCCCCAACCGTTCTGGGAAAACCAGGTTACTCCGGCGGTTCAGGCAGCCTACGGCGTTCCCGACTGCACAGCCTTTGGGGTGCCTAATTGTACCTTCCTGGTGGGTGCATTCTTCGAAGACCTGGTATTGCGGGGCGATTTGGGCGATACCGTCCAGGCATTGGACTTCAACGCCGCTCTGTTCCCAGGTGTGGGCCTCGCTCCCCAGTTCGCCACCGACTTGTATATGACGAACAAGTCCTACTCGAACTACAACGGCCTACTGACGACCCTGCACAAGAAGTATTCCCATGGCTTGCAGTTTGACGTCAACTACACCTACTCCCACTCCATTGATAACATCTCGGCGCCCGCCAATGAGGCGTTCGGTTCCAACGGCTCTGGCGGAATTATCTGTGATGCTATCAATCTGGGCGTGTGCCGTGGTAACTCTGACTTCGACGCTACGCACACCATCACTGCCGACTGGATTTACGACCTCCCGATCGGCCGGGGAAGGGCGTTCGGTGGCAACATGTCGAAGTGGCTCAACCAGATCGTCGGCGGCTGGCAGATCTCGGGTATCAGCACTTGGCGGACTGGCTTTGCATTCACAACTGTGGCCAATTCCTTCCCAATCAGTTTCGCCAACAACGTGCCCGCTATTTTCAACGGTGACAAGGCAGCCATCAAGAGCAGTCCGCACTTTGATTCCGTCAACGGGCAGATTCAGTTGTTTGCCAATCCGGACGCCGCGCTGGCCGCATTCAGCTATCCGACGGGATTGCAGGCGGGCAGCCGGAATAACCTGCGGGGACCGCATTACTCCGATTTTGACCTGGGAGTCGGAAAGCACTTCCCGATCAAGGAGAGGCTCCAGCTCGAGTTCCGTGCCGACGCCTTCAACGCGTTCAACCATACGAACTTCGCGCTACCCGGTGCGGCGAGTACTGCGGATATCAGCCAGACTCCATCCCTGGGCTTTGGCGTGATTGGCGCTGCAGGCGCGGCGCGGGTCATGCAGTTTGCTCTGCGGCTGGATTTCTAACCCGCGGTTTTCCGGGGACTTGGGCCGGTCTGCGGACCGGCCCTTTCTTCTTATCGGTCTGAGAAGAGCTTCGGCGGGTTAGCCGCAAAGCGGCGCAAGAACGCATCCCACAGCTTGCCCTCAATTTGCCGCCGGGGGCTTAACGATCGTCGAAAGACTCCAAACTTGGGTGGCGCAGCGCCTTCAACGCTGCGATCAGGCCTTTTCTCTTCTGTGCACTTCTGTGCGGGCTTTAGAGTATTCGTGAGAACTAAGTCCAGGGCGAAGAAGTGGTCATGTGTTTGGCAGACTCCAGCCCCACCGGGGCGGCATTTAATAGCCCGGCACGTCAGTGCCGGGTAGAAGCGGAAAGCTGGGAGCGAGTCCCGTAGGGACGGCACTGAGCAAGCGAAGCGCGCCGAGGTCTCGAGGGCTCGATTTCGCCGTGTCTTTCTTACCACACCCGCTGCCGGTATTTCGGCACTCCCTTGCAAGCGCATCAATCCGCAGGTGTTATTATCCAATAGCTATACGCTATTGTTTGTAAAGTGTTCCAACCGGAACACTTTGTCAATCCGCGCGTGTTCCCTCCGGGACATCCCGCCTACTTCGCCAGCCGGTTGTACTTCTTGAGCGCGTCGCGCAGGCGCTCGTGCGGCAACGCGATGACTTCGTGGTCGTTGATGCCCTTCATCGTCTCGGCGGCGACCATGGCGTTCACCACAGCCTCTTCGGTTGCTTGCACGGTCGCCAGGAAGATGGGATCGAGCGAATCGTTGGGCAGCATGGTGAGTTGGCGCAGTCCCTTGGTGTTGTCGGCGTCAGGATTGGCGGTGGAGAAGGCGATGAAGATATCGCCCGAGCCGTCGCCCGAATAGCTGCCGTCGCGTCCCAGGCCCAGCGAGACTTTCCGGGCGACGCGCTTGAGTTGCGTCGGGATGAGTGGCGCGTCGGTCGCAACCACCACGATGATCGACCCGACGTCGTCCTTCCAGACCGTATGCTCGGGAATCTCGCGCCCCACATTGACGCCCGCGATGCGTAACTGCTCGCGCGATCCGTAGTTGCATTGCACGAGCACGCCGACGGTATAGCCTCCAGCTTTAGCGTCCAGCACGCGGGAAGAAGTTCCAATGCCTCCCTTGAATTCGTTGCAGATCATACCCGTGCCGCCGCCGACGCTGCCTTCTTCGACCGGGCCGGAGTGAGCGACGTCAAGGGCATGGAAGGCATCCTCAGCCTTCACGTGGAATCCGTTGATGTCGTTGAGATACCCGTCCCAGGTTTCGGCCACCACGGGCAACGACCACCAGTCTTCTTCCACGGGCGCGCCGCGGCGCACCTCCCAGGCGATGACGGCGTCGCGGACCACGCCGACGCTGTGCGTGTTGGTGATCATGACAGGTCCGGTGAGAAAGCCGGAGTCTTCGACCCAGGTGGTGCCGGTCATCTCGCCGTTGCCGTTGAGCGTGAACCAGGCAGCGAAGACGGCGTCGTTCGAGGCCTTGCCGCGAGGATGAATGGCGGTTACGCCGGTGCGCACCGGTCCCTTGCCGACGACGAGCTTGCCTTCTCCGGAAATGAGGGTGGTGTGCCCGACCTCAACGCCTTTGACATCGGTGATCGCGTTGTTGGGGCCGGGGGTGCCGTCGAATGGAACGCCGAGATCGCGGGCGCGAGGCTTGGTCTGCGCGGACAAGGCAAGAACGAAGGTGAGGACGACTGCAGCTGTCTGAAGACTGCGCTTGTGACCCAGGAACATGAACCCTCCGAGGGAACGAGGAAGTATAAAGCACGGGCGAGTTCGACGGAGTCGTGGGGTACAATCGCATCAAGAACGACCTAATCTTGGGGGAAGCATGGAAGGGTGGAAGAAAGCGGTGGTTGCGGGATCGATCGGGGCGGCCGCGATCCTGTTCTTGAAGAGGAAGCACGCGGCGGGAGTGCTGGCAACGGGCGTAGGGCTGGCGGTGCTTGCGTCGGAGTATCCGGAAAAGTTCGAGAATGTGCGCCGTTCACTGCCCGATTATTTCGATCGCGGCATGCAAGTGATGGAGATGGCGGCGCGCGCCGGCAAGCGCATCACTGAGGCGGCGGGACGGTCTGCCTACGAAGCCTGGGAAGAAATCGGCAGCTAGGGCAGGATCACTCAATCCCCAGCTGTTTTCTTGCCTCGGGGCTGAGGCGCTCGGGAGTCCAGGGCGGAGTCCACACCACATTCACGCTGCAAGTGCGGATGCCGGGCAGCTGTTCGAGGCGCGACTTCACCTGCGCGCTGATGTTGACGTGCTCAGGGCAGCCTTGCGCCGTAAGGGTCATGTCGACGGTGACGTCCTGCTTGTCGTCCGGCACGGAGACGAAGTTGACGTTGTAGATCAAACCGAGGTCGACGATGTTGACCGGGATCTCTGGGTCATAGCAGCTTTTTAGCGCGCTCAGGACGTCTTGTTCGGTGATAGCTGGCATTGCGAATCCTTCTGTTCGGCGCTCGGCTTCCGGCTTTCGGAGTCCGGCGATGAATCGCTTTCAAGTCTACCTCAGTGAGCTGAAATCTTTCCGGGCAATCCTGAAGTTCCGACGAGCAACTTTCTTTCGCCCCGCTGGGGCTGGCTCATTGTTCGTTTCTCACCCACGGCTTACGCCCCTTCGGCAGGCTCAGGGCAGGCTGTGGACTGTATTCTTTCGCCGCTTCGCGGCTTTCAACCGCGTCCTGCGGAACGTCGATCTGATAAAGTTTTGCCCATGAATCGCGAAACGAAGAAAAGAATTCAGTTGGCGCTGACGCTGGCCACGGTGTTGGCCGGGGTACGCACGGGATACATCTTTTACAAGCGTCATGAAGACAGGGTCGCGGAGGAAAAGCGGCTCCGGGCGAGGAATGTCGGCTACTCGAATCCGGACTACTACGTCAACCCCAAGAAGCTCTATCCGTACGATTTGAAGTCGGCGAAGCAGCTCACCAGGCAGCCAGTTTGGGTGAAGGAAGGGTATCGCTACACCTACTATCCGTATCAGGCGCGGAAGGTGGACTTCGCGCACGAGGCTGGGCTGTTGCTGCCGATTGAGCGGCTAGAAATCAAGGACGTGCTTACGGCCACGCCTACCGAGGCGGGAAGCCGCAAGCAGATGATGGCTGTGTTTGAGAAAGAAGGGAAGAGCTACGCGGTGCCGATCGGCTTTGAGAGCGACGAGCAGTACAAGATCTATTCCGATGAGATGTTTTACATCGAGGACCCGCACCAACTGTACAAGCATTGGCCCACCGATGTGTGGCAGGCCGTGGAGCAGCACGAGATCAAGGCCGACATGAATGAGCTGCAGGCGGACTTCGCTGTGGGGATGGGAGTGCCGGATGCGGGCGACTCTTCCCACGAGAAGATCGTGAGGTATCCAAACGGAGGGAAGCCGCTGGTGGTGATTTATCGGGGCGGCAAGGCGGCGGAGATCAGGGCGGGAACACCGGCGCCCTGAACGAATCTTCGAGCCTCTTCCCGCCACGACCGCCCCTGTGATTGCTAGCCGACGACAAGGTACTCACTGGAAACCAGGCCGCTCGGATACTGACGCGTCGCTACGTGACGGAGGAGAATGTCGCGCGGCAGGGTGCTGAAAAGTGGAATTCCGTCTCCAATGAGCACGGGCACGCGAGTGATGATGAGACGCTGAACCAGTCCCGCGCGCAGGAACTCCTGAATCGTAATCCCACCGTCAACGTAGAGGTGGTTGGCACCAGTAGCCGCGAGCTGCGCAACGATCTCAGCCGGAGACCCCGCCATCTGCTCAACCACGCCTCCGCTTGCAAGGGACAAGTCGACGGGGCGGTTACTCAGGACCACGACGCGCTTTTTCCCATAGGGCCAGTCGCCCAAGGTCAGAACCTTCTCAAAGGTGTTGCGACCGATCACAATCGCGTCGACACTCGCGATGAACTCGTTGTAGCCGTGGGGTTCACCACCGCCCGGGGGCAGAAAATCGAAATCGCCGTTCGCCCGCGCGATGAAGCCGTCGAGGCTGGTGCCGACAAAAACAGAAACCGTCAAGGTAGACTCCTCACTTGTAGCCGCGCAGCTCCCGCTTCCAGCCAGCACAAGGGAATCGCTGCCGGGGATCCCCGTTAGTAGGCTTATTTCACGCCGACAAGCGCCTGCGAGACTTCCTTGATGTCCGGGACGACGGGGATGTCGTAGTTCTTGTGCCACGCGAGTTTCCCGTCGCGGTCGATGATGGAGATGGCGCGGCCGGTGATGCCCTTGTCCTCGAGGTACACTCCATATTTCGCCGCGACCGCGCCGCGCGGGTGGAAGTCGGCCAGTAGTGGGTAGTGAATTCCCATCTTTTCAGCGTAGGCTTTGTGCGACCAGACACTGTCGACACTGAGTCCCAACACCTGCGCGTCAAGCTGCTCGAATTGCTTCATATCGTTCACGAAGCAGGCATGCTCCTTGGTGCAGACCGGACTCCAGTCAAGCGGGTAGAAGACGAGCACGACGCGTTTCTTGCCGTGAAAGTCACTCAGCTTCACTTCCTGCTGGTTCTGATCCTTCAGCGAAAACTCGGGTGCTGCCGTTCCGATCGTTGCACTCATGATTCCTCCGGTGGGTTGCAGGTCAGTTTATTTCTGCTGTCATGATAAAGGGATGTCGCTCGACGCGAGCCGCGCGATGGCCCCGACGTCACCGAGGGTTGGAATTTCCCGATGAAGTCTTGGAGCGTTTCAGTCGTGCCTCCGGCACTGGAACGACGTGGCGGCCTTACCCGCCACTGAAGTGGAGGGCTATTGTCGAAGGTCCCTCCGGGACCTTTCATCACCAAACGTCGAGACCTCCCGAGACTTCGTCGGGACATTCAAGTTTTACCGACCGGGTTCCACGTGGTCTTTTCCGAATAACCACAGACCAACGACGAACGACCAACGGCCAACGACTCAAGTCAACGTGGGTTATTTCACCACTGGCGACTTGGCGTCGGCGGGTTTTTCCTCGTCGGCGTGAATCTTGCCGTCATCCTCCGCGTAAAAAGACCGGTGCTGGGCGTCGAGCTGTTTGGGCGTCATGGTGAGGACGAAGCTGTCTTTCTTGCCCTGGAATCCTACCGTGTAATCGCCGCGGTCGGGATTGACCATGCGCTTGGTGAAGGAGCCGGAGTGGACCAACTCGGCGAGCGAGGTGGCGAAGTGGTCGTACTGCTTGTTGAACTGCTTCTGGGCGCGGAGCACGACGCGCATGTAGGCGAGGGCAGCAGCCTCGGAGTTGGAGCGGGCGGGATCTCCGGGAAACTTCGGTTGATAGACGGGAGCAGGAGCCGGGGCAGGCTGCGCCTGTGTTTGGGTGGCTGGCTCCTGCGTCTGGGCGAGCAAGGGCATTGCGCTAACCGCCATGGCGACGAGAATGGTCACAATGCGCGTAGAGTCTGTCTTCATCCTGAAATCTCTCCCGAAGCTTCCATGCGGCGGCACGCCTCTCGGCTGATCGCGGCTCACCGTCTCGCCCAAAATCCTGCTTCCCAAAGGCCTTAAGGGCTTATTTTCCATGTTACTCCCGTAATTTATCTTCGGTCACCTTCTCTTTGCAGGGCGACAAAATGTATCTATGCTGGATGCAAGAAATTAACCCTACAGGGAAAACTAATGAAAGCTGCTGCAGCGAGAAAGCCAACCATCAAAATTGCCGTTGTGGAGAGCGACCCGCTTCGCTTTGTGGGATTCCGCGCGCTGTTCGACTCTGAGCCCGAGTTCGAACTCATCTCCGCGGCGCTGCCCGAGATCAGCACGTTGCAGAACATCGACCTGATCCTGCTCGGCAACCGCTCCGGTCAGAACCTGTTTGATGTGATGGCAAGCCTGAAGGCGACACGTCCGGATCTGCGCATCATCGTGACCGGGTCCGGTATCGACGAAGAGACCATTCTGAAGGCGATTGCTTCAGGCGCCAAGGGATATGTGGACGAGGCTGCCTCTCCGGCGGAGTTTGCGCAGGCCATTCGCATTGTGAATCAGGGTTCAGTCTGGGCCCCGCGGCGCGTCCTGTCGATGTTTATCGAGCGCGTGTCGTCGGCGCCGGGACGAATCTTCCCCGCGGGACGGGTCGCATTCACCGATCGCGAAAAAGAAGTGCTCGAAATGTTGGTCGCCGGGCGTTCCAACAAAGAGATTGGTTCTCAATTAGGCATTGAAGAGCGCACGGTGAAGGCGCACGTGGCGAAGTTGATGCGCAAGGTGGGTGTCCAGAACCGGATTGCGCTTTCGGTGCACGCGATTACGCATTCGCTGGTGACCACGAAGTGAAGCAGCTTCTAGCTCCTAGCTGCTAGCCGAAGCCGCGTCGGGGACGAACCCTCCCGTCCGTTACCTGGGGGCACTTACCTTCGTAATCTTGTGGGGCAAGGGTGTGTGACGCATACTTTCCTCACCTACCACAGAACCTGGGAGACGGGGTTGAGAGTGGCGATTAGGGTCACTGCTTTCAGCCCCGATTTTTTTGTCTCCATCCCTTGCAGTTGCGCATCCGGCGATATCCCTGTTGTACCCAAGATGAACAATCGAGTACGCCAAGCCAGGGCACACCGAGCAGCACAATCTTCGGATTCGGGGGACGACCAGAGGTCCACCTCCACAGGAAGAAGACACTGGATCGCAATCCGGTAGACGTTGGGTAGTGGTGCAGTTTGGATATTTGGAGCTTTTATCAAAGGCGTCGTCCCGAAACCGGCGTTCTTCAGCCGGGTGAGGGATCTCGCGTGGAGCGTCCCCGAACCCTTGGCCGGTCACGCGCAA
>JAIQFC010000041.1 GCA_020073465.1 Terriglobia bacterium
CGAGCTCAAATGTAACGTCCTGCAGCGCGATAAACCGCTCGCTCGCCTGGCCCCGCGCGTCGTCCAGATCATGCAGCGTCGCCGTCCCCGCATCGATGCGCGTATGGACGGCCTCCAGACCCTTCTGCGCGATCTCATATTCCAGTTCCGCCACGTCGCGCGCCGCCTGCATCTGTGCCACACTCCGCTGCAGCCGCAGAGTCTCTTCGGACGCTTGGTTGCGCGCGGCTTCCGCCTGCTTGTCGGCCTTGCGCGCTTCCGCGTCCGCCGCTTCCGCCCGCGATTTCTGCGACGCATTTAGAAAGGGGAATCGGATGACCCCGCCGATGGTCGCATTGTTGCGCACAAAGCTGTCTGGCTGGAAGAAGTTCTGAAAATTGTTGAACCGCGACAGCACCGCATACTGCGCCGCAAAATCAAGGCTCGGCATCCATGATTTGTGCTCGGCCTGCGCCCGCAGATACTGCGCCCGAGCATGCTCCACCGCCGCCTGCACTGCCGGGCTGGAGTCGGCCGCCTTGCTGGCCGCGTCCGGATCGGAAGCGGCGGGAAGAGCGGGCAGCGAATCCGGATCGGTCTGAATCCCCGCCGCCGCCAGCCCCGTCAGTTTCGACAGCCGTTCCCGCAGCACGTCCGCCGCGCCCGCCGCCTCCGCCACCCGCAGCCGCACCCGCGCCGACGCCAGCCGTGCCTTGGTCCCATCCATCTCGCTGTCCACACCTTCCTTCACCCGCTGCATCACCGCCGTTTCCATCTTCTCCTCGGCTGCCTGCACTTCCTGCAAACGCGCCAGCCGCTGTTCCCACTTGGCCAGCTCGGCATAGCTCAACACCGTGTCCTGGATCACCTGGTTCCGCTGATCTTTCGTGCGCAGCGACGCTCCCGCCGACTCCGCCCGCGCCGCTCCCAGAAAGTCATGCAGCTCGAAATGCCACAGCGGAGACTGCGCATTGATGTTGAACAGCGACGGCGCCGCCCCTTCCAGGCTGAGCGGGAATCCGTATGACCATCCCAGCCCCGCCCCTGCCGTTACCTGCGGGATAAAGCTGTTGCGCAGCTCGCGGTAGTTGGCGAACGCCCGCTGTTCCTCGGCGACGGCGATGCTGGCCGTGGTCGCGTGCTTCAACGCCAGTTCCACCATCTGCCGCAGCGGCACCGGCTCCGCCACCACCGACGCCGGCACCCACAACAGCAGCAGCGCCAGGATCGTCCTGTGCCCCCGCGCTACAGGCGTTCTTCGTGCACACCACGAGTTCGGTTTCATCGCGTCCCCTTTAAATGATCTCGGATGATTCTATGATGCCAGCCGAATGGTAAATGGCGGAGGGCAGGGACGGGGAAGGGATTTTCGAGTGGGGATTGCTGCTGAGTCCTGAGGCGACCCTCGTCCCCAGGTTGCATCGATGATCTCCAGCACCCCTGCCTGCCTGTGTGGGACGGACACTCCTGTCCGCCGCTTTTGACGTTGCGTTTCTCTGCAGTCAGCGCAAACCAAGCTACCCTTGATCCAAGGCTACTAACTGCGGCCCAACTTCAAAGAGCAAAGTCAAAGGCGACGGACAAGAGTGTCCGTCCCACACAGGCAGTGTTCGTCCCACATCGGAGTGTCTGCTCCACATCGATGTTCATTCGTCACAGACAAGAAAGCCGGATTCAAGTGCGATGGTCGTGTGGGAACCAAAGTCAAAGGCGACGGACAGGAGTGTCCGTCCCACACGACGCTCGACAGGATGTATGAATACCGGCGCAAACTGCCGCACTACCAGAAAGCGGGATGCGCATTGTTCGTGACATTCTGCAAAAGCAATCGAAATCCTTTTTCGCCGGAAGCCCGGGACGCTGTGATCCGGCACTGTTTGCATGATCACGGGGAACGCTTCCAACTTCACGCTGCGGTTGTAATGCCAGATCATGTGCATCTTCTGCTTACACCATTACGCGATCAGGAGGGCTGGCCTTACGCCTCCCTTCCATTTTGAAGGCACTCAAGGGATCCTCAGCCCGAAGTGTCAATAAGCTTCCAGGCTCCAGCGGGCCGGTCTGGCAGGAAGAGTCATTCGACCACGTGCTGCGATCTGAGGAGAGTCTTGAAGAGAAACTGGAGTACATCCGGCAAAATCCCGTGCGACGAGGACTGGTGAAGAAGCCTGAAGATTATCCGTGGCTCTGGATCGAGCCGTGTGGGGCGGACACTCCTGTCCGCCGCTTTTGACACATCTACGTCGTGACACAGGTCACGCGGATGCGTGACTCGTGTCATATCTTTTCTTGTCAACTGGGCAATAGTTGATGAGGTGCCGCAACCTCGAGCCTGCGTCGTACGGTGATCACTCGGCCGCCTTGACTCATGGCCAGAGGTGAGCATCTAGACTGGGAACGCCTGAGCGGTCGCGATGGTAGCAGGACCGACGTTAGCTCAGTGCGGGCTCCTCTGTGCCTGGGAGGCTAACATGCAGACTTCCGGCGTCCCTGAATCAGTCTGGGTTAAAGCTCTGTTCAGCACCTTGCCCTTGGTGGTTACTCCCATTATCACCTGGTTGTTTTCACTGCGAGCGACTTCGCGCCGGACCTCTGAATTGGATTCGCTCGTTCGACGTATTGAAGTCATCGAACGAGTCGACAATCTCCAGCGTCAGGCTGGCTCTCCTGGCACATACCACCAGCTGGTGGATGCGGAGCTCAAGGATGTCCTTGAAGATCTAGCCGCGCTGCGTTGCCCACCGACGACGGCAAGTTCACTTGGGAAAGGGATCGAAACATCTGCCAGATGGCGGCGTTGGTTCCTCCTGTACGAGCAAGCTTCACTGAAAGGTTCCACCTACAAGGTCCTGTTCTACATCTTCCTGATGTTTAGTGTGACCGTTGTAATTCCGCTCAGCTCAGTGGCATCAGAGCCCACCTTTGCGCTAGGCCCCGCCGAGAGAATTTTGTTTGCGTTGCTGGGTGCCGGCTTCTATCTGCTCATCGCGCTGGGCTTCAGAGCTGCGGCTGTACGGGACTACCGCAAGAGGCTCCAGAAAGCGTCGTCACAAGCAGCAGCCTCGGTTCCTCCAGGTCAGGGAGTTGATAAACGGGCGGCCTGAGACCGCACCCCACCCTTGGTTTGTTAAAAGCTGGGCTTTCCTCCACCTCATCTGGCACTCCAGGAGACGGTTGCTTCTCCCCGTGGCGAGCCCGCTAGAGTACAATCCTGCCGATGATTCGCCGCACCCGCGGTCGGGCCGGGCGTGCGATGGCATCTTCTCCGTGGAGGAAGTATGGCAAGCAATCCACAACGCGTAGAGCAGCTCTCGGTGGCCGCTGCGTTCTGCCTGTTTGACAACAGGCTTCGTGCCAGCGGGAATTCGAGCATTGTATGGGGAATGCTGAACCTGTTGGTTGGCGGCGCCATCGTCGCTGCGAATGACCGGTGGGGACTGGTGAGCTTGCTTTTCGGCGTGGGGCTGATTGGGGCGGGGATCTATGAGAGGCGGGTGCGCGATCCTAAGGTGATCATCCTGTCGGCGGCCACGCTGGCGGGACTAGCGTTGTGGGACTTTGCGCTGATCGGGCTCGCCGCCATGGGCAAAGTGGAACTCGCGCTCGGTGGAAGGACTTTTTACTGGGCGATCGCACAAGCCTGGGGCGCGTTTGCAACCTGGAAAACTTACAGCACGTACAAAATGCTGCTGGAAAAGTCGGATCCTGTCACCGTGGAACAGGTGCGGGGATACATCGATGAGTTGAAGAAGGTGAAGCCGGAGCAGAGCGTGGATCTGGTCGAGTTCGAGGCCAACGCGGGGTTTGTGCAGGGCAACAAGCGGTACCGGCTGAAGCCGGTTGAAGATTTGTACATGGCAGCGCGATACCGGGCGCAGTTCGGGTCGTTGACTCTGGAAGAGGTGAACTTCGTACCGCGGAACGAGGTCACGCTTAGTCCTGAAGGCGAAAAATGGATGAGCAAGAAGATCAAGGCCAACGTGCAGTTAGGGCCGTTGAAGCTCGAGAAGGTGAGCATCACGCCGGAAATGGCGGCGCGCATTAATCCCGCGGCACAAGCGATTGCGTTCAGCACGACCTGACCCTGTCGAACGGGTGCGCCCGATTCCTGCCACAGCAAATACTCCGAAAAAAGACTCCAGCCCCTGTCGATCTGGCAGGTCCTCGTCCGTCGTCTAAGTAGAGGCGAGGTTTGGGCGGAGACAGCCCCGAAACCTGGCCCTTAAACCGAAACTGTAAGGAGTAGCGACCATGCGATTCATGATGCTGATGATCCCCAAGGGATACGAGAAGGCCAAACCGGGCGCCATGCCGGATGCCAAGGCGGTGGCTGCAATGATGAAGTACAACCAGTCTCTGCAGAAGGCGGGCGTGCTGCTCGCACTGGACGGGCTGCATCCGCCGTCGATGGGGGCGCGCGTCTCGTTCCGGGGAGGCAAGGCCAAGGTGACCGACGGGCCTTTCACCGAGGCCAAGGAGGTAATCGGCGGCTACTGGATGATTCAGGTGAAGTCGAAGGAGGAGGCGATCGAATGGGCGTCGCGTTGTCCTGCCTCAGACAGCGAAGTGATCGAGATCCGTCAGGTGCAGGAGATGTCGGACTTTCCGGCGGACGTCAAGGAAGCGGCTGCGGGTTTTGCGGAGCTGCAGAAGCAGGCCGGAAAGAAAGGATAGTATCCGGTCGAGCGTGTCGATTTTACCGTCGCTCATTCGACGTATAAATGAAGGCTGGGTTCCGACACCCGAGATTGTTGGTGAGCCCAAAATTCAAAACGAAATCAACAAGGAGATAGGACGATGAAATTCATGATGTTGGTCAAGCACGCCGAGAATCAGGGCCCTCCCCCCAAGGAACTTATGGACGCCATAGCGATCCTCAGCGAAGAAGCGGTCAACAACCACACGATGCTCGGCAGCGGAGGCCTAGCCCCGCTGGAGCAGAGTACTCGCGTCCGTGTTTCGGGCGGCCAGCTCAAAGTGATCGACGGGCCTTTCACCGAGGCCAAGGAGGTGGTCGGTGGCTATGCGCAGTTCGAGCTGAAGTCGAAGCAGGAGGCGATCGACGGAGCGGTGCGCTTCATGGAACTTCACAGGAAGCACTGGCCAGGATGGGAGGGCGAGACCGAGATTCGCCAGATATTCGGGCCGGAGGACTTCGCTCAACACGTAAAGGAGCAGTCGCGGAAAGCCGGGTAGAAGCATGATTGCTGGCACGGAGGGTGGAGTGGTGCAGTTTGGTACGGAAGCGAGCCAAACGCGCGATTGTTGCGTCGCGAAGAACGCGACGCTTCGCGCGGCTCGCCCAGATCCTTCGCGGCGCAAAGAACGCTTGCTCAGGATGACAAGCCACTGCACCACTACCACTGAGCGTGGGCCCCTCGGCTTCGCTCGGGATTTCGGCAACGGGCTCACGCCCGCCGGTTGCCTCAACTTGCGCTCGCGGATTGAAGCATGATGTGATCGGTAGCAGTGGCTACCGACGCCCATCGTGCGATTGACGCAGTCTGGAGGATCGAGTCGCCGAGGCTCATCGCTGGACTGATGCGGATCGTGCGCGATGTCGGTGTAGCGGAAGATCTGGCACAAGACGCTCTCGTCGCCGCACTGGAACAGTGGCCGAAGTCGGGCGTTCCGGACAATCCGGGCGCCTGGCTCATGGCCACCGCGAAGCATCGAGCCATCGACCGGCTGCGTCGCAGCCAGTTGCTCGAACGCAAACACGAGCAGCTGGGACGCGAGCTCGAAGCCCAGGAGAAGGCCATGCCGGACTTCAACGCCGCACTCGACGATGACGTCGGCGATGATCTTCTCCGCCTGATGTTCATCTCCTGTCATCCGGTGCTCTCGACCGAGGCGCGTACGGCACTCACGCTCCGCTTGCTCGGAGGTCTGACGACCGACGAGATTGCGCGTGCGTTTCTGGCTCCGGAGCCGACCATCGCCCAGCGCATAGTCCGCGCCAAGCGAACTCTCACGGAAAAGCGCGTCCCGTTCGAGGTGCCCCGGGGGGTCGAGCTTGCTGCCCGTCTGGCGTCGGTGCTCGAAGTTGTCTATCTGATCTTCAACGAGGGTTACTCGGCAACCGCCGGCGACGACTGGATGCGGCCTGCGCTCTGCGAGGATGCACTTCGACTCGGACGCATTCTGGCCGAGCTAGCTCCGCTGGAGCCGGAAGTGCACGGCCTGGTTGCGCTCATGGAAATTCAGGCATCGCGCTCTAAGGCGCGGGTCGGCCCGTCTGGAGAGCCCGTCCTGCTCAATGATCAAGACCGTGCGCTCTGGGATCAGCTTCTCATCCGCCGTGGTCTTGCCGCACTTGAGCGTGCCGAACGGCTCGGCGGCGCGCGTGGCCCGTACCTGCTCCAGGCGGCGATCGCCGCGTGTCATGCGCGAGCGCTTACACCGGAGGAAACAGACTGGGCCGGCATCGTGCAGATCTACAATGAGCTTGCCCAGCAGACGCCATCACCAGTCGTCGAGTTGAATCGCGCGGTTGCGGTGGGGATGTCCCTCGGTCCAGCAGCAGGCCTCGAACTCATCGACAGGCTGGCATCGGAGCCATCGCTCCGGGCTTATCACCTCCTGCCGAGTGTGCGCGGGGATCTGCTGCGAAAGCTCGGCCGCGTCGACGAAGCCCGCGCGGAATTCGAGCGCGCTGCGTCGCTCACCCGCAATACCCGCGAACGGGAACTGCTGCTGGAGCGTGTCCGAGCCTGCGCACCAGGATCGACGCAACCCGAGCGGCAGTGATCAAGACGAACATCCGCGGTAGCTAGTCGCTCCGATCGATCGCGACTAACACTGTTTCTAGCGCTCGACTCGCTGCAGAGCTTCCTCGGCGCGGGCGTAGCCGTGCGCCAGGGCGAGTGCGGCCCGGTATTCATCGGCTGCGGCGGGGCGGTCCGCTTGTTTCTCGAGGAGCTGGCCGAGCAGGTAGTGGGCTTTGAAGGCGGGTTCGGCCTCAACCGGGCACGAGAGATATCGCTTCAGGAGTTGGATGGCATACGGGAAGTTGCGTCCGGTGCGGAACAGGATGCTGGCGCCATCGATGAGCGACTCGGGGCGATCCATGGGACGAGACTCCATGGTGTGGATGGCCTGCTCCATTTCATCCCAGCGGCTGGTGTGGCGGAAGAACAGCGCAAGATTCAGCCAGGCGTGAGCGCCGCCCTGGCTGGCATCGATGGCAGCGCGGTATTCGCGCTCGGCAGTCGCGTTATCTCTATTCTTTTCAGCGATGCGGGCGACGATGTAGTAAGCCATTGCCGGCTTCAGCGTGGTCAGAGCATCGGCCTGAGCGCGGGCTTTGTCTTTGCCGCCGCCGACGATTCCCGGGGCCTCAAGATAGAATTCGGCGAGGTCGGTGCGCGCCTCCCAACTGTTAGGGTCGAGTTGAACGGCGCGCTCGAACTCATTGCGGACTCTCTTCGCCATTCCGGCTGCGCTGAAGAAGATCACACGGTCGGCCTTTTCTCCGTAAATGCGTCCCAGCCAGAGATGGTAGAAACTCCTTCCGGGCTCGAGGCTGACGGCGCGCTCGCAGGCGGAGATGCCGTGATCCCACTCTTCGAGTTGGAAGTACGCGCGGCACAGAAGGTTGTGAGCCTCTGCGTCGGAAGGGGCGCGGGAAATCTGCTGCTGCAGCGTCTGGATGGCCTCATCGACGTGGCCGGCGGTGAGGAGGTCTTTGGGGGAGGGCGCGGCGTAGGCGCGGTTAAGACCGCCGAGAATCGCCAGGCATCCCGCCAGAAAACGGTAGGGTTTCATGAATATGTGTGCGAACCTTCTTTCGCCCCTTCGGGGCTTCCTCGGCGGACTGCCTACCCACGGCTCACGCCGTGGGCTGCATTCTTACGCCGCTTCGCGGCTCACGTGATTGCTGCGATTTCAATCTGATGAGGCGATGTAATACGCAATTATGCATGGGCTAAGGCACCACCTTCACCGGGGCGCCGTCGTAGAGAGGCTTGGAGTCCTGGGCGGACAGCGCGAGGACGGCTTTCTCTTTCAAGCCGGAAGCGATCTCGACGGAGGTGAGATTCTGCAACGCGATTTCGACTTCCCGACGCTTCAACTTGTTGTCGACAAGTTCGTAGACGTAGGGCTTGGTGTCATCGATGCGAATCGCATCGCGCTGCACCGTGAGAACGCTGTTGTGTTCGGCAGTCGTGATGGTGACGCTGACGTTGATGTTGGGGAGCAGGCGGAGATCCCGGTTGTCGACTTTGCAGGTGGCTTCGCCTACATTTCTGGCTCCGCGCAGACGGACGGTCGACGGGACGGAGTTGACGGTTGCATTCCAGATGCGCCCGGGGACCGCGTCCCATGTGATTTCAGTCTTCTGTCCCGGAGCGAGTCGGCCTATGTCTGGCTCGTCGATGAAGGCTCGGACCAGCACCTGGGAAAGGTCGGCTTCCTGCAGAAGCAAGTCGCCGGCTTGCACGAAGGCTCCTTGCTTGACAGGGACTGAGTAGACGGTACCGTCGAAGGGGGCGCGAATGTTGGAATGCAGGAGCGCATCCTGGGCGGCGTCGTAGGCCGCCCGGGCTTCGGCGCCCTGGGCCTGGACTTTGGCGGCCTCGGGTTGAGAGTAGCGGGCCTTCTTTTTTTGCTCGAGCAAGGTGACGTCGGCCTGCGCCCGCTGGAGAGCGTCTTCGGCCTGTTTGACCTCACCGGCAGAGGCGGCGCCTTGCTGCTGGAGCCGGCGCAGGGAATCGAGACTGCGCCGGGCGACGTCGAGGGCACTGTGCGCCTTCGTGAGCTGGGCATCGAGGGTGAGGACTTCCTCGCGCGTGCCTCCGGTTGTCAGAGCGCTCTGGTCGGCTGCGGCGGCGGTGATCTGCGAGTGAGCGCGTGCGGCCTGGGAGCGAATGTCGGCGTCATCGAGCTGTAGAAGAAGCTGGCCCTTGTGGACGTGCTCCCCTTCTTTGACGAGGAGGCGCTTGACGGTCGTGGCGATGGGAGCGTGCGCCTCGAAGTTCAGCACCGGCTCGATCTTTCCGTTGGTCGTGACCAGGCTGCGGATGGGAGTGCGTTCGACCGTGGTAGTACGGACACGGAGTGTCCCCTTACCGGAGAAAATGGGAAACAGAGCGGCGGCCACAATGACCCCGGCTGCGACCCAAGTCCAGCGCTTGCGGGGCTGTCCGCCCGAATTGTGATTCGAGGCCAAACCTTTTTCTTTCAGGGTGCGGCAGGAATAACTGTAAGTAACAATTTACCACCCCGGAGCCTGGGGGATGAATAGGAACTGCCACACGCCGGTGTTTTGTTAGATGCGTGGAACGGCGCTGGGGCCGCAAGCCAGAATTCTGGACAGAGCCTGGCTTGTCGCGAGGCATTCGCCGGCAACCGCTACAATATCGCCATGGCCAAACCCCGCTATACCCCTGAACATGCCGCGGCCGGTCTGGATGCGAAGTTTCCGGAGATCGAAACGTGGCCGAACCAGTTTCCAGGTTACGAGATTGTGATCGATGATCCGGAGTTCACGTCGGTGTGCCCCAAGACCGGGCTGCCGGATTTCGGAGTGCTGACGATTCGCTACATGCCGGACCGGCGCTGCCTCGAACTGAAATCGCTGAAGGAGTATCTGCACCGCTACCGCAATCTGGGTATCTTTCAGGAGAACATCGTCAACTGCGTGTTGCGCGATGTCGTCCGGTGGGCGAAGCCGGTGTGGGCGGAGGTGAAAGGGGACTTCCGGCCGCGTGGCGGGATTTCGACGACGGTGGTGGCACGCTGGCCGAGGGCGAAGGGCGGCAAGCGAGGCTAGGTTCATAAATTGGGTTGGGAAGGGCACGGCTTCCAGCCGTGCCGTCTGAGGCCCAAAAAACGGGCTTCAGCCCCTGGGGTTATTCAGGGACATGCTTTCCTAAAATTCATTTGGATGGTTTCTGGAGCTAGGCAGATTTCTTGGGGAGGTTTCCGTCAAAGTGAAGCGAGAGCGTCCCAAGCTGCCCAAGATCTCCGAAGAGATGAAGGCGTGGTCGGCGGCGCTGGCAGCGGAGGTTGCCGGCTGGCCGCAAGTCACCACGCGGGTCTTCTTTGGCTTCAATGCGCTGTATCGTGGTGACCGAATCTTTGCCGTGCTTCCGCGCACGCGTGCGATGGAAACGCCAAACTCGCTCGCCTTCAAACTGGAATCCCCGACCGTGCGAGTACGTGTGCAGCTTGAGCACAACGCCCGCGTGGGCTCAACCCAGATGCAGAAGGCGCGCTGGGTCACTTTCGAGATCAACGGGGATGCCGATTTGCGCGATGCGCTGGAATGGCTGGGGCGGGCGTACGAGGCCGGTAAGAAGAGCTTGCGCTAAAGCCACGTCATCGATCTTCTACGACCAAGATGCTGGTGAGAACTGCAAGCACCGGCCAAAACCCCGTCGGGGAGTTGTCCCGGAGCCCACTTGTGATTTGAATCACGCCCGGGTATACTTTGTTCGAACGAACGTTCGAATTAGCCTCGTTCCGGACCATGGGGAGTCCTTCTACGGCAACGCGAATTTCGGGACGGCGGCAGCGGTCTTCGTCTGGCCATACTCCTGTGCCGGCGACGCGGTTTGACCGGCGGCTGAAAGAAATCCTCGCCCACGCTACCGACGTTTTCTGCAAGAAGGGCTACGAGGGCGCTTCGATGCGCGATCTGTCGCGGGCGAGCGGGATGTCGTTGGCGGGGATGTATTACTACTTCGAATCCAAAGAGCGCCTGCTGTTCCTCATCCAGAAACATACGTTCTCGACGATCGTACAACGCTTGAAGGCGCGACTTGAGGGTGTAGACGACGCCGAGCAGCGGGTACGCATCTTCATTCTGAATCACCTGGAATATTTCCTCGCCAACCAGCAGGCGATGAAGGTGCTTTCCCACGAGGCGGAGGTGCTGAAGAATGGTTTCGCCTCGGAGTTGGCGGCGATCAAGCGCGAGTACTACCGGATTTGTGTGGGCCTGCTCGATGATCTGAAGGGGGAGCGCGATCTGCAGTTCACCACACGGATTGCTGTGCTCAGCCTGTTCGGGATGATGAACTGGATTTACACGTGGCACAATCCGCGGGTCGATGCGGACGCGGACGCGATAGCGCGCGAGATGGGTGACATTTTCCTGCGTGGCGTGATGACTGGCGGAAAGAGCCGCCGGGACGGGCGCTGAGGCGGGCTCGGTGCGAGGGAGAGGAGCCCGAGATTCCTCGCTGCGCTCGGAATGACAACGGGTTTAGGTTTGCGGAATAAATAAGGAGCTACGAATATGGCAACAACCATGCAGCCGTCGACCGGCGAAACCACGAAGCAACTTATCAACTACCGCACGGATGGCGGTGTGGCCGTCATCGAGATGTTCGATCCGCCGGCGAATACCTATACCTACGAAATGAACCAGCAGCTGGATGAGGCCATCCTGAAGGCGCGCATGGACAATGACGTGTACGTCATCGTGCTGACGGGATCGGGGGACAAGTTCTTCTCCGCCGGCGCGAACATCAAGATGCTGGCCAGCGTCGATCCGACATTCAAGTATTACTTCTGCCTGCACGCCAACGAGACGCTCCTGCGGCTGGAGCACACGCCGAAGCTGGTGATTGCAGCCATCAATGGGCACTGCGTGGGCGGCGGGCTGGAGATCGCGATGGCAGCCGACATCCGCATCGCGCGCAAGGAAGCCGGCAAGATTGGCCTGCCGGAAGTGAACCTGGGAGTGTTGCCGGGCACGGGCGGAACGCAGCGGCTGTCGCGGATGGTGGGGAAGAGCAAGGCCATTGAGCTGATGGTCACCGGGAATACGTTCTCGTTCGAAGAGGCGCAGGAGTTGGGTATCGTCAACGACATTTTCGAGAAGGACGGCTTCATGGAGAACATCATGGAGTACGCCAAGCAGTTCTGCCCGCCGAACAAGGCGTCCAAGGCCGTGGGACGCATCAAGCGCGCGGTGCAGACGGGATGGGAGATTCCCATGGAGTCGGCGCTGGCGGTGGAGCGCGAGAACCAGCAGTTGCTGTTCCAGAGTGAAGATGCGAAGGAAGGGCTGGCGGCCTACGTGGAGAAGCGGCCGGCGGTGTTCAAGGCGAAATAGCTCGTGTGGGGACGGGCGCCTCGCCCGTCCATGCCGAGCGAAGCTCGGCTTTTTCGGTGAGGACCAAGAATGCTTGCTGCTACGAAAGTGAAGATTGTACCCGGACGCCTATTGATCGACGGCCAGTGGGTCGATGGTGCGAAGAAATTCGACACCATCAACCCAGCCACGGGCGAGGTGCTGACGCAGATCGCTGTGGCGTCGTCGGCAGATGTGGATCGCGCGGTGGCCGCGGCGCGTCGTGCATTTGAAGACCGCAATGGCGCCTGGCGCAAGCTCTCTGCCAGTGAGCGCGGGCGGCTCATCTGGAAGCTGTCCGATCTTGTCGAGAAAAACATCGACGAGATGGCGGAGCTGGAAACGCTCGACAACGGCAAGCCGATTTTCGAATCACGCTACGTCGATATGCCGATGGTGATTGACGTCCTGCGCTACTACGCGGGCTGGGCGACGAAGATTCACGGCGAGACGGTCAACACGTTCGAGACTGCTTTCACCTACACGCTGCGCGAACCGGTGGGCGTGGTTGGCATGATTGTTCCGTGGAATTTTCCGTTGCTGCTGGCTTCGTGGAAGCTCGGCCCTGCGCTGGCCTGCGGGAACACGATTGTGTGGAAGCCCGCGAGCCAGACTTCGCTGACCACGCTGCGCTTCGGGGAACTGGCGGTTGAGGCGGGTGTGCCTGCGGGAGTGCTCAACATCGTGACTGGTCCGGGAGAAGTCGGACGGGCGATGGTGAAGCATCCGGGCATCGACAAGATTGCGTTTACGGGATCGACTGAGGTCGGCAAGGAAATCATGCGCGGGGCGGCCGACAGCCTGAAGCGGATCACGCTGGAGCTGGGTGGGAAGTCGCCGAATATTGTGTTCGCCGATTCCGATATCGACAACGCGGTGAAGGGCGCGATCACCGGAATTTTCTACGGCAAGGGAGAGGTCTGCAACGCGGGATCGCGGCTGTTTGTCGAGAGCAAGGTGCAGGATGAGTTTCTGGAGAAGCTGGCAGCGCGGGCGGCCAAGATGCGGCCGGCGGATCCGCTGGACCCGAAGACGCGCATGGGGGCCATCGTCAGCCAGGAACAGATGCAGACGGTGCTGGGCTACATCGAAGCTGGCAAGAAAGAAGGGGCGAAGCTGGTTGCGGGCGGGAACCGTGTCTCGGTTAACGGCGGCAAGGGATTTTTCGTCGAGCCGACAATCTTTCGAGACGTCCGCAACGATATGAAGATCGCGCGGGAAGAAATTTTCGGGCCAGTGCTGGCGACTTTGAGCTTTGATGATGTGGATCAGGTCATCGAACTGGCAAACCAGAATGAGTACGGGCTGGCCTCAGCGGTCTGGACGCGCGATGTGAAGAAGGCGCACATGGTCTCGCGGCGGCTGAAGGCGGGCACCGTGTGGATCAACACCTACGGATTGATGGACGCGTCGTTGCCGTTCGGCGGGTACAAGAGCAGCGGGTTTGGCAGAGAGTTGGGGGCCCGCGCTTTGGAGCATTACACCGAGACCAAGAGTGTGTGGTTGAACATGGGATAAGGAAGCGTGCCGAACGCGCGATTCGTGTCTTCGCAAAGAACGCGAGGACTTCGCGCGGCGCGCCCAGGTCCTTCAGCGCCAAAAGCAGGCGCTTCAGGATAACAAGCGGAGAAGGGAACTATGCCGGGTAAAGTCGCAAAGATCGGAACCTTCAGTGACTGGATTGGCCTGTTCAACGACTGGCGCAAGGACATTGGCGTCAACACGTCTGACATCGAGGCCTTTCACTTCGATACCCTCTACGGTGCCATCGATACGGAAGAGATCGAGTTCGGTTCCTACAAGGGGCGGCGCAAGTGGGAAAATCTGCGCCAGATCCCCACGCAGCAGATGCGTGACGCGCTGATGAACATGATCGTCTACCAGGGCGATACGGAGTTTGCCAGCGTCGAGCAGCAGCGCAATCTGCTGGAAAATGCGCCGACCGACTGGGATCGACGTGCCATCACACGCGTGATGATCGAGGAGATGCGTCACGGCTGGCAGATGTGCGCGCTGCTGGTCGACCACTTTGGCTACTCGGGCAAGGTCGAGGCGCAGAAGATGCTGGAGCGGCGGGCGTTTGAAAACAAGCGCCTGCTGGGCGCGTTCAATGTCGATGTCGACAATTGGATGGACTTTTTCACCTACACGGACTTTGTCGATCGCGATGGAAAGTTCCAACTGCAGATGTTGAAGTACTCGGCATTTGCTCCGCTGGGCCGCTCGATGTCGTACATGCTGCGGGAAGAAGCATTCCATATGGGGACGGGAAATGACGGGCTGCGGCGGATCGTCGAGGCGGGCGTGATTCCGGGATGGCTCATCCAGAAGTATCTCAACAAGTGGCTCTCGAGTTCGTATGACCTGTTCGGGACCGATCATTCTTCTTCGGCGCACTGGGCTTATGTGTGGGGTATCAAGGGCCGCTACGATGAGCCGAAAAACGAGAAGACACCAGACCTTGACGATCTGAACGATTACAACCGGAACCTTTATCGCGAGGAAGTGGCGGGATTGATTGAGCGCTTCAACAGCGTGCTGAAACCGGGACAGCCTAAGCTGTACGCACCGAATATCAAGTTCAATCGCGCGATCGGACGCTTTGCGGGACAGAAGTTTCACGCCCAGACGGGTGAGCCGCTGGCCGACCGGGCTTACGAACAGCATTTGCAAGACTACATGCCGACGGTGGCGGACAAGAAGCTGCTGCTGGAGATCATCGAGACCGAGAAGAAGTGGATCGCCGAAAAGACTGGGGCACGCGATCCGCTGGCGACGATTGGGGAAGTGCGGAAGTCGGCAATTAATTTGTAAATCAAGGTCTTTCATCATAGAGGCACCGAGACACAGAGAAAATCAATGGCCGCCACGTTTGTGGAATCCAAACTCGCCCGGCTCACGGTGGACATCAGCTCTCCAGTAGCGCGGATTGTCCTGAAGCATGCGCCGTTGAACGTCGTCGACATCCCCATGATGGAAGAGTTGGGGCAGGCGCTCAGGGAGATCGAGGCGCGCTCGGACATCTCTGTCATCGTGATCAGCGGTGACGGCAAGGCGTACTCGGTCGGCGTGGACGTGGCAGCGCATACTCCGGATAAAGTCGAGGGTATGCTCGCGAGATTTCATGGCGTAGTGCGGGCGCTGGTCGCTACGAAGAAAGTCACGGTTGCCGCGGTACACGGGCATTGTCTGGGCGGCGGCGCAGAATTGGCCATGGTATGCGATGTGGTCTACACCACGGATTCAGCGCAATGGGGATTTCCGGAGATCAAGCTGGGCTGCTATCCGCCGGTGGCGTGTACGGCGCTGGCTGCGCTTGTGGGGCAGAAACGGGCAGCGGAGCTGATTCTGACTGGACGGACGATCAGCGGCACGGAAGCGGCGGAGATTGGATTGGCGAATCGCGCTGTGCCGGAGGCCGAGTTGGCGGGTGCGGTGGAGGAATGCGTCGGACGCCTGCGTGAGCTCAGCCCGGCAGCTTTGGCCGTTACGAAGAAGGCCATCTACGCCTGGGATTCGATGCATTTTGACAAAGGCCTGGCGCGCGCAGAGAAGACGTACTTCGAAGAATTGATGAAGACAGCGGATGCCCAGGAAGGCGTTCGGGCATTCATGGACAAGCGCGCACCGAAGTGGACAGGGAAGTAGCAGACGACTGCACATCACATGGATTACGAAATCACTCCCGAGGATGTGAAGTCCAAGGTCGATGCAGAAGAGGAGTTCACACTGCTCGACGTTCGCGAGCCGTGGGAGTTTGAGACCGCCCGCATCGAGGGAGCGAAGCTGGTTCCCGTGGGCGATGTGCCATCCCGGGCGCATCAGGAGTTGGATCCGGAGGATCACATTGTGGTTGTCTGCCATCGCGGCATCCGCTCGATGAATGTGACGGTCTGGCTGCGGCAGCAGGGATTTGAAAAGGCGCAGTCGATGCGCGGCGGAATTGATGCCTGGTCGCGGCGGGTGGATGAGAAGGTGCCTACGTACTGAAGCTCTCAGCCATCAGCTATCAGCTTTCAGCCAGACTAGGACTGATGTAGCTGACAGCTGAAAGCTGACAGCTGAAAGCTTCCGAATGAACAAAGAACTCATCGAACTTCGAGTCAACGGCCGCACGCATGAAGTTGCGGTTGAGCCGAGCGCGCTGCTGCTCGATGTGCTGCGGCAGGAACTTGGACTGACCGGGTCGAAGCGCGGCTGCGATGATTCTTCGTGCGGGGCTTGCACGGTGCTGGTGGATGGTGTGGCGATGATGTCGTGCGCGCTGCTGGCAGCGAGTTGCGAGGGGCAGGAGATCACGACGATTGAAGGTGTGAGTGAGCACGGAAGTCTGGCGGCGATTCAGAAAGCTTACGGCGATTGGGGCGGGGCGCAGTGCGGGTACTGTACGCCGGGTTTCATCATGACGGTGAAGTCGCTGCTCGCGGAGAATCCGGATCCGTCGGAGGCGGAGGTTCGAGACGCCTTGAGCAGCAATCTGTGCCGTTGCACTGGGTACAACCAAATGTATGAGGCGATTCGGTCGGCGGTCGACGCGGAACGTAAGGGGATCGCTTTCGCAAAGTAACGTTGTGCTGCAGACAACAAGCAGATTCCTCGCTTTGCTCGGAATGACAAATCTAAAGTTGAGATGAATGACGAGAGTGAACGGTAATTTCTCCATCATCGGCAAGCCTACCGCCATGGTGGACGCGGCGGAGAAAACCACGGGCGCGGGCAAATACACGGACGACTTCAGTGTGCCGGGGATGCTGGTTGGGAAGATTCTGCATTCGCCGTATCCGCATGCGCGCATCAAGCGCATCGACACAAGTCGTGCCGAAAAACTCGAAGGGGTCGTGGCGGTTGCTATCGGAGAGGATGCTCCGAATCCTTACGGCATTCTTCCTGTGGGACATGATGAGCATGCCCTGGCTCTCGACAAGGTACGCTACGTAGGGGACAACGTGGCCTGTGTAGTCGCGGTGTCGGAAGCCATCGCGGAGAAAGCGCTTGAGCTCATCGATGTCGAGTACGAAGTCCTGCCCGCCTACTTCGATCCCGAAGAGTCGATGAAGGCTGAGACCGACCTGATCCACGAGAACAAGCCGCACAACCTGGAAAAGGATTATCACCACGCCTTCGGCGATCCGGAGAAGGGGTTTGCGGAGGCCGACCACATCGCTGAGGCTCGCTTCGTCTCCAACGAGGTGACGCATGCGGCGATGGAACCGCATTCCACGTTGGCGTCGTTCGAGCTTGATCCGCACACGGGAGAACTGGGCCGGCTGACGGTCTGGTCCTCGACCCAGGTGCCGTATTACCTGCAGCACAAGCTGTCGCTGGTGCTGGAAATGCCGATGCAGCAGATTCGCGTGATCAAGCCGCTGGTGGGCGGCGGGTTCGGCGGCAAGAGTGAAGTGATTCCGCTGGAGATCATCGCGGCGATTGCGGCGCGGACGGCGAAGGCTCCGGTCAAAATCACTTATACCCGTGAAGAAGTGTTCTGGGCGCATCGCGGGCGGCCGCGCACCATCATCGATCTGAAGACCGGAGTAACGAACGACGGGCGCATCACGGCGGTGAAGGCGCGCGTGGTGCAGGATGGTGGGGCGTACTGCTCCTACGGCGTGGTGACGATTCTGTATTCGGGGGCGCTGCTGGGGGCGCTGTATGACATTCCCAACATTCAGTATGACGGGTACCGCGTGCTGACCAACAAGCCGGCGTGCGGCGCGATGCGCGGCCATGGAACGGTGAATGTGCGATTTGCCTTTGAATCGCAACTGGATGAACTCGCAGCGAAGATTGGCATCGATTCGGCGGAACTTCGGCAGCGCAATCTGCTGCAGCCTCCGTGTATTACCGTGAACGGGCTGCGGGTACAGAGCTACGGGTTGCCGGAATGCATCGAGAAGACCGTCGAGCGCTCGGGATGGAAGCAGCGGAAAGGGAAGCTGCCGAAGGGGCGCGGTCTGGGAATCGCCTGCAGTCATTATGTGAGCGGAGCGGCGAATTCAATCATTCGTTCCGACATGCCGCACTCGACGGTGAATATCAAAATTGATCGCGATGGTGGAGTCGTCGTCTACACGGGTGCGTCGGAAATTGGCCAGGGATCGGACACCATGACGGCGCAGATTGCGGCGGAGACGCTGGGGTGCTCATTGTCGCGGGTGCGGGTCATTGCGGCGGATACGGATCTGACGCCGATTGACATTGGGTCTTACTCGAGCCGCGTGACGTTCATGGCAGGCAATGCGACCTTGCGGGCGGCCGACGAGGTCAAGAAGCGCATCGCGGCGGCGGCGGGGAAGAAGATGGGGTGCGCGGCGGAGGATCTGATTTTTCGCAACGATCGAGTCTTCAGTAAGAATTCCACGGGATCCCTTTCTGCGGATGCTTTGGCGGACAAGAGTGTCCGCCCCACACAAGCTGAGGCTTCGGTCAGCGGGAGGGTGGAAGGGCAGATTCTCCGAGGGTCGCTGCAGCAGAAGCGTAAGGAGGAAGGGCCGAAGGAATCGATGACGTTCGAGGAGGCTGTCGTCGCAGCGATTGACTTCCATGGGGCTCTGACCGGGACTGGTTCGTATGCCCCGCCGCAGGACGCGCGGGGTGGGAAGCACAAAGGGGCCGGCGTGGGCCCGTCACCGGCGTATTCGTATTCGGCGCAGGTGGCGGAAGTCAGCGTGGACGAAGATACCGGTGAGGTCACGGTCCACAAGGTATGGGCGGCGCATGATTGCGGGCGGGCGCTGAATCCGGTTTCCGTGGAGGGGCAGATTATCGGGTCCGTCTGGATGGGGATGGGCCAGGCGCTGACCGAAGAGATGGTCTGGAAGGACGGCATGCTGATGAATCCGGGGCTGCTCGAATATCGCAGTCCATCCTCGGTTGAGTCGCCCGCGGTCGAGCCGATCATTGTGGAGAGCGTCGATCCCGAGGGACCATTTGGAGCGAAGGAATGCAGCGAGGGATCGCTGGCGGCGACGATCCCGGCGATTGCGAATGCGATCTACGACGCGGTGGGCGTGCGGCTGCATGAGTGTCCGTTTACCCCGGAGCGCGTGCTGGCGGCGTTGCGAGCGAAGAAGAACGCGAAGGCGCTGAACCTGACAGAGGGAGTTGATCCAACGGCGCCCGTGAGCTTCCGCGAACATGGCGGAGCGTTGTGGTTCAAGGGCAAGGGACCAGAGCGGCATGCGAT
This sequence comes from Terriglobia bacterium, assembly GCA_020073465.1. Lineage (GTDB taxonomy): Bacteria > Acidobacteriota > Terriglobia > Terriglobales > Acidobacteriaceae > Sulfotelmatobacter. The sequence goes on from JAIQFC010000041.1 coordinate 19,251, forward strand.
GGATCCGGCACGGCGTGAGGCTCCGGCTGCGGGAGGTGCGGATTGAGCCTTCCGCAATTCAGGCTGCTGCGTCCGCGGACGCTGGGGGAAGCTCTTGATTTCCTAGGTAAGTATTCGGGTCATGAATCGGCCCATACGCTGCCCGCGCAAACGTCGCGCGGGCCGGACGGGCGAGGGCGCCCGTCCCCACATGAGCACAGCCGGGGGCGGCTGTCCCCACAGGTGCCGATCCAGGTGATCGCCGGCGGAACCGATCTGATTCCTTCGATGCGACAGAAGCTGTTCGAGCCGGAATATGTGCTCGACCTGCGCGGAATAGACGAAATGCGAGGCATCAGGCCCGCGGCTGATGGCGGCGTGGCAATTGGGGCGCTGACCACGCTCCGCGCGATCGAGACATCAGCATTTCTTCAGCAACATTACCCGGTACTCACCGAGGCGGCTGCCACCGTGGCCTCGCCCGTTCTGCGCAACATGGGAACGATCGGCGGCAACATCTGCCTTGACACGCGCTGCCTTTGGTACAACCAGTCGTTGACATGGCGCAAGGGTTGCGGGTTCTGCATTAAGAAAGATGGCGATCTTTGCCACGTGGCACCCGGTGGTACCAAGTGCTGGGCGACGTTTTCGGGGGATACGCCCCCAGCCCTGCTGTGCTTGAATGCGGAGATTGAGATTGCCGGGCCCTCGGGCGCGCGTCGGATTGCTCTGCACGAGTTCTACACCGGGCTTGGAGACAACTACCGCAAGCTGCAGCCGAACGAATTGGTCACGCGCGTCTTCCTGCCGGCTGCGTTGGCGGATTACCGGGGAGTGTATCGCAAGCTGCGGGTACGGGGATCGATTGATTATCCGCTGGCCGGGGTTGCCGTGGTGGTGAAGCGCTCGAATGAGCACATCGACGATGCACGCGTCGGGATTACGGCGGTGAATCCTGCGCCAGTGCTGGTCAAGGGAGTGCGCGAGATGGTCGCAGGAAAGGCGCTGGACGAAACTCTGGCGGAAGCAGTGGGTGATCTCGCTGCAAAGACGGCAAAGCCCCTCACTACTTCCGCGCTTACGCCGGAATATCGGCGGGAGATGATTCGGGTGTTCACAAAGAGGGCAGTGCTGGCAGCAAACAACTAGCAGCTTCTGAAGTGCTGGGCTACTATCGATTGCCCCTCCGGGGCAAGCTCAACAAAGAATCTACTAAGAGACCTACTATTACCTTGATCACCGACTGCCATATCCACATCCAGCCCATGGAGATGTTCAAGCCCGAGGCGCTGGAACTCATGAAAAAGAAGCGGGGGAACTTCGAGCAGATCGCGGAATTCTGCCGGTCGCCGAAGGCGCTGCTCAAATATCTCGACGCTTGTGGCGTTGACCGGGCCGTGCTCATCAACTATGTGGCCCCTGAGGTGATCGGGTTCACCAGCGGCGTGAACCAGTATGTCGCGGACTACGTGAAGGAAGATCCGAATCGGCTGATCTCGTGTGGCAGCCTGCATCCGCGGCACACGACGAATGTTCTGGCGGATGTGGAGCAGATCCTGCGGCTGGGGATTCGGATGATCAAGATTCATCCGCCGCACCAGCTGTTATTCCCGAATGACTATCTGAGCGGAGTGAAGGAGTTGGAGATCATCTACCGGGCGGCCGAGGCCAACGGGGTACCGGTGATGTTTCACACCGGCACATCGATCTTTCCTGGCGCACGCAACAAGTACGGCGACCCGATCTACGTAGACGATGTTGCTGTGGATTTTCCAAAGCTCAAGATTCTATTAGCGCATGGCGGGAGGCCGCTGTGGATGCATACCGCATTCTTCCTCATACGCCGGCATGCGAATGTTTATCTCGACATCAGCGGCATTCCGCCGAAAACGTTGCTCAGGTATTTTCCGCGTCTGGAAGAGATTGCCCACAAGACGCTGTTCGGCACGGACTGGCCGGGTCCGGGCGTGCCCGACATCAAGAGGAACCTGGAGGAATTTCGCGCCTTGCCGTTGAGCCCGGACCTTCAGCAGCAGATTCTGTCAAAGACCGCCCTGAATATCTGGCCGGCGTGACGATACAAGAAAGCCCGCGCCGGAGCGCGGGCTTGTACCTTCACACCGAAGCAACTACTTTCCCGCTGCCGCCTTCGCCGCCGCACTTGATCCCAACAGTTCGTCCGCCAGCGCGGTTGCCCCGTAGATCTTGCGCAGCGCTTCCTGAATGCCGCGCGAGTCGACCGACACGGCACGTCCTTGCGTGTCGCTGAAAGCGAAGTTCCAGGGCAGCGACTCGATGTTGCCATCGAAAATGATGCCGACGACTTCGCCCCTCTTGTTGACGGTTGGCGAACCGGAGTTGCCGCCGATGATGTCTGCGGTTGAAACAAAATTCAGCGGCGTCTTCAAGTCCAGCCTGGTTTTGGCTTTGTTCCAGCTCTCGGGCAGGTTGTAAGGTGGCTGGCTCCCATGTTCGGCCGCGTGTTCGTAGGCCCCGGCCATGGTCGTGAAGTAGGGAATCGCCTTGCCATCCTGCTGATAGCCCCTTACGGTTCCGTAACTCAAGCGCAGAGTAAAGGTCGCATCGGGCGGTTGGGTGAAACCGCTCTGCACGAAGCGGGCCTTGGCGATCTCCGTTCCGTTACGGCGGACCACGGATTCAACCTTGTCCTCGAATTGCTTACGGGCGGCGCGGGCACTGGGATCGATGGCGCGCATGGCGACGATCAGAGGATCGGCGCTGGCTTCGATGGCGGCTGATCCACCCTCGTATAGTTGTTTGCGCACGGCAACCTCATCAAGTTTGCTGTTCGCGATCATGTCTTTGGCGGCATCCGCGGGCGATTTGCCGTCGAGTACTTTCTGCACGTCAGCGTTGTCTTTGCCCAGGGCATCCTGCATTTCAGCCAAAGCGTCGGTCAGCAGCAGAGTTTCGAGAGTCTTGTAGATCGGCTCGGCTGAAAAAAGCTGCTGCTCAAATGACGCCAGAGCGGAGTCGCGGTACTCCCGCATCCTCTCCTGGTTCGGCTTTGGCTTCTCGGCGGCGACGCGAACGAGGGCACGAGCGAGCGCAGGCAGGTGGCCCCCGAAGCCGCGCAGGCGCTCAAGATAAGTGAGCTGCGGATAAATGTCGCGCTGCAGCTTGATCGCCTGGGAAATTTCATCCCAGGGATCCTTGGCGTTCGCATTCTTTGGATCAGCCTTAAAGGCCGCGCGCAGTTTGGCCTCGTCAGCCGCTTTGGCGTCCATGATGGACTTGTCGACCAAGCCGGACTGGTAGCCGGTAGTTGCTTTTTGGGAGTTCTGCAGCGCGAAGACATTTTCCTTGGCAATGCGGGCGTTTTCTTCGGATTGCCTGCTGAAGTCCTGGAGCAGGGCGATGCGGCGTTTGAAGAGTTGCAGGTTGGCGGGGTACTGAACGTCGCGCAGGAACTCAAGCTGCGCCATGGTGAGCAGACGGCCGGTGTTTCCGGGATGCCCGGAGACGAAGATCAGGTCGTTGTCATGCACGCCTGTCGCGGACCACTTCAGGTAGTGGTCGAGATGCGCTGGCTTCTCGTTTTCGTAGACGCGGAAGAAGGTGATATCGAGATCGTACCGGGGATACGTAAAGTTGTCCGGATCGCCTCCGAAGAAGGCGATATCAAACTCTGGCGCGAAGACCAGGCGGACATCGGTGTACTTCTTGTACTTGTAGAGGTGATAGACCTGTCCGGAATAAAAGGTGGCGACATCGCAGCGGAGCCCGGTGGAAGTGGTGCAGTCTTTCTCGATCTGCGACATGGCTGCACGCTGGGCTTGTCCGGCCTCGGCGGCGGGCATCTCCGGCTTCACGCCGGCGTTCACTTTCGCGGTAACGTCCTCGATCCCGACCAGTTGGTTGAGCTCAAGATCGGGGCACTTGGCTTCTTCCGCCTGTGTTTTTGCATAGAAACCGGTCTTGATGTAGTCGCGACCTTCGCTGGAGAGTTGCTGTACGCATCTGGCGCCCACGTGATGGTTGGTAAAAGTCAGGCCGTCGGCGGAGACGAAGGAGCCGGAGCCTCCGTTGTTGAAACGAACCGAAGAAAGGCGGACGTGATCGAGCCATGCCGGCGTGAGTTCAAACCCATACTTGGCCTTGATTTTGTCCTTGGGGGATTCGTTGTACAGCCACATGCCCTCATCAGCCAGGGTGAAGGTTGCGGAAAAGACAAACACTGACAGTAGGAAGACAGATAAGAATCGTTTCATTGATTTCACTCCTCGAGGAGAACCGCAGGAATACATAGCGCGAGAGAGACCAAAGACCAAACCCTCTAATATACGCCGCGCGTGAAGAGCGGGTAAAGGAAGGGCTGCGAAGAGGAGATAGCAAACGTTTCATCTCACCTTCACGACCGTGCCGCGACGGGTCGCCAGTTGTTGGAGGGGCAACTGCCGCAGGCTATAATGACGCGCGCACCGATGGCCCTGTCTCCAGGCTCCAAACTCGGACCGTACGAAATCATCGCCCTTCTGGGCGCAGGCGGCATGGGTGAGGTGTACCGCGCCCGAGATCCGCGGCTGGGTCGAGAGGTCGCCATCAAAGTTCTGCCCACATCGTTCTGCCGCGATCCTGACCGTCTTCGGCGGTTCGAACATGAAGCGCGGGCGGCAGGCTCGCTCAGTCATCCCAATATCCTCGCGGTCTATGACATTGGGATGTACGACGGTGCTCCATACCTTGTGACCGAGCTTCTGGAGGGCGCCACCGTTCGTGGCCGCCTGCAGGAAGGGGCTCTGGCTCCCCGCAAAGCTGTGGATTACTCAGTTCAGATTGCCCGTGGCTTGGCCGCTGCGCACGACAAGGGAATCGTGCATCGTGATCTGAAACCGGACAACATTTTCATATGCCACGACGGGCGTATCAAGATTCTGGATTTTGGCCTGGCTAAATTGACCGAAGCCGAGTCAGGTGAGGGCACTGTAACCAGCCTGGAGCCAGTGGCCCAGACTGGATCGGGCGTGGTGCTGGGTACGGCGGGTTACATGTCGCCGGAGCAGGTTCGCGGGCAGAAAGCCGACCGGCGGTCGGACATCTTCAGTTTTGGCGCTGTGCTTTACGAGATGCTGTCAGGGCAGCGTGCTTTTAAGGGAGCGACTCCGGCGGATACTGCCAGCGCCATCTTGAAAGAAGAGCCTCCCGACCTTCTTGCTGCCGGCCGGAAGATTCCCCCAACGCTCGACCGAATCGTGCGCCACTGCCTGGAGAAGAATCCGGAAGAGCGTTTTCAGGCGGCGCGCGATCTGGCATTTCATCTGGAATCTATTTCATCGGGTTCCGAATCCGGTGTGGCAGCGCTGGCCCCAGTGCAGGAAAAGAGAACCGCGCACCCTTTGCTGTGGATGATTGCCGCCCTTGCGATCGCCGTCGCTGCCGGCGGCGCATGGTGGTACCGGGTGAAGACCCAATCCGGGGACGCAGTCGTGAAGTTCCTGCGCCTCACTGATTTCGCTGGTCTGGAGGAAAGTCCTGCATTCTCACCGGACGGCAAGTCAGTAGCGTTCGTCAGCGATTCGACGGGATCGCGACAGATCTGGATCCGCTTGCTGGCGGGCGGCCCCCCTCTCCAGCTCACGCGGAGTGCCGGCGACCATCTCGAGCCCAGATGGTCGCAGGATTCGGCGTCCATCATTTATTACACGCCGCCTCCGGAAGGAGACGCGCAAGGCATGCTGTGGGAAGTTTCGGCGCTGGGCGGCCCTCCCCGCCGGATCGCGTCCGCCTTGAGCGGCGCGGACGTGAGCCATGACGGCAAGCGGCTGGCATTCTTTCGGCTGAATGGCAACAACATCGAACTGGTGAGTACCGATCGCGACGGATTCCACGAGCGAGTGGCCATGCAAGCGGTCACCAGTTTCAGTTACCGGCAGCCGCGGTGGTCGCCCGATGACCGCGCCATTGCGTATCTGCACAGTCTGGAGAACTGGTCCGACGATGTCTACATGGCTGCGGAGTCGGGTGGCTCTCCGCGGCGGATCACGTACGACAATACGCTGATGAGCGGACTGGCGTGGATGCCGGATGGTTCCCGACTGGTTTACAGCTCCGCACGCGGGAGCACCATACTCTATCTCCCGACGTTACATCTATGGTCGATCGCGGTATCCGGCGGAGACGCCCACCAGCTGACCTTTGGCGAGGCTGGCGATGAGAATCCGGACGTCGATCGTAGCGGGCGCATCCTGGTCAGCCGCAAACACATGCAGTTTGATATCTGGAAATTCCCGGTGGGGACGGATCCTGCTGAGAACGTACGCCAGGCGGTGCGCATCACCCACCAGACCGGACAGGTGCAGACCCCGGCTCTGGATCCGAACGACCACGAACTCGTGTACCTCTCGGACAACGGAGGCCATGGCAATCTCTGGGTTGTGTCCTTGGGCGGAGGGGAACCACGTCAGATCACATTTGAAAAGGACCCCGACGAGGTCGTGGGGGTTCCGATCTGGTCGCCCGACGGAAATCTCATTACTTTCGCGACCGGCCGGATCGCGGGCGATACCCGCGGAGTGGGCTACTGGGTGGTTCATCCTGATGGAAGCGGCCTGCGCTTGGCAGTTCCGGTCGCTGCCTGGGCAACCTGGTCGGGCGACAGCAAATGGCTTTACTACTCCGAGTCCTCGCCGGTGCGGGCAACGGGGAGCTTCCGGCTCATGAAGGCTCCTATCGAGGGCGGAAGCGCGGTGGTGGTGCGTACTGACAACGCCCGAGGGCCGGCGCTGGCGCCCGGCGGCTCGGCGTTGTATTACGTGGTCCCGTTGCAGAACCTGAACGGCTCGCTGGACTACGAATTGCGCGCGGCACGGCCCGAAGACGGACCGTCGAAGTTGCTGGCGCGTATCTCCGGCGAGCGCGTGCCCCTCTGGCAGGGCCTGCACCCTGTGATCTCGAAAGACGGGAAGTGGCTGGCGCTGCCGCTGGACGACAACCTGGGGACCAACATCTGGGTGGCGTCGACCGCGGATGGAAAGCTCAGGCGGATCACAGATTTTGGCCAGAAACGCATCTTCATCGCGCGGCGTGTCTCCTGGTCGTCGGATGGAAAATCGGTATTTGCCGCCGTCGGCGAGGGCGATGCCGATATCGTGCAGATGGACGGACTTCTGCACTAGGGAAATCTGACCCAGGTCACGCCCGCTATTGGACGCGCCGTTCGCAGCCCGCTCCTGCGACGTCGCTCCACTCACCAACCGTTTTGCAGCAGAATGATCGGTCTGTAGTAAAGTCGCTCTGTACATCGCCCGGTTTTGACGCTAGGATACCGCCACTTCCCCCTGGGCCCCCATCTCGCTTCGGAAGGGCAGTTTATGCTTGACCGTAGGAGCTCCAGGGTTATCCGGTGGTCTATCCTCGTCTCGGTTGTTCTCTTTCTAGTGCTCCTGACCTCCGCCGGGGTGTTTGACGACTTTGTTTGACGCTCTCGGCCCGACGGTGCATAACCTGCTGCATGATCTGAACCGTCAATAGAGGCTTCTCGGTGCGCGATCGGCTGCGAAAGCCCGGGTTCGCGGCCATTCGCAAACCCGGTAATCAGCAGTACCGGGTTACCTTTAGGTCGTGGAAACTTCACGACGTTTCGGGTATAACAAAAGGTTGCGTCACCCGCGTACCTCCTCACGCGGTCCGGCGACGAAAAATCACTTTAGCGAGAGCCTATGTCGACCACAACTCATGCCCCCAAAGGACTGGAGGGCATCGTTGCCACGAATTCCAGCATTTGCTACATCGACGGAGACCGCGGCGTTCTCGCCTATCGCGGCATCGACATTCACGAACTGGCCGACCACTCCAATTTCGAAGAGACCTGCTACCTCTTGTGGTTTGGACGCCTGCCCAATCGTAGTGAGTTGAAGGATCTGCAGCAGAAACTGGCGGCGGAGCGGCATCTGGATCCGGCCATCATCAATTTCCTGCGTCAAGCCCCGAAAACTGCCCTGCCGATGGATGTATTGCGCACCGCCGTTTCGGCGCTCGCCTTTTACGATCCAGAGGACCGGAAGAACGACCACGACGCCAACGTGCACAAGGCGATCCGGCTGACTTCGCAGATTGGCATGATCGTTGCGGCGTACGACCGCCTCCGCAAGGGTAAGAACGTGGTGGAAGCAGACCGCACCCTGTCACACGCGGCCAACTTCCTGCTGCAACTCAACGGGACAAAGCCGTCAGCGACGGCCGAGCGGGCTCTCGATATCGCACTCATCCTGCATGCCGATCATGAACTGAACGCGTCGACCTTCGCGGCGCGAGTGACGGCGGCGACGCTTTCTGACATGCATTCGGCGGTCACATCCGCGATCGGGGCGCTGAAGGGGCCGCTCCACGGCGGGGCCAACGAGGCGGCGATCCGAATTCTTGAGAACATCGATCGTGAAAAAGCCGATCCGGTTGTCTACGTGCGCAACATGCTGGCGCAGAAGAAGAAGATTCCGGGCTTTGGACATCGTGTCTATCACACGGAGGATCCGCGGGCCACGCATTTGCGCGTGATGTCGCGGGACCTGGGGCGCACCAGCGGCCAGCCGCAGTGGTATGACATGTCGGAAAAGATCGAGAGCTTCGTGAAGGCGGAAAAGAAGCTGAACGCCAACGTGGACTTCTATTCGGCTTCGACCTATCACACGCTGGGCATTGACGCGGACTTGTTCACGCCGGTCTTTGCCGTTTCCCGCATCAGCGGGTGGACTGCGCACGTGATTGAGCAGCTCGACGACAACCGGCTGATTCGTCCGCGGGCGGAGTACATGGGGCCGCACTATCCCAATCGCTACGTTCCGATGGAGCAGAGGTAGTCTGCAAGACGCGGGAGCCCGGCAACACGGTGTTGCTGGCTCGCGACAGAACCCTTACTTCGGTTCTGACCCCAGGCGCAGCACGTTGCCATCGGGGTCCTCGACCTGCATTTCCAGCGCCCACGAGTAGTTCGTCGGGGGCAGACGGATGCTCACGCCGAGCGCTTTCAGTTCCTCGTGAAGCTTCTCTGCATCTTCCACTCCGATCCACACCCACGCGCCGCCGCGTCCCTGACCTCCCCGGCATAAGTAGATCCCTGCTCCTTCGCGGGATATGTAGGTGAAATCGTCGTTCCCCCCAGGCGCATTCTTGAAGCCCATAATGTCAACATAGAACCGGAGGCTGGCCGCCATGTTCTCCACCCGCAGGATCGGCTGACTGCCTTCGAAACGAACCCGGGTTTGACTGGTTTCTGCCATGCGGTAACTCCCTGGAATGTCAGAAAGATTATCACTTGTGCTCTTTGGCCGGCATACGGCGCTCTTCCGGGCGCCGGTCCTCCTGCCGTCGGCGATTCCCGTGGGGCATCCAGTCAGAAGCGGGTAGAATATAGGAATCATGCGGCGCGTTTACCTCGACAATAACGCCACCACGCCGGTCCTGCCTGAGGTGCAGGAGGCGATGCGGCCCTATTTCGGCGAGCACTTCGGGAATGCGTCGTCAATCCATCACCACGGGCAGGAGACCCGTGCCGCGGTCGAGAACGCGCGCGAGTCAGTGGCGAAGCTGCTGGGATGCCGGGAGTCCGAAGTTGTTTTCACCAGTGGCGGCACCGAGTCGGACAACCTCGCGATCGCGGGATTGGCCGCTCCCGGCGACCACATCATTACTTCGAGCATCGAGCATCATGCGGTGCTGCACGCTTGCAAGCATCTGGAGGAGAACGGGTGTGAAGTCACCTGCCTGCCGGTCGATGGCCGTAGCCTGGTAGATCCCGACGACGTGCGGCGGGCACTGCGGCCGAACACGAAGTTGATCTCGATCATGATGGCGAACAACGAGACCGGAGTGCTGCAGCCCGTCGAGGAGATCGGGAAGATTGCTGCGGAGGCTGACGTTTACTTCCATACGGACGCAGTTCAGGCGGCCGGGAAAGTTCCCATTGATGTGGCGAAGATTGGGTGCGATGCGCTCTCGATTTCCGGCCACAAGATTCACGCTCCCCAGGGTACGGGCGCGCTCTACGTTCGGAAGGGAACGCATCTCCAGCCGCTGTTTTACGGAGGCCGGCACGAGCGTTCGCGGCGAGCGGGAACAGAGAATGTGCCGGGCATTGTCGGTCTCGGAAAAGCTGCGGAGCTGGCATTGCAGGGGTTCGTGCGCGGTGACAATCAAACAATGGCTGCGTTGCGCGATCGCTTGCAGCAGGGAATTCTGGCGCAGGTGGATGAGGCCGGTGTGAATGGCGAGGGCGCCCCGCGCGTACCGAACACGGCGAACATTTACTTCGATCACATCGAGGGTGAGGCTCTGGTGATCGCACTCGACCTGAAGGGCTTGGCGGTATCCACGGGAGCTGCCTGTTCGTCGGGAGCGATTGAGCCGTCACACGTTCTCACTGCCATGGGATTGCGCGCGGACCGGGCGCGGGCCAGTATCCGGTTCAGCCTGGGGAAGCAGAGCACAGCCGAAGACATTGAGTTCGCCCTGGCGCTCGTACCGGAGACGGTGGCGCGGCTGCGCGAGCTGTCGCCGGTATATAGGAAAGCAGCTATTAGCTCTTAGCCTTTAGCTCTTGGTTCTGTTCGTACGAAACCGCAAGGGCGCCGATGAAGTTGATTCAGAAAGCTTAAAGCCAAGAGCCAAAAGCCAAAAGCTTGTAACTGGAACTTGCAAATCTGATGTCTGATGCCAAGACCATTGCCGTAGCCATGTCGGGCGGTGTGGATTCTTCCACCGTCGCGGCCATGCTGCGCGCCGAGGGTCACAATGTCATCGGCCTGACGATGCAACTTTGGAACCAGCGGCGGCTGGCTGGGCACGAGGGAATGCCCGAGTCGGTGCAGGGACGCTGCTGCTCGCTCGATGACGTTTACGATGCGCGGCGCGTGGCGGAGCACATCGGGATTCCATATTACGTGGTCAATCATGAGGAGCGGTTTGAGCGCGACGTGGTGCGTCCGTTTGTCGAGGAGTATCTCTCCGGGCGCACGCCGATCCCTTGCAGCCTCTGCAACAATCACTTGAAGTTTGATCAGTTACTGATTGTGGCGCAGCAGATTGGGGCGGAGCGGGTTGCAACCGGTCACTACGCCCGCGTGGCCTACGATGACGCCCGCGGGCGATGGCTGCTCAAGCGTCCCGCGGATCACAGCAAGGATCAAACCTACTTCCTGTTTGGTCTTACGCAGGAGCAACTCAGCCGCACCCTATTTCCTCTGGGCGAAATGACCAAGCCCGAGGTACGGGAGTTGGCCCGCAAGCATGGCCTGGCGCTCGCCGAGAAGCCGGACTCGCAGGAAATCTGCTTCGTCCCCGGCGGCGACTACAAGCGCTTCATCGACGCCTATCTGGCGGACCAGGGCGAGTCCCTGCCCGACACCGCCGGCGAGCTAGTTACGACTAGCGGGGAAGTGATCGGAGAGCACAGCGGTATTCACAATTTCACCGTAGGTCAGCGCAAGGGCCTGGGTGTAGCGACGGGGTCTCCGCTCTACGTGATTCAGATCAGCGGTGCTGATAAGCAGGTTGTGGTAGGCGGAGAAGAGAATCTCTACTCACGCACGTTACGCGCGCGGCGGATCAATCTCATCGCCGTGGATGATCTGCGCGAGCCCATGCGCGTCACAGTAAAGATCCGTCATCGTCATGAGCCCGCCCCGGCGGTGATCGAGAAGGTAGCGGACGATGAGATTTTGGCCACCTTCGATGAGCCCCAGCGCGCTATTACTCCGGGCCAGGCAGCCGTCTTCTACGATGGAGATGTTGTCGTTGGCGGCGGCTGGATCGCGTAGTTCTTTTCGAAACTGCCCTTCTGGGCGTTGGTTTTTGATTCGAGAAAAGTGGCCAGAACTTGACCCTGCTGGAATCAACGCTGGTCCAGCTTGCCTGAGGGCGAATCGGCGGCGTCTCGGAGCGAGTCGAGGAAACGCGTGCCTGTGTCCTTGAGTTTCTCCTCCAGACGTGCGGTGCAGTCGCAGTCACCGCAGGACCAGGGGCCCGAGCCATTCTCGTCGTGGCACTTGCGGCGATCGTGCGCATCCTGCACCCGAGTTAGATCGAAATATTCTTCCCAATACGGCCGCTCTTCCTGCAGAGGCGTGGGGCAATAGCAGACTTCCACCCAGCGCGCCGTTTGATCAGCGCAGAGACGAGCTTCCTGCATGTTGCGCACGTACTCGCCTTCCGCGACCGACCCTTGGCCGATGGTTTCGTCCTCGACGGCTTGAAGCAGATCCGCTTCGCGGCCGGGTTTGACGCGGGCTCGAACCAGATAGCGCATAGATATCGTTGATTGTCGATTCCCTGATTTTTGATTGTTGATTGAAAAGCTCCCCGCTCATGCAAATACTCGGGGAGCTGTTTCTTAAAATCAACAATCAGAAATCAAGAAAATCAAGAAATCAACAATCAAAAATCAACAATGCCTTCAGATGAACATCTCATCCTGCGGCACCGGCCGCCGCGACTCGCGGCTGTCTCCGTTCCGGCGTCCACGATTGCCCAGCAGGAACTCAATCCCGGCGGTAATCCCGTGGAGAATGCCGGAGACCTGGCGGACCGGGGACACGACCGTCTTATGCACCAGATCGGTGGTTTGTTCCACGCGGTCAAGAGTGCGGCTCAGCAATTCATCGGCCCGGATCACTTGCAGGCGGCTGCGATCGACGATGTCGGTCACGGTCGCATCGACGCGGTGAACCTGGTCCCGGAGAGTGGTGGTCGTGTCCTCCAGGTTGTCAGCGATCACCTGAAGCTTGGGGTTGATTTCGGTCAGAAGCTTCTGTGCAGATTCCAGGGTCGGCAGCGCCTTGGCCTTCACTTCGTTCGCAATCGACTCCATGCGGGCGCTGCTCTTGCGCATCGCCAGATACATGGCAGCGAGCAGTCCCGCCTGCAGGAGTACGGCGGCTCCGGTGATGGCGATGAACAGCGTGGTCAGATTTTCCATGTCACATGCCTCCGCCAGCGCCGGTGCAGGCTTGGGAGGAGCCGCACGCAACCGGCTTACAGGTTCTTGGGCGCACCGGTCTCGGTCGTCGTCTCGTGATATGCCTGACGGCCTGCTTCATAAGCGGCGCGGAACTGTTCCTTCTGCTGATTTACCACATCGCGTCCCCGATCGACCCAGCCCGCAGCCTGCTCCCGCGCTTCGCGGGCACGGCTCTTCACGTAGTCGCGGCCTTCCTCGGCGCGGGCGCGCAGCACTTCCCGCGTTTCGCTGCCGGAGCGCGGTGCGTACAAAACTCCGACGACTGCGCCGATTCCCAGTCCCGCTAAGAACCACACAAAACTATTCCCATCACGGTCGGACATACCGATACCTCCTGGCTATAAGTACCTGATTCGGATGGTAGCACCCGTATTGGCGAAATACAATTACGGCAGATGCTGTAGGGCAGATTGAGTCCGGCACCGACTATGTGGCGGCGTCATCCTGAGCGCAGCCGTCTTTCAGGCGGAGCGAAGAGCCTGCCCTGAGCGAAGTCGAAGGGATCTTGCGCGTGCCCGGCAAGGGATCGGGAAGCTCCCCGCGAGATCCCTCACCCGGCTGAAGAACGCCGGGTTTCGGGATGACGCCTCTGATATAAGGTCCAAATATCCAAACTGCACTACTACCAAATGCTGTAGGAAGAGGTGAGGGTCGGGCATTCCCGAAAAGGGAAGTGGTCGCTCTGTGGTCTTGGGTAAGGCACGGCTTCAGCCGCAGTTTAGGGTCTAAAAAAATGCGGCTTTAGCCCCTGAGGGCTCGGAATGGACGCCGCTACTTCTGTGGTGCTGCTGGAGTGGCCGGCTTCTGGGCAGGCTGCGTTTTTACTGGCTGCGTCTTCATGTCCTGCAGAACCGACGCCGGGCCTGTCCGCCGCGAGGCGTAGATCGACAGCGTGATGGATGTGACCATGAACGCGACCGCAGACCAGGTGGTGGCTTTCGAAAGCGCGCTAGCAGCGCCCCGGGGACCGAAGGCGGTCTGGCTGCCCTGGCCGCCGAACGCAGCCGAAATGTCGCCGCTCTTGCCGCTCTGCAGCAGCACGACGATGATGATGAAGAAGCAGACCAGAATGTGAACAGCGGTGATTAACGCAATCATGAGATCGTGTCTATCCTAAGTGCGCTGGCGCCCTTCCAGGGATTGGATTCCTCCTAATGGGACGGGCCTGCGCAGGAATTCATGGTGCGGAAGGGGGGATTCTATAACGCCCCTCTCGCGCAAGTACCGATAAACAGCGCCTTTAAGCGATAATACGCGACGTCTGAACGACTTGCAACCAACTGTACTCGTCCAGTAGATCAGTGACAGTTTTCATTCCTTTCTTTGAGATGAGACCCGCAGCAGGAACTGCTGCGGGGTGAGGTAACCGAGCGACTGGTGAGGGCGCACGGTGTTGTAAATCTTTTCCCAATGGCGGAGCTCGCGGTTGAGTTGGTTGATCCGCAGGGAACAAGGGGTGACTTGATAAAACTCCTCGGTGTGGGT
>JAIQFC010000001.1 GCA_020073465.1 Terriglobia bacterium
ATTGTTGAGGTCCTTCACCGAGGCGCGCGACAGGAATCCCAGCAGGATGGTGCGCGTCACCGGGTCAATGTTCTGCAATTCCTGCGCCTTGCCACCGAAGGTGATGTGGAGGCGATCCACCTGTGGCGGGGCGAGTTGGGCCAGCAACCGGCCGAGCTTCTCGCCCAGCGTGAGGTAGGGCTTGAGCTGTTCGTAGGTCTTCGCGTCGAGATACGGCAGGTTGACGGCGTTGCGCACTTCACCCGTGAGCAGGTAACCCGTGATGACCTCGGCGACCTCGAGCCCGCACTTCTCTTGCGCCTCGCTCGTGCTGGCGCCTAAATGCGGTGTCATCGTAATGGCCGGGTGCTTGCGGAAGGGGTGGTCGGCCGGCAGCGGCTCGGTGGCATACACGTCGAGCGCGGCGGCAGCGACCTTGCCCGAGTCCAGCGCGGCCAGCAGGTCGTTCTCCACGATGATCTCCCCGCGGGCGCAATTCACCAGGCACACCTTCGGCTTCATTTTCGCGAAGGCCGCCGTGTTCAGCATGCCGCGCGTCTGGTCGGTCACCGGCATGTGGACGGAGATGAAGTCCGCGTCCCGGTACACATCGTCCCGATCACGGAGCAACTCGATGCCGAGCGCCTTGGCGCGGGCTGACGCCAGGAACGGGTCATATGCCAGCACTCGCATCCCGAACGCCAGCGCCCGCTTGGCGACCTCGCTCCCGATCCGGCCCAGGCCGAGCACACCCAGCGTCTTGCCCGCCAGTTCGCTCCCCTGAAACTGCTTACGGTCCCACTTGCCGGCGGCCATCGAGGAGTGGGCCTGGGGCACCTTGCGCGCCAGGCTTAGAATCATCGCAAACGATAGTTCGGCCGTCGAAATGGTGTTGCCGCCAGGGGTGTTCATCACCACCACGCCGCGTTGCGTGGCCGCCTCGACATCCACGTTGTCCACGCCCACGCCAGCCCGGCCCACCACGCGCAACTTCGGCGCCGCCTCGATGACCTTGCGCGTCACTTTGGTCTCGGAGCGCGTCGGGTTGCCGGGGTGTTCTGAGAGTTTTTCTTTTAGCCGTGGGGTTGGTTCTTGGCCGCGCCGGTATGTGGCGCGGCCTTGCCGTTTGCGGGTGCCGATCCGGTTCCTGATCCCGGGGGGTGAGGAGCCGCCGATCTTAGGTCTGACAGGGGCCGTGATCCCGGTCGGATTAGGGGAAACCCGGGGACAGACGGGTGAAGTGCTGAAGTGCACCCTTGAGGTGAGACAAAGAAACTAGGGACAGTTCTCTTGCGAAAAAGATTGTAAACCGGGGAGTGGGGAGTGGGGGCGGGTGGCCCACCCTTTCACCAGACTTAAGACCGAGGGTGCCCCGTCCTTGTCTCTCCGTTTTTTGGAGGGACAGGGCGGGGGTTTTGATTTGGACAAACTGACCTGCCAATTGCACCGAAACCGGTCCCCAGTCAAGTCTACTTTCGTGGACTCCCAACGTCCTCGAAAGTAGACATTTCTTCCACAGCCTAACCCCTTGAGAAATTAGCCTCGAGAAAATGCCGCCCAGCAGAATCAACAACTTCCAGCGCTCGATTCGGTGGATTTCCACATGTTCCGGTAGGAACGTTTCTTCAATCCAGCCGCAACACCGTCTGGTAGTGCGCCGACCGCGAATCAAACCGCGCCAGCAACTTTCTCGCCTCTGGAGGCACCACCGCCACCTCATAGTCCTCGCCCGCAAACTCCTTCACCGCTTCTATCGAATCAAAGATGGTCAGCGTCACGAACTCGACTTCATCTTTGTTGTCGCGCCGCAGCAGGTGCGCGCCCTTGAATCCCTTCACGCGATGGATGCCCGGCAGCACCTCGCTCCGCAGCAACTCTTCATACGCGTCCGCATTCTCGTGCCTGGTCCATCCATGCCAGAGCCGGCTGATCATGACACCCTCCTCACGGCGGCGGCCAGTTCGCCCTCAACCGCCCGCGGCTCGTGAGCCGCAGGCCGAGCCACGGCCCGCTCCCCGCGGCGGATCAGCACGATCGCTCCCAGGATCGCGACTGACGCCAGCACCACGCGCAGGGTCAGAGGCTCACCCGCGAGCAGCCATCCCAGCAGCACCGCCACCACTGGATTCGCGTACGTGTGCGTCGCCACCAGCGCCGGCGGACACTGCTGCAGCAGCCATGTGTAAGCCGTGAACGCCACCACCGATCCGAACGTGATCAAGTAAGCCAGCCCAAGGATCGAGCGCATCGAGATGCTTGCCCAGTGCGTCGCTTGAAACTCGCCGCTCATTCCCGCCGCGATCAGCAGCATGGCCGCGCCACACAGCGTTGGCAGTGCCGTGCGTCCCAGCGCGTCCGAAGGCAACTTGAGTCGCGGCGAGATCACCACACCCGCTGACCACGACAACGATCCCAGCAGCACGGTGAGCAATCCCAGCAGGCTCGCGCCCTTGTTGAGTTCTGCTCCTGTCAGCACCGCCACTCCGGCCACGCCGAGAGCGAGTCCCAGCGTGCTGAGGCGGCTGATCTTCTGCTGTCCCATTAGCCATCCCAGCACGAGGATGAACATCGGCTCGGTCGCGATCAGCAGCGCGGCGAGGCCTGATCCTACGTACTGCTCCGCCCAGTGCAGCGTCCCGTGCCCGACGAAGAAAAACAGCGCACCGACTGCGAGCCCGGAGAGCCACTGCTGGCGCGTGGGGCGAAAGCCACGCGCCCACGCCCAGGCAAGCATGATTCCGCCGGCCATGGTGTGGCGGATGCCTGCGGTCACGAGTGGCGGAATCGTCTCAACGGCGTAACGGATGGCGAGGTAGGTCGATCCCCAGATGACGTAGATCGCCGCGAAGGCCAGCGCCATCTTGATGGCATGGCCACGGTCATGCGGGGTCGCGGAGCTGCGGGGGACGATCACGGGTCTGCCTCCAATATTTATCATCTTGCCACTGCGGATCAGGGCCATGATTTGCGCTGGTCGATCGATTGTCATGGTATAACCTGCTAACCATTGTTTAATGGTTAACTGAAATGATAGGCACCGTGGTATAACCTGTCAAGTACATTTTAGTGGTTATATAATGAAATTATGAATACTCATTCGATTCGACGACGGGCGCCGCGGTTCGAACTTAACGGGGATGCGCTGTGCATCGACTTCGTCAACACGCTGGACGATCGTCCCAGCGAGCAGCCCAAGGAGTTGTTGAACAGTTACATCGATCTGGCGCGGTTCGCGGAAGACACGGGCATCCTGGAGTTGTCTCACGTGGACGAACTCATGAAGCGCAGTCAGATGGATCCGGAGGGGGCACAACGAGTGTTGCGCGCGGCGATTGAACTGCGCGAGGCGATGTACGCGATCTTCCACGCGATCATGAAGAAGGAAACAGTCCCGACCATGGCACTGGCGCAGTTGAATGCATGCGCGCAGGATGCCGCCCAGCATGTGCGTCTGGTTGCAACGAACAGGCACTTCGAATGGCGCTTCGACTATTCCTCTTCGTTCGACGCCATCCTGTGGCCGATTGCGCGCTCGGCGGCGGATTTGCTTGCTTCCGATCAACTGAAGTTTGTGCGGGCGTGCGGGTCGAAGACTTGCCAGTGGCTTTTTCTGGATACGAGCAAGAATCACCGGCGGCGCTGGTGCGACATGGACGTGTGCGGGAACCGGGCGAAGGCGCGGCGGTTTTATGCGCGGAAGAAGAAGCGATAGGGAAGCGAGCCAAACGCGCGATTGTTGTGTCGCAAACAACGCGACACTTCGCGCGGTTCGCCCGGGTCCTTCGCGGCGCAAAGAACGCTTGCTCAGGATGACAATCAAGCTGCGCCGCATTCAAACGGGTACAATCGCCACTGGGACATAAAGCGTTTGGAGGTTCCCGTGATTGCTCGTCTTCTTGCTTTCTCGTTACTCGCTGGCTCGGCGCTGGCGCAGAATGTTGTCCATTACACCACCACAAATGACAACGTGAAGTATCTGTTCGCGACCGCCGAACCTGTGGCGCGCCTGAAGACCGGGGACATTCTTGACACCAACACGCTGGACTGTTTCGGCAATGGACTGCGCAAGCCGGGCGACACGCTGAGTATGGCGAAGGGAGACAATCCTCTGGCGGGGCCGTTCTACGTCGAGGGTGCGGAACCGGGCGACACATTGGTGGTGAAGATTCTCGACCTGCAGGTCGATGGAGACACGGGCGTGGGAGCTTTCTCTCCCGGCTTCGGCGCGCTCACCGGATCCCATTACACGCCGGTGCTCGAATCGCCATGGAAAGAGCGGGTGTGGTTTTACCACATCGATCACAAGGACAACACGGCCACGTTCAAGGCTCTCGACTCGGATTTCTCGGTGAAGATTCCGGTGCATCCGTTTTTCGGATGCATCGGTGTGGCTCCTGCCAATGGCGAAGCGCGCAGCTCGATTGTTCCCGCGGAATTCGGAGGAAACATGGATTCGCCCGAGGCGAGCGCGGGCAACACGGTGTACTTCCCGGTAAACGTGAAGGGTGGCTTGCTTTATCTTGGCGACGGACATGCGGCCATGGGAGATGGCGAAGTGGCCGGGTCGGCGATTGAGGTCCCACTCAAAGCTCGCGTACAGGTGAGTGTGATCAAGGGACGGACGATCGAGTGGCCGCAATTCGAAAATGACGATGCCATCATGACCGTGGGAGCGTACCGCCCGGTCGACGACGCGGCGCGCATCGCGCTTACGGAACTGGTGCATTGGATTCACCGCGACTACGGACTATCAGACCTGGACGCCTACGAACTGCTGTCGAAGGTGGCGAAAATTCACTTCAACGAGATGGTCGATCCCAACTATGTGGTTGTGGCGTCGATCGAAAAGAAGTACCTGCCAGCGAAGAAAAAGCAGTAAGTACTCCCGGAACTCTTTTCCACGCGGTTGTTAAGTAGTTGTGTCCATTCGCTACACCTGCTTTGTGACCCACATCACGGATTGTTGTGATCTTCATCATCGTGCCCAGACCGCGACCTGGGGTATCCAAGAGTATCCGCGCTAGGTTTGCGCGAGGGGCGGCGGGTCATTTCGCGCCAAAACATGAACCTTTTCAAGGACATCGAGCACCTGATCCGGCTGGCGGTCGTGATCGTCGTGTTGTTGCTGGTCTTCGTAGTGCTGCGGGTTGCAGTGGTGCCGCACAGCTTTGGCGAGTATGGGCACTATCGAGGAGACGCGATTCAGGAGGTCGCGGCTCGGCCGATCTCCTTTGCAGGACACGCCGTGTGCGAGGACTGCCACACCGATGTGGTGGATCAGAAGAAGCTGGGCAAGCACGTCGTGGTCTCTTGTGAAGCGTGTCACGGAGCCCAGGCCCGGCATGTGGAGGACCCCGGCTCGGTGAAACCCGCGAAGCTGGATACGGCGATCCTGTGCGCACGTTGTCATGAGGCGAACAGCGCCAAGCCCAAGGGGTTTCCGCAGGTCGCGACCGCAGATCATTCTGCGGGGCTTGCCTGTGACACATGCCACCAGCCGCACCGCCCGAAAATTGAAACGGCAGCGAAGAACGAGGCGGGAGGGAGGAAATAGTGGACATCACCCGCCGTCGATTGCTCATGCTCTTGCCTGCCGCGGCAATGGCGTGGAAGTACGTTCAGGCGGGGACTCCAGAGGCTGCACCCAATTACAAGCTCACCGAGCACTGGTGGGCCATGCTGATCGACATTCCAAAGTGCATCGGGTGCGGCAGTTGTGTGCGGGCCTGCGCGGAGGAGAATGACGTCCCCGAGGGCTACTACCGCACCTGGATTGAACGCTACCACGTGGCCGACTGGAAGATCGAACGGCCGGACGTGGAATCGCCGGACGGCGGCAAGAATGGCTTCCCGCCTCATGCCGACGAGGGCGGCAAGAATTTCTTCGTGCCCAAGCTGTGCAATCACTGTGCGGATTCTCCCTGCACACAGGTTTGTCCGGTGGGGGCGACGTTTGTTTCGCCGGATGGAGTGGTGCTGGTCGACAAGAACTATTGCCTGGGATGCCGCTACTGCGTGCAAGCGTGTCCATACGGGTGCCGGTTCATCAATCCCAAGACGAACACTGCCGAGAAGTGCACGCTGTGTTATCACCGGATCACGAAAGGGCTCACAACCGCTTGTTGCGAGGTCTGCCCGACCGGGGCACGGCAGCTAGCTGATCTGAAGAATCCCAAGGATCCGATTCATGAGTACTTGAGGACGCACACGGTGCAGGTTCTGAAGCCGCACATGGCGACCGGGTCGAAGGTGTTTTACAACGGCATGGACGGCTCGGTGCGATAAGGAGGCTCGTGCAAATTCCGGTCGAAGGTTTCATGTACCCGAACGAGGTCGAGTTGCAGTGGAGCGTCCTGATTGTGCTTTACCCGTTCATCACGGGGCTGGTGGCGGGCGCGTTCATTCTGGCGTCGCTGGAGCGCGTGTTTCGGGTGCAGGCGGTGAAGCCTACCTATCGTCTGGCCCTGCTCACCGCGCTTTCCTTTCTGCTGGTCGCGCCGCTGCCGCTGCAGTTGCACCTGGGACATCCGGAGCGGTCGCTGGAGATGTATTTGACACCGCACCGGTCTTCGGCCATGGCGATGTTCGGCTTTGTTTACCTGTGGTACCTGATGGCGGTGCTGCTGTTGGAGATATGGCTGGACTACCGGCATGACATTGTGGCGCGGTCGCAGTCGGAGAAGGGGTGGAAGCGGCTGGTCTACCGCCTGCTGACGTTCGGCTCCAGCAATGTGAGTGAACGTGCGTTGCGCATCGATGAGAGGCTTGGGTATTTCATCACGCTGGTCGGAATACCCTCGGCGTTCCTGTTGCATGGGTACGTGGGCTTCATCTTCGGCTCGGTGAAGGCGAATCCCTGGTGGTCTTCGCCATTGATGCCGATTGTTTTTGTTTTTTCAGCGATGGTATCGGGGATCGCTGCGGTGATGCTGCTGTATATGCTTTCGACGCGGCTGCGAGGGCAGCAGATCGACATCCGCTGCGTGGATAAGATTGCGCAATATCTGCTGTACACGTTTGTCATCGACTTCAGTCTGGAGATGCTGGACTTGATTCAGCGAATCTATGAGGCCGACGAGTCGTTCCGCAGCCTGGACTTCATGGTGCACACGCGGCTCTGGAAGTCGCAGGTGATCATTCAGATATTGCTGGGTACGGTTACGCCGATTGCGCTGTTGGGTTTGACGCAGGTTGTCAAGCTGACGGAAACCGCGCGCAAGCGGATCTACGGGCTGGCGGGATGTTTGACAGTGATCGGCATTTTTGCCATGCGCTGGAACGTGGTCATCGGCGGGCAGCTTTTTTCCAAGAGCTTTCTGGGATACACAACCTACAAAATGGCGTTTGCCACACGAGAAGGATTGTTGATCGCGATCGGACTGATGATTCTGCCTTTTGGCATTCTTTGGGTTTTGGTAAAACTCCTGCCGCCATGGCCGGACTCGGGCTCGCTGCCCGCCTCCGGTGCTCCGGCCCACGGGACCAGTTAGGCCCCCATCCATTTTTCTTCGGGGCAGATGCGGAGAAGAGTATGGCGCGAGCGGTCGACGGCGTCTCCTCTGATCTGGAACAGCTCACCGAACGTGTGCAGGACCTGGAGCGGCGCGTTGCGGCGCTTGAGACTCAGCGCGAGCCTGGCGCACCGGCAGAGTCACGTGCAACTGCAGCGGTCGAAGAGCCCCCCACATTGAGTGTGCCTTCGGGTGCTGTGCCTGTGCTGGGCAAGGCGGTGCTGGGAATCGCGGGCGCGTATCTGCTTCGTGCCGTTGCGGAGTCGGGCTCGATTCCGAAGCTGCCGGTGCTGGTGGTGGCGATCCTCTACGCCGGGATGTGGCTGGTGTGGGCAGCGCGGATTCACGCGGCCAACCGCTTTGCCAGTACGACGTATGGAATTACGGCAGCGTTGATTCTGGCCCCGATGCTGTGGGAGTCCACGGTGCAGTTTCAGGTTCTTGCGCCTGTGTTCACAGCAGTGGTGCTGGCCGGATTTGTGGTGCTGGCGCTGGGGCTGTCGTGGCGGCACAACCTGCAGGCAATTCCGTGGGTAGCGACTCTGGCGGCTGTAATCACGGCTTTGGCGTTGATTATCGCCACGCGCGAACTGGTGCCGTTCACGGCGGCGCTGTTGGTGCTGGCTCTGGCGACGGAAGTCGTGGTCCAGGAAGGCCACAGGCTGAGTTTGAGGGCAGTGCCGGCGATTGCGGCGGACTTTACGGTCTGGCTGCTGGTGTACGTGATGACCGGCAGTGAAGGCGTTCCGGTGGGATATCGCGCGGCCAACCCGGGCACCGTGGCGGGCATATCGTTGGCGCTGCTGGCCATCTATGGGGGCAGCATCGCGATTCGGAACTTGGCGTTCCTGAGCCGGATCACGAGCTTTGAGGTGGCGCAGGGGATGATCGTGTTTGTGCTGGCGGTCTTCGCCAGCCTGCGCGCGGCGCATGGATACTGGGAGTTGGTATTGGGGGCGTTCTTTCTGGCCACCTCCGCAGTATGCTACTGGGGCGCATTGTGGCGGTTTGCGAGCGATACGCACAATCGAAATCGGCGCGCGTACGCGACCTACGCGGCTGCACTTCTGCTTGCGGGCAGTTTCATGGTGTTTCCGGCGAACCTCCAGGCGCCGCTATTGTCACTGGCAGCAGTGGCAGCTTGTTTCGGATACCTGCGGCATGGCAGTTTCAGTCTCGGAATTCATGGGTCTATCTTTCTGGTGGCCGCGGCAATCGCTTCCGGCTTCCTGACCTATGCGGGCAGCGCCCTCGCCGGAACGGTGCCACTGGCGCCGGACTGGCAGGAGTGGACGGTGGCGGCCGCGGCTGCCCTCTGCTATGGCGTGGGATCGCGCGGTTCCACAGACCAGAGGAGGAGACGGCTGCTCTGGGTGATACCTGCGGCGCTTGCCGCACTGGCGGGAGCTGCGTTGGCGGTGGTGGCCGTGGTCTCGCTTTCCTCCGGCCGTATCGCCCTCAGCGCCTCATCCATTGCCATGACCCGAACGCTTGTGCTGTGCGCCCTGGCACTCATATTTGCGTTCGCAGCCTCTCGTTTCGAACGTCCCGAACTCGGATGGCTGGCTTATGCCACCATCGCGTGCGGCACGGCGAAACTCTTGTTCGAAGACCTGCGGCTAGGCAACGCCGCATCTCTCGTTGTCTCGCTATTGTTCTACGGGTTGGTCCTGATCCTGATGCCGCGCATTCTGACGCGGAAGTGACTGCCATACTCGCTACTCCGTTGGCGACGTTCGCTCAGCGTGGTTCAAAGCGTCAAAGCCGACTCAATGAGTGCAATCGCGACACTACGCCAACCGAGAAACTCTCTATTGGCGTGGCGTTATCGTTGGACCTTTGCAAACTGTTGGAAGCCGATAGATGGAGAGCTTGCTCCCCTCTGTGATGGCGACAAATTCGCCTGATGGTGAAATCGATGCAGACCTTATGCGGTTGTATGTCATGGGGAAACTGCGATGCCATTCAAAACACGACTTCCTAGTAGCGGTATCGATCACCTGTACTACCTCGCGGTTGACATCTTCGGGTCCGATCATTCCAAGAGTCGCAATCGTGCGGACGCTTTCAAGCAGGTGTTGCAATCTAAGCACTTTCCTATCGTTGAAATCGAACAACATTCGACTTCCATTAGTGGATGATCTGCTGCTCCCGGGATCGACCTGCGGTGTCTCCGCGACGAGTTTGAGGGATCCGTTCTCCCATCGAACGACGGATAAGGAACATTTCGTGGCACGACCAGCCGTTGGGCATACTCCCACCGCGATGGAGTCGTCCGACGAGAATGCTACCATCGTCAAAATAGGTTCTCGTTGAATCTTAGGCAGCGGTTCGGATATATCGAGAGTTGCGACTGGTTGAGGCAGCGGCACGTCTGATGCAAAAGCAAGCAGGGCGCAGTTAAGCAGAACAACCAACCCCAAAATCCGTAATGTGCCGCACTCGTACTCCATACGCTTAGCTTAAGCGGCAGCAGCTATGAACGCTGTGTGATTGTGACACTTTCTGAAGTGGCGCATGTCACCTCGGTAACAGCAAGATGGCTCACAGGCCCGAAACGACTGCCGATCATGGCCCCATCGGCTCAGCGGAATAGGTGTGCACCTTGCCGTCCTTGTCCGGCACGGCCCCAATCCAGCAACCACCAGTGACCAGCTGTGCACGATGCAACGCAACCAGATGTTGAATGCGTGAAAGCCATTCCTTAGCGCTACGGCCCACGTGGATGGTGGGACCAGCACCCCTATATGGGTTCTGTGAGTGCAAAACATCACTGCAATAGTCGTACAGCCGCACGAAATCATCTTTCGTGAGGAATCCATCTAACAGAGGTTCAAGGTGAATATGTCTCTTGCCGCCCTCAACCCTTCTTGACGCTTCTTTGAGCGGCTGTGGGTAAAACTCCGGGTTGACCTCTCCCAAGTGTCCGAGCATCTTTGTGGCGCGCCAATCGGTTGCAAACGATGAACGAACCTTTGAATAAACATCTTTGTTAGCCACGAGTGAGGCGAAAGCAATTTGCTCAAGCATTTTCCGAAACTGCAAGAACACGATTTCCGCATCTAGAAAATCGTGGCCGGAAGTGACCTGCTTCTCAAAAACACATCTAACCAACTCAAATCGCGGCAACAACTGTTCCATGCAACTGCAATACAGTTCTGCATCTGTGTTCACACCCGACACTCTATCACTCTCAGTGTCCCACTCCTTCGGGGTTCTTCACGAGGAGACGTTAGGTGACGAAATCAGGCCATTCCACTCATTCACACCGTCACGAACCATTCTTGGGCCCGCTCGAAAAGTGGAGATGGGCGAATCTATGGAGGGGAAGATCAGGAGAACAGGAGATTGTTAGTAAGAAATTGAAAGGGCCGTGACATTGGTTATGCTCTAGCCACCAGCTCCTGCGAGGGAGCCAACAGCGTGGAGACATGCACCGTCACAGCCCCTTGATGCGATCACTGCTTTCGCAGCACCTGACCCCGACTGCTCCTCGCAGAGTTAGTCGGATTTTTCGGGTCCGGCCGCCTGGCAAGTTGCCTCACCCGGCGAATCACCCAGTCTACTTCGGATCGGCAAGTTTTATTTCGCCAACCCTTTCGACCGTCGACGGGAGCAACCTTAACAGACCATCAATAAAAGTCAACGCAAACTTTTGGTGCAATGATGGGTCTAAAAGCTGTGCATAATAAAGAATGCAACTCATTGCAGCAACGTTGCTTACTAATCTGCGGGGTAAATTGGTCCCGGTTTTTCACAGAAGAATGCACAAAGGGGAAGAGGTGTCCAAGAGGTTGAAAGTGAACCAAATAATCGTCTTGACGCAGAAGAGTTCTCAGCGCATCTTGCTGATAGCAGACACGCAGTGATGCCGGATCTCGTGGCTTACGTGGATGGGGGCTCTCTGGGGAATCCGGGGCCGTCCGGTATTGGAGTGGTGATCGACGGCGGCGACGACGGCCCGGTACGGATTGCGAAGTGGATCGGCCACCAAGACAACAACGTCGCCGAGTATGTCGCGTTGCTCGAAGCTTTGCAGTACGCGGTGACCCTCAAAGCGAAAACCCTGCACGTTTTCTCGGACTCTCAAGTCGTGGTGCGCCAGATGCGCGGCGAGTACGTTTGCCGCAGCCCACGCCTCTACTCCTTGCACTGGACCTGCCGCAAGTTGGCGCGTGACTTGACCTTTTCCATTTCTCACGTCCCGCGTGAGGACAACAGCGAGGCGAACCGGCTGGCCCATTCGGCGGTGCGGAAGCGGAAATAGGAAAGGATTCCCCCCTCTCCGGCGTAATACCTTTGTGCAGAGAATTTCTTGACACCCGCCGCGCTGCGAGCGAGACTCCAAGTACTGCATCTTGAACATCTGAAATGAGTTGGCTGGCTGGATTGCGCCCTCGGCCGGGCTGAACTCTGGACGCTGCGTAAGATTTGCGACATGGACCATTACTCGATCCTCGACCAGAATCCGTCGCCTGTGACGACGTCTGGTCCGGAACCGGTTCTGGAGACGGACGTGCAGCAGGCCAACACAACCCGAACGTCCCCCAGCGGCCTTCCTGCGGCGCTGGCGGCCACGAATGTGAGGGCTGCGAGTTCGAGCCTTGGGTCAGCGGCTCACTCCGGACTGCGCTTCCCCGGCGAGGACGGCGGACGTTCTCTTGCGGGGATGGCCCAGCGCGATCTCGATGCCGCCCTGCAATTGCTCGCGGAGCGTGCGCAGTACATCACCGAGGCCTCAGGCGCTGCCATCGCATTGCGCCGCAGTCATCACAATGACATGCTCTGCCGGGCCAGCGCGGGAGCGAACGCGCCGGAGCTGGGCGCGCTGCTCTCCACCGAATCCGGGTTGTCCGGCGAGAGTGTCCGAACCCGTTCGCCGCTGCGCTGCGATGATGCCGAGCGCGATCCACGCGTAAACCGCGACGGCTGCCGCGAGTTGGGAATCTCGTCGGTTGTCGTGATGCCGATTGTCCGCGAAGAGCAGGTTCTGGGCGTGTTCGAACTGTTTTCGGGGAAGCCGGGAGCATTTGGGGAGCGCGATCTTTCGGCCTTGCAGCGTCTCACCGAGATGGTTGAGACCGCAGTGAAGCTGGCGGAAACGGCGCATGGATTGCCGTCTGAAACTCCTGCAGAAGTGCACCCCAGCGACGAGCAGTCAATCCACGAGCAGGACGCAAGCGAAGCTCCCCTGGCGGACGTGGAGATTGAAGAAGTGGAAACCGGGGAATCGCTTGCGGAATTGATGATCCAGTCCGAAGCTCCTGACATTGCGCCGGCCGTTTCTGCGGTAGCTCCTCCGCCGGTGGCCTCCACTCCCGAGCCGCCGAAGATTTCGCCGCCCAGGAAACCCGTGTTATGGTCTGCCGCGGTTTATACCAGCCCTGACGCGCAGAAGCCCGCGCAGGCGGATCAGAGCCACGTGCCTCCTGTGCTAAGAAACCTGCGCCAGTGCTGGGCCTGCGGCTTCCCGGTGTCGGAAGGGCGCAAGCTCTGCGTGGAGTGTGAAGAGAAACAGTGGCGAGGTCAGCTTCGCGTTCCAGGGCCAGCCGCGGCGAGGAAGGATGTTCCCCGCGCGAGCGCAGAGGTCTCGCGAGTTGTCTCTTCAAATCAGCCGTTACCAGCGGCGGCTGGAGCCGCGATTCCTCCGGGAACGGTTGTACCT
Source organism: Terriglobia bacterium (assembly GCA_020073465.1). Lineage (GTDB taxonomy): Bacteria > Acidobacteriota > Terriglobia > Terriglobales > Acidobacteriaceae > Sulfotelmatobacter. The sequence goes on from JAIQFC010000001.1 coordinate 13,156, forward strand.
TCTGAACAGGTCAAAGCTGGCGCAATGAGCTCTGCTCCCACCATGGAGGTTGCGGCTCAGACAGTCACCACACCGCTCGCTCATACTACGGCGGTTGAGTCGGACACCCCGATCTTCAGCGGCGGGATTGAGCCGTCGGAGTCGTGGTTCTCTGCGAACAAGTACATTCTGGGAGCTCTCCTTATTATCGTGGGCGTGATCACCGCCATCGTTTTCCTGCGTTGAGCCGGTGCTGCAGTCTCGTCACTCTTCCAGCAGAATGTTTGAGTGGTATTCTTTCGCCCTGCTGGGGCTTTTTTGTCTCCCACTATCCCACGGCTTGCGCCCCTTCGGCAGGCTCAGAGCAGGCTGTGGGCTGCATCTTACGCCGCTCCGCGGCCAGGTCCCAAGAGCTCGGCTAGCAGCACGTATGAAGCCGCGCCTTCCCAAAACCATTGATGAAACTAAGCTCATCGCTTGATCAGGCAGCGGTGGGGAGCGTGAACACAAATATGGAGCCGTGATTCAGCTCGCTTTCGGCGCGAATCGACCCGCCGTGGGCCAGCATAATGTGCTTGGCAATGGCCAGGCCGAGACCGGTTCCTCCGGATTCGCGGGAGCGGGCTTTGTCCACGCGGTAGAAGCGCTCAAACAGGCGAGGCAAATGTTCGGAGGGAATGCCGGTGCCGAAATCCTGCACGTAGAACTCGATTCCACGTTGCGAGGGGCGGGCGCCGAGAACGATGCGTCCACCGGAGCGGCCGTATTTCATGGCATTGTCGATAAGGTTGGCAAACACCTGATGAATGGCTTCGCGGTCGGCTAGAACGGGGGGTAAACCCTCCGGCCCGTGGTCCTTGTCCTGCGAATATTCGATCTGTAACTCCACACCCTGGCTGCGCGCGATCTCGCGGAAACTTTCTTCCGCATCGCCCAGCAGTTCGCTGGGCGGAACGGGCTCGGCCTCAAAGCGGGTCTCCCCGGACTCCACGCGCGCGAGGGTCAGCAAGTCCTCCGTAAGGCGCGACATGCGGGCGGCATTCTTGCGAATGATCTCCAGAAACTCGCGGTTGGGGGCGCCGCTTTCCGGCGTGCTGTCGAGGAGCGTTTCCGAGTATCCCTGAATCGAGGTCAGCGGAGTACGGAGTTCATGGGAGACGTTGGCAATGAAGTCCCGGCGGGTCTTCTCGACGCGCTCGGTTTCGGTAAGATCGCGAAGCACAGCGACCGCGCCTCCGCCCGGCAGAGGCGCTGCAGTGACGTCGAAGGCGCGGCCCGGAACGATCGACGTGGCGCGCGCAGTTTTGACTGTCTTGGTGGTAGTTGCGGCTTTGACGGTGGCCAGGAAATCGGGGTCGCGGATGGTTTCTACGACTGGGGCGTGGAGACGAGCGTGTTGTGGGACCAGCCGGTCCAGGGGCTGATTGACCCACTGCACCAGGCCATCGGCGCTGACGGCGATGACCGCATCCTGCATGCTGTTGAGTAGAGTTTCCAGCTGGCGCTGGCTGGAGCGCACGGCGGCAAAACTGCGCTCAATCTGGCCGGCGGTCTTGTCGAGAGCAGCGGCCAGGCGGCCAATTTCGTCGGGAGAGTGATCGTCGACCCGCGCACTTAGATCGCCTTGCGCGATGCGGGCGGCCATGTCGAGGATCCGTTGCAGGCGCCACGCCGACCAGGTGGAGGCGACCGCGGCAAAAGCCAGCGCGATGGCGAGAGCCAGAGCGGAACCCCAAAGCAGGTGGCGGCGGACCTGGGCTTGGACTGCCTCGACATCGGAAAGAGGGTAAGCGAGGCGGACTGCGCCGCCGGAAATCGGGGCCGCGACGTAGAGGAAGGGAATACCCAGGGTTGCGCTGCGGCGCTCGTTGCTGCCGGGCCTTCCGGCGAGAGCAGCGGCGAATTCTTTCCGCGAGGCGTGGTTCTCCATGGTGGCCGGGTTGGCTTCGGAATCGGCGAGCACTTTGCCGGAAGCATCGATGATCGTGGCGCGTGCTCCGGCGGCCTGACCTTCCTGAGCGGCAATCTCGGTGAGGGAGTGAGTGCGGTCGGCTTCCACACGATGAGCGAACAAGAGCGTCTTCTGGGTGAGGTTGCGCTCGATCTCGGTGCGCAGGGAGGTCTCCCAGGCGCTGCCCAGCATGACATCGAGCGTGACGGCGGTGGCAGCGATGACGACCAGGAAGGCGGCCAGCAGCTTGAAGAAAATCCGGTTCTTCACCTTCTCCTCGTAGGCATCATGATTTGGGGGACTCGAAGCGGTAGCCGGCGCCGCGCACGGTTTTCAGGTAGCGGGGGTTCTCCGGGTCCGGCTCGATTTTTTCCCGGATGCGGCGCACATAAACGTCCACTGATCGCGGAGTGACATACGAAGTGTCACGCCAGACGGAATCGAGCAGGTGGTCGCGGGTGAAGACGCGTCCGGGGTGGCGGGCGAAATAGTCGAGCAGGCGGAACTCGGTCGCGGTGGTGGCAACGACGCGGCCACGCACCGTAAGAGTCATGGCCGAGGGATCGATTTCGATGTCGCCGACCTTCATGGGACTCGGCGGCAGAGGGCGCTCGAAGCGGCGCAGCACAGCCTTGACGCGGGCGACGAGTTCGCGCGGGCTGAAAGGCTTGGCGATGTAGTCGTCGGCGCCCAGTTCGAGACCAAGGATGCGGTCAGCTTCGCTGCTCTTCGCAGTCAGGAAGATAACCGGGACAGCGGCCAGGCCGGGAGTCTGGCGAACCGCGCGGCAGAGTTCCAGGCCGTCCTTGCCGGGCACCATGATGTCGAGGATAAACAGACCCGGCCGCTGGCGCTCGGCGTCGGCCAACACGTTGGAGCCGGTAGGATAGACGCGAACCGAAAAATTCTCGTTTTCGAGGTGGTGGCGCACCAGACGCGAAATATCAGGGTCGTCTTCGACAACGAAGATGCTGGGTTTCACGGGTTCATTGTAACTGGAAAGCAGTGGCCAGTTGCCAGGGGGCAGTGGCCAGCGGCACTGCGGGGCGAAGATTTCATCGGATTGTAACAATCAGGTTGGCAGCGCGGTCGATGTGGAAGCGGGAGCCTGGCGGGATGACTGTGGTGGCGCTGTATTCGGTGATGATGGCGGGGCCGGGATACTTCCTTCCGGGGCGGAGTTCGTCTCGGGAGTAGATCTTGGTTTGGAGTTTCCTGCTGCCGAACAGGACTGGAGCTTTGAGCGTGGCAATCGAGCCGAGCTTTGCTCGGCCTGGACGGGCGAGGGCGCCCGTCCCCACATGAGCTCGGGTGATTTCTGGCTGTGGGGATTTCACAACGGCTCGCAGGCGGAGGGTTACCAATTCGACCTCACGGTTCGGATGTGTGTATCCGTAGCGGCGCTTGTGTTCTTGCTGGAAATCTGCAAGCGGAGTCTTCGAGAGTGGGATAGTCAGTTCGTACCCTTGTCCGCGATAGCGGATGTCCACGCTGCGGGTGTAGTGCGCCTTTCCTTCCCAGCCTTCGCGGCGAAGGTCTTCGGCGGCGTGATGCTCCAGAGATGAGAACTCGCGATTCAGTTCTGTCACCGGCACTTTGCTGGAGACGCGCCACAGCACGGTGCGTGAGTAGTCCTTGACGACGTCGCTCACCAGAATACCGAGCGCGGAAAGCGCGCCAGGGAACGCGGGCACGACCACATTCGGGATGCTGAGGGCTTCGGCAAGCGCGCAGGCGTGGAGGCCCCCGGCGCCGCCGAAGGCAACCAGCGCAAACTCGCGGGGATCGCGGCCACGCTCGATAGAGACTACGCGGATGGCTTTCTCCATGACGGCATTGACCACGCGAATGACGCCAGCGGAGAACTTCTCGAGACTCAACGGGCTACCCTGCTGCTTCAGCCATTCTTTGGTGAGGCGGCGGGTGCGATCGAGATCGAGCGTGAAATCGCCGCCGAGGAATCGGCTCGGTTGCAGGCGGCCGAGGATGAGATTGGCATCGGTGACGGTGGGCTGGGTGCCGCGACCGTAGCAGATAGGGCCGGGATCAGCTCCAGCCGACTCAGGGCCGACGCGGAGCACGCCACCGGCATCGAAGCGGGCGAGCGAACCTCCGCCGGCGCCCACGGTGTGGATATCGAGCATGGGAACGCTGACGGGAAGGCCGGCGATTTGGGCGTCGCTGGCGGTGGAGATTGCACCTTCCACCAGAGACACGTCAGTGGAAGTACCTCCCATGTCGAAGGCGATGATGCGAATGAAGCCGCTGCTGCGGGCGGAGACGGCCGCGCCAACCACGCCTCCAGCGGGGCCGGAGAGGACGGTGCGGACTGGTTCGCGGGCAGCAGCCGCGAGCGAGGTGATGCCGCCGCTGGATTGCATGACGAAGATGCGGGGGCGGATGATGCGCTGAGGTCCCTCGTGGGCCAAAGCCCCAGTCAAATCAGATATCCCCTTCGCAGCGCTGAAGCGCTGCGCCACCCCCAAGCCGTGCAGGTCGAGAGTTCGCTGATTGAGATTCTCCAGGTAATGCTGCATCACAGGCTGCAGGTAGGCGTTGACTACCACGGTTGAGGTGCGTTCGTACTCGCGGAACTCGGGAAGGATCTGGTGAGAGATGGAAAGCGGGAGGCCCAGAGGTTTCAGGGCTTCAGCGATTGCCAACTCGTTTCCTGGATTGGCGAAAGAGAAGAGGAGCGAGATGGCGATCGCTTGCGGATTTCTGGCGGCGACTTGGGACGCAAGCTGCTCCAACTTTTCGCCGGATGGAGAACTCAGGATCTCACCGTCGCCAGTCGTACGTTCTTCAAAGCCAAAACGGAGATCGGCGGGAACTAGTGGCTCGACTCGGTCGAAGAAGAAGTCGTAGAGCTTGGGGCGAGCCTGACGCCCAATTTCGATGGCATCCTCGAAGCCGGCGGTGGTGACCAACGCGGTGCGAGCGCCCTTGCGTTCGAGCAGCGTGTTGGTGCCGACCGTTGTGCCATGCAGGAGAATGAGTTCGTCCTCGTGGGCGATTTTGCGGAGAGCTTCGACGATGGCCTGCGAAGGATCAGCGGGGGTCGAGAAAACCTTCAGCATGTGGAGGCGGCCGCGGTCTACCCAAACGCAGTCGGTGAAGGTGCCGCCGGTGTCGATGGCGATGCGGAGAGGTTGGGAGCGCCGGGGCATGGCTTTGGTGGCGGAGAGCTAGGGTAACACTTGTTGCCGAGAGACCGACATATCTTGTGGGAAGGACGGCGCTTCTCCACGTTACCGAACAGGGGTGAGCGGTTCGCCGCACTTTCCTGGGCTGGATAAGTGGGCACGGGCTTTCGTAACATCGCGCGCGAGTTGTTTTTCTCCGATGACAAGAGTGGTGACGGAAATCGCGCTGCAGGCTGGACGGCCAGCAGTGTCGCAGGGTTCTGTTCCCACCAGAGAGGATCCAAGTTCATGCTGCAAGCAGCGGAGTCGATGCCAAAGGTACCAAAAGCAGCCGCGGGACCGTCCTCTATGGGGCCTGCAACCGGTCTCCACCCGGCAATGGAACAAGCCACGCTGGGAGCCACCGTGGTTGTGCATGGCGAAGTCAGCGGCTCTCAGGCGCTTTACGTGGATGGGCGGGTCGAAGGAATCATCAATTTTCCGAACCATCGAGTCACAATCGGGCGCGGTGCTGTCGTTCTGGCGAAGATTGAAGCCAAAGAAGTGATTGTCATGGGCACGGTGACGGGCAACATTGAATGCAGCGAACGTGTTGACATCCGCAGCGAGGCCGTGCTCACCGGGGATGTCGTGACGCAAAGGATCAGCATCGATGTAGGTGCGATGGTGCAAGGCAGCGTGGAGATCCGGAGATCGCAGAAGAGCGACCAGGTCGTTAGCACATTGCCGGCGAAGCCAGAGGTGCAGGCCAAACCGCCGTCCACAGCGGAAGCGCAGGCAAAACCGGAAGTTCCACCCAAGGCTATCCCGCCACTGCCAGCCGAACCACAGAAAGCAGCGCCCGACACTTCCACGACGTCGCGGCCGGCGATGCGAGTCGCGGGGAGCCAGGTACTCTATCAGGAACACAAGGCAGGATCGCGATAGGGCATCGATTGATCTGTGCGCCCCGCCTCGATTGGCCAAAAGTCGAGCGTTGCCCGGCACGACAGCCGAGAGCTTGTCCTGAGCGAAGTCGAAGGGCGGCTGTTTCTTCGTAAACCGCGGCGATCCCTGTTTATCCCTTAGTAGTAAAAGCCAGGGTGATCAGAGTCTTTTGCTCGACTTCGTGCGCCTTCGCGCTGCCCGTTGATGGGCTGGCGCTGGAACTGCGTTTCACCGAAAACACCGGGCGGTCTCCCGCAATGCGGCGCAGCCGTGGCAGCATGTTGAAGAGAGCGCCCATATTGGCGGGCTCTTCCTGCACCCAGACGATGTCGCCCGTTTTGCCGTGGCGGTCGAGTTCGGCGGCGAGTTCCGCCTCCGGAAAAGGATAGAGCTGTTCGAGAAAGACGATTGCTGTCAACATGTCTTTCCTCTTCTTGCGTTCGGCGCGGAGTTCGTGGCCGATCTTCCCGGTACAGATCAGGATGCGCTCGGCTTCCCCGACCTGGCTGTCAGGGATTACGTTCTGGAAATTCTTGTGGCTGAAGTCTTCGATCGGCGATGACGCGTCGGGATGGCGCAGCATGCTCTTCGGAGTGAAGACGATCAACGGCTTTCGCCAGTGGCGCAAGGCCTGGCGGCGCAGGAGATGAAAATACTGCGCGGCGTTCGAAGGCTGCGCGATCTGGATGTTGTCTTTTGCGGCCAACTGTATAAAGCGTTCGATGCGCGCGCTGGAATGCTCCGGGCCCTGGCCTTCGTAGCCGTGAGGGAGAAGCATGACCAGACCGGAGAGCAGATTCCACTTGGCTTCTCCGGCGGAGATAAATTGGTCGATGATGGCTTGCGCGACGTTGGCGAAGTCACCGAACTGCGCTTCCCACAGGACGAGCGCTTCGGGATAGTCGCGGCTGTATCCGTATTCGAAGCCGAGCACTCCGGCTTCGGAGAGAGTGGAGTTGTAGATTTCGCAGCGGGCCTGGCCGGGCGCGATGTTTTCCAGCGGGACGTATTCAGTCTCGTCCTCGATATCAATTAGAACCGAGTGGCGTTGGTTGAAGGTACCGCGGCGCGAGTCCTGGCCCGACAACCGAACCGGGATGTTCCCTTTCACCAGGCTGGCGAAGGCGAGGGCCTCGGCCATGCCGTAGTCGACGGCGCGCTTGCCCGTGCCCATCTCTGCGCGCTGCTCCAGCAACTTCTTCACCTTGGGGTGAATGTGAAAAGTCTCCGGATATGTGGTCAGGCGAGTGGTGAGTTCCGCTAGTTCATCTGAGGAGAGTCCGGTCTCCACTTCGTATTCGGGCTTGTGGCGGCCTCCGAAGTACTGGTTCCAGTACTTCGGGAGCTCACGCATGAGCGGCTTCTGTTTCAGGCTGCCAGCCTTTTTCTGCGCGGCTTCGAACTCGGCCTTGATGGCGTCGGCCTGCGATTGCGCGCCGGCCGCTCCGGTATCCTCGGCGTAGATCTGCCACAAGGGCGGATGCTCTTTGATCTTCCTGTAGAGAATCGGCTGCGTGATGGTGGGATCGTCGACCTCGCTGTGACCGTGGCGGCGGTAGCCGATGACGTCGATGACCACATCAGTTCCGAACGTGTAGCGGTACTCGACCGCCATGCGCGCGACCCGGACGACGGCGTCGACGTCTTCTCCATTCACGTGCAAGATCGGGATCGACTGGCGGCGGGCGATGCAGGCGGCGAAGCGGGTGGAGTGCTCCTCGTGGTAGTCAGTGGTGAATCCGAGGAGATTGTTGGCGATGACGTGAATCGTTCCGCCGACGGTGTAACCGCGGAGGTCGGCATAATTCATGGTCTCAGCCAGAATGCCCTGCCCGGCAAATGCGGCGTCACCGTGCACCAAAAGCGGCAGGTACTTTTCGCGTCCACCTTCAGCGGAGCGATCCTGCTTGGCGCGGGTGCGGCCCACGGTAACGGGATCGACGGCTTCGAGGTGGCTGGGGTTTGAGACGAGGTGGATGTGCACCTTGCCGCCACTGCGCGTGATGTACTCGCCGGTCGCGCCCATGTGGTACTTCACGTCACCCGAGCCAAGAACACTGCGTGGGTCAACGTCTTCGAAGCCGGCAAAGATTTCCTCGGGAGGACGCTTGGCGACGTGTGCGATCACGTTGAGGCGCCCGCGGTGGCTCATGCCCATGACGAGTTCGATCGCGCCGCGCTGCGCCGCAGTCTCAAGAATCTCATCGACCAGCGGCAGCAGGGCAGTGACGCCTTCGAGCGAGAAGCGCTTGCTGCCGAGATAGCGCTGCTGCACGACCTGCTCGAAGACATCGGCGCGGATCAGCAGGTCGAGGATTCGCTGCTGGTCCTCCTGCTGCGGCTCAGACTCCATGCGGTCGTAAATCCAGCGGCGCCGTTCAGGGTCGGAGATGTGATTGATCTCGACCCCGATGGTGCTGGAGTAGATGGCGCGGGCTTCGCGGGCGTATTCGTTGTCAATTTCGAGAGCGGGATGCGGGCGCGGGCGAAGGAAGCCGAGGGGGTCGAGGTCGCCTTCGAGGTATCCCCACTCGCGGAAGGCTTCAAACACGCGTTCGCGTTCGAGATTTGCGCCGTTGCTGGGCGACGAGGTTGTTACAAGTCCGGCGCGGGCGCCGTCAGAGGTCCTGATCTTCGGGGTAGCCATATGAGTGCAGTACTAGGATAAAGGATGCGCGGCCGAATGCGCGGGATTCGCGGCGGCCAAGGCTGGTGGCATCAGAAAATCACCAGGGGCGGCGGGCAGGAAATCCGTCCTGGTGGGCCCACCAGGATTCGAACCTGGAACCAACAGATTATGAGTCTGCTGCTCTAACCGTTGAGCTATGGGCCCGCGAACCTCAATCTAGCATAGCTGACGGCCCGTGACTCGGGATGGATTAATCCGGCGGTGGCTCAGTGTGAGGCCCGATTGAGGTGGTGATGCACGCGAGATCCCCTTCGACAGCGCTCAGGGCAGGCTCTCACTTCGCCTGAAGAACGGCTCCGTTCGGAATGACGCCGATAGAAGTTCTAGGTTTTGGACTCTAATTGAGCCACTACCATTAATCCCAGGCGTGACCCGCGGGAGAATTTACTTCAAGTGTTGCTGGGGCTGAGGCCCGTGCCGAGAAGAGGCGAGTCACCACAGCGCTGGAAGCGCTGCGCCACCCAAAATCAGGTGCGGCAGAAGCTTTTCGGAGATCCTTACGCTCCAGCGCCGCGCCGGAGTTTGCCCCGGCTCGTCAGTTCTTCGAGCGAAGGGATCGACTCCGGCGGTATGATTTTGGATTCCGGGAGCATGGCTCCGCCCCGGATGCTGTCCGTAAGCATTTCCAGGGCGAGGTCAGCATTCGGGCGAATGTAGACCGTGGCCGCGAGCATGCCCGTGCGTACCCATGCCTGGCCGGTCTTGGGCATTCCGTCGCAGCCGGTGAAGGGAATCCTCAACCAGCGATCGCGATCGCCGATCGCAACCTCGCTGAAGGCTTTTCTGGCGCCGGCAGCCATGCTGTCGTCCTGGGCTCCCACAAGGTCAATGTGCGTCTCTTGTGAAGTGCTGAGGCGAAGCCAGGAACTCACCGTGCGATAGGCGCTGTCTTCAGTCCAGTTCGCACGCATCGTCTTCACCTGGATGGTTACGGGCTTGGCGCGATTCATTCCGGCAGACCGTTCTTTGGCAGCGGAACTGTTGGCCGGGCCTTCGATGTAGAGAATGGATCCGCCCTGAGGCAAGAGCGCAGCAAACTGCTTGCCCTGGATTCTGCCAATTTCCTGGTGATCCGCACTGATGGTGAAAGCCGGGACCTTGTAGGAGCGCCGCAACTCGGCAACATAGTCAGCCTCATGGTTGAGTACGACCCATCCAATACCCGCGGCTGCGGCGGCGCGAGCGACCTGGGGAAACGCCGTGCCACCGGCGGGCTCGAACACAATAGCATCCGGACGCGACGAGGCCGAACCTTGAATGAACTGCAGCAGTTGCTGGCTCTGGGCGAGACCGTCGTTACTAGCGTGAATGAGTTTCAGGTCCACGCCCAGACGACGAGCCGCTTTTTCTGCCGCGGCTGCCTGCTCTTGCTGGTAGTCGTTATCGTTGTTCGTCAATGAGACCAGAAAACTGAGCTTCTTCATTATTGGTCCTCACCCTAAGGAGAATCTTATGCGAACTCTGTCGTACACCAACGTAACCAGAGTAACCATGCCATTCCCCAAGGCTTGGCGCACGAGTACCTATTGGGAATCGATGGGGAGTAGAAGCAACTTCACTGGCCGGATGCCGCACTTTTTGCCATCTGTCCGGCGACCGCTTTCAGGCTGGCATCGAGCGCGTTGTGGCATGTATCGGAGAGGGAAGTGAAGCGAAATGGTTGCAGCCATCCTTGGGTCGCCCACATGGGAAACAGCATCTGCGCTTTGCCGCGGATGGTGGCACCGTCAATGTGAAAGAGCAGTTCCACTTCAATCTTCTCGTCCAGCGGGCTTTCCAGGTGGATGACGCCGCCGGTGGTCGAAAGCTGGTGTAGTGCCGCGCGTATCTGTCGCCGGTTGGGCAGGCGGATGAGTACAAGCACGGACCCGCGAAGCTTGGCGCGAAATGGGCGCTCGACGGGTTCCCGCTCGCTGGGCGACACTTTCACCGGCCGGACATCGGAAACTTCAGACATGTTCTCTCCCAAGTATGGCAGTGGGGACCTGGCAGAGCGAGTTACGGAAGAACAGGGACGGAATTGCGTGGGTGTCGGCGGCTATTTCTTGGAGAGAGGAGCTTCGGTACCGGCAGAGAACAGATTGTAGGGCCATGCCTGTCTGCTGGATGGTTTGTGGGATGCCGGCGCATGGCTGGCGGGGACAGAGTCGGCTGCCGGCTGGGGAGTCACGTTCCAATCGTCCGGAGGATTGTCGATTCCCCAGACATTCCCATGCGTGTAGAGCGCGGCTCCAATCAGAAAGTGGCTGCTGTCCTTCCCTAAGGGCAGACAGCTGGCAACGCGGGCCGTGACGCTTCCACCGGCGGGCAAGTCACTCAAGAGAATGGGCGTCCCGGTCGAAAGCGCACTGGAGCTGCGAATCCCGCAGCCCTGGCAGCTGACCACGATTGCCACACACTTCTCGGCGAAGGGGTGCATGCGGTCGAGGCTGGTCACGCTGACGGGGATCTCCACCCGGAGGCGCGTGCTGCGTCGGGTCGCTTTGGGCGTGAGAATTTCCATAACTGCATTGCGGGGGGAGATGTATCTGCGGGTTGCTGTTTACTATTTTGACAGATGAGACAGGAGCTATCGCCAAAGAACGAAGCTAGGGCGGTAACGAAAGTAACGTCAGAAGAGAACGAAGGGCGTGCGGACGTCGACCTAAACCGCAGGAGCTACCCGCCTATTCCATTGGGTTGTTGCGATGGCTAATCAGCGGTTCCGCCGCCGTCGACCACGAGGGCGGCACCGGTCATGAACGAGGAATCGTCGGAGGCAAGGAAGAGCACGGCTTTCGCAATCTCCTCCGGCGTTCCAATTCTTCCCAGGGGCCGCTGGTTGCAGCCTTCCAGATAACTTTGCCAGGACAAGCCGCGCATTTTAGCGTCGGCGGGAAGCATGGGAGTCTCAACGTCTCCGGGACAGATGCAATTCACTCGAATGCCCTGCCGTCCGTGATCGATGGCCATGGCCTTGGTCATGAGCACGACTCCGCCCTTCGAGGCGCAGTAAGCGACGGCATGATCGCCGCCGACGATCCCCCAGCCGGAGCTGTTGTTGATGATCACGCCGCGTCCTTGCGCGATCATCGGCAGCAACGCAAACTTCGACATCAGGAATGTGCCTTTCAGGTTCACGTCGATCTGCTCGTCCCACTCTTTTTCGGAACACTCGAGGGCGGTTTGGGGATAGAAGACCCCGGCGTTGTTGAAAAGAATGTCGAGGCGTCCGAAAGCTTCAAGAGTCTCGCCCACGACGCGTTGGCAGTCGGAGGCGAGACTTACGTCGGCGCGGAGGAAGATAGCGTTGCCTGCCTCGTGCTTGATTCGTTCGACGATGGCAGTGCCGCGCTGCTGGTTTCTGCCCGTGATCGCGACCTTGGCGCCTTCTTTGGCGAAGAGTATCGAGGTGGCTTCGCCGATGCCGGAGGTGCCTCCGGTGATGAGAGCGACTTTGTCTTTCAGGCGCATTCGTCGAATCTTGTTTGAAGCTTCCCTCAGGGGCTAAAGCCCGCATCATTGGTTGCCGGAAGCGGCACGACTAGAGGTCGCGCCCTTCCCGATTCGTGGTCGCTCCTATTCTCGTTCGCTTAAATCGGGCCCTTCCTGTTCCATGAACAGGCTCAACGGCTGGCCAGGCCGCCTGCGGTTTCTCCGCCGTCCATTGTGTAAACGTGCCCCGTTGCGTAGGCCGCATCGTCGGAGGCGAGGTAGGCGAACAGTCCAGCGATCTCTTCCGGCGTAGCGTGGCGTCGGAGAGGAATCTTCTGATTCACTTCTTCGAGCATTTCGTTGCTGTATTCGGCGCGCTGCATGGGGGTGAGGACGTATCCGGGGGCGACGGCGCAGACACGCACTCTTGGTGCGAGTTCCAGGGCCATGGAGCGCGTGAGTTCAATGACTCCGGCCTTGCTCGCGTTGTAGTCGGCGTAGTAGGGATATCCCATAATCCCGTTGGTGGACGCGGTTTGCAGGATGACGCCACTGCCGCGTTCCCACATGTGCCGCGCCGCAGTCTGCGCGACGTAGAAGACGCCGGTCAGGTTGACAGCGAGCACTCTTTCCCATTCTTCGGGAGTGATATCGAGAAACTTGTGGCGGATGCTGATGCCGGCGTTGTTGACCAGCACGTCAACGCTGCCCATCGCGCGAACTGCCTCGGCCAGCGCGGCTTCCACCTGCATCAGGTCGGTGACGTCGGCGATGATGGCTTCGGACAAACCGGGCAACTGGTGCCGGATGGCATCACACCGCTCAGCGTCGCGGTCCAGGACGCAGACCTGCGAACCTTCCTCCAGAAATCGTGCGGCGGTGGCGGCGCCGATTCCGCTGGCACCACCGGTGATGAGTATCCGTTTCCCTGCCAGACCTCGCATACGAAAGTCCTCATGAACCACGAAGGACACAAAGGTACACGAAGAAAGCTAGCCCTGACAAAAGGCAGTTGGGGCGATGAGAACTCAGCTCTAGATCGGTTTGCCGCGGAAGAAGTAAACCAGTTCGATGACCAGGATGATCACCACCATCAGTTCGAGTACGAAGGCGCGGGCCTGGTTGAACTGATCGATCATGAAGTGGTAGAGCTCCTCAGCGGTGCGCAGCTTCTCCTTTACCAGGTCCTTGTAGTCAGGTACGCCGACTTTCGATGCCGCCAACTTGTAGAGGCGGGCGGAAAACATGTCGCTGAGGAACTTGATGGCGTTGTCGGCGCGTTCGGTCAGTTCACCGACGTCGAGCAGCACGGTGTGCAGCTTGGAGGCGGCCCGCGCCGTCCGCCAGCGTGCCCAGAGCCTCGTGCCTCCCTTGTCGAGAAAGTCATAGACTCCCTCCAGTTCGCTGGTCAGGAGTTCGTCGTAGTGGCGGAACTCCAGCAACTGGGAGTTCGCATATTGCAGGAGCTGAATTGCGGTCTCGGCTCCGGCAGGCGTGTCGTAGATAAATGCCGCGTTCCAGCCGATCACGGCCAGATCGTTGGGGTAGTAGGAAATCCGGGATTGCAGAATCTCTTGCCGTTCGCCTTCGGAAAGCATGGCTGTCTCGCCGCGGACGACTTGCGCGATGCGGTCTCCCTCCGAGGCCAGCAGATCGGCTGCAGAGGGTGAGCCCTCTATCTCACGCAAATGGAAAATGAAGTAGTCCTCCTGCAACCATTGCTCGGCGGGATACGGCTTGACGAGTGCGGGAGCGGCGCGCTCCAGCTTTTGCTTCGCAATGCGAGTGGCGAGACTCTCAAAGTTGGTGTCGGAAGCCCAGCGGCTGGAGAGTTGCGCCAGCGTGTCCCAGCTGCCCGAGAATGGCAGCTCGAAAACCAGGCTGACTACGCCGTAGTCGTAGTACTTGATGTCTCCTTCGAGGCGCTCACCGCCCTCAAGGACCAGGGGCTCCAGGGTCTCTTCCACAGGAGGGCGCTGGTAGCGGACGTATCCGGGGGCCTGGTGCTTGAAACTGGCCGGGGACGTACGGGCGCCGAGGATATTGCGCAGATCGTCCAGGCGAATCTCCTCACAGACGTCGAACTGGATCAGGACCAGGACCGAACCGCGCAGGGGCGCGGAGGGCGACTGGGCCTTGGTCGCCAGGGTCTGGGACAGCTCGTTGCTGACGACGGAGACCGTGGCTGTGAGTTCGCGATCCATATTTGACCCAATCAGTTTTGACCAGTCGGCTGCGCGTTTAGAGAAGGAGACGCCGGGCAGCGGCGAGACCTCTATTGTCCCAGAAACTGGGTGGCCTGGCGAGGGTGGAGCCATAGCGGCGAGCTAATACTTACGCGTAAACTGTTGATACTTATAGGTGTTTGCCAAGTTTCCATAATAGGAATCCACCTGCCGCCAGGGCACCCAGGCCTATCCCGGCGCGGGTCATGGAGGCCCGAACCTCGGCCCTCCGCTCCCGGACGCCGGAGGATTCGGGGTAGGGGTCAGCGGGAGGTTGGGACGCCCCGGCTAATGCCATTTGGAGGACTTCCGCCAGGTGGAGGGCGTGGCGGTCGGAACCCTGGGCGATCTGCTCTCGGCAACTGAAGCCGTCGGCGATCACCAGCCAGTCGGCCGGGGCCCGGCGGACAGCGGGCAGGAGCTCCAACTCCCCGATGGCCATGGAAATGTCGTACTTGTCGTGCTCAAAGCCGAAGGAACCGGCCATGCCGCAGCATCCGGGGGCGGGAGAGTGGGCCTCGATCCCGACGCGGCGCAAGAGAGATTCCTCGGCAGTCATTTTCATGATCGACTTGTGATGACAATGGCCGTGCAGCAGCGCCTTGCGCTCGAAGCGAGGAAGAGGGACCTGCCGAGCCTCCAGGAATTCGCTGAGCAGGAACGTCTGACGGGCCAATGCCTGGGCACGCTCATCGCGCGGGAACAGATTCAGGAGTTCGTCGCGAAAGACGGCGACGCAGCTGGGTTCGAGTCCAATAACCGGGATACCCGCTTCGATTTCGGGCGATAGTTCGTCGAGGATATCCAGTAGCAACTCCTCCGCGCGATCCAACATGCCGAAGTCGTACAAGGGACGTCCGCAGCAGAGGTTGGCCTGCGGAACCAGTACCTCAAAGCCGGCATTCTCGAGAACCTCGACTGCGGCTCTGGCAGTCGCAGGCCGGAAATAGTTGTTGAATGTGTCGGGCCAGAGAAGAACAGGAGGACCCTCGGAACCTCGCGGATGGCGCTGAAACCAGGTCTTGAAGGTCTGCGGAGCAAAGGCGGGAATACGCCGCTCGAACGGAATACCGGCAACGAGCTTCGCAATGTCGCGGACGAACGGCAACTGCGTGGTTAGATTGGCGAGGCCGGGAGCATTCGAAGCGATGCGTGCCCAGAGATCGATGTTGCCAAAAGCGTAGGCGCTGCGCGGGCGCAGCCGGCCTTCGTAGTAGTGGGAAAGAAACTCGGCTTTGTAGGTCGCGACATCGACGGCCACTGGACAGTCACTCTTGCATCCCTTGCAGGCGAGGCACAGGTCGAGCGAGTGCTTCACCTCCTCGCTGCGCCACCCGTCGCGGATCACTTCTCCCTGGGCCATCTCCCAGAGCAGGTGCGTGCGTCCGCGGGTGGAGTGCTCTTCTTCGCGCGTGGCGCGATAGCTGGGACACATCACGCCGCCTTCATCGCGGCGGCACTTGCCGACGCCTACGCAGCGAAGGGTCGCGCCGGGCAAACTGCCGTGATCGTCCGGAAACTGGAAATGGGTCTCAGGCTGCCAGGGAGCGTAGTTCGCACCCAGACGCAGGTTCTCGTCCAGCCTGTTCGGCTCGATGACTTTGCCGGGGTTCATCTGCCAATCCGGATCCCAGGCGGATTTGAACTCGTGAAAGGCCTGCATCAGTTCGGGGCCGAACATCTTCGGCAACAGTTCCGCGCGCGCTTGACCGTCGCCATGTTCGCCAGACAACGAGCCACCATAGCTGAGCACCACGTCGGCCGCCTGCTCAACAAAACTCCGGAACTTCGCAATTCCTTCTTTCGACTGCAAGTCGAAGTTGAGCCTTGTGTGCACGCAACCGTGACCGAAGTGTCCGTAAAGCGAGCCTTTGTATCCGAACTCGGCCATCATCTTTCGCAGGTCGCGGAGATAGGCGCCGAGTTTCTCGGGAGCAACCGCGGCATCTTCCCATCCTTCCCAGTTGAGGGGCTCCCCGGGAACGTGCGAAGTCGCGCCCAGGCTCGACTCGCGGACTTCCCAGACGCGCTTGGCCTGTTGCTTGTCGGTGAACAAGCGCGTGTTGGGAGGGTTGGCCCCTCGGCTCAAGGCTTCCATCAAGCCGAGCGCCTGCGACTCGGCTTCCTGCGCGGTCTGGGCGCCGAACTCTACCAGCAACCAGCCTCCGCCTTCGGGCAGCAACGCCAGGCCTTCCGAGTTGATTCCCTTGCTTCGGGTGTAATACGCGAGCAGATCGTCGAAGCCTTCGAGGCCGATGGGTTTGTGCGTCATGATCTCCGGCGCATGGTCGGCACACTGAAAAACATCGGGATAGGCCACGACCAGCACCACGCGCTCGGGAGGACTTTGCACGAGACGGCAGGTAGCTTCGAGCACGGTGACGCACGTGCCCTCTGATCCGACGAGGGCCCGGGCTACGTGAAATCCGTTTTCGGGCAGCAGGTAGTTCAAGTTGTAGCCGGAGACTCGGCGCGGAATGTCGGGGAAACGCTGCCGGATGAGATCGCCGTATCCTGCGGAAATTGACTTGAGCTGCGAATAGATCTCGCCGCGCCGTCCACCGTCGTGGATGATGCTCTCCAGTTCAGCGCTTGAGGTTGCCCCCACTTTCATCCGCACGCCGTCGTAGGTGAGGATTTCGAGGGCCTCGATGTTGTCGTCGGTCTTTCCAGCCATGACCGAGTGCACGCCGCAGGAGTTGTTGCCGATCATGCCGCCGAGCGTGCAATGACTATGGGTCGCGGGGTCGGGTGCGAAGGTCAGGTGATGTTTCTCGGCGGCGTTGCGGAGGTGATCGAGCACGACTCCGGGCTGAACGCGGGCGATGCGGCGCTCCGGATCGAGCTCGAGGATCTTTCCCATGTACTTCGAGAAATCGAGCACGACCGCCACGTTGCAGCATTGTCCGGCGAGAGACGTGCCGCCGCCGCGGCAGAGAAGGGGCGCTCTGAACTGGCGGCAAAGCGAAACCGTGGAGACGACGTCGTCAACATCGCGGGGAAGAACTACGCCAATGGGCACCTGGCGGTAGTTGGAGCCATCGGTGGCGTAGAGGGCGCGACCGCCGGCGTCAAAGCGGACTTCCCCGCGAATCTGGGAGCGCAGAGCCTCGGCCAGGCCGGCCGCGTCTACTTGCGCGGACTCTGCGGCCTGCCCGATCTCCACAAGTCTGTCTGGCATGGACCCTGATCTCTAGTCCGAAGAGGGCTTCGTTGAATCGGGCTTCCCGGTCACATTGGCGATGTGGATCTTCGACCCGCTGCCGTCTGCTTCGATGGTGATCGTGATCATGTTCTTCTTATCGTTGGAAACGATGGTGCAGTGATGCTGATCGGAAGTCGTCGCCATGGCGCCAGGGAACTTCGCCCTGTAGAACTCGCAGACCTTCTCGACCGAATCGTCGCTCTCAAAATTTGCAGCTGTTGTGTGAATTGCGCCGAAGGTGGCCGAGGCGGCGCCCTCTTTCAGCACTCGCGCTCCCGGGTAAACCTCTACCCCCAGGTTGCGTGCCGCTTCCTCGGGATCCTTTGTGCTCTCGACCGTGCCGAACGGAGTTTCAACCTTGACGTGGTCGCCCTCCTGACGCACGTGGGTGCTCCGTGCGACTCGCCAGGCGAAGAATCCTACCGTTGCGACACCGAGAATGCCGATGAGGACAATGACGCCGACTACGATCAGGATAACTTTAAGAGCGCCGCCGCCCTGACTCGGAGGCGGGGGAACTGGCGAAGCCGCAGGAGTCGTGGACGTCGCGGGAGCAGCGGGTCCGGCTGGCGGCAGCGTCGACGCGAGGATGGGCGCGCCGCACTTGTTACAGAATCTGACGCCGGCATCCACGCTGGCGCCGCACTTGTTGCAGAAGGCCATAAATCACCTCTCACGAATGCAGGGATGAGAACGGACGGCGCGAGTATACCGCAGATTGATTCAGAACCGAAGGAGAGGAGCCTAGCTCCAGAGCCGCGTGGCGTAATCGGACAGCGTCAGGCCAAGAAGGATCAGCAGGAAGAATACTGCCGAGAGCACAACCAGCTTGACCAGTTTCTCGCTCGCGCCCTTCACGTGCATAAAGAACAGCACCACCAACAGCGCCTTGGTGGTTGCAATCCCCAGCGCGAGGATCGGGTTCAACGGCCCCAGGTTGATGAAAGCAGCGCTCACCGTCACTCCCGTGAGAACCAGGAGGATGAGGAAAATCATCACGTAAAAGCCTATTGAAGTTCCGTGTTCTGACATGAAGTCCTCACCTGTGCCGGCTGATCAAATACAACAACGGGAAAAGATAAATCCACACCACGTCGACGAAGTGCCAGTACAGGCCTCCAATTTCGACGGGCGTGTTGTAGCTGGGCGTGAAGCGTCCCTTCCAGGCCATGACCAGCAGCCACACAAAAATTCCGATGCCAACGATCATGTGGAGCGCATGCAGTCCGGTCATCACGAAATAGAGCGAAAAGAACATCTCCGCGTGACGCTGGTCAATCGGTGGCTGCTCGGGATGGCCCTCCATCCGTTCCGGGACGAAGTGGAAGGTGGGTCCGGGCACATGGTGTTCTTTGAATTTGTCGGTGTACTCGACCGCCTTGATTCCCAGGAAGGTGGAGCCTAGCACCAGCGTCAGCAGAAGGTACGCAACCAGCAAATTGCGTTTCGCCCGCTGGGCTGCATTCACCGCCAGCACGACGGTCAAGCTGCTGCCGATCAGTACGGCTGTGTTGATTGCGCCCAGCTTGATGCTCAGGCTCTGGCTAGCTGCGGCAAAGTCATTGAAATGCTGCAGGCGATAAATCAAATACGCGCAGAACAGTCCACCGAAGAACATGACTTCCGTGGCCAGGAACCACCACATGCCTAGGCTGGCGGCATCGCGCTGCTGCTGTGGCTCGGCGAAGTGATGCAGCAATGCCGGATCGTGGCCGTGCGCTGCAGCCTGAACCGCGGTAGTTTGGCTATCGGACAACGGGCGCCTCCTGCGGGTGGGGTGCGTCCAACTCCTCGTAGTTGTAGGCTTCCCAGGTCACGACTGGCTCTACGTCAAAGTTGAACGTGGGCGGCGGCGAAGCGCTCTTCCACTCCAGGCCCGCGGCATTCCACGGATTGTCGGGGGCCGGTTTGCCGTAGCGCATCGACCAGAGGAAGTAGATCATGGGTAGCAGGTAGCCGACTCCAAGAATAGTTGCACCCGCGGTCGAGAGCACGTTCAGCACCTGAAATTCCGGCATGTGGCTGTAATCGTAATAGCGCCGCGGCATACCCAGATATCCCAGAACGAATTGCGGAAAGAAAGTCAGATGAAATCCGATGAACACGATCAAGGCTGCAAGCCGTGCCCAGCCCTCCGGGTATAGACGGCCGGAAATCTTCGGCCACCAGAAATGCATTCCACCGAGATATCCCATGACGGCGCCGCCGACCATGATGTAGTGGAAATGCGCAACGACGAAGTAAGTATCGGTGACATGAACGTCGATGCCCAGGGCCGAGAGGAACAACCCGGTTAGTCCGCCCATCATGAACAGGCCGATGAATCCAAAGGCGTAGAGCATGGGTGCATCGTAGCGGATGGAGCCCTTGTACAGAGTCGCCGTCCAGTTGAAGGTTTTGACGGCAGAGGGAACCGCCACCGCATAGCTCAAGAGCGAGAACACGAAAGCGGCATAGATCGAAATACCGGCCACGAACAAGTGATGCGCCCAGACCAGGAAGCCGAAGACGGCGATCGCGATCGACGATAAGGCCACGAAGTTGTAGCCGAAGATGCGCTTGCGCGAGAAGCAGGCAATGATCTCACTGACAATGCCCATCGAGGGCAGAATCATGATGTACACCGCGGGGTGAGAGTAGAACCAGAACAGGTGCTGGAACAGGAGAGGATCGCCGCCGAGCTTGGGATCGAAGATTCCCAGGTGCAGAGTGCGCTCGGCCGCCACCAGCACAATGGTGATCGCTACCACGGGCGTACCGAGCAACTGGATGATGCTGGTGGCATAGTGTGCCCAGATGAACAGTGGGAGTCGCGACCAGGTCATTCCCGGAGCGCGCATGCGGTGAATCGTGACGACAAAATTTAGTCCGGTCAGGATGGACGAGAATCCCGCGACGAAAATCGCCAGCCCGGCTTCGACGATTTTTGTATTCGTGAAGGCGGTGCTATAGGGCGTATAGAAAGTCCAACCTGTGTCCACGCCGCCGGTCAGCATGCAGTGGAGCATCATCACGCCGCCGATGATGTACAGGTACCAGCTCAGCAGGTTGATGCGAGGGAAGGCCAGATCCTTCGCCCCGATCATCATGGGGACCAGGAAGTTGCCGAGCACGGCGGGAATCGATGGAATCAGAAAAAAGAACACCATCACCATGCCGTGCATGGTGAAGAGCTTGTTGTAGGTGTCGGCCTGCACCAGGTCTCCGGCGGGAGTCAGCAATTCCAGCCGGATGAGAAGCGCGAAGAAGCCTCCGATGAAAAAGAAAAAGGTGATCGACATCAGATAAAGGAGCGCGATGCGTTTGTGGTCCGTGGTCAGAAGCCACGATCCGACGCCGTACTCCTTATTCAGATAATTCTCGCGCTCACCTTGTGGACCATTCGGCATCGCCATTACTCGTTCACCTGACTTCCCTGGGCCGCAGCCGCATCTGCGTTGGCTTTGCCCGACCCATCACCCGGCTTTGCCCCCGAAAGCGACTTCACATATGCGACTAATGCATTCAGTTGCTCTTCGCTGAGCAGCCCTTGAAACGTGGGCATCACGGGCTTGTAGCCGTTTACGATCTTCGCGCCTGGATCGAGGATCGATTCGCGAATGTAATTCTCATCGGCGACCAGTGTGCGGCCATCCTGCAGCAGCACCGGTTTACCGAAGACCCCCTGCAAATTGGGGCCGCGGCCCTGGGCATCGCTGCGGTGGCAGGTCACGCAACCCAATTCGGCAAAGACTTTCTCCCCAGTCACCGACAGAGGTCCGGTTGAGCCACCGCTCATCCACGCTTCATACTGTGCCGGCTCGAGGACCACGATCGAGCCGATCATGCCGGAGTGCTGTGTGCCGCAATATTCCGCGCAGAACAGGTGATATATCCCCGGTTTGGTGGCGCGGAACCAGGCCGTGGTGTAACGGCCGGGCAGCACGTCCTGCTTGATGCGGAATGCCGGGACGTAGAAGCTGTGAATCACGTCCTGCGAAGTCATGATCAGCTTGACGTCGCGGCCCACTGGAATGTGGAGTTCGTTGATCTCGCGCTGGCCCTCGGCGTGCTCGAGTTTCCACATCCATTGTTTGGCGACAACGTAGACTTCGGCGGCGTCGCGTGGGGGAGTACGCTCCTTGAAGTAGATCACCGCTCCCCAGGCAAAGATCGCGAGGAAGACGAA
Organism: Terriglobia bacterium; assembly: GCA_020073465.1. Taxonomy (GTDB): domain Bacteria; phylum Acidobacteriota; class Terriglobia; order Terriglobales; family Acidobacteriaceae; genus Sulfotelmatobacter. The sequence goes on from JAIQFC010000001.1 coordinate 34,860, forward strand.
CAGCGGAATGATGCTCCATGTCAGTTCCAGCGGAGTGGAACCCTCAATCTGCTCGGCGTGCACATGCGCGCGCTGACGGTAGCGGGCTGCGAAGAACAGCAAGCAGACAAAGATGAGCAGCGCCACCATTCCCGTCACGATGAGCAGGAAAATGAAGAGGGCGTCCACGTTGCCTGCCATGGTGGACGCGCGCTCTGGCCATAATGGAAAGTTGCTGAACATGTCTTAGGTCGCTGCTCTCGTTTCTCCGTGCGCTCTTCGCGGCAACGAACGTTCCAGCCGGAACATGATGAGCAGAAAGCTGCCCATAATCAGAATCGTTGCCGCCCCTGCTAAACGCAAAATGTTGGTGATCACCGCGCCGTATTTTCCGGTCGCCGGATCATAGTGATAGCAATACAGCAACACCTGATCCACGGGATTACCGATCTTTCCCTGTGACGCCTCGACCAGCCCCATGCGCAGATCCTTGGGCGGAAAATCCACGCCATAGAAGTAGCGCGAGATGCGGCCCTGGGGCGTCAGCACCATAATCGCGGTAGCGTGCGCGAACTGGTTGATCTTGGGATCGTATTGATACTGGAAGCCCACGGCCTTGGTCAGTGCGTTGATGGAATCAGCTGAGCCAGTAAGGAAGTGCCAGCCTGCGGCGGCATCCGGGCGGCCGTATCGCTTCAGATAATCTTTCTTCTTCTCGGCTGCGATTTCCGGGGTTTCGCGTGGATCGAAGCTTACGGTCACGACTTCGAATTCCTTGCCCAGATCAAACTTCACCAGGCGCATCGCGCCGGTCAGTCCGGCGAGAGCCTCGCCGCAGAGCATGGTGCAGTTGTAGTAGACAAGGTTCAGGATCAGCGGCTTCTTGCCGAAGTAGTCGCCCAGTCTGACGGTCTGGCCTGCCTCGTCACGGAAGGTCAGGCCGGGCGGAACTTGCCCGTCCAGATGCTGCTCGATGCCGACGTTTTCAAGGCGCGGCGGCCGCACGTTAGCGGGCGGGGACATAATGCCTTTGGTCATGCCCTGTCCCCAGGCGGAAATCGCCAGGAGCACGGTGGCGGCAAAGGCCCGCACTGCACGCGAATTGTTCCTCTGACTGCTCACTGCTTGTTCCCCTTCTGTTGTGCAGCCGCTGTTTGCGCCCCTGCCTGTGGACGCACGGGCAATCCACGCTGCGCAACCAGGTCCATGGCTCGCTCGATTGGGATGCGAACCGTCTTCGATCTTTCGTCCGCCCAGCCGTAGCTGTTCAGGAGTTGCTCTTCATCGAGACGAACCTTGTTCAGCTGGTTGCGTCGACCTTTCTCCAGCTCATCTTTTTCCAACCGCGGCTCCGGGAACGCATTCTCCTCGTAATCTTTCTGAATGTGGCGAGTATCCGCGGGCACGTTCGTGACCAGCGGGTTCACCGGAGCCTGCTGCGCGTTGTCTCTCTTGTCAAGAAAGCGGTACAGACCCACCAGCAAAAAACCAAGCACCAGGGTGACCGCGGCAAGACCCAGAAAGAAATAGAGGACGCCAGCTACGCCGATGTCCCGGCGCTCGAAGCCGCCGTCTGACTGCGCGTTCTTGTTGTCGTGGGTCTCGATGCTCATATTCGTTACTCGCGTTTCTTATTCGTGCGCCGGCTCCAGCACCTCACCCGCGGATGGATCGTACGCGGGAAGCAGCGGCAGCGCTCCCAGGTTGCGGAAGAAATATGCCAGCCAGAAACCGCCGATCGCGATGGGTACAACCACATCTGCCCAAGTCAGGCTCAATGTCTTCGAGAAGTTCGGCTCGATAATCCAGAACAAGTCGACGTAGCGCATCAGCAGCAACCAGACGGCAAGCCAGACCAGCTTGCGGATGTCGCGCTTGAACGGACGTGACAACAGAATCGCGAACGGGACTGCAAAGTGGAACACGGCGAGAACCAGGCCGATGGATCCCCAGCCGCCACTAAGGCGATTCAGATAGAACGTAATTTCCGAAGGCAGGTTGCCGGCCCAGATGATCAGCCACTGCGAGAAGTTGAAGTAGGCCCACACCATGGTGAAAGCCAGCATCCACTTGCCGTGGTCGTGGACAAAATCAGGCTTCAACATCTCCGACATGGGCTTGTAGTTGAAGAGAATCCGCTCGACAACGACAGCGAAGCACATGGCGGAGAGAACTTCGCCAATCAGAATGACGAGTCCGAAGATGGTCGAAATCCAGCTGGGATCGAGCGACATCACCCAGTCGATGGCGGCGAAGGAGATGGTGAAGCCGTAAAGGATCAGGCCCGGACCGGCAACGGCCTTAAAGCGCTGCGTGTTATCGGGAGCGCCGCCATGATCGGTCTGCTTGGACCACATCGACAGCAGGAACGAGAGCAGGTTCCAGATCGCGAAGTAGATCACGGCTCGAACGAAGAAACCGTTCGTCGTGAGATAGGTCTTGGTGATGTCTTCCAGGTGCTCGCGCAGATGCTTGTCGGCAATCGCATCCAGCGGCCGTGCCCAGACGTAGAGCGTCTTCATGCCGAGGATGATGGGGACGAACAGCAACGCCAGCAGCGGTAGCGTGCGCATGGCCGCGCCCAGGATGCGGCGAATGACCATCCCCCAGCCGCCTCCGGTCAGGTGGCGAATCATCAGAATCGCCATCGAGCCCAGCGCAACTCCCAGCCACGCCATGAAACCCAGCAAGTACGCGCGGTAGAACTGGTCGCGGCCGTTGGGGAAGGCAAAGATTCCCGCCACCGCGGCCACCGAAAAGATCACACCCACGACGAGGGACCGCTGGGAGATCTTCTTCACCACCGGCGGAGCCGTCAGATCGAGATGGTTCGCGGTCGCCGGGTTCATTTCTCTTCCTCAGGCTTGGAATCGGTTTTCGGCGCAGTCACGGGCGAAGTTGCTCCGGTGCCGAGATCGCGGAAACTCGGCGGCTCAGACGGAATCTTCTGTCCCGCGGGCACCTCCGCCATGCTCGCGTTCTGGCTCAACTGGAGGGCGCGAACGTAAGCCACGATGTTCCAGCGGTCCTGTGGCGGAATCTGCGATGCGTAGTCAGGCATGATGCCGAAGCCGTTGGTGATCACATCGTAGAAGTATCCGAGCGGCGCCTTCTGCAGACGCTGAATGTGATACGAGGGCGGCTTCCGCGCGAATCCGCGGGACGGAACGAATCCATTGCCGTCGCCCACGCGCGAGTGGCAAGGCGCACAAAAAATGTTGTATCGCTCACGGCCGCGCTCGAGGACATCTTTAGTGACCGGGAACGGCATGTAATCGCCGGGGCTATTGCCGATCTTGCCGGTGTAGAAGTACGTATCTTCGTGCAACTGGCCGCGGGCCACCGTGCCCTCCACCGGAGGCCGCGCCGAACGCTGGTCGGTAAAGAAGTCGCTGCGGGCCAGCGGATTTACGCGCGGCTGTATGTGCATGTCGAGACGGCATCCTGAGAGAAGCCCAGTCGCCAGTAGGATGGTCACCGTCGAGAATTTGCGGAGATGCGGCATTCTAGCTGGGCACCTCCGAAACCGAGCGTGGGGCAAGGCTTTCCAGGAACCTGCGTGTTTCCGCCGGATTGTATTTCTTGTCGGACGAGAACACGATCAGGAAAAATCGGTCCTTTGACGCAAGTGCAAAACGCGGAACGTTGAACACGGGATGGTAGGGCATGGGCAAGCCATTCAGCGCCAGCATGCCGAACACGGCAGAAATTCCCGCAAACAGAATTGTCATCTCGAACGTGATGATGATAAAGGAGGGCCAGGAGTGCGGCGGCTTTCCGCCGATGTTGAGCGGGTAGTCGACGGCAGACATCCAGTACTGCATGGCATAGCCGGTCAGGCCGCCGATGATGCCTCCGATCAGCACGACCAGCGGAACTTCGTCGTGGTGGAAGCCGACTTCCTCTGCCAATCCTTCGATCGGGAAAGGACTATAGGCATCGATCTTCTTGTAGCCTGCCTCGTGCGTGAGCTTGGCAGCGTCGATCAGAGCCTGCGCCGAATCGAACTCGGCCATGATGCCGTAGATGGGATCACGCTTCATGGCTTTATTCCTTCACCTCCGATTCGGGCAGAAGGGTGCGCATTTCAAAGATCGAGATCATGGGCAGGAGGCGCACGAACAGGAAGATCGCCGCCAGGAACATTCCGATCGTGCCGATGTAGGTCATCCAGTCCCAGCGCGTCGGGTAGTACATTCCCCACGAAGACGTCAGGAAGTCGCGGTGCAGGCTGACCACGACGATGATGAACCGCTCCAGCCACATGCCGACAAGAATCACTCCGGAAATAAAGAAGAGCGCTACCGGGCTGGTACGCAGCTTGCGAATCCAGAGAACTTGCGGAATGAAAATGTTGCAGATCAGCAACATCCAGTAAGGAACTGCATAAGGCCCGTGGAGGCGATTCCACATGGTGAAGGCATCGTAGCGGTCACCGCCGTACCATCCCATGAAACCTTCGATCAGGTAGCCGTAGCCGACGATGAGCCCGGTCGCCAGCATGACCTTAGCTGAGTTCTGCAGGTGGCGCTCAGTGATGAAATCTTCCAAGCCATAAATCTTGCGGATCGGAATGGCCAGCATCAGCACCATGGCGAATCCGGAATAGATGGCCCCCGCGACGAAATAGGGCGGAAAGATGGTCGTATGCCAGCCCGGGACCACGCCCACCGCGAAATCGAAGCTGACCACGGTGTGCACGGAAAGTACCAGCGGCGTGGCGAGTCCGGCCAGGAGAAGATACGCAGTCTCGTAGCGGTGCCAGTGGCGCGCCGATCCGCGCCAGCCCAAGGAGAGGATGCCGTAGATCATCCTAGTCCAGCGGTTCTCAGAACGGTCCCGCAACGTTGCGAGATCAGGGACCAGTCCAATGAACCAGAACAGCGCCGAAATGGTGGCGTAAGTGGAGACTGCAAACACATCCCACATGAGCGGGCTGCGGAACTGCGGCCACACCTTCATGCTGTTAGGAAGGGGAAATAGCCAGTACGCCAGCCATGGCCGGCCCACGTGAATCAGCGGGAAGATTCCGGCGCACGATACGGCGAACAACGTCATCGCCTCGGCAAAACGGTTAATGGAATTGCGCCACGACTGCCGCAACAAGAGAAGAATTGCGGAGATCAGCGTCCCCGCGTGGCCGATTCCGATCCACCACACAAAATTAACGATGGCAAAGCCCCAGCCGATCGGGACGGTCACGCCCCAGATCCCTGTGCCTTTGAGGAACAGGTAGCCGATGGCGAACAGCATCATCATCGTGAGCATGAAAGCGATGCCGAAGCCCAGGAACCATGCGTTCGACGCCGGACGGGTCAGCACGATGGCGCTGATTTTTTCCGTGACCGTGCCGAAGGTGTGGCCCGGCTCGATCACCGGAGCCTGGTTCAGCGTTGTCTGTGTTTGCTCGTCCATGCTCGCTTCTAGCTCTTGGCTTCCAACTCTGGATTCGGGTTGCGCACTTCCGCAAGGTAGGTCGTGCGCGGGCGGGTGTTAACTTCACCCAACAGGCTGTAATTCCGCGACTCGGCCTTCAACTTTGAGACCCGGCTGTTCGGATCGTTAATGTTGCCGAAGACGATCGCCTCCGCCGGACAGGACTGCTGGCAGGCGGTCTCTAGCTCGGTGTCGTTGATCTTGCGGTCTTCGCGCTCCGCATCGATGCGGCGCTCGTTGATGCGTTGCACGCAATACGTGCACTTCTCCATCACGCCGCGGCTGCGCACGCTGACGTCGGGATTGCGCATCATCTTGAGTTGCGGCGTCTCCCAGTCCTGGAACAGCAGGAAGTTAAAGCGGCGCACCTTGTACGGACAGTTATTCGAGCAATAGCGCGTGCCCACGCAGCGGTTGTAGACCATGTCGTTCAGGCCTTCGCTCGAGTGGTTGGTGGCGCCCACGGGGCAGACCACTTCGCAGGGCGCATTCTCGCACTGCATGCAGGGCACGGGCTGGAAAAACGCCTTGGGATTATCGCGGTCGCCCTGGTAGTAGGCGTCGACGCGGATCCAGTGCATGTGGCGGCCCAGAACCGTCTGCTCCTTGCCGACCACGGCAATATTGTTTTCCGACTGGCAGGCCACAATGCAGTTGTTGCAGCCTACGCACTTGTTTAGATCGATCGTCATGCCCCATGCGTAGGCTTCTTTCTTGTAGTCGTAGTCGGGATAGAGCGTGAGACCCGGCGCCGGTTCTTCTTCCTTCGCGAAATTCGGCTCTTTGCGGTATTCCTCAAGGCTCGTTTCGCGGACCAACGGTCGCTTCGCGCCATCCGGGGTTTCCATGCTCTGCATGCCCTGGGTGGACGCGAGCTTGTAGGTCTCTCCGGTCTTGCGGATTTGCAAGCCTGTGGCGATCCACGGCGCCGCGCTCGTGCGCAACGAATATGCATTGAATCCCTGGGCGGTTCCGACGCGGCCGGCGCGGGTGCGGCCGTAACCGAGAGTGACCGTGACCGAATTGTCGGGATGTCCGGCTTGAATCCAGACCGGGCCGGTGACTTTCTTCCCATTCAGATCGAGTTCGACCACGTCTTCGGTCTTGATCCCGAGCCGCTCCGCCATCTTGGGGCCGATGAGCACGGCGTTGTCCCATGTGAGCTTGGTCATCGGCTTGGGCAATTCCTGCAGCCAGCCGTTGTTGGAGAATTGGCCGTCGTGGATGGTGGGATCGCGGCGGAAGTTGAGCTCGATGATATTCGGATCGCCCTCACGAACACCCGATATGAATTCTCTCTCTCTCGGCTGCATTGACTTTGGTCCGAATGTAGTGCCCTCAATCCAGCCATCGTGCAGCGACTTGCGCCAGAATTGTTCGAAGTCCTGCCCGGAGTGTTGTTTCTGCCAGTAAGCGCGCACCAGATCGTATCCAGTGGCATCAGCCTGACCCGAAAGCAGAGCGACGAATTCCAGCGCGCTCTTACCGCCGTAAAGAGGCGCAATCAGCGGCTGAATGATGCTAACTGTTCCGTCGTAAGCGCGAGCGTCACCCCAAGCCTCGAGTTCGTGCGCCTGATTGACGTGCCATTGGCAGAGTTCGGCGGTTTCGTTCTGGTAGAGGCCGTGATGCACGCGCAGTGGAACGTTGCTGTTCTTCAATGCGTCCGCAAAGTTGAGATCGGCGGGCGCATCGTACGCCGGATTGCCGCCGAGGATGATCAGGAGATCAACTTTGCCGGCGCGAATGTCTGCGACGAGTTCTTTGATCGATTCGGTCTGATTGACCGGATTCGCGTCGACAGGATCGGTGTAGAAAACGGTTTTGCCGATATTGCCGAGCACAGCGTTAATTTCGTGAGTTAGTCTATGGAGAAAAGGACTCTTATGATCGCCGGCGACAACCGCAGCGGCACCGCGATGGGCTATTAAGTCGTCGGCGATCGGTTGAAGCGTATTGGGCCCGTGGTGGACTTCACGATTATTCAGAGACGCCGTCACCCAATGCAGAAGGTCCTCAGCGGTCCATTCAAACTGAAGGGCCCGCCCCGGCCATCGATGGTCCGCCTTCGCCCCTGTGATCGTCGGCGTGCTTTCGACCACGTACAGCCGGTTCATCTTCCCGTCAGGATCGCGCCGATTGGCGAAGTCGCGGATGTAGCGTGTGTTGCCGGGGAATCCAGCGGAGAGGAAGTCGGCGTCGAGCGAAACGATGACGTCGGCTTTCGAAAAGTCGTAGCGCGTCTCGACCGGCTGCCCGAACGCCATCTTCGCGCCTTCGAGCACGTTGTCGCGATTCACCGGCTCGTACACATGCCACTTGGCCTGCGGATAAATCTTCAAGAAGTTGCGCAGCTGGTCGGCGAGCGTCGGCGAAGAAATCGTCGGCGTCAGAATGCGAATGCCCGCGCCCTGCAAAGCCTTCTGCGCGCTAAGCGGCCCGCGAATCGCGCTCAGGAACGACTTCCAGGAGCGCTGGTCGCCCATCGACATCACGCTCTGTGAGCGGTCGGGATCGTACATCCCTAGAATCGACGCCTGCGCGAAGATATCCGTCCCGCCCATCGAAGCGGGATGCTGATCGTTGCCTTCGATCTTCGTGGGACGGCCAAGATGGCTCTCCACCAGCAGCGGGCTCGCGTACCCGCCAAGAGTCATCGCCGTGGCGTAAAACATCGGGCGTCCCGGAATCACATTCTCGGGTTGGCGAACGTAGGGAACGATCGGCTCAAGCGGCAGGCGCGTACAGCCGGTCATGCCGGCCAGCGCCATCGACGCACCCATCACCTTGAGAAAACCGCGGCGCGAAACGGAATCCACCCACTCGGACGCGCCCTTGGGAAATTCGCGATGCAGCGCTTCCTGGAAGTCCGGGCTGCCAGCAAGTTCTTCGAGACTACGCCAGTACTCGGGGCCAGTCTTCGCGGCCTCTTCGATTTCCAGGCGCACGGATGCCAGGTTCAGCTTGCCCTTTTTGCTTGGGCAAACTTCCTCGCGCTTCGTGCTCGGATTCTGCTCGTCCATCTTCATTGGTTAAAAATCTCAGTGGCCAGTGGCCAGTGATCAGTGGCCAGAATGGCTAGGTCTTCACTGACCACTGACCACTAGCCACTGCATTTCCTACCGATGACACGTGTTGCAACTCGTGATGTCGCCAATGCTGCGCTGGCCATCTTTCGTCATCAAGCTTCCGGTTCGAACCTTGTACTTGCCAATCAGAAATGCGCCCAGCGAATCCTGGTCGATGAAAGTCTTTCCGTCGACCTCGATCGGATTGCCGCTCGAGGGCTGCTGGTAGCGCATATTGAAAACCTGATCGCGCGGCCTCAGATTCTTCCCAGGATCACGATGACAGCCGAGGCACCACTCCATCTGCAGTGATTCCTGCTGATACATCAGCGGCATCTGGTCCACCGGACCGTGGCACGTGTTGCAACCAACTCCCTTATTGATATGAATGCTGTGGTTGAAATAAACGAAATCGGGAAGGTGGTTGACCCGCGTCCACTGCAGCGATTCACCCGAGCGATAACTGGCGCGAACCGGCTCAAGCAACTGGGCATTGGTCCAGATTTGCGAGTGGCAGTTCATGCAGGTCTTGGTCGGAGGGATGCCGGCAAAGCTCGAAGTCTCAACCGAGGTGTGGCAGTAGCGGCAGTCTATTCCCAATCCGGTCACGTGGTGCTGATGGCTGAAAGGCACCGGCTGGGGTTTGCGCACGCCAGCGTAGGTCAAATAAGGGGAGCGCTGAACCTCCATCGCCACCCAGCCCAGAGCAGCAACTACGAATATCGCACCAAAAATAGTGGCGCGAGACAGAGTATTCGTACTGCGATGAAAGATCTGCGACATTCCTTATGAGATCGAGCTGATGAGACCCGGCGGACCTTCCCCAATTTCGTGAAACTGGTTAATGTTGCGCAAAAAGAAAGACGCCCACAGACTTTTGCGTTGGGTATGAAACACAAGATTATAAATAGTTCGCTGAATTTTGTCGCGCGCGATCGGCAGAATTTTTCGCGCGGTCAGACCAGCGGATCGCAAGCAAACGTCACCGCAAATTCATGACCAGCAGTTTGGGCTCGGTCATCTCTTCAATCGCATAGCGGAGGCCTTCGCGACCCAGACCGGAATCCTTGACTCCACCATAAGGCATGTGATCGATGCGGAATGACGGCACATCTCCCGCGATGAGGCCGCCGAGTTCCAGCTCTTCGTAGGCCTGGAACAGCAACTTCGCATCGCGCGTAAATAATCCTGCCTGTAACCCAAAGGAAGAATTGTTGACCTGACGCAGCGCCTCGTCGAAATTCTTGTACGGCTCGACCGTGACTACCGGCCCGAACACTTCCTGGCAGTTCACGTTCATGTCAGGTTTAGTGCCGGTGAGAACCGTGGGCTCAACAACAAAGCCTTTGCGGCTGCCACCACAGAGCAGCCGAGCGCCCCCACGACCTGCTTCCTCGATCCAGTTGATGGTACGGATCGCGTCGCTTTCGCGGATAAGCGGGCCCACATCCGTCGACTCGTCAAGCGGATCGCCCGCCTTGAGTTTCTTCACACCTTCGACCAGCAGGTCGGTGAATCTCCCGTAGACCGAGTGCTCGACCAGAATGCGCTGGACTGAGATGCAGGTCTGTCCGGCGTAGCCGAAGCCGCCGCTGACGCAGCGCTCCGCCGCGTAGTGGAGGTCGGCGTCGCTGTGCACGATCACGGCAGCGTTGCCACCGAGTTCGAGGACAACTTTCTTCTTGCCGGCACGGCGCTTGATGTCCCAGCCGACCGGGACGCTGCCCGTAAAACTGATCAGCTTGATGCGATCGTCCGTGACCAGTAGACCGGCATCTTCATTCGACAGTGGCAGAACGTTGAGCCCGCCGTCCGGCCAGCCCGCCTGCTGCACACATTCGGCGAGCAGCAGCGAACACAGCGGCGTCTGTGGCGCCGGTTTCAAGACCATGGAACAACCCGCCGCAATCGCCGGCGCCACCTTGTGCGCCACCAGGTTGAGCGGGAAGTTGAAGGGAGTGATGCCTGCGACAGGGCCGAGAGGGAAGCGGCGCACGATTCCCCAGCGGCCGGCGGTGTACTCCTGCCAGTCGAGGGGCAAGAAGTCGCCGTAGATGCGGGTGCTTTCCTCGGCTGCGACGTTGAAGGTGAAGACCGCGCGCTCGACTTCGGTCCGCGCACCCTTGATCGGCTTCCCGGCTTCCTGGGCTAGTGTGCGCGCGAATTCTTCCTTGCGCCGGGCAATTCCCGCCGAAATCTGTCGCAACACGCGCTGCCGCTCAAATGCAGGCAGACGCTTGGTGGTGCCGAAGGCCTTGACCGCCGCCGCGATGGCGGCCTCCGCGTGCACGCGACGCCCTTGCATCACCCGGGCAATCACGCTGCCGTCGTAGGGCGCACGCACCTCTGTGACGTCGCCCTCTTCCATCCAGCGGCCATCCACGAAGAAACCGTGCGTCGCAACCGGAGCGATCGTCATCTCTGCCATGGTGTTCTGGCCCCCAGTGATAAAGATTTCGACGATTATAGGACTTTTGCAGGTGCGCTTGTGCGTTTCGCTAAGGGGTCGTAAGTACATCAACGACAAAGGACACGAAGTCACACAAAGGTTGCATTGTGAGGGTTTCCTTCGTGCTCCTTCGTGTCCTTGGTGGTTAATCAGGGCACCACCGGTTGGTGTACGGCGCGAGATCTTCCGTCATTCCTCTACAATGAGACTCCTTGCCAATGTCCATCCCCAAGACGATCGTCGACGTTGCACCAGTCCTGCATGCGAAGGAAGTTTCTCCGGTGGAGTTGACCCGGGCGTGCCTGGCGAAGATCGAGAAGCTGAACCCCGCGCTGAACGCCTTCATCACCGTGTCTGCCGACTCCGCGCTCGAACAGGCTCGCACCGCGGAGACCGAGATCGTCCGCGGCATCTGGCGAGGCCCGCTGCACGGCATTCCGATCGCGCTGAAGGACATCATCGACACCGCCGGAGTGCGCACCACCGCGGCCAGCGCGCTGTTCAAGGATCGCATTCCGACCGAAGATGCCGAAGTTGTCCGGCGGCTGAAAGAGGCGGGAGCGGTGATTCTCGGAAAGAACAATTTGCACGAGTTTGCCTACGGCTGCAGTTCGCTGGTCAGTTACTTTGGCGACGTTCACAATCCCTGGGACATTGACCACATTGCCGGAGGATCGTCGGGAGGATCAGCCGCCGCGGTGGCCGTGGGTCTCTGTTATGCCGCCATTGGCACCGACACTGCCGGCTCTATCCGCGAGCCTGCCGCGCTCTGCGGGTGTGTGGGCCTGAAGCCGACTTATGGGCGTGTTCCAAGCCGTGGTGTGATTCCGCTCTCGTGGTCGCTGGACCACGTGGGGCCACTCGCCGGGACGGTTGCTGATGCTGCTGTCGTACTCCAGGCAATTGCTGGCTACGATGCCAGTGACATCACGACTTCGGACGCGCCGGTCGCAGACTACGTTTCCGCATTGCGCGAGAGTTCGAAGAGTCTACGTGTAGGTGTGCCTCGAGCTTACTTCTACGAAGATCTGGATGCCGAAGTCGCGGCCGCGACGGAGCATGCTCTGGCGGGAATCAAGACGTTGGTTGCCGAAGTGAAAGAGATCGCGTTGAACGTGCCCACCGACCGCAGCCTGCAATCCGCAGAATCGTATGCCTTCCACGCCGAGCACGTCGCTACGACGCCGGAAGCGTACCAGGCGGAAACTCTGCGCCGCATACGATCAGGGGCCAATGTCTCAGCTGCGGACTACATGCTGCGGCGTCGCGAGATGGACGAAGCCCGGCGCAGCATTCGGGACGCATTTGCTGACGTCGATTTGCTGATTACGCCCACCATGCCGATGCCGGCTCCGCGAATCGACGAACTGAAGAAGGATCCCGATGCGCTGCGCCCCGCGGAACTAAGGCTATTACGCAACACGCGCCCGTTCAACGTGTGGGGGTTGCCGGCAATCTCGATTCCATGCGGCTTCACGCAGAGTGGTTTGCCAATCGGCTTGCAGATCTCAGGAGCACACTGGCGAGAGGATTCGGTGTTGCGGTTGGCTCACGCATACGAGCAAGCCACGGCGTGGCACAAGCGGCAATCTGCGGTCACCGCGTGAGATATGGTGCCGTCCCGCTGGGACTGGTCCGCTACTTGACTCTACCCGGCACTGCCGTGCCGGGCTTTCACATTCCGCCGCTTTGCGGCTGAAAGCCTCTCGGTGTGTCGTGCTTCGACCACGGGTGCAGGTGAAACGAACCTTCAGTCCACCGTTCTCACATCATCCGGCAGCATCATCACAAACGCGCAGTTGCCAGTCGTGACCGAACACGAAAGAGTCCCCCGGCGGAGAACTTTCACGGGAGTATCGTCCGGGAACGTCAGGTGGTAGTCCGCCGTGCGAAGCGCTTCGGTGAAGGACTTCAGCTTTTCGTCTCCGCTGATGAACTTTACAGCATCGGCCTTTGCCACCGAACCTGCCCCTCCGCTCAACAGGACGAAGAAATCCGCATTGCCTGTCTGCTTCGCCTTGCCCAGATCGATGGTTTCGAGATGCTGAAGCTCGTCCTTGTATTTCGCGATCGCAACATCAACTTTCGCATCGCCTCCGGCCAGCGCGGCCAGTCGCCCGCGCGTTTCAGGAATGGGGCGCAGCCCATTCATGGCAAGCGCGTAGGTCTGCAAAGCGCGATCCTTGTCTCCCTGCTTCTCGTAAATCTGCCCGAGGTGATCGCCCACCTCACCGTGGTGACCCAGTCCCCACGCCGCCGCCACGTATTTCTCGGCCTTGTCGAGATGTCCTTCCGCGAAATGCACCCAGCCCAGCGTGTCCCAGTAGGCGATCAGCGAAGAAACGAGCGGCAGTTCCTGCTGTGTCAGTCGGTCGAGCGAGACATTCCGCAGCGCCGCAGCCGTCGCCGAGACCGCCGACTCCGCGTACTGCTGGGCGCGATCCAGATGGGCCTTCTTCAACGAAAGCTGGTAGGCGATGTTATTCCACACCAGCGGCGTCGCCGCCAGTTCCACCGCATGGTCGAACGCCGCCAGCGCCTTGTCGTCCTGTCCCAGGTTCAGGTAGGCGTCGCCGAGGCTCACCTGCAACTCAGGACTCTCAGGCGTGAGGGAGGCGGCCTTCTCCAATTCCGGGGCAGCCTCGTCGTATTTGTGCCACTCGGCATACATCGCGCCCAGATTGGCATGGGCAAACTTGTCCAGCGGGTTCATCTCGAGTTGCTTGCGGAATGCCGTGACCGCATCCTCGTACTTGCGTTCCTGCCAGTAGGCCCTGCCTAGATTGTTGTAGGCGAACTCGTCGTAGGGATTGATTTCAATTTGCTTCTTGAAGGCAGCAACTGCGGCCTCATTGTCGCGCATCCCCAGATACACCCGCCCCAGATTGTTCCAGGCAAATTTGTTCTTGGGGTCAACCTCCGTGGCCCGCTTCAAGAGGGCGATGGCAACAGAAAAATTCCCGTTGTTCATCGCGGCCACACCGCTCTCCACCAGGTCGTCAGCCTTCATGTCCGCGGGTGGGACGGGCGCTCCCGCATTCGCATTCTCGATGCTCAGGCGCTGCCCGAGATCGGCGCCGACAGCACGCCGGAAACTTTCGTAGTCTGGCCCGCGGTCAGCCGGTAGTTCGTCCTGATGCAGCGTGAGCTTGCGGCCTGCGGTGAAAGTGTTGCCGTCCAGCTTGTAAGTTGCCTCGTACTCCGCGTAGTCGCGCTTCAAGGAGAAGGGAAGAGGCACGTGCGCTGTGTACGTGGCCGGGAGCTCCAGTTTGATCTTGTAGGCGTACTCAGCCTTCGGGCCCAGCTTCAGAGGTTCCGCGTCGGCATCGGCGTCGTCGTTGCTCACATCCGGCAGGTTGAAGGAAGAGAGCGGCAGAACCATGTCCAGTTTCTTCTTCGACCAATCCAGAAAGTTGGGGCGGGAAACGTCGTACGACATGGTGAAAGGCTCGCGAGTAGCGGCAGGATCGCTGACCTTAAGATTCGTGATGTCGCCTCCGAGCCCGACGTTCACATTCTCGACCACACGTTGCCAGTTGGCCTGGGGCACGCGGCGGAAGATCGAGCGCAACAGCAATTCTTCGTCGCCCCGAAAAACGTAATGCACGTGCGCTTCGAGCTTGCCAATTTCATTGATCTTGCCGTCGATCTCCGATAGCTCGCTGTCGGGCATGGGAGTGTCCGCCGGGGTCTCTTGCAGGTGCGGCGTGCCTTCGGCAGGAATGACCAGCGCCTGCTTCTTGCGCAGGCTGAAAGCGAGCAGGCGGAAGGGAGCCACCTCGCTGGTCGTATCCATCCAGACATCCTCCTTGCCCAGAGGGAGCAAAGTGATGACGTGATCGAACTGCGAGGGCGAGGGCACGTCCGGATCGAGCTTGCGGCTGGAGTTGATCAACACCGACGACGCGTGGAAGCCTTCGGCTTCGAGCATCGACGCCAGCAGCGTGTGCTTGTCCTTGCAGTCGCCATACTGGTTGTGCAAAACGTCACCCGCCGAGTGCGGCTGGTAGCGCCCCAGTCCCAGCGAGAGACTGACGTAACGGAAGTTCTTGGCGACGAAGTCGTAAAGGGCTTGGGTCTTGTCGAGATCCGCCGTGAAGCTCTTGGTCAACTCGTCTGCCTTGGTGCGCACTTCCGGCGACGGAGCGCGCCGGTCTTTTTCCAGCGTCGCATACCAGCGCCCGACTTCCTCCCAGCTGCTGAACGTTGTCAATTGAACGTCGGGACGCTCCTCGTCCTGTTTCTTCTTCTTCTGTTTCTTTTTCTTGTCTTTGTCTTTGTCTTTGCTGTCGTCCTCACGCTCCAGGTGTGAGCTGGACCAGTGATAAATGCGCCGCCCCTTTTCCTCGGACACTTTCGGATCGAGGCCTGGGTTGTTCTTCAGCTTCACGGTACGGTCCGCCGGGATATCCACATCGAACTGTTCATCGAGCACAATGTTGTTCTTGTCGAACTCGTACTCGGTCCAGAACTGGCTGGCGGCCAGAGGAGTGTGAATCACAGTGAGCAGGTCGTACTCCAGCACTTCCCCCGGACGCAGCCCCGGCACCGTAATGTGCTTCTGGCGGTAGTCGGTGTAGACAGGCGCTTCGCGCTCAATCGGAGCGCTCAGGTCCTGGACTGCATCGTCGCCGGCTTTGACGACGCTGCCATCCTCCTTCAGCACGCGAACATAAGGAATCTCAACCCGCTCATTGGCCGAGTTGTATCCCAGCTGCAACTGTCCCCACTGCTGCACCCCCGCCTCGCTCTGCACCCGGATACGCGCGATGGTCTCACGGCGGCCGGTGCCATCGCTCTCGAAGCGGTAACGCGAGTGCAACTGCTCTATGACAAAAGCTTCCTGGGAATAGTCTTGCGTCTTCTCTTCGGCCTTGGCCGGACTGTTCTCCGCCGGCTTGGCAGCAGGCCCCTCGGTCTTCTGCGTGCCTTTCTTGGACTTAGCAGGAGCGCTCGAGCTCTTGGACGCAGATCCAGTTGGCGCCGGGCTCGACTGTTGAGCCCCGCCGTTCAGGCCGCACACACAGGCCAGGACGAAAACCGCGATGAAATTACGCATAAGTAGGGACAAGCCCTGCGCCGTTTGTATCCCAAGCCGAGGCTGTGCGCAAGGGGACGGCCCGCATGGAACAGGGCACGAAACGAGCTCTTCCGCTCGCGTTTGCCATCCTGACGGGCATTTGCCTAACCCATGAGATGCGATCTGGACTCCGCGGGAAACCTGACGAACACTGTAGACTTTCCGGCCGAAAGGGCGTACGCTTTGGCCACTTTCAGCCCGAAAGGGCTGCTTCCCTTTTTCGCACGCATCAGCATTTGGGTCCCCCCAGTGGCAGAACTCTATATTGAGGTCACTGCGCCATGGATCGCAGACTTGTGCCCGTACTCGGGTTGCTGCTGGTGGCATCGTTCTACTCGGTCGTCTCCGGTCCGACGGCAGGACGCGGCCACGACTCCAGCACCGGAGGGAAGACTCCCGAAGTCACGGCTAAGTCGAGCCCCAAGGCAACCGGCTCCAGACCAACCGAGGAGTGGGAAATCATTCCTCGTGCCGAACTCGGCCCCTGGCAGGCTTCGTGTGGATTCTTCCTCGAGCAACCGAACCGCTCTCCCGGGGTCCCCATTAATCTTCTGCGCCCGTCTGACCCCCAGATGGAAGACATCGCAAGTGACAGGAATCTGGAAGAACCGATGCCAGAGCGGGCGGCCGGAACAAGCGCCCAATGGCTCTTGCTCCGCCGCTGGTGCACCGACTCGAGCTACAAGCTGCAGGTTCTGATTGCAACGGTGCCTGATCCTGTAAACACCCACCTCGCCCTCGACTTCGACCGCCGCATCGAAGCCATTCAGTGGGCTGCACAAGACAGCGGATATCTCAACGACCACTTCTGGCTCCCGTGGGAGCCGGGGCCGCTTCCGCAGTATGACGATCCTGATCAGCAGCGCGAGCAGGCCATGCTGAACGAAATCCGCTTACGGCAGCCGGGGCTGCAGGTGTTTCGCGTGAAGCAGTCGAACGTGGCGCTTTTCGTGTTCCTGGTGGGGGAGACGCCCACCAACGGCATCAACAAGATTCAACTCCGGAACGCGATCCAATACACGGATCAACTTTGCGGTTCCCTTAACCCTTCTTGCGCTACTCAGCATGAGATTCGGATTCTGGGGCCCACTTTTTCCGGTTCGTTTGACTCCCTGAAGCAGGCGCTCGGGTCTCCAAAATACGCGACACGGGAGTTCCGGGTTGTGACCCCCTCTATGTTTCCGGACCCGCAGTCCTTGTTTCCCCGGCCCTCCAATGTGCACATCGAGCGAGTCGAGCACGATACGAAAGTCAAGCTCGATCGATTCCTCGATTACGCCAAGCGTGATCTCGACGTCAATCCGTGGGAAGTTGCTTTGCTGAATGAATCTGACACCGGGCTAGCCGCTCAGGTTCGAAGCCAGCGCGCAGTTCTCCAACTCCGCTTCCCGCGTGAAATCTCCCGTCTTCGCAACGCGTATCCGGACCTGCCCAATCCTGTGGGCCCTCAAGGGCAGCCGTTACAGTCCCCCAACCGGCTTCCCCTCACATTGAAAGACTCCACTGGAAACTCAGACGATGTCCCACCCTTTTCTCTCGGCCAGCTTCCGCTGTCGCAGGAAGGCGTCTTGCTTGATATTGCCGCCGCGCTGCGCCTGCAGAAGATCAAGCTGGTCGGAATTGTCGCCACCGACGTCTTTGACGTTCTCTTTCTGGCCCGCTTCCTGAAAGATGCCTGCCCCGACGTCCGGCTCTTCACCGTATATCCGGATGTTTTACTGGTTCGAGCTGCCGAATCGATTCCTCTCGAAGGTACGCTCACGATTACGACAGCGCCTCTGCTACCGGCAAACCACTATTGGACATCGCCTTCCCCCCGCCTGCTCTTTCCGAGCTACACGGCTCTGGCGACTTACAACGCTTTTCTGGGAATCACGGGAAATGAGAACCACATGCGGGAATACGCCTGGCCGGGCACCTACAAGGAGGACGAGCCTCCGCTCTGGGTCAGCGTCGTCGGACGCAATGCATATTGGCCAGTCAGCCTGCTGCCAGAGCGACCGGGTGAACGCGCCGCCCCCTTTGTTCAGGCCTCTCCAAGAGTAAACGGCTTCCACTATCCTGCGCCCTCGAACGGCTATCTCCTGCTTTGCGCCGTGCTTGCTATGATCAGCTTCGGACACGGGTTTGGAGAGGTGTTGCTGAAGAGGATTCCGTATCACGATCCTTTGCACGCACTCAAGATTTTCTTCGTCGTCGACAGGTTCGGCGACGGAACAGCGCAAAAAGCGTTCTTCTTTGCATGTGCCCGGCTGGTCGTGGTAGCGATGGACTTCGTCACGTTCCTGCCCCTCTGGCTGGGACTGCGCGACTGGAGCGGTGCGTTTTTTTGGTTCCTGGCCGTCGTCTCTGCCCTGCTCACCTTGGCAGTCCTGGCATCCGCCGTGCATGCTTCTTATGTCTGCAGAACCTGCACCGACCCGAGCTCCGCATGGTTTGGTCGTAGCCGCAACGTTGTCTTGCTCGGTTGGTTGCTTCTGCTGCTGGTCATCCCGATTTGGACTGCCCTGGCGACCAGCGACGGGCGCGATGGGGGCATGAGCGCCAAGTTCTTTGTGCTTCGCTCCACCGAATTCTCCAGCGGCGTATCGCCCTTGCTGCCCTACTTGCTGTTACTGATCGCGTTTTACATCTGGTGCTGGACCCACATCCTCCGGGTGCGATTCTGGGAGTGGCGGCGGCCACTGCTCCCTACGGCTGCTCTCGACGAAAAGCGTGTTTGCCAGCTCCAGCACTTGCAGGAACAGCTGACCGACAGCTTGGGAGCGTTGCTGCCCCAGGGCCGTGCCTCGCGGGTGGTCGCCATTGTCTTCCTAGCCAGCCCCTTGGTGCTGCGGCCCTGGCGCGGCGTCTCAAGTATTGAGTTCTCCTTTGGGTATTTACCCCGCCTGATCAGCTTCGACTCTCTCTACATTCTGCTGGTCGTGGTGCTTTGGACTTTCATCGCTTTGAGCTGCGTCCGCGTCGCCATCTCCTGGGGACATCTGCGTGTGATGCTTCGCGGGTTGGAACGCCTGCCCTTGCGGCGTGCTTTCGATTTGCTTCCCAAGGAGTTCTATTCCGGCGCATTGTTCCGGCAGTTGAACGCCTCTTCGCGAAACTATTCTTTGCTGACGCGGTCCGTTGAGTCTTTGCGCAAGCTGGTCTCATCCCTGCCCCAGGGCATGGGTCCTGCGACCTTGCCCAAGCAGACTGCAAAGCTGCAAGGTCAGATTGAGGACCTTTGGAGGGCGGCAGCCGAGCAACTGCCACATGATGCCCGCGCCCTCTGCCAGTGCTATCAGGGTGCAGCGGACATCGCCAATGATCTGCTCGACAAGCTGCTGCTTCCTTATTGGGACGCAAGCGGCGTCTCCGACAGTCTCGATAAGCGCGACGAGGACGAATCCAGCAAGCCGGGGCCGAACCAGCGCTACGTCCTGACCCAGGAGAAACCGCATGATCCACCCGACTACATCGTCCTGGCCGAAGAGTTCGTGGCCATCCGCTTCGTGGCGTTTATCCGGTACGTTTCGTTGCAGTCGATCAACCTGCTCTGGTTCCTGAGCATCGCGTTCATTCTCACCGTTGCTTCGCTGCGCTCCTATCCGTTCCTGGCCCACCGTGCCATCGGCTGGACCCTGACTCTGGCTTTTGTAGTGCTCGGATTCTGGATCGTGCTGATCTTCTCCCAGATGGAGCGCGATGCCATCCTGAGCCGCCTCAGCAATACCGAGCCCGGAACCCTCAGCCGGGATTTTTACGTCCGCGTCTTGTCCTACGGAGCCCTGCCGCTGCTGACCGTGCTGGCGTCACAGTTCCCCTCAATCGGACGCTTCCTGTTCTCCTGGGTGCAACCGGGGTTGGAGGCCATGAAGTAACTATTTGTGTATCTTAGAGACAAAGACTATTTGCACATCAGTAATGTGATTTCGATCACATTTCTTGGTTCCGCCAGCCAAAAACAGTAGTAAAATCCCGCCCAGATGGTCCTGCCCAGGCCGCGACGCCGGGCAGGCGTGACGCATACCGTACTTGCGCCACGATCTTTCCGTTGGAGGTTTCTTGCATGGAAGATCGGGCCCCTGTCGTCTCTCCTGTAGCACAGCAATCCACAACCAAGCATCATGAAGGCCGCGGTGCCTGGGTACTCACTGCCTACGGCATCTCCGGCCTGGCCCTGTTTGGCATTCTGGCTTACTTCTTTTCGGACTTCATCTCCCACTAGTCCGGCACTGCTGCCTCGAGCGGGCGCGCGCGTCCGCGGAAGAAGTTGGAGTGTCCCCGCCCATGCGCGAGTAGGCAGACTCGCGCGCGCACCAGTTCGAAGATGTCACAGTTGAACGTGCTACAATGAGCGGCCTTAGGAGCTGCTGGCATTCGCGCGTTGCCCGGCGTTTCCCCACACGTAAGAGCTGCAAAGAAGCACGAAGGAAGATCCTGTGGCCAAGACTCCAACGTCCACTCCTGCCCCGATCACCTACGCCGACGCCGGTGTGGACATTTCCCGCGCCAACCGCACCAAGCAGCGCATCAAGTACCTGGCCCACAAGACCTTCACCCGGGGCGTACTAAGTGAGATCGGCGGCTTCGGCGGTCTCTTCGCGGTGGATAAGACTAAGTATGCAGATCCCGTGCTGGTCTCGAGCGTGGATGGCGTAGGCACGAAGCTCAAAGTAGCCTTCGAAATGAACCTGCACTCCACGGTGGGAGCAGACTTGGTGAACCACTGCGTCAACGACATTGCCGTGCAAGGCGCCGCGCCGCTGTTCTTCATGGACTATCTGGCAACCGGCAAGCTCGACCCCTCCATCGCCGAACAAGTAGTCGAAGGCATCGCCGACGCCTGCAAGCACAATGGCTGCGCGCTCATCGGCGGCGAGACGGCAGAAATGCCAGGTTTTTACCCCGATGGCGAATATGACCTGGCGGGGTTCATTGTGGGTGTCGTCGACCGGGAACGTATCATTACCGGCAAGGACGTGCAGATCGGCGACATCGTTCTCGGCCTTCCTTCCAACGGCCTGCATACCAACGGATATTCCCTGGCCCGCAAGCTCCTTTTTGAAGTTGCCCGCTACTCGCCCGAGACCTATGTGAACGAGATCAAGAACAAGGTCGGCAACGAGCTTATGCGGACCCACAAGAGCTATTGGCCCTCCTTGAAGAAGTTGATTGACGGGCAGTGCGTTGCGGCTTTGGCTCACATCACCGGGGGGGGTATCACCGAGAATCTGCCGCGGGTTCTGCCCCGTGGCACTGCGGCGGTAATTGAGTTGGGCTCGTGGCCGGTGTTGCCGATCTTCGAACACCTTCAACAATTGGGGAATGTCCCGCAGGACGAGATGCTGCGCACCTTCAATATGGGCCTGGGCATGCTTCTGGTCGTGCCCTCGGCGAAATTCAAGAAGGCCCAGAGCGTGCTCGAACGCGTCGGCGAGAAAGCTCACACCATCGGCCGAATCGTGAAGGGTGAGCGCAAGGTGATGTACAGCTGAGAGCGGGCTGCGTCCCTCGGCCCGTATTCCGGTCAGACCCGCTCTGCCAGATCCCGGATCGTCCTCAGCATTTTCTGCTCCATCACAAAGTGCGCCGGCTCCCAGAACAGGCGTCCCGCGATCCGTGCTCTGAGGGTGGGTGGCTCCCCGCCACGGACGCGAACAATCAGACGGCTCTGCCCATTTTCCAGTGCCTGAAGCGTGAAACTCCAGAGCGCGTCCTGCGCGCGTTGGCCGGACTGCAGTTTCTGCCAATCATTCGGCATCACCATCACGAATGCTCGCTCTGGTTCCACGACGGCAGCGACCATGCGGGCCTGTCCCTCAAAGTGTTGCGGGTTGCCGAACCAGACCGTCTCTCCGACGGCTCGCGGTTTCCAATCTGGAACCAAACGCTCTACCTTCGGCATGTCAGCCCCGATCGCATTCTCAAGAAACGTGTAGCTGTAGAATCCGCCGCGATCCTGTCCAATTTGCATCAGCCACGGCCAGATCTTCTGGGGAGAGGTGTGGATCGTGATGGCATGTGTGGCCTCGCCGTTGTAGACCGGAAACAGGTCGTCCCCCGGCAGCGTAGCGTGGGCCTCGGTGGCCGTAGTTCCCCAATGCAAACACCAGTTACGCAGACCGAAATGGTAGGCAAGGCCAGCGATCACGAAGATCGCGAGAATTCCAGCCCCGATGCGCAATGTCCATTTCTTCATGGCACTCACCTCTGCGCGGCCAACCTAGACCCTGCCAGATGGTCCCGTCAGTGATGCCGCGCACAAGTCTCAGCGCGTCCCGGTAGTGGCTCAATTTGGAGTCTGACACCAAGAACTTCTATCGGCGTCATCCCGAACGGAGCCGTTCTTCAGGCGAAGTGAGGGATTTCGCGCGCATCGCCTCCGCAGTCAGGCCTCAAACTGCGCTACTACCCACGATGCCCGCAGGTTACTCAGATCGTTTGCCGCTGCAGTGGATTATCATGGTCTTGCTGAAGGCTGAGAGCCGACAGCGCTAACCTCGCATGAAATCTCTCGGCATCCTTCTTTCCGGCCGTGGCTCGAACTTCGTCGCCATCGCTGACAGCATCGACGCGGGACGGATTCCCGGCGCCCGCATCGCCGTTGTCATCTCCAACAAGGCCGACGCCCCGGGCATTGCCACCGCACGCCAGCGCGGCCTCACCGCGCTCGTGATTCCGTCGAAAGGCAAGCCGCACGCGGAGCATGACCGCGAGGTCGTAGCCGCGCTCAAACAGCACAACGTAGGCCTCATTTGCCTTGCCGGATACATGCGCCTGCTCTCGCCGTGGTTTGTGCAGCAGTTCCCACATCGCATTCTCAACATTCACCCGTCGCTTCTGCCCGCGTTCCCTGGCCTCGAGGCGCAGGAACAGGCCTTCGCCTACGGAGTGAAGGTTTCCGGCTGCACCGTGCATTTCGTGGACGAAGAGCTCGATCACGGAGCGATCATCGTGCAGAAGCCTGTGCCTGTGCTCGATTCCGACGATGAGCACACGCTGGCCGCGCGCATCCTCGAACAGGAACACATCGCCTACACCGAAGCGATCAATGTTGTTCTCGGGGGAAACTTCGCAGTCGCTGGCCGGCGCCTGCAGAAAAAGAAGTAGCTGCCTTCGCGTGGAAATCGTTAGAGCTGCGCCACGACCCTCTTCGCCATTCTCACAATTGGCAGCGACTCTCCGTTGCCCAGCGGAACTTCCTGATTCTCGACTTCCGCATAGCCCTTGGCCCTGTAGAACGCCACACCGCTCAGGGTCGCTCCCATTTCCAATCGCGTGAAGCCCGCGTCTGTTGCGGCCTTCTCGCACGCCTCGAGAATCAAACTGCCGATGCCGCGCCGCGCCCATGCCGGATGCACAAAGAACGCCCGGATCTTGGCAGGGTCACATGCCGGGTCGAGCAGCGAATCTTCGCGCCCAGCGTACTGATCGCCGCCGTACAGCGTCTTGCGCTTGCTCCACCCGCCGCACGCGACGATCTCTGCCTCCCTCGCGCCTGGCTCGATGACTTCCGCGGCGAAATAGGTTCCGTCGGCAATGAGTTGGCTGTCCACGCCATACACCGACTGCAGCGCTCCTTCGATCTGTGCCGGAGAGTAGTCCTCGGACTGCAGACCTCGCACTGACGCCTCAATCACCTGCCGCAGTCGCGGCACGTCGGCCGCAACGGCCTTTCGTATCTGAGTTCTCATGAGCTAAGTTCATCCTGACATTCTAGGAATGGTCTCATAAATGGTTTTGAGCAGGGCATGGCTTGCAGCCGTGCCGATACCGGCGGATACGGATGCGGGCTTTGGACCCTGAGGGGACCTTGCCTATGTCACGGGGAACGTTCATGAGACCAGTTCTAATCGTCCACGACTCTCCTTATCCCGTATTCCGTCCCTTTCCTTATAATGACTGTTCCCAGGTCAGCCTTCGTTCTTGTATGCCAAGCCGTTGACTTGACCAGAAAGCTGCAGAAGGTATGTCGCCCAGTTTCTTCCTCGATAAGCAGCGAGCACCCAGCCCGCAAGCTCTGTCGTCAATCTTGGGCAAGTCCCAAAGCCTGTGGGATGACATCAAAGCTCATGTCGTCTCCCAGTACGAGCCCGTGGTCGAAGCCTGGGGATACTCCGGCAAGCACTATGGCTGGTCGCTGGGCCTAAAACAGAAGAAACGATCCATCGTGTACCTGATTCCCGGAGAAGGCGTATTCGTGTGCAGCCTCGCATTCAGCGAGAAGGCCGCTGCGGAAGCCCGCACGCGGTCGCTGCCGGCGGCGGTGATGAAAATGATCGATGAAGCCAAGCGCTTTCCGGAGGGCCGGGCCGTTCGGCTGGAGGTCAAATTGACCAAAGATGTTGCCATCATCAAAGAGCTTGTCGACATCAAGATGAGCTGTATTTGACTCTCGAATTGACCAAGCAGCAGCCTGCCAAGCCGCATTCCTTATAATGGAGCGAATGCCAAACTTCGCCCCCGTTGAAGAGCAGCTAACCTATCTGAAGAAAGGCGCCGCGGAAATCATCCGCGAAGCCGACCTTCGCGCCAAGCTGGAGAGGTCGCGCGCCACCGGCAAGCCCTTGCGTGTGAAGCTCGGTATGGACCCGACCGCTCCCGACCTGCACCTAGGCCACACCGTCGTGCTGCGCAAGCTCAAACACTTTCAGGATCTAGGGCACACAGCGATCTTTCTGATCGGCGACTTCACCGGAATGATCGGCGACCCGACGGGACGTTCCGCCACGCGCCCGCCCCTGAGTCGCGAGCAGATCGAACAGAACGCGGAGACCTACAAGACGCAAGTCTTCAAGATTCTCGACCCGAAAAAAACCGTGATCGACTTCAACCGGCGGTGGATGGGCCAGTTCACCTCGGATGATTTCGTCCGCCTTACCGCGAAGTACACAGTCTCCCAACTGCTCGAGCGCGAAGACTTCCACAAGCGGTTTCAGGAAGAAAAGCCTATCTCCGTGCACGAACTGCTTTACCCGCTCGTCCAGGGATACGACTCCGTCGCCCTCGAAGCCGACGTCGAACTCGGCGGCACCGACCAGAAATTCAACCTGCTGGTCGGCCGCGAGATGCAGCGCGCCTATGGCCAGGAATCGCAGGTCGTGCTCACCACGCCGATCCTCGAAGGCCTCGACGGCGTGCAGAAAATGTCGAAGTCGCTGGGCAACGCGATCGGCATCCACGAGCCGCCGCTGGAGATGTACGGCAAGATCATGAGCATCTCCGACGAAATAATGTGGCGCTACTACGAACTGCTGACCGATGAGAGCCAAGCGAACATCGACCAGTTCAAACAACAAGTTGATTCTGGCAATCGTCACCCCATGGCGATGAAGCAGCACTTGGCGCGGACGATCGTAAGGGACTTCCACGGTTTTGAAAAAGCATCCCAGGCCGAGATAGATTGGTCGCGTCAGTTCCAAGATCGTGAGTCGCCGAGCGCGATCGAGGTCGTTCAAGTGAAGCTCGACGACGTCAAGCACGCTGAGCCCCTGCCAGGAGAAAACCTCTGGCTGATCAGGTTGGACAAACTGCTGTACAAGGCGGGATTCGCGACCTCGGTTACCGACGCGCAGCGAAAGAGGGAGCAGGGATCTGTACGAATCGCAGGTGATATACGGAAAGAAGTCGCGATTGGGGTTCGGTGCCCTGGGCCCCCTTTCGACATTCGGGTCGGAAGAACCGTGAGGCAAGTGCATATCGTGCCCTAGTCGGACTTTTCGGCTTGCGAGACTCATGTGGGACATCACCCTCGGCTGTCCGGGCGAGCGCAGCTCGCCGGCCCGCTGCTCCTACCTGTCATCCTGAGCGGAGCAGAACGATTCGCTTCGCGAATCGTTCTGCGGAGTCGAAGGACCCCTTGCCTGCGGGCGGTGCCACTGACATTTCAGGGAGTTTCTACCTGCGGCCTCAGGTAGCGTCTAACCTAGGCATGATGAGGAGAAGGCTCCTCGCCAGGCCGTCTGAAGTACCAGCAGGCATGGGGTCCTTCGCTTCGCTCAGGATGACACTTTTGTTTGGCGGCGATGAGATTTTGGGTGTTCCTCCGTGCCTCTGTGTCTCTGTGGTGAATTCTGCTACCCTCATCCGCGCACATGCGGGCCGCGGCCATTCTCGGGCTGGGATGTTCTCCGAAAGACCTGAAGCCATTTCAGGACGACAAGACCGCCAACAAGAGCATCGACTGGCGTATCGGCATGCCAACTGCCGCTGATGCGGTCGATGTCATCCTCCTCTTCGGCGGTGACGGAACCATTCACCGCCACCTCAGCCAACTAGTAAGGCTTGGCGTGCCAGTGCTGGTCGTGCCCGCAGGCAGTGGCAATGACTTTGCCCGGGCGCTGGCCCTGCGGCACGTGCGCGACTCGTTGGCCGCATGGCGGCGCTTCAGCACCGCCCAAGACAACGTGCGGACCATTGACCTGGGGCTGATCACGCCGCTGGAAAGCACGGGTACAGCGCCCGCGCCACACGACACGGTCCACGGTTCCCGATACTTCTGTTGTGTAGCAGGTGTCGGCCTCGACGGTGAAGTCGCGCGCCGGGCGAACCGGTTGCCGCGCTGGCTGCGCGGGCATGGCGGCTACGTATTGAGCCTGGCTCCGGCCATCTTCCGCTTTGCTGCTCTACAGATGAAGATCCAGACGCGCGCGCAAGGAGCTGACGGTCAAGCGCCAGCGACGACTGGAGCGGACTGGATCGCACACAGCGACCAACCCACGGTCCTTGCGGTATTCGCGAACACGTCAGTCTACGGTGGCGGCATGAAAATCGCTCCCCGTGCCCGTATGGATGACGGTCAACTCGACGTTTGTCTCGTAACCAAAATCAACAAGCTCAAACTGTTCTCCTTGTTCCCAACCGTGTACTTTGGCCGTCACTTAAGCATGGCAGAGGTCGACTACTTTCAATCCGCACACCTGCGGGTGGAGACTGACCATCCCCTCGACGTCTACGCCGACGGCGAGTATGTCTGCCGTACTCCGATAGAAGTCGCCGTCCAGGCGAAAGCATTGAGGGTGGTTACTCCGTAGCTGTCCAGTGCTAAACTTTCTCCATGCCTGAAGGACGCTCGCGCACCCTGCTCTGGATTCTGATCGGAGGAGGAGCCTTCTTCCTCTTCGTGCTGGCTGTGTTTTCCCTGGTCTACCTGACGCTGCACGCGGGAACCACGGACGCTGCCGGCTTCGGCAGCTTCGGCGACCGCATCGGCGTGGTCGATCTGGATGGCGTGATCCTGTCGCCCCAGCCGGTCGTCGGGCAGCTCAAGAAGTTCGGCGACGACTCCTCCATCAAGGCCATCATTCTGCACGTGAACTCCCCCGGCGGTGGTGTGGCCGCTTCGGAAGAGATCTATCGCGAAGTCAAGCGCCTTCGCGACGAAAAGAAGAAGCGCGTTGTAGTCTCGATTGAGACCGTCGGCGCCAGCGGCGCCTATTACGTTGCATCCGCCTCCAACAAGATTTACGCCGATCACGGCAGCATTGTCGGATCGATTGGCGTGATTGCGCAGTGGGTGAACTACGGCGATCTGCTGAAGTGGGCCAAGCTGAAGGACGTGGTGCTCAAAACTGGTGAGTTCAAAGACACCGGAAACCCCGCCCGCGACCTTACTCCCGTTGAGCAGGCCTACATGCAGTCTTTGATCAATAACATGTACGGACAATTTGTGCAGGCTGTCGCCGATGGCCGTGGCCTGAAGGTCGAGAACGTCAAAGCCATCGCCGACGGCAAGGTTTGGACGGGCGAGCAGGCGCTGAGCATGAAGCTGATCGACGAGGTCGGCGATTTCGAGGCCGCCGTCGCCGACACCGCAAAAACCGTCGGCATCAAAGGTGAGCCGACGTTGGTGCGCCCCGAGAAAGATCGCCGCACGGTGCTCGATCTTCTGCTCGGGGACGTCTCCCAGTACCTGCCCACTCGCGAGAAAATGTTGGAACAGCAGGTCGGCTTCTATTTTCTCTGGAAGTAGGAACTCCGCAGTCGGACCTCACGGTCAGGAGCTTCAGCCTATGGGAGTAGGACACGTCGCCCTCGCTTTGGGAGCATCCAAAGCGGCACCGCGCATGAACGTGGGATGGCTCGTTCTGGCAGCCATGCTCTCCGACTTTCTGCTGGGAATCTTCGCGATGACGGGCCTGGAGCACGCCACTGTGCCTCCCGACTACGCCACCAAGCACTACCTTCTGTTCACTTTCCCCTACTCGCACGGATTGCTCGCTCTTCTTTTATGGGCAGTGATTGCCGCGTATCTGATCTCGCGAGCCTATGGCTCCGACCGCAACCGCGTATGGATCGTCGTCGCCCTGGTAGTGCTTTCACACTTCGTTCTGGATGGACTCGTCCACGTCGCTGGTCTGCCGTTGGCGGCCGAGAATTCTCCCAAGCTCGGGCTTGGATTGTGGAATCACATGCCGCTCGAGCTGGGCATCGAGACCGTGATGGCCATCGCAGGCGTGGCGCTATATTTGAAACTCTCAGGTTTCGGCGCTCCGGCACTTGGCCGCTATGGCATGGTCATATTCATGGCGCTGGTGACCATGATGACGTGGACCCAACTCCTCGCCACCGCCCCACCGAAGCCCCGACAACTGACGGTTGCCTGGATCGTTGTGCCTCTGGCCTTCAGCGCGATTGCCTATGCTCTGGATCGCAAGCGCGCCCGCCAGGTAGCCCTCTAAAGCTGCTCTCATAATGGTTTGGGAAGGGCACGGCTTCCAGCCGTGCCGCTAACAGTCAACAGGAATGCGGGCTTCAGCCCCTGAGGGACCAGCGCAACTGTAGTAGCAAGGGCTGTTCCCAAACCGTGACTTGCATACAACCCCTGAAATTTGAGAAGGTTATGGGAGTTCAGTCGCAGGCCCAGCCTGGAGCCCGGCAGGAAAGAAGAGGGGTTATGACCAAAGCCGATCTGATCGATGAAGTCTCGCGTTTAGCAGAACTTACGCGCAAAGACAGCGAAGTGATTGTGGAGACCATCTTTGACAGCGTGGTGCGCTCCCTCCGCGCCGGCGACAAAATCGAGATTCGCGGCTTTGGCAGCTTCCGCACCCGCCAGCGTAAACCCCGCGTCGGACGCAATCCCAAAACCGGCGAGCGGGTTGAAGTCCCCGCCAAGAAGATTCCTTTCTTCAAGCCCAGCAAGGAGTTGAAGGACTTGGTGAATGAGGGCGATGCCGGTGCGCCCGCTCCGGCGCCTGCCGCGTCGACGCCGCCGACCGTCTAGATTTCCGAGCACCTGTCGTAGAGACGTTGCTTGCAATGTCTCTTTGCTTCTTCAGTCAATCCCGAATTCCCGCTACGCCCATCAGCCTGCCTGTCTTCCCCTTTTCCGCGCGATACGAAAACAGCAGATCCGGACGGCAATTGGTGCAGAGAGACGAAGCCTCAATGCTCTTTGCCGGCACCGCTGCCGCGATCAACTGCTGACGATTGGCCTCCACCAGATCGAGGAAGATCTTCTTCGGCAGCTCGCTGTGCCCGGGGGCTCGAGCCGTGAGAAACAATAGAGGGTATTTCTCCCGCACCGGATCAGAATCCTTCACCTCGCGGAAAAGACTGGCCGCATAGGCGAACTGCGATTTGAATTTCTCGCGAACCTCTTCTCCCACTTCATAACAGCATCCCTGAATGCCCGGTCCAATCGCGGCCTTAAGGTCTTTGGGAGTGCTGCCAAACCAGCGCCGCATTTCCCCCACGCCCTTCTCGACAATCCGTTTGACCGTGCCACGCCATCCCGCATGGAACACGCCCACGGCGTGGCGTTTGGGATCCACCAGAATGACGGGCAGGCAATCCGCCGTCTGGATCGCCAGAAGCAGGCGCGGAGTCGCAGTGAGCAACCCATCTCCGGTCAGCGGATGTTCCGGCTTGGCATCAACACAATGGATGAGGTCAGAGTGCACCTGTCGCAGCGTGATAAGCGGCCAGACTTCCGGTGATGTGTGCCGGGGTCTCGACTGTTGGCCCGCCGCACCCAGCTCCCGCAAGAACGCGATCCGATTGCGTTCCACCGTGCCATGGGAGTCGTCTCTGGTAAACCCGAGGTTAAGGCTCTGCCCGCCATAGGCACGAGAGGATCCCCCCACGCGCGTGGAAAAACCGTGTACCAGCCAAGGAACTGTGCTCAGATGCTTGGCGCGAAGGACATTGAGTTTCGCCTGTTTGTTTGTTGTCTTTCTGGGAGCCCGAATCGCCACACTGCAATGTTACAGGATGAGCTCTGTTGATGACTGCCGCGGCCCTAGTACTTCCAACTCTTCAAGTCCGCACCCTTGGGCGCCGTCTGCTCCATGTACTTGACCATCTCCGGCCAGTAGTGCTGGTTCAGTCCGACTGCCGGATCGAACTCTCCCGGATAGCAATGGGGCTTGCGCATGCCGAACTCAAAGCTGCCGTGATAATACGGATCCGTCGTCGATTCCAGAGAATCTTTGAGCAGATGCACCGCGCGGTCCAGATAAAACGTATCAGCCTCGCCCACGTAGAAGTGCAGCTTGCCGGCCAGCTTCGGCCCCAGCGTCTTCCAGTCGCGCTGCATGATCGCGCTCAAGTCGTAGTGCTCCTTCCAGAACTTCGCCGTCTCGTGATCGATCACGCCGGTCCGCTTGTCAAAAATTGGTTTGGGATACCCGTCCTCTCCGACCGGGCTGAACACCGCCTGCCAGATATCGAACTGCTCGCCCGAACGCCCGTGTGTGCCCTGAACCAGTTCATAGCGGTTCATCAGTTCCATGGTGGAGAGCACCAGCCCGTCGGGCTGCCGCATCGATGGCCGGGGCACGCGCGTGTAGGGACTTTCAATCCAGAAAGCGTTCTTGTCTTCGTAAAGATTGGTGGTGATGTAGGCGCGGAAATCGACGACATCCGGACAGAACACCCACGCTCCGTTGTAAAAGTCCGGATAAAACACCTGAGATGCGAGAGTCTCCCACCCGCCGGTCGATCCGCCATAAACGGCCCGCGCCCATCCTTGACCGAGGCCGCGGAACGTTTTCTCCACGTACGGGATCAACTCCTGCGTGATGGCATCGCCGTACGGACCTTGATTCTCCGAATTGACCGCGTAGGAGTCGTCGAAGTAAGGCGTCGCGTGCTGGATTGTGAGCACGATGACACGCGGCAACCGTCCGGCAGTCCAATCCTGGTAAAGTTTGTATCCCGACTGTGCCGCTCTCAGTTCGCTGTCTTTCAGCCCCGGGCTGGGCGGCTCCGTGCGAAACGCGATCACCCCCGGCAGGTCACGATGAAAGTGATCCTGCTCGACAATCAGCGGGTAATGCGCTTCCGGATGTTCTTCCCATCCATCCGGCAACAGCACCACCGCTCCCAGGTACGTCGGCCTGCCCCAGAACTTGCTCAGCAGCTGACTCTCGATGCGGATGTGCTTCACCCACTTGTTGTCAACGATCTTGTGCTCCGCGTTGGCCCCGCTCCAGCCCAAAACCGAATCCACAACCTTCGGTTCGTCCTCCACCGGAGGAATTCTTTCACTCAGGGAAATGCGAATGGTTTGTCCCGCCTTCGGGTCGATGTGAATCTTCTGCGGTTTGCTGTACAGATTGCCCGGCTTCACTTGCCAGTGCTGTCCGTCGCCCTTCTCCGGAGGCAGCTTGACCGTGTGCCCGTTCGCCAGGTGAAAGGTCTCATAGATATTAATGAGCCCCTGCACCCAGTAGTCGCCCGCTGCCAGGTCATTTAGACTCGCGGCTGGATAACCGAGGGTCGACGCATCGACCACCGCAGGTGTGCCCGCAGCCAGTCCATCCACATCGACGCCGAAGACCTGCTGCGATTCCGGGACGTCGTAACTGATCTGAAAGCGTGGCTCTTTCTCGTCGTTGTTGGAAATGAGCAGAAGAACGTGCCCATCCAGCGTCGCGGGACTCATCTCCTGGGAGAAGGAAATCTCAAACCGCAAGCCGGCTGACTTCGTGGACTTGCCTGTGGAGCCCGATTTTTCGGATGCGGCGTATGTGGCTGCGACAGCGAACAAGAGAACAGCGAGCAAGAAAAGAGCGCGCTTGTGCATAGGCAGGCACCTCGTCAGAAGGCAGCCATGTATAGCAGTGGCCGAAGCCGACGGTCAAGCGAGTGGTCGTAGTGAAGTTCGGATCCGACCGCCGCGGCAGGGCGTCATCCTGAGCGCAGCCGTTCTTCAGGCGGAGCGGAGCGCTTGCCCTGAGCGAAGTCGAAGGGATCTTGCGCATACCCACAGAGCTAAGCATAGAATGTCGCCGCGTTGGGTCGCCCCCGGTTTGCCTGCTCGCACTCCCTCCGCTATAGTTTTACTCAGCCGTGTTTGAGAACTTCACTACCACCGACCGCTGGACGAAGAAACAGGTTCACTGCGTCTACCAGGCCATGATCGTGGCCATAGCCACGCGCCATGCCGATGCCGTAGACCTCAAGTTCCTCGTCGACGGGCGAAAAGTCTGGGTCGCGCTCCCGCATCCCGCCTGGGTGGAGTACAAGAACCGCACCGGCAAGATGATCACCGACTCTCTCGCCGTCGAGATCGCCGGCCATTACCTGAAGACCGCTCTCGAGTCCGGCGAGGGCGTAGGGCGGGAAATGTACTCGCTCACGATCGACGAAACGCTGGCTCACCTCGATGCTGTCGTCTCTGAGATGCAGGCGGAAGTGACCGCTTAGCTTCCGACTTTCATGTCCTTCAGCGCGACTTTGCGTCTCTCCATGGCCTGCATCTTCCAGGCCACCCGCGAACTCGGAAAGTCGCATCTCTATGAGTCCATGGACTTTGTCGGAACCAAACCGCGTTCGTCCGATCTCCCGTGACGCTGGCACTTGGCAGGTCCGTGGCCTTTGCGTCACAATAATCCGTTTTGTTGTTGGGCCCTTTCAGGAGACTTTGATGGCGACGACGATGCACGTGAGCGATGTGGCGGAACTGCTGTCAGACGGTAGGACGCACTTCAATCTCTCACCGCCACAACTCGTCGAGCACGCCATCCGCCGCGAGGAAGCCAAGCTGGCTTCGAACGGCGCCCTGGTCGGCTACACCAATCGCACCGGACGCTCCCCCAAAGACAAGTTCATCGTCCGCGATGAGACGACCGCCCACACCGTAGCCTGGGGCGGCGTCAACACCGCGATGGAACCGGAAAAGTTCGACGCACTTTACACGCGAGTGATGGAGCATCTGCGTGGACGGGAACTCTACGTGCAGGACTTGTTCTGCGGAGCCGATCCTGCCTACCGTCTGCCTGTCCGCTTCGTCAACGAGTATGCCTGGCACAACCTGTTTGTGCGGCAGTTATTCTTGCGGCCAACCGCAGAAGAGCTGAGAACCCACCATCCTGAGTTCACCGTGATCGCGGCGCCGGAGTTCAAGGCCGACCCCAAGCGCGATGGCACCAACTCCGAAGTCTTTGTCCTGCTGAATTTCGTGCGCCGCACGGTTCTGATCGGCGGCACTTCCTACGCCGGGGAAATGAAGAAGTCGATTTTCAGCATCATGAATTTCCTGCTGCCGCACCGCAATGTGTTCCCCATGCATTGCTCGGCCAACATCGGCCATGACGGCGTCAGCGCCCTGTTTTTCGGCCTCTCCGGCACGGGCAAGACCACGCTCTCCGCCGATCCTTCCCGCGACCTCATCGGCGATGACGAGCACGGCTGGAGCGCCAACGGCGTCTTCAACTTCGAGGGTGGATGCTACGCCAAGTGCATCAAGCTCTCGCAAAACAACGAGCCCCAGATTTGGAGCGCTCTGCGCTTTGGTTGCGTGTTGGAAAACGTTACGCTCGATCCGCACACCCGCGTTCCCGACTACAACGACGACGGCAAGACCGAGAACACTCGTGCCGCCTATCCCGTCGACTTCATCGACAACGCCGTCATCCCCGGCATCGGCGGACATCCCAAGAACGTGGTCTTCCTGACCGCCGACGCCTTCGGTGTGCTACCCCCAATTTCGCGCCTCACGCCCGAGCAGGCCATGTACCACTTCCTCTCCGGCTACACCGCGAAGGTCGCCGGGACCGAAGCCGGAGTGAAGGAACCGCAGGCCACCTTCTCCACTTGCTTCGGATCGCCTTTCCTCCCTCTCCCGCCCAAGACCTACGCCGAGATGCTGGGCCGCCGCCTGCGCGAGCATCACGCCCAATGCTGGCTCGTGAACACCGGCTGGCAAGGCGGACCGTACGGCGTCGGCAAGCGCATGGCCATCCCCTACACCCGTGCCATGGTGGACGCCGCTGTCGAGGGAGAACTGACAAAAGAAGAATTCGAGATCGAGCCCACCTTCGGCTTCAGCATTCCAAAAGCATGCCCGGGAGTACCGGCTGAAGTGCTGAACCCTCGCAACGCCTGGACCGACAAGGCCGCCTTCGACAAAGCAGCCGAAGATCTCCGCAACCGTTTCGCCAAGAACTTCGAGACCTTCGACGCCCCGCCCGAAGTGAAAGCAGCGGGACCGAAAGCCCAGAAGTAAGCGCCCCCTGAAGTCAGAGTGCCCATGGGGGACAGCCGCCCCCGGCTGTCCAGTAGTTGGTTGTCATCCTGAGGATGCGTTCTTTGCGCCGCGAAGGATCCCGTCCTGCTTCCATTTCCAACTCTCGCTTCCATTGACCACGCCAACTTCACCGTAGAAGCGAATCGTCACGTCATCCTCGTCCAGGCGATGCTACTCGAAGAAGCTTGGTCCCGGCTTCATGTCGGCGATCACGTTCGACTTGGTGTAGCGTTTGTCATCAATACGGCTCCCAGGAAGTCCTCGGCAATGATTTTCTTTGGCACGTTAACATCGTTGGTCTTAAACGACTAACCCATTCCCGCTCCATTTGCATGATTTGCTGCCGATCGCGATCCGCATCCGAGCCAGCCTTCCCTGACTGAGCACTGCGAATGCGGCACACGCACAGCCAATGACCAGCTCAGCCACGACGACGTTGACCTCATGTCACCCCTCTTCTGGAACCGCGGGAGAACTGGTTACCGCACCCGCTGCAAGATCTCAATCACGCGCTGCAGATCTTCTTCCGTATCCACTCCCACCGAATCATGCGGAGTCTCCCCGACGAAAATTGGGATGCCATTCTCCAGGAACCTCAACTGCTCCAATCGCTCACTCTTCTCCAAAGAAGACTCCGGCAGCGCCACAAACCGGTCCAGTGCTGCTTTGCGGTAGGCGTAAAGGCCAAGGTGCTTGAAGTATCGCGGCCGCGTCCCGTCGCGGTCGAAGGGAATCGTCGCCCGGGAAAAATACAACGCCCGCCCGTTCGAGTCGGTTACAACTTTTACCGCATTCGGATTGGAGATATCCTCCTCGGCCGCTGGTGTCATTACCGTTCCCACCTGCACCGACGCATCCTTCATCACGGCAAGCAGCGTTGCGATGTGCTCCGGCCGGGTCAAGGGTTCGTCTCCTTGCACGTTGATATAGATATCGGCCGTCACGCGTCCGGAAACCTCGCGGACTCGTTCCGTCCCGCTCCGATGGCTAGCAGAAGTCATCTCAGCGTTCCACCCGTGCTGCCTGCAGACTTCAAGGATTTCCTCTGAGTCGGTGGCTACAATCACCCGGTCGAGAAGAGGCGAAGCCAGCACCGCCTCATACACAACCCCGATCAGGGGTTTCCCCGCAATCTCCCGCAGCATCTTGCGCGGCAGCCGAGTCGAGGCCAAACGAGCCGGAATGACAGCGATTGCTTTCATGATCTTCAGGATGAGACTGTCTAGTTTCCAGTTTCGGAGCGCAACTGGCAAGCAAGGAATCTACGTGGGACCCTGGACGTCGGACCTTGGACTTCGAACCTCAGCCCTCAAGACCGATGTATCGCAGTTCTGGCTTGTGGCCAGGATCTGAGGTCCGAAGTCGCGCTTCGTGCTTCGGTTTGACACTGTTTTGTACAGCCCAATAAAATCAGACTTGGACGTAGCGCGCCGCTCCGGTTCGTTGCCTCCAAGGCGAGACTCCGGTTGGGCTGGCGCGGAGGTTCCCTCGCCAGTTTTCTCTCCGATTGATTCGCAACGTGGCGGTGTAGCTCAG
Source organism: Terriglobia bacterium (assembly GCA_020073465.1). Taxonomy (GTDB): domain Bacteria; phylum Acidobacteriota; class Terriglobia; order Terriglobales; family Acidobacteriaceae; genus Sulfotelmatobacter. Next base: position 70,865 of record JAIQFC010000001.1, read on the forward strand.
GTGGTTAGAGCGACGGTCTCATAATCCGTAGGTCGTAGGTTCGAGTCCTACCGCCGCCACCAACTAAATCAACAACTTGCAGGAGATCTGGAGGTGCTTCCATTTCGCCTGGTTGCGCGGGAGTTACGGATTGTTTCCGCCTTTTCCGCCGGGGCCCCGTCGAGCCTTGTCGAGGAAGCACACATTGGCGCCGGGAATCAGGTGGCCGTAACTATCGACTGTCACTTGGACCGAGGTGTGTCCCATCTGTTCTTCGACGTAGACAATTCCACCCTTTTGGAACTCGCGCCGGGAATCAACCCGGATCTCTTCGTTAGGGCCGAAGAGTCATCATGCGCTAGACCACGCAAGCCGAACTGTGGAGGGGATGCAGAGAATTGAACTCTGATCTCATCGGCAGAAGGGGATTCTGGGCCGCTTGACCGGTCGACGACGAGCCCCTTCGTGCCACCAATCAACACCCGGTGTAGGATGCTGGGGATCAGCTCGGCGGCATAGGAGACGGCGATGAAAATCGGCTTGTATAGCGTCACGTACCGGGGGGTGTGGTACCGCGGCGAGGCGGTCGACGTATTCAACCTGGTGCGTCTGGCCAGGCAGCAGGGATGGGAGGGACTGGAACTGGACGCGGAGCGGCCTCACGCCGCGCCCATGGATCTGTCCGCCGACGACAGAAGGCGGCTGCGCGATCTCGCCGGCGAGGTCGGACTCGAGTTGTGCGCAATCTCGCCCAATTGTGACCTTTCAAGCCCCGTTCCAATTCAGCGCGAAGCTATGATCTGCTACGTGCGCGAGTGCATCAAGCTGGCGCACGATCTGGGATCGCCGATCTGCAAGATCTTCGCCGCGTGGCGTGGCATCACGCTCCATGACGGACTCGCGACCTACGACGAAACCTACGGTTACAACCAGTACGGGTTCTGGAAGGGAGACCGCCGTGGGTTCGTCGTCGAGTCCATGCGCGAGCTCTGCAAAGTGGCCGAAGACTACGGCGTCGTGCTCGCGATGCAGAATCATGGTCCCGATATCGTGAATTGCTACCAGGACGTGCTGGCGCTCATTGCAGAGGTCGGCTCCCCGGTGTTCAAGGCGTGCATGGACATTAATATCGAGCCCGAGGCGGATTCGCCCGAGCATGCCCGCCAGATGGCCGTGGCCAGCGGAGCCCTGCAGATTCACTCGCATATGAACGGCGAATTCGCGAGGCGTCCGGGCGGAAGGGTGGAGTTGGTGGCCGGCGGCTATTTCGACAACCACTTCTGGGGAAGGCAGGTGGCGTATCCCGCGTATGTCGACGCGCTGGTCGCATCCGGATACCAGGGCTACATGAACTGGGAGTTCTGTCATCCCGGACTGGAGAACGGAAAGCCTGTCGGAATTGATTACGTCCACAATCAAACGCAGATGGCCCTGGAGTACCTCTCAGCCCTGCGCGCCGCAGCCGAGTACAAGGCCGAGGCAATCATCGCAGGCTAGGACAACCGAAAACTTGGCACCTCTTTTCGAGAGGTAGCGCCCTCAATGAGTGCTAACGCCTTCCATGAGAAGGCCGGTCGGATTCGAGTGAGTTCTCGTTGGATTGGCTGTTTCACAGGTTGCTTCCTCGCCGAGCCCGCTGTCGCCACCCTTCCATCCACACTCTTTTGTGAGGGACTGATCGCTCGGTGCAAGTTGGGTGTTCTCGGTTCAGCCGGTGCAGCCGCCTGATCATCGACCTCTCCTTTCTCGGTTGGACGAAAGTGGGCCAGGCGCTAGACGCAGTCACTGGAACTCGGCTGCAGGAGGCTTCCAGGCGCAACGAAGACCACTGACCAGTTGGCTCTTGGCGGAAGTCCATCCCCCCGCAAGGTTCAGCAGCGCTCCAATGAAACCGCTTCCGTTTCCGAAATAGTCTGCTTTCCTCGGGTTTCGCGGGTTCTGGACTTGTCTGTCCAATTTTTTCAACAACTTACCAATACCCCCTTCGCCTCCGTCGGCAGACCCCCGTTCTCGCTCATGCAGGGGCACGATTCGCAAGTTACGGAAGTTTCGCAGAAATCGTCCAAATTGTTGTTTCTAAACATGTTAGCTGGTATTTCTTAAGACTTAAGAGAACCTCGAGAATCCGTGTGCTCACTAGCCTGATTGAGAGCAACAGCGACACGGCGGGCGTTCCCCGTCACTCCCGCTCGTGGAGAGGTCTGCCCTTTGCTGCCAAGACCTTTATTGGCCTGATCGTCCTGCTGGGTACCGGGACTCTGGTTTACGGTGCGATTCATCAGAGCAGCAAGAACATCGCTGAGTTCATTTGCTATCTGGGAATCGCGATTCTGGCATCGCGGCTGAAGGTGAGCCTCCCGGGCATCACCGGAACGCTCTCCGTAAACTTCCTGTTCATCCTGATCGGCGTTCTGGAACTGAGCTTCTCCGAGACCCTCATTCTGGGAGCCGTTTCGATGCTAGCCCAGTGCCTGTTCCCCGATCGTCCCAACGCGATCCAAGTCTCATTCAACATCTGCGCCGGATCGATCTCGACTGCGCTTGCTTACCTCGTCTACCACCACCCGCTGACCAACCTGCTGATCGGCAACCGGCCGCTCCTGCTCGGACTGGCGGCATGCGTCTATTTCATCGCCAATGCGGGAAGCATCGCGACCGTCATTTCGCTGACCGAGAGTCGGCCCTTGCGCAGCATTCTGGTCGATTGCTACTTCTGGTCGTTCCCCTACTATCTGGTCGGTGCAGGAATCGCCGGTGCGATCGCCTGGCTGAACCATACGTTCAACTGGGAAACCTCGCTGCTCCTGGTTCCCGCCGTGTACGTGATCTACCGCTCCTACCGTCTGTACCTCGGCAAACTGGAAGACGAGAAACGCCACGTCGAGGAAATGGCGAACCTCCATCTGCGTACCATCGAAGCCCTCGCGCTCGCCATCGAGGCCAAGGACCAGACCACGCACGATCACCTGCAGCGTGTCCGCGTCTACGCCATCGAAGTCGCCAAGGAGCTGGGCATCGCCGGCTCTGAGCTGGAAGCGTTGCACGCCGCCGCCCTGCTGCACGACATCGGCAAACTCGCCGTTCCCGAGCACATCATCTCCAAACCCGGGCGCCTTACTCCCGAAGAGTTCGAGAAGATGAAGATTCACACCCTGGTCGGTGCGGAAATTCTGGAGCGCGTCCGTTTTCCCTATCCGGTCGTCCCCATCGTCCGCGCCCACCACGAGAAGTGGGACGGCTCCGGCTATCCTCTCGGACTCAAGGGCGCAGAAATTCCCATCGGAGCCCGCATCCTTGCGGCCGTCGATTACCTGGATGCCCTCGCCTCCGACCGCCAGTACCGCCGCGCGCTGCCACTGCAGGAAGTCATGCAGAAGCTGAACGCCGAGTCTGGCAAATCGTTCGACCCCAAGGTCGTTGACATTCTGCAGCGCCGGTACCACCATCTGGAGCGGCTGGCGATCGCGAAATCCGCCGCAGATGGAAACGTACCCCTCTCCACCGGAATCAAAATCGAGCGCGGAGAAGCTCCCGCTGCAGGCTTCGAACAAGCGACCGCCCAGGAATCCGCCAGAAGTGAAACCACATTCCTTTCTTCCATCGCCGCCGCCCGCCAGGAAGCGCAATCGCTGTTCGAGCTAAGCCAGGACCTCGGCGCTTCTCTGAGCCTGGGCGAGACGCTCTCCGTCTTCTCGGTCAAGCTCAAACCGATGGTGCCCTACGACGCCATCGCCATCTACATCCAGCGCGACAATGAACTCGTCCCCGAATACGTGAACGGAGACAACTATCGCCTGTTTTCCTCGCTGCGCATCCCCGTCGGTCAAGGGCTTTCCGGTTGGGTCGCCCATAACAAGAAACCCATCGTAAACGGGAACCCCTCCGTCGAACCGGGATACCTGAACGATCCCACCAAGTTCAGCACGCTTCGCTCCGCCCTGGCTGTACCGCTGGAAGGCGTTGGCGGCGTGATCGGGGTTCTCGCCCTCTATCGCGGCGCGCGTGATGCCTTCACCTCCGATCACCTGCGCATCCTCCTGGCGGTGACCAGCAAGATGGCGCTCTCGATCGAAAACGCGCTCAAGTACCAGCAGGCGGAAAGCTCGGCGACCACCGACTACCTCACCGGCCTGCCCAACGCGCGTTCGCTCTTCCTCGAACTCGACCGGGAACTGGCCCGTTGCAAGCGTGACAACTCCTCGTTGACCGTGATGGTCTCTGACATGGATGGCTTCAAGCAGATCAACGACCGCTTCGGCCACCTGGAAGGCAATCGTGTCCTGCGCTTGTTCGCGCAATCTCTGAAAGACACCTGCCGCGAATACGACTACGTCGCCCGCATGGGTGGCGACGAATTCGTGGTCGTTGCTCCCGGCCTTCCCGCCGACGCCGCCGCGAAGAAGGCAGAGCAACTCCGGGCCCTGGCCAAGCAGGCGGGCTTCGAGGTTTGCGGCGAAGAGATTCTCTCGCTGAGCGTGGGACAAGCTGTCTGCCCTGAAGACGGCAAAGACGCCGAGCAACTTCTGGCGGAAGCCGACCGGCGCATGTACCTGGAAAAACAGAAGCACCTTTCCTACAAGGACCGCCGTCTGCACCCGCGACTGAAGTGCCGTGTCACCATCGAACTGCAAGCGGAAGCACAGAGCACACCGGTCTACGCCAGCTTGACCGACATCAGCCTCGGCGGCTGCTACGTCGAAACCAGCGCGATTCTTTCTCCCGGTACCCGGCTCAAGCTCGGCTTCTCCATGGACGATGGCAGCCTCTCCGCCGACGGCATGGTGGCAAGAATCGATCCCGGCACCGGCATGGCAGTCCAGTTCCAGGAAATGAACCGCGAAGCCCGCGCCAAGATGTTCAAGATTTTGGAATTCGTGCAGAAGACAACGGCCTTCTACAACAACCGCTACTTCGAGAACCTGCTCAAACGCTGATTGAGATTCAGAGAGGCTCCGCCCTCGGCTGGAACGGCACACGCTGCAGTAACTACCGCGCCCCCGCAGAAGCCGCGCTGGCCAGCCGGTTCAACTCCGCCAGCAGATCAGGGTAGTCATTCTCTCCATCATGCCCCGTGCTTTCGATCTCCCCCAGCATCTGGCGCACTGCCCCAGCCAGGGCCGCCACTCTGCCGCTGACTTCGGCCGTCCGGGAGAGCTGTCCGTCTCGTAGCCGGGTCAGCAGACATTCTCCCGCACGTGTCACCCGCTCGATGTGCGGAAACCCCAGAAACCCGGAGGCTCCCTTGATGGTGTGAACGGACCGCACCATGTTCGCCAGCGATTCGTTAGTGGAAGAGTCTGATTCCAGCCTCGCCAGCTCCTGGTCCAGTTCCTCCAGCTTCTCTCTGCTCTCAGTAAGGAAATCCTTAACAATCTCGTCCATGATGACTTTTCTCAGGCCCCGTTTCCGGCGGTGATCCTCTGATCCGCTATTTGTCCTGCGGTAGCCAGCGCTACACCTTTAGTGATCCTTATCGTCGATTTGCCCCGAAAACTTGAGTCGCGAAACCTCCGCAGGCCAAACCAGCACAGGAAGCTAGGCTGGAACGTCTCCACCTGCACTCCCGGCTGAGGAGCCTGTCTCCCGTCTTGAAGCCCGTCCCGCACGCCCTTACACTGAACGTATGCATGTCCATGTTCACCGCGAGAGTGGCCCCACCCGGGTATTAAAGATCTCGCTCGCGGTGACGCTCGCCTACACCGTGCTGCTGGTCGTGGCCGGGATCCGCGCCCACTCGCTGGCCTTGCTCTCCGAAGCTGGACACAATCTCTCTGATTTCCTCGCCCTCTTGCTCTCGCTGGTCGCCGTGTATTTCCAGTCGCGCCCTGCCAGCTCGACCAAGACCTACGGCTACCACCGCGCCGGAGTGCTGGCCGCGCTGGTCAACGCGACCTCGCTGGTCGCGGTTTCGTTCTTCATCTTCTACGAAGCCTTCCGCCGCCTGCAGCACCCGCAGCACGTTCACGCGGGCACGATGATGTGGGTAGCCGCCGCGGGCGTAGTGATGAACGGCGCGATCGCCTTTTTGCTGTACCGTTCCAGTGGCGACGTCAACATCCGCAGCGCCTTGCTGCACGAAGTCGGCGACACGCTCTCGACGGCGGCCGTGATCGCAGGAGGCTGGGCGATCCTCGTGACCGGCAACTACTGGATCGATTCCGCGCTCTCGTTCGGCATCGGCGCGCTGATCCTCTGGTCCGGCTTCGGCATCGTCCGCGAAACGCTCAACATCCTGCTCGAAGGCACGCCGCGTGGCATGAAGCTGGAACGGGTCGAGTCCGCCATTCGCGCGATCCCAGGCGTCAACGACGTCCACGACCTGCACGTCTGGAGTATCGGATCAGAGACGCACGCACTCTCCTGCCACATCTCGATCGCCGACATTCCCCCGTCGGTCAGCGAACGCATCCTGCGCGACGTAAAAGAGCGCCTGCTCCACGATTTCCGCATCGACCACACCACGATCCAGTTCGAGCACGCCATCTGCGAAGTCGCGCACGGCTGCGTGATCCCGGTCAGCGAAAGCGCGGAAGAACACCACCACCACAGCCACTAGGTCACGAGGAGGAGGTTGGTGAGGGTGCAGAATGCGAGCCAACGATTCTTACTTTGACCAGTCCTGTGCACCGTGAAGAATACGCAGTATCTCCACCGCATCCCGATTGATGCGATAAACAGCAAGATACGGCAGATTGCCGAACACAAGTTCACGCGTGTCTGGCTTGCGACCTGTTCTCCCACACTCGGGGAACTTTGAGAGCATGGCAAGTTGATCGTGAATGGAAAGAGCCACCCGTCGCGCTGTGGCCTCGCTACCATGTTTCTGGATGTAGTCGCAAATATGAGTGAAATCGCGAACGGCAGGATCCGTCCAGCGAATATGCATCAGCCCGGATACCGATCGTCGATCATCTTCCTGACATCGGCATGATCCACCAGGTCGCCGCGCTCGGCGGAAGCGAGACCCCTGTCAACTTCGCGCAAGAACCACTCGTCGTAGTTCACCATGCGCTCTATAGCTTCCACCACCAGAGCTTCACTGGCACGTCCTTGCTCGGCTGCCAAGCGGCTAAGCTTCGCCTGCAAATCGGGGTTAAGGGGCACGTCCATGTCTATTAGGCTAGGTTCCGGAGCAGGCCGTGTCAACATTCATCGGTGACTGTCTTAGAATTTTCTGTGCGTGGAGTCTACTCGGTCTGCCCCTCGTAGATTTCCCGTACCCGCTGAATCGTGTCCGCCTCATCCGCTGACTTATCCGGCCGCAGCCGCACAATCCGCGGAAAGCGCAGCGCATAGCCGCTCTCATGACGGTCCGACAGCATCATGTTGTTGAACGCGACTTCCAGCACAATCTTGGGCTCAACCACCCGCCGGAATCCCTGATCTTCAATCGTGTGCTCCAGAAACCATGCAGTCATCTCGGTAATCTCGGCATCGGTTAACCCGGAGTACGCCTTGCCGATATTCACCAGCCTGTCTCTATCCCAGACCGCAAACGTGTAGTCGCTGAGCACGCCAATACGCTTGCCGTGTCCGTACTCGACCGCAGTTACGACCACGTCAAGCGTGGCTAGCTCGCGCTTCATCTTCAGCCACGCCTTCCCGCGCTTTCCCGGCGTGTAGGGCGAGTTCAGATCCTTGATCATCAGGCCTTCATTGCCCCGAGCCTGCGCCGCCACGAAGAGCTCTTCCATTTGCTCCGGCGAAGCAGCCCGAAACGTTGGCGCACGGATGATGTGGGCCGTCACAATTTCTTCCTCGTCCCCGAACGCTAGCTTCCCCTGCGTTCCAGTCTTACCTGTTTTCCTCTGTGACTCTGTGTCTCTGTGGTGAGTGATTTTTCTTCCCGCAGCCAGCAGTTCATCCAGAATCTTCGCCCGTTCCGACAACGGACGATCCATCAAAAACTCCCCTCCCGCGTACAGAATGTCGAATACCAGATACGCCACCGGAATCTCCCGCAGCATCCGCTGGCTGACCTTCTTCCTCCCCAGTCGCTGCTGCAAGACGCTGAACGGCCGCGCCCGCCCGAGATTCACCGCCTTCTTCTCGCTCATCTCGGGCTCCGCGTCATTCACCTCCCACGCCACAATCTCCCCATCGAGAATCGCATCCTGCGCCAGTCCCGCCAGCGCGTCCGGCAATTCCGGAAACGACTCGGTGATCTCATCCCGCGTCCGCGAAAACAACTTCACCTCGCCGCCGGAAACATGCGCCTGCGCCCGGATTCCGTCATACTTGTCCTCCACCTCCGCCTCGGCGAAGTAACTCAGCCCTTCTTCCGCCGACTCGACCGGACTCGCCAGCATGAATCCCAGCGGATGAAACATCCGCATCCTCGCCTCGGCCAGCCTGCCCTCCGCCGCCAGCCGCAGCGTCGCGCCGATATCCCCCAGAAGCATGTTCGCCCGCTGCACTTCTATCGCTGTAACCCCAAAGGCTCTCGCAATCGCCTCCTCGACCAGGCTCTCCTTCAATCCAATCCGCAAATCCCCAGTCATGATCTTGACGACGTACTTGGCTTCCAGCGGCGTGGTCCTTGCCAGCAAATCCCGCACCAACGCAGTCTTCGCCGCCGGACCCCGCGCGCCCGCGATCTCCCGAAACCTCTCGAAGACTTCAGCCACCCCAAGTCCTGAATCCGCCTGCTCGGGTAGAACCTCTGCTGCCACCGCTCCCAGATCTCCATGGCGTCGATACGAGGCCGTCAACTCGCCCTCATCTTTGCCCGCAAGCTCCGCGACCACTCTCCACAACGATCTTCCCCCAACCTGCAGCGTCGTCTCCTCCCACGCCGGAAACGCCCGCCCCGACAAGAACACTGCCGACACCGCCGCCTCTGCGATCGTCCGCGACTTCAAATACTCCGCGACGATGCCCGTCTTCTCCAGCTTCTTTGTCGTGGCCGCGATCCGCTCACACGCCTCAGCCAGCTTGTTCATGTCGCAAGAATAGATGAGAACGGGGCCCGAGTGGACATCTGCAGATACCCCATGGATTCCGGTTCCTCGCGTGTCCGGCTTTCGTACCAGAAAAGACATCTTGAGATACAACACTTTCCGTCCGTTGGAAATGGATATTCAGCCGTCGCAGTGCAATACTCTCTCACATGCTCTTCCGTACATTTGTTCTATTGCTATGTTTCGCAGCTAGCGTGTTCGCGCAAAGCAAGCCGGACTGGACCCAGCCGTTCCCGCCGCATCGCGTCATTGCCAATGTCTACTACGTGGGCAGCAAGGATCTGGCTTCCTATCTGATCACTACACCCGAGGGGCACATCCTCATCAACAGCAGTCTCGAGAGCTCCGTTCCATTAATCCGGAAGAGTGTCGAAGAACTGGGTTTTCGCTTCAAGGACATCAAGATCCTTCTCATCAGTCACGCGCACTTTGACCATTGCGCCGGCAGTGCACTTATCAAGGAATTGACCGGCGCCAAGTACATGGTGATGGATGCCGACGTCCCAGAGATAGAAGACGGCGGCCGGACCGACTTCCGTTATAACTCTTCTCCTGAGCTCTTCTTCAAGCCAACAAGAGTGGATCGTGTCCTGCATAACGGCGATGAAGTACGGCTCGGAGGCGTCGTGCTGACTGCGCATATCACGCCCGGTCACACCAAGGGATGTACAACTTGGACTCTGCAGCTCGCCGAAAATGGAAAGCCCTACGACGTTGTAGTGGTGGGCGGTCCGAATGTGAACCCGGGATACAAGCTCATGCGCAACTCGCAGTATTCCCAGATTGCGGAAGACTACGAGCGCACGTTTCGAACCTTGAAATCCCTGCCTTGCGACATATTCCTAGGCGCGCACGGCAGCTACTACGGAATGAACGAAAAGTTCGCCCGGATGGGGAAGGGCGGACCCAATCCGTTCATCGATCCCACGGGCTACAAAGAGTACATCGCAGACAGAGAGCAAGCTTTTCGTGCCGAACTAAAGCAGCAACAAGGCCAGTCGCAGTAACGGTCCCGGGTATGCTGTCGGGGCGCGTTTTTTGCCCCCTGTGATAACCTAGTTCGTAGTGCTTTTGCGCCTGTGGAGCATCTAATTCCCGTGCGTCCTCTGCAAAATTACTTGCGATTTCTCGCCGCCGTGCAGCTTCTACCTGCACTTGAAAGCGGCGAAGAAACCCTCGTCGGCGGACAAGCCGTCCTCGAAGGCGTGATGATGCGCTCCCCGCACGCCTGGGCGATCGCCTGCCGTAAACCTACAGGCGAAGTCGTCACCATGTCCGAACCGCTGGAGCGCCCATCAGAAAAGCACAAATGGATGGCCTGGCCGATCATCCGGGGCGTCATGACGCTCGGCTATGCCATGACCCTGGGCTACCGCGCCCTCCGTTTTTCGGCAAACGTAGCCATCGAAGACTTCATGCAGACCGAGGATTCCACCACAGAAAATGGGGGGACAGCCGCCTCGGCTGTCCAGTCCGGGCGAAGCCCGGAGGCTACACCGAGCTCAGCAGCCCGCGACAAAGCCGCCAACATCAGCGGCTGGCTGGCCACGGTCAACATTGTCATTTCCCTGGCCTTCTTCATCTTCATGTACAAGTATGTCCCGCTGGTGGCGGCCACAGAACTCAAGAAGATCGACCCCGCCCTGGGCGGCCGGATCATTTTCAACCTGGTCGACGGCGCCGTCCGCCTGATTCTGTTCCTGCTGTTCATCTGGGGAGTTTCGCTCTGGAAGGACATTCGCCGCGTCTACGAATATCACGGCGCCGAGCACAAGACCGTCTTCGCTTTCGAAAACGGTGACCCGCTCGAGACCGCCACTGTCCAGAAATATTCGACGTACCACCCGCGCTGCGGCACCAGCTTCCTGATGACCGTGATGCTGATCTCGATCGGCTTCTACATGCTAGTCCCGTTCACCACGTTCTGGGCCCGTTTCGGCGCGCGCATCGTGCTGCTGCCCGTGATCGCCGGCGTCTCCTACGAGATCATCCGCTTCGCCGCCAGGCACCGCGGATCGCTTTTCGCCTTGATCACCGCCCCCGGCCTCTGGCTGCAGCGCATCACCACGAAGCCCCCGTCGGATGACCAGGCCCAATGCGCCATCACCGCCCTCGACAAGGCCATGGCCCTCGAAAAAGACCACGGCGGTGAGCTGGTGATTGCCTAGGGGGCTTCCCCCGAACTAGTTCTCAGTTCCCAGTTCTCAGTTCTCAGTGAAAAACGCATAGAATGAATTCCGTCTACGCCGCGGAATTCCTCGGGGGAACTGCGATCAGAGCTGAGAAATTGAGCTGTGCAACTGAGAACTGAGAACCGAGAACTGAGAACTGACTCTGATGTTTGAACGCCTAGACCAAATCGAAGCCCGCTACGAAGAGCTGACCAACGCTCTCGCTTCGCCGGAGATCGTCAACGACTCGGCGAAATACCAGAAGACCGCCAAGGCCCACGCCGAAATCGCGCCTATCGTCGAGAAGTATCGCGAATACAAGGATTTGACCAAGGGCATTGCTGAGAGCAAAGCCGTCCTCGCCGACGAAAAAGATCCCGAGATGCGTGCCTACGCCCAGGAAGAAATGGACAAACTGGAAGCCCGTGTCGGCGGAGTTGAAGAAGAACTCAAAGTCCTGCTCCTCCCCAAGGATCCCAACGACGAGAAGAACATCATTCTCGAAATCCGCGCCGGCACCGGAGGCGACGAAGCCACTCTCTTCGCCGCCGAAATCTTCCGCATGTACACCCGTTACGCCGAAACCCAGCGCTGGAAGGTCGAGGTGCTCTCTTCCTCGGAGTCGTCCGCCGGAGGGTTAAAAGAGGTCATCGCCATTATCGAGGGCAACCGCGTCTACTCGCAGCTCAAGTACGAAAGCGGCGTGCACCGCGTGCAGCGCGTTCCCGCCACTGAACAGCAGGGACGCGTCCACACCTCTGCGGTCACCGTCGCGGTACTGCCCGAAGCGGAAGACGTTGACATCAAGATTGAGGCCAAAGACCTGCGCATCGACACGTTCTGCTCCTCCGGCCCCGGCGGCCAGTCCGTGAACACGACGTACTCGGCCGTCCGCATCACGCACATTCCCACCAACACGGTCGTCAGCTGCCAGGACGAAAAGTCGCAGATCAAGAATCGCGAAAAAGGTATGCGCGTTCTGCGCTCGCGCCTCTACGAAATCGAAATGGAGAAGCAGCAACAGGCTCTCGCCAAGGAGCGCAAGGCCATGGTGGGTTCCGGCGACCGCAGCGAGAAGATTCGCACCTACAACTTCCCGCAGAACCGCCTTACCGACCACCGCATCGGCTTCACCATCCACCAGCTAGAAGCCGTGATGGACGGCAAACTCCAGCCGCTCATCGAAGCGCTGACCACGTATTACCAGGCTGAAAAGCTGAAGCAGGAAACCGCCAGCGTGGTATGAAGTGCGGCACGCGCGCCTCCGCCCGCGAAACGCATTTGCTGGCACTCGTGAAGGGATGGAACTATGGATCATCTGCACTCGACACTTTCATCGATTCTCGCCGACCACTACACGAAAAATGCCACTAGGATCCGAGAACTAGCCGCGCCCCTTACCAATGCCCAGTTCTGGCAAAAGCCCTTCCCTTTCGGAAACAGCTTCGGCCATCTCGTCCTCCATCTGACGGGCAACCTGAACTACTACATCGGCGCGCAGATCGCCAGAACCGGCTACGTCCGCGACCGCCCTCGCGAATTCAATGACCCGAATCCTCCGGCCAAAGAAGAAGCTCTCAAACGCTTCGATGACGCGGTTGCGATGGTGCAGCAAACCATCCGTGCCCAGTCGCCCGACGATTGGAGCGCAGACTATTCAGGGGTCGGCGCGAGTGCCAAGAACCGCCTCGACATGATCACGCAGTGCGCCGCCCACATGCAGCACCACATCGGCCAGATGATCTATCTGGCCTACGAGTGGGAACGACAGTCAGCCGGTCAACCGAAATAGCAGCGCGTGAGACTCGCTTTTCCTCCGTGCCCTCAGCGTCCTCTGTGGTGAAATGGTTTAGTGCAGCTGAAAGAAGCTCTCACCTCCGCCATCACCCGCCTGACCGCGGACCAAGTCCCCTCCCCGCGCATGAACGCCGAATTGCTCCTGATGTTCACTCTGTCGTGTGACCGCGCCTATCTCTACGCGCACCCCGAGCGCGAACTCACCGCTGAAGAAGCGAGCCGTTATGACGCCGCCCTCGCCGAGCGCGCCCGCGGTGTCCCCGCACAATACATCACTGGACATCAGGAATTCTGGGGAATGGACCTCATCGTCACGCCCGCCGTACTGATCCCGCGACCTGAGACAGAGCATGTGGTCGAAGCCGTTCTGGATTCTGTGGGGCGGGCGCCCTCGCCCGCCAGCCCTCTCCGCATCGCGGACGCGGGCACCGGCTCCGGCTGCATCGCTCTCGCCCTGGCAACAGAACTCCCCCAGGCCGAAATCCACGCCACCGACATCTCGCCCGCCGCCCTCGAAGTCGCCTGCGCCAACGCTGCCCGCCATCAACTCGAGCATCGCATCCAATTCCGCCAAGCCGACCTGCTCACGGGACTCGAACCCAACTCCCTGGACATCGTCGTCTCCAACCCTCCCTATGTCGGCGAATCGGAAGAAGATCAGGTTCAGCTCGAGGTCCGCAAATTCGAACCGCGGAACGCGGTGTTTGCCGGTCCCCGGGGATTGGAAGTGATCACACGCCTCATTCCGCAAGCCCATGCCGTGCTGAAGCCCGGTGGCTGGCTCGTCATGGAAATCAGCGGAACCATTGCCGACGATGTGAAGGAGCTTCTAAGAGGATGGGACGGCGTCCAGATCACGCCAGATTTGCAGTCGATCCCGCGAGTGGCGCGAGCACGAAAGCCCCAGACGTGATGCGCCGTATTCACCCACGAGCAGGCCGGTATCGCTGTGTGACTTTACTGATAGCTGAGGGCTGACAGCTGAAAGCTGCCTCACCGGCGCGTCGCCGCCGGCAGGATCTCTTCCACATCAATGATTTCGGTAGGATACTTCCCCGTATAACAAGCCGAGCAGTACGAAACCTTCTCTCCCTCGCCGCAAGCTTTCTTCAACCCCTCCAGCGAGAGATAAGCCAGAGAATCCGCGCCAATGTACTCCCGGATTTCATCCACGGACTTGTTGGCCGCAATGAGCTGTTTTTTCGAAGGAGTGTCCACCCCATAAAAGCACGGGGAAATCGTCGGCGGACACGATATCCGCATGTGTACCTCGCTCGCCCCCGCGCTGCGAATCATGCGCACAATCTTCCGGCTGGTCGTGCCCCTGACGATGGAATCGTCAATCAGCACCACGCGCCTCCCCTTGAGCAGCGACCGCACCGGGTTCAGCTTCAGCTTCACCCCGAAGTCGCGCACGCTCTGGCTGGGCTCGATGAAGGTCCGCCCAACGTAGTGGTTGCGAATCAGGGCAAAGCGAAACGGGATTCCAATCTCGTCCGCATACCCCATCGCCGCCGTCACCCCCGAGTCTGGCACGGGAACCACCAGGTCCGCTTCCACCGGAGCCTCTCGCGCCAACTCGCGGCCCAGTTCTTCGCGGCTGGTCTGCACCGGCCGCCCAAACACCAGGCTGTCAGGCCGTGAGAAATACACATGTTCAAAAATGCAGCTCGATTGCGGCGCCGCCGTCGAGTAGAAGCGGGAACTCACGCCTTCCGGCCCCACCACGACCAGTTCGCCCGGTTTCACATCGCGCTCGTAGGTGGCGCCAATCAGATCGAATGCACACGTCTCCGAAGCAAACACGATCGTGTCGCGCTTCTGCCCTTCAATCGCCGGGATGCGCCCCATGGCCAGCGGCCGAAAGCCCCGCGGGTCGCGCACCGCAAAAATGCGGTCATTGCTCATCATCACCAGCGAGAACGCTCCTTCCACCCGCCGCAGCGCGTCCGCCATCGCCTCCGGGAGCGTTTGCTCCTTGGAGAGTGCGATGAGGTGGACGATCACCTCCGTATCACTATTGGTCTGGAAAATCGATCCCTGGCTCTCCAGCCGCGCGCGGATCTGCAACGCGTTCACCAGGTTGCCGTTGTGCGCCAGCGCGATCGAGCCCTTGTTCGATTGCACCAGGATCGGCTGCGCATTGAGCAGCGCCGAATCTCCCGCAGTCGAGTACCGGGTGTGCCCGATGGCCAGCGTGCCACGCATTTTCGAGAGCACGTCTTCGGTGAAGATGTCCGCCACCGAGCCCATGGCCTTGTGCACCCGCGAAGTCAGCCCGTCGGACGTGACGATTCCCGCCGACTCCTGCCCCCGATGCTGCAGCGCATGCAGCCCCAGGTAAGCCAGCTTCTCCGCCTCCGGATGGGCAAAGATCGCTACCACCCCGCACTCGTCATGAAATTTGTCGAATGACATTCAGCTCCTAACAGCTCCTGGCTCTGAGCCTCTGGCTCTTAGCTCAATCCCGCTAACGGATCATGTGGGGACAGCCGTCCTCGGCTGTCCGGCCGAGCAAATCTCGGCCTGTTTCTTCCTGCGTCCTCAGTGTCCTAGGTGGTTAGTCCTAGTCCGCTGCCATAGCCTCTGGCTCCGCCCGCAACGCAGACTCCAGAGCACTTTCGTACGCCCCGCTCAACTCCGAAACCGCCGCCGACACCACCACTTTGCCATCCAACGCAATTTCCAGCCGCCCCGGAATCGTCTCCCCAATCACATCCGCCGCAACACCGCACCTGTCCGCTACTTCTTTGATTCGCGCCACCTTCCCCGGGTCGCAAGAGACGACAATCCGGCTCGAATCTTCCCCGAAAAGCGCAAACTCCGCAGGGAGCCCGTTCGACGAGACATTCACCCCCGCCCCTATGCCCTTCGGAAACGCCTTCTCCGCCAGCGCAGCCGCCAGCCCACCATCCGAGCAGTCGTGCACCGACTCCACCAGACCCTGCTGAACCACATCGATGACCGCTTTCTGCAGCCCAGCTTCCTGCTCCAGATTAAGCTCTGGCGGATATCCCCAAACCGCGTCCAGAATCTCTTTCGCGTACTCCGACGACCCAAACTCACTCTCTGCGTCGGTGATATCTCCTGCTTCTCCCGCACGCAATAGCACAATCGTGCGTCCGGTACCAGCGAAGTGCATCTTCGCATTCTTGTGCACGTCCTCGAGAACGCCCACCACTCCAAGAACTGGCGTCGGATAGATTCCTTCCCCCAGCGTCTCGTTGTAGAAGCTGACGTTGCCGCCCGTAATCGGAATTTCCAATTCCTCGCAAGCCTTGGTGATGCCGTCAATGGTCTGCGAGAACTGCCACATGATGTGCGGTTTCTCGGGATTCCCAAAGTTCAGGCAGTTCGTGGCTCCCACCGGCGTTGCCCCCGAACACGCCACCTTGCGCGCTGCCTCGGCGACCGCATGCATCGCCCCCAGCCGCGGATCGAGATAGCACCAGCGCCCGTTGCCGTCCAAAGCCATCGCTAGCCCGCGCTGCGAGCCTTTGATGCGAATCACGCCCGCATCGCCTGCGCCCGGCGCCTCCACCGTGTTGGTCTGCACCATGTGATCGTACTGCTGCCACACCCAGCGCTTGCCGCAGATGTTCGGACTCGCCAGAAGCTGCTTCAGATTCTGCGTGAAATCGCTAGTCCCGCCGAGTTTCACGTCCTCCGGCATTTCCCGGGGAACGGGCGGCTCCCAGCGTTCCAGCGGACGCTTGTACACCGGCGCATCGTCCGTCAGCGCCTGGTTCGGAATCTCCGCCACAACCTTCCCGTGTTCGAGCACCCGCAACTTGTTGTCGGTCGTGACCGTGCCAACTTCCACCGCATCGAGTCCCCACTTTTCGAAGACGCGGAAGACCTCGTGCTCACGCCCCTTCTGCGCCACCAGCAGCATGCGTTCCTGCGACTCGCTCAGCATGATCTCGTAGGGAGTCATGCCGGTTTCGCGCTGCGGCACGCGGTCGAGTTCGATCTCGATCCCCACCTGCCCGCGCCCACCCATCTCGCAGGTCGAACAAGTCAGTCCCGCCGCCCCCATATCCTGAATGCCGACGATCGCTCCCGTCTGCATGGCTTCAAGGCAGGCTTCGAGCAGCAACTTCTCCAGGAACGGGTCGCCCACCTGTACATTGGGACGCTTCGCCTCGGACGCCTCGCTGAACTCTTCGCTGGCCATGGTCGCGCCGTGAATACCGTCACGTCCGGTTTTGGCTCCAACGTAGATCACCGGATTGCCTTCCCCGGCCGCCCGCGCGTAGAAGATTTCGTTCTTCCGCACCAGACCAAGGGCGAACGCATTCACCAAAGGATTACCCGAATAGCATGGCTCGAATTTCGTCTCCCCGCCCAGGTTCGGCACGCCAAAGCAGTTCCCGTAGGAAGCGACTCCACTGACCACTCCTTCAAGGATCGAGTGGTTCTTGTGGATCTCGGCTCGTGTGGGGACAGCCGCCTCGGCTGTCCTGCCTGGGCGAAGCTCGGCAGCAGGCGCCGCAATCGGCCCAAAGCGCAGCGAATCCATCACCGCCACCGGCCTCGCGCCCATGGTGAAAATGTCCCGCAGGATTCCGCCCACTCCCGTGGTCGCCCCCTGAAACGGTTCGATGAACGACGGATGATTGTGTGATTCGATCTTGAACGCACACGCCCACCCGTCCCCGATGTCGATGATCCCCGCATTCTCTCCCGGCCCCTGCACCACGAGCTTGCTGCGCGTCGGCAGGCGCTTGAGGTGTACGCGCGACGACTTGTAGGAGCAGTGCTCGCTCCACATCACGCTGAAGATGCCGAGTTCGGTGAGAGTGGGCTCGCGTCCCCCGAGAAGCTGTTTGATTTTTTCGTACTCGTTCGGCGTAAGTCCGTGCTGCCGGAGCGTCTCCGGTGGAAAGGCAGGAGTCAAGGAGGTGGCCATGGAAGGTAGTCTATTGTCGCATTTGGGAAAGCCAGTGGCCAGTAGGCAGGCCAGACAAATTTTCGCTGCTAAGATTTCGTTTTATGGCTGCTCAGCCGAAACCCGTCCAACTCCGCCTTCCGGTTCCCCTGAAGCGAACGTTCTTCGAGCGTAATCCCCAACGCGTGGCCCGCGAACTTCTGGGTAAAGTTCTGGTGCGGCAGTCGCGCGGATTGCTTTTGGCCGCGCGCATCGTGGAAGTGGAAGCCTACTTGGGGGTGAAGGACCCTGCCGCCCACGCCGCTGTCGGCCGCACCCCGCGTAACTCCGTCCTGTTCGGGCCCCCCGGCTACGCCTACGTCTATTTCATCTACGGCAATCACTACTGCCTGAACGTTTCCTGCGAGCGGGAGGGCAAGGCCGGATGCGTCCTGTTCCGGGCTTTGGAACCCCTGATTGGCCTGGAGGAGATGGCCCAGGCTCGGGGAGTGGTCGTGCACGGCCCCGGCGACCTTCCCCGGCTGACCAGCGGCCCCGGCCGCCTGTCGGACGCCTTCGGCATCACCCGGAGTCGCGACAACGGCTGCGACCTGACTTCGCCGGACTCCGCTCTGTGGATCGGCCACGACGGCTTTCGGTCTTCCGCCATTCTAGTGACGCCGCGGATCGGCATCACCAAGGCCGCCAAAGAACCCCTGCGCTATGTCCTCGCAGGGAATGCCTTCGTCTCCGGCAGAAAGACTCTACCCAGATTTGCACAGCCAAGATCTGCAAGGACAAAGAATTGACACTTTTCTGGGCTCTCAAGTCGGCAAACAGGTGTACACTGTCTCGCAGGTCGGAGGCCCCAAAAGGCGCTCTGGGCAAGGTTTCTAGCCGTTCCGGGCAGGATTGGCGCCTGCATCGCCCGATATTCCCCGCATCCGATCCAGGAACGAGATCATCTCATCCGGTAGGTAGGCTGCTTGTCGCACTCGGCGTCATTTCGGTTACTGGCCATCGCCTTCGCAGTACTGATCTCGAGCGCAGCCGTGAACGCACGGGCCGAGGGAGCGCCTTCTACCCGGACCGAGACAGTTTCCCCCTCCAGCTTCGCGATTGGCTTTGTCGGCGGATTCGTCCGCCACGACGATCCCCGCCACGGCCCGGTGCAATTGGCGCAGCGCCTCCAGAATGGTTCCCCGAAGGACACGTTCGTAGCAGTTTTTGAGAACCGTCACCGCAAGAAGGCCTACAAGACGATCCTCCGCCTGCTCGACACCAACCACGACCGCGTCCTTTCCGAGGACGAAAAGACACGCGCCCACATCGTGCTCTTCGGCCACAGCTGGGGAGCGGCCGCCGCGGTGCTCCTGGCACGCGACTTACAGCGTGACGGCATTCCTGTCCTGTTGACCGTGCAGGTGGACAGCGTCGCCAAGCTTTGGCAGAACGATTCCGTCATTCCTGTCAATGTGGCCGAGGCTGTCAACTTCTATCAGCCCCACGGACTGATTCACGGCCAGAAACGGATTACGGCTGCCGATCCTGCCCACACCCAGATCCTCGGCAACTATCTGGTCGACTATAGAAAGAACCCGGTCCAGTGCCCCGCCGGTGCCTCGTGGTTCGATCATTTAACGCCTTCGCACGCCCAGAGCGAATGCGATTCGCACCTGTGGTCGCAGGTCGAAGACCTGGTGCGCCAAAGCTTGGCTCCGCAGCCGAGTACTGCCGCCGTCCGTCCCCAGCCCTAGCTTTGAGCCCTCGAGTTGCAAGGCAGAACAACATTGTCGATGAGCCTGGTCGTCCCCACGTACGCTGCTACCGCCACCAGCGCCCCGCTGGATACGTCTTCAACCGGATCGAGGCTCCCGGCATCGACAATTTCGAAGTAGTCGAGACGAACTGCAGGTTCGCGGGTAAACTCCTCCCGCGCCGCGGCAACTAAGGTCGCCGCTCTTCGCTCCCCTCGGTCCACCAGTTCCTTCACAAGCATGAGGGTGCGATGCAGAACCAGCGCCTGCCTTCGCTGTTCCGGATCGAGATAAGCATTCCGCGAACTCATGGCCAGTCCATCGGCCTCGCGAACAATCGGGCAAACTACAATCTCCACGGGGAATTTCAGATCCCGGACCATGTGCCGGATGATCGCCACCTGCGCCGCGTCCTTCTGCCCGAAGAAGGCGACATCCGGCTCCACCACGTGAAACAGCTTGGACACAATCGTAGTGACGCCCCGAAGGTGCCCCGGCCGCGAACGCCCATCCAGCTTCCCGCTGAGTTCCTCCACCGTCACCCATGTCACCGCACCCGCCGGATACATTTCCTCAACCGGCGGCGCAAACAGCAGTTCCACGCCTTCTTCTTCCAGAAGCTTTCGGTCGCGCTCAAACGATCGCGGATATTTCGCCAGGTCCTCGTTCGGCCCAAACTGTGTGGGATTTACAAAGATCGACGCTGCCACGATGCCGCAGGCAGCTCTGGCCGCGCGCACCAGGGACAAATGCCCTTCATGCAACGCCCCCATCGTCGGCACAAACCCCAGCCGCTTGCCCTCGCGCCGCGCGGCACGGGATGCATTCCGCATTACGTCGATTGTGGTGCAGATCCTCAAGGCTTTCGATGCGCCCGCAACTGAGCGTAAGTTATGCCGGCGGTACCCACTCGATCGCGACTTGCACTCTCTCCAAGATGCCCCCGACAATGCCCTTATTGCGCCGGATGGCAACTGAGTCCTGCTCCGATCCCCTTGCGCTATTCTCCGACACCGCGACCACACGCCCGTAAGGCCACGCCGAGGCCGGCAGTTGCGCCAGCCGATCCAGCAACTCTTCCGGCTTCAGTACGATTTCCGCGTTGTCCGCAGGATCGAGCAATCCCACCCCATCCGTTCGAATGATGAGGTAGGGATTTCCCCACTTCTTCATGTCGTGAACCCGCTCGTACTTTCCGGGATCCGCCGCAGGAATGGCCTGCAGTAACGTAGCCGCGTCAGGCACAGGCGCAGCAGGCTGCTGCGAAGTACATGCGCCGAGGCAAAGAGTAACGAACAGAATGAAAACTAGATTGGGCCGGAATCTCAAAGGAATGCCGTACTCACCTTATCATCGCGGGAACGTCGTTCTTCGCCGCCCAGACCAGCGCGATCACCCACCCGATGACCGACCATCCCAAGAAAAGATTCAGCAGAAAGATGGCCATGGTATCCCGCTTGTTGCGTGCAAAGGCAATGAGCGACGGCAGAAAGTACATCAGAAATCCAAACCCGAAAAACGGGAAGAAGAACACCGACAAAAGGTGCATGACGCTGCCTCCTTTTTCCTAGCCTAGCACCATTGCGTCCGATGGGGTTTCCACGCCCTGGGTCTATCCGCGTTGATCCGCGTAAGTCCGTGGCAAAGAGTTTCTTGTCTTATCCCTACCGCCGCATCCCTCGCTTGCGCTCCAAGACCGTCTCCAGCCCGGCTCTGGTTTCTTTCGGCAGATGATACGACTCCTCGTCCGACGGATACTGGTGCGACTTCACGTCCGCGCGAAACGCCCGCACTGCTTGCGCAATCAGCACGGCCGCGTCGCCGTAGCGCCGCACAAACTTTGCCGGCGGCCCAAACGAAAGGTTCACAATGTCGTGGAACACGAGCACCTGCCCATCGCACTCCGGCCCCGCCCCGATGCCAATCGTCGGAGCTTCAACTTCCGCCGTGATCAGCGCTGCCACCTCCCGCGGAATGCCCTCCAGGAAGATGCAGGCCACGCCCGAGCGGTCCAGCGCCACCGCATCGCGCATCAACTGTTCCACGCCGCTCAGGTTCTTCCCCTGCACCTTGTATCCACCCATCACGTTGACCGACTGCGGCGTCAGTCCAATGTGGCCTGCCACAGGAATCTCCGCGTCGATAATGTGGCGAATCAATTCAGCCCTCTTCTCGCCGCCCTCGATCTTCACCACTTCTGCCCCGCCTTCTTTCACAAAGCGCGTGGCGTTGCGCACGGCGTCGTTGAGGTCAACCTGATAAGAGCCGTAAGGCATGTCCGCCACCAGCAGCGCACTCTTCACGCCGCGACGCACTGCCTTTACGTGATGCAGCATCTCGTCCATCGTGACCGAGAGCGTGTTCTCGTACCCCAGCATGGTCTGCGCCAGCGAATCGCCCACCAGCACCATGTCAATGCCCGCCTCATCGACGATGCGCGCAGTCGCATAGTCGTAGGCAGTCAAACAAGTAATTGGTTCGTGTCGGAGTTTTTGTTCCCGCAGAGACGCGGTCGTGATTTTGGGGCGGGATTCGTCGAGACGCCGCCCGCTAATCGGGGTCAAACTCATGATGTCCTCCAGTGCCCCTCCGCCAAGGCGGATAGAGCCTGTACACATCTTGGGATGATGCTGGATGTATTGTAACTGCAAAGTCACGACCCGTCGATAGAACGGAAGCCCCGCATTTTCAATCGCTTGTCAAAGCATCGGTTTAGTGCGCCTCCGGCAACAATGCAAAGTCCATAAAGCCTGTGCGCTACCTGCATGGTTCTTTACTTCGCGCCCTTTGCGGCAGAAGATAAAAGCTGGCCTAGTAAGACGAATTGTATCTTGTCTTACTAGTGTGTAGGATTAGTGCATGGCAACCTACCGCACCGTGATCAGCTCCAAAGGTCAGGTCGTCGTTCCCGCTGAACTCCGGGAGCAACTCGGCCTCAAGAAAGGAACGCCTGCCACCTGGACCGAGGAGCGCGGCCGTCTGGTTCTCACTCCCATCACGGAGCGCCTCCTGGATGAGATTCAGGGATTCCTAAAGCCCGGCCCTGGCGAGCCTTCCATGGTTGAAGAATTGTTCAAGGAGCGGGAGCGAGAGCGTAAGAGAGAGAAGCAGTGACGGTCCGCAGCAACGCTCGACGCTATGTTCTCGACGCCAATGCCCTTATGGGCTTCTTTGAAAGCCGTACCGGCACCACAACACGAGTCCGCCGGCTGATGGAGGAAGCTTTCCGCGAAGACTCGCCGCTGTTTCTCTCGGCAATCAACTGGGGAGAGGTTTTTTATGTCGTGTGGCGGCGCCATGGCTCGGCAAAAGCCTATGAGGCTGAGACACGACTACGCCAACTACCCATCGCCGTCATCGCCGTCGATCAGGAGCGCGCCACCCGCGCCGCTGCTCTCAAACAAAAGCACAACCTCGGCTACGCCGACTCCTTCGCCGCTGAACTCGCGATTGAGCGCGGCGCCTGGCTGGTGACCGCCGATCCGGAGTTCTCAAAAGTCGGGAAGGGGCTATCCGTTTACTCACTCCCGCGGCACGAGAAGTGAACGGCTGGCGGATTTTCCCGTGGTCCCGGCTCTCGTTTGGTCCTACCTAGACCGATGATGCTGAGCCAAGGACCTCACTTCGCCGCCCGTTCCGCCATCAACTTCTCCCGTGCCGCCTTCAACTCCGGCCGTTCGTCGCCGACTGCAACTTCGGTGAGCTTCTGAAAGTATCTTGTGGCGGCGCTCACGTCCCCAGACGCCTCCGCCGCGCTCGCTGCTCCGTACAGCGCGTTGAAGCGGTTCGGAGCAATCTTCAACACATTCTCGTACTCGGCCAGCGCATCCTTAGGATGATGTTCCCGGAGCAACAACTCCGCCAGTACTTCGCGGGCGGGCGTCACTGCTCCCGGCGTGATCGCGTCTTTGTCCATACTCTCTTCCAGTTCTGCAGCCGACCGCGCCAGTTGCAGCGCATCGTCAGGCTTACCGTTCTGTTCCGTGATCCACGCGGCCAGTTCACGCCGTTCCACTTCCACCTGGTTCGACCAGTAGGAATTACCCTGCTTCGCCGTGACATCGCGCAGCGCCGCAAGTTTCGCTTCAGCCTGACCAGCCCGCTCCACATTCTTCGAACGAGCGCTGCCAATCCCGATGGCCGCCCACGTGATCGCTTCCGCCCAGGGCACTCCGCCCTCCCGAACCCTAAGCTGGCTCGCCTGCTCCCAATTCCCCAATTCGATCGTGTAGCGCGCTGGTATGGCCGCCAGTGCGTAATCCCCGACGAGCGTCAGGCCAGGGATCGCCTGCAACGAGTTCATCTCGCTCCACACCGCCTTGGCCTGAGTAACCCGCCCGCTCTGTAGATACGCGTATTCCAGATAGTCCATGGCGTGCAGGCGCTGGTCCCGCGCTTCCCCGTTTTTTGAGTTGCCCTCGGCCGCAGCTGCCAGTTCCGCTGACTTCAGGTTCGAGCTGATCGACTCATCCCACGAGCCCACCCGCGTGAACAGATGCGAAGGCATGTGATTGGCATGGGCCGAGGCGGGAGCAATTTTGGCGTACATACGCGCCGCCCCCAGGCCCCTCTCCGCCAGCACGGGATTGTCATAACAGTGGATGATGTAGTGAGCGATTCCCGGATGATGTAGCTGCTTCTCGAAAATCGGTTCCAGGATCTCGCCACATTTCCTCTGGTTGGAAAACGTCTTGTCAGTCTTGGGGGCGGTGATGGCGAGGGTCAAAGCGTGGAAGATCGCCGCTTCGTCGTCATGCGGATAGGCCGCCTGTAGCGCTCCCATCTTCTGCTCGAACGCTTGGGCGTGGACCACCTTGCCTTCGTCGTCTTCGCGATAGATTTCCGCCAGAGCCTCGATGTAGGCCGTCTCGCGGGTTGTGGTCTTGGTGTTCTTCGCTGCGATCTGCCTGGCCTGGTAGAGCGCGGCACGCCCTGCCGCCAAATCCCCACTATTCCACATGCCATGATAGTGCGACATGGCGACGCCCCATTGCGCCATGGCGCACTGCGGCTCCTGGCTGGCGACTTCCGCAAACGCCTCTCGCGCCTGCTCGTACTGGAACGAATGCAGGAGCGCGACCGCTCGGTTGAAACTCCCGCCTAGATCTGCCCGGCACGACGTCGCGAAGTGGACCGAACCGACTTCTTCTTCCGTCAGGGCATGTTGATGCTCTTCCTGGCAAAACCCAGCAGAAACGAAGAAGAATGCCAGGGCGAGAATTACGCTTAGAGAACGCATAGAACCTCCGTGCGGAGGCCTATTGTATCGCCAATCGGGAAGGAGGAAACGACTAACGACCAGCGACGAACGACGGTCTTCTACGCGCTGGCGGCTTCCTGCCCACCCAGCGGCAGGAAGTACTGCGTACCCTTGATCGGCGCCGAAACCTTCCGCAACAACTCCTGCAAATCTTCGTTGCGGTCGACAAAGTCAATCTCTGATGTGTTGACGATCAGCAGATCCGACGATGTGTAGTGAAAAAAGAAGTGTTCATAAGCTTTCACCACTTCTTCCAGATATTCGTCGCTGACCGCGCGCTCCCCCGGAACGTTCTTCTTCTTCAGTCGTTTCTTGAGTACGTCGGGCGTGGCCTGCAGATAAATCACGAGGTCCGGCGTCGGTACCTGCTCGCGGAAATGGTTGTAGTAGCGGTTGTAGGTATCGAGCTCCTGGTCGGTAAGGTTCAGGCAGGCAAAGAGTTTATCTTTTTCAAAAATATAGTCGGCGACCACCGTCTTCTGCGACCGCGGCCCCAGGTCAAGCGCCTGCAACTGTTCGAATCGCCGCACCAGGAATGCAAACTGCGCCTGAAACGCGGCCCCGCGCTCCCCTTCGTAGAAAGCGTTCAGAAAAGGATTCGCCTCGGGCTCCATCACCCGCTGCGCGTTCAGCCGCTCCGCCAGAATGCGCGCCAGAGTGCTCTTGCCGACTCGGATCGGACCTTCCACTGCAATGTAGCGGGGCAGTTCAAAAAGATTGGCCATGGGCTCGGTGGGGTTTCGACTTCGCAGGATATCTCGGATGGCCCCCAGTGGCAATTGCGGGATGAGTTAACAGGGAGGATTTGAAATCGGGGCACGGAGGGTTTCAATTGCTGAATTAACCGATTACACAATTTCTCAAACTGCCTTCCGTTTACAATGCCCGCATGCTGGGCTACGTGATCTCCGGCGCTGCCATCGCGTCCGCCGTTGCCGCGGGCTATCAGTCGATGGCGCCCACCGGCCAATGGTACGGCCGCACTTTCACAGGACTTCCGCGCGGCACGAAGCAGCTCGCCCTCACCTACGACGACGGTCCCAATGATCCGCACACCCTGCGCCTGCTCGAAGTGCTGGCTAAGCATGGCGTACACGCAACCTTCTTCCTGATCGGACGCTACGTCCAGCAGCGTCCCGACATCGCTCGCGACATCGCCAAGGCCGGACACGCCATCGGCAACCACACCTTCACGCACCCACTGCTCATCTTCAAGGGCGCCAGCGAGATCCGGCGGGAACTCTCCGACTGCAATGCCGCTCTGCGCGACGGGCTCGGTCAGCCAGCGAATCTATTCCGTCCTCCCTTCGGCGGACGCCGCCCCGCCGTCCTCCGCATCGCCCGCGACCTCGGCCTCGAACCGATCATGTGGAATGTCACAGGTTACGACTGGAATGCCCCACCTGCAGCGGAGATTGAAGGTAAGGTGACAAAGCAGATCCGAGGCGGCGACGTAATCCTGCTGCACGACGGCGGCCACAAACAAATCGGCGCCGATCGATCGCAGACCGTCCTCGCCACCGATCATCTGCTGGCGCGCTATAAAGCGGAAGGCTATGCGTTCCTAACCATCCCAGGAATGATGCAGGAAGCCGGTGCTCGTGTAGGACCGGGTCTCTGACCCGGTCATGTGGCGCGAAGCGCCACTGGCTTCTCCTTAATAGAGGCCAGAACCACTGCGAGAGAGAGACCTCATCAGCGACGGCCCTGCGGGCCGCTTGACCGGATCTGAGACCCGGTCCCACACAAGCCTCCCCTATCCCCTGACCGCCGCGAACGCCTGTTTCGCCACCGCAATCGTCTGTTCCACGTCCTGCTCCGTGTGCGCTGCACCCAGGAACGCTGCCTCATACTGCGACGGCGGCAGATAGATGCCGCTGTCGAGCATCGCTCGGAAAAACTTCCCAAAGGCCTCCGTGTTCGACTTCGATGCCGAATCCCAGTCTGTCACCGGCCCTTGTGTGAAGAACCACGTAAACATCGATCCCACGCGGTTGTGGCAAAGCGCCACTCCCGCTTCCTTCGCCGCTGCCGCCACGCCCTCCACAAGTTTCCCGCTCAGCGTTTCCAGCCGCGGATAGATCTCCTGCTTGTGGTCCTGCAGATGCTTCAGTGTTGCGATTCCCGCCGCCATCGCCAGCGGATTCCCCGACAGCGTTCCCGCCTGATACATCGGCCCCAGCGGCGCCACCAGGTTCATGATCTCGCTGGGCCCGCCGTAAGCCCCCACCGGCAACCCGCCGCCAATGATTTTCCCCATTGTCGTCAGGTCGGGACGAATGTTGTACAGTTCCTGCGCCCCACCAAAAGCCAGACGAAATCCCGTCATCACTTCATCGAAAATCAGCACCGACCGCTCGCGCTCCGTAATCAAACGCAGCGCCACCAGATAGTCATCCGCCGCCGGAACGCAGCCCATGTTTCCGACCACCGGCTCCACGATCACACACGCGATCTGGTGTTTGAATTTATGAAAAGCGTGCTCCACCGCCTGCACGTCATTGAAGGGCAGCGCCACCGTGAACTGGATGAACTCCTCCGGCACTCCCGCCGACCCCGGAATCCCCAGCGTCGCAACCCCCGACCCCGCCTTTACCAACAAGGCATCCGCATGCCCGTGGTAGCAGCCTTCAAACTTCATGATGTATTTGCGCTTTGTGTACGCCCGGGCCAGCCGGATCGCCGACATGGTCGCTTCCGTCCCCGAACTGACAAAGCGAACCTTCTGCATGTGCGGAAACGCCGACAGCACCAGCTCCGCCAGATCCGCCTCGGAAGGAGTGGACGCCCCAAAGCTCGTTCCATTGCACGCCGCTCCCAGGATCGCATCCAGGACACCAGGATCGGCATGACCAAGGATCAGCGGCCCCCACGATCCGATGTAGTCGATGAACTCGTTCTCGTCCGCGTCCCAGATGTGCGAGCCCTTGCCGCGCACGATGAACGGAGGATCGCCGCCCACCGAACGAAATGCGCGCACCGGCGAGTTCACGCCGCCGGGAATCATGCTCTCGGCGCGTTGTTGCAAACGGCGCGACTGCTCGACTTTACGGGATGTCATCGACGGCATCGAATCCTCCCGAAGAGGAATTAGAGATGTCTACAGATCAAGCTCGAGGCAAGCGATTAATATACCAGCGCGCGCCACCGCCACAATTAATCAGATATTCATCATTTCGCCATCAATTTGCAATATCGCGAGGGTAACGTGAAGTCATCAAGTTGCCCTTCTAACCGGGAGGGTTCCAGGACAGTCTCGGGGGCTCCGGACTGTCCTTTTTGCTTTTCTGGCCCGAATTTCAAGACACTTCATCAAGTGAACTACGGTGCACCGAGCAGATGAAGGGCACAGCCTGTTTCTTCCGTCACTCACCCCCGTAACGACAACCTGCTAGCATTCTCGAAGCGGAATACACATGGAACCGGAAGAGATTGCCAACGCTTTGACACACGGAGTGGGCTTGGCCTTCAGCATTGCCGGACTGGTCGTGCTCGTCATCGTCGCAGCGCTCCACGGCAGTGTCGTCAACATCGTCAGCTGCTGCGTATACGGCGGTACTCTGGTTTGTCTCTACTGTGCCTCCACCATTTATCACACCACCGTTTCTCCACGATGGAAGCACATCCTCAAGATCGCCGATCATTGTTGCATCTACCTGTTGATCGCCGGAACCTATACTCCATTCGCGCTGCTCGCCCTGCGCGGGGCCTGGGGATGGACTCTCTTCGGAATCATCTGGGGATTGGCTTTGGTTGGCGTCATGCTTAAGCTTTGGTTCGTGGACCATTTTCCGATCGCCTCCACCGCCGTGTACATCGCAATGGGCTGGCTGGCGCTGATAGCAGTCAAGCCGTTGCTGCGGGTCGCTTCCATGCCTGAATTGGCGTGGCTGCTCGCCGGAGGATTGTTCTACACCTCGGGAGTCGTCTTCTTCGCCTGGAAAAAGCTTCCCTATAACCACGCCGTCTGGCATGCATTCGTGCTGGCTGGCAGCATCTGTCACTACGTTGCGGTGCTCCGCTATCTAGCGCCTGTGCGGGCGTGACCATGAATCAACATGCGCGCTACCGAGAACGCCGCTCCCGCGTTCGCTTCCCGTTGACCTCGACGTCGTAGTAACTCGCCGTCCCCCTTCCACGA
This sequence comes from Terriglobia bacterium, assembly GCA_020073465.1. Classification (GTDB taxonomy): domain Bacteria; phylum Acidobacteriota; class Terriglobia; order Terriglobales; family Acidobacteriaceae; genus Sulfotelmatobacter. The sequence goes on from JAIQFC010000001.1 coordinate 99,800, forward strand.
ACACACCGTGCGCTGCTTACTGGGACAGGAATATTCCTTGCGAATCGCCTCCGGAGGGAAATACTGATTTGCCTGCCACTTCAATCGTCTGCATGCTCTCCGCGAGCACTGCCCCTTCCCACATTGCTTTTGCCATGATGCCCGGTTAGATTCCTACAGGAGTCATTGGGTTCGAACGTGAGCATGCCGGAAACACTCGCCACGACACGCTTCAACGGACACTCCATGGTCGGCACGCTGGAGCGCGTCCTGGTCTGTTCCCCCCGCACCGCCGGCTGGAACCAGCCCGATCGCGCTGTCCGCTGGCGCGACCTCGGATTCCTCCACGCTCCTAATTTCGAAGAAGCTCAACGCCAGCACGACGCACTCTGCCGCGAACTACAGACCGCTGGTGCCGAAGTCTCAGAGATCGATGCCTCACCTGACTTCTCTCTCGACGCCGTTTACACTCATGACGCTTCCCTCGCCACGGACCAAGGCCTGATCCTCATGCGTCCCGGCAAACCCAATCGCGTCCCCGAAGCCGCGAATCACGGCTCATTCGCCGCGATGCTCGGCATCCCGACCTTGGGCGCCATCGCCCCCCCCGGCACCACCGAAGCCGGCGACATCCTCTGGCTCGACTCGAAGACTCTGCTCATCGGTCGAGGCTACCGCTCCAACACCGCGGGAATCGCGCAGATGCGCCACCTGCTGGCACCGAAGGGAGTGGATGTTCTCTCGGCCCCGCTTCCCCATGGCCAGGGCCCCGCCGTCTGCCTGCACCTGATGTCGCTGATCAGCCTGCTCGACGAGCACACCGCTCTGGTCGATCTCCCCTGGCTGGCGGTAGAAACCGTCGAACTCCTCCAATCCCGCGGATTCAAATTCGTTGAGATCGATGCCACCGAGCGCGACACGCTGGCCTGCAACGTCCTGGCCCTCGGCGGCAACCGCTTGCTCGCGATCGAAATAAACCGCAAGACCAACGCCCGCCTGCGCCAGGCCGGGTTCGACGTCCGCACCTTCCCTGGTACCGAAATCTGCATCAACGGCGGCGGCGGTCCCACTTGCCTGACCCGCCCGCTCCTGCGAGCCCGCCTTCACTAAACCGTGAGACTGGTAGTCGTGGAATGCCGTGTCGATCCTGACGTGCCCGTGATCGTGATGCGGTACGTGGTCTGAGCGTGCGGGCCCCCGCCCCCACTGCTTGTGCCTCCGCACGCAGCCTGCAGGATCAACCCGAGCAGCAGGCCGTCCAATATGCAAACAGTTAGCTTCGTCCGAGTCGCCCAACGGGAGCCGAAACCCGCTCCGATGAGTGCGCAACCCAGACCGGAAGCCACAGGAACTGGAGTTGGCCCGTTGGCTAATCCGAGTTCGCTTCACAAATGCATACAAGAGGGTATCGATGCCACGCGGAGGCGAGGATTACTCCTTACAGATCCAGTCTTCGAGCACTTTTTCACCGCAAGACACGCAGGGGCGGATGGGAGTACCGCCCCATTACGTCCCGTTTTCGAGGTTATTCCGCCTGACGGGCTCACAGGAAGTTACCCCATTACTTGAGATTGGGAGCGTCAGGAACTACAGCTGGATTTCCATCCCCTCGGCGGCGGCGCGGACTTTGGGGTAGTGGTTGCGGGCTTCAGTTACGACTTTGTCGATGCAGGCGTCGTTGTGATCAGGATCGTGGTGGAAGAGGATTAGTTCTTTCGCGCCGCTTTCCATGACGACGTTGACGGCTTCGCGCCAGTGGCTGTGTCCCCAGCCGCGGCGGCGGGCTTCGTACTCCTCGGGCAAGTACTGGGCGTCGTAGATGAGGATGTCGGCGCCTTCGGCCAGCTTGCGGACGGCTTTGTCGAAGTTGGCGTCGCCGGGCTCGTTGTCGGTGGCGTAGACGAGAATTCCGTCTTTGGTTTCGAGGCGGAACCCCATGCATCCCTGGGGATGGTTCAGCCACGCGGCTTGCAGGTTGACGCCGTCTTCGACGTTGACGCGTCCAGCATCGATTTCGTAGAAGTCCTGCTTCGCCCTCATCTGGTTCAGATTGACGGGAAAGTACGGCGAGGCCATTTGCTCGGCCATGACTTGTTTGAGGCTGCGCGTGCGACTGGAGGCGTGGAAGAGAAACTGGCTGTTTGGGCTGTCGTACAGGGGGCGGAAGAAGGGCATGCCCTGGATGTGGTCCCAGTGGAAGTGGGAGACGAAGACGTGCGCGGAAAAAGGGTTGTCGGCGAACTCCTGTTCCAGATGGTGGCCGAGGACGCGGAATCCGGTGCCGCAGTCGAAGATGTAGATGCGGTCTCCGAGCCGCACCTCGACGCAGGAGGTGTTGCCGCCGTAGCGCATGTTCTCGGGTTGTGGGGTGGGCGTAGAGCCGCGCACGCCCCAGAACTTGATCCGCATAGAGCTGAAATGTTGCTTAATCTGTAATCTTCGACGGGGAAAGGACTTCCGTCAATTAGATTGGTGGGTTCGGAGGGTTACCTCGGTGCATCGCAGGGGAAGAAGAAAGTGGCCAGTGGGCAGTGGGCAGCAAGGCATGCCGGCGCCCGGTGATCCCTCGCAACTGACCGTGCGGTTCCCGGCGGGTTGGGAAATCGGCAGAACCACGAGCACTGACCACTGATCACGGGCCACTGACCACTTTCGCGCCGTCCCCTATAATGATCGGACCCGTACGTTCCCATGGTTCAACCAGATTACAAGGAGTTTTCGCGGCTTTCCCGGGATGCGACGCTGATCCCGGTAGTGAAGTCGGTGAGCGCGGACCTGCTGACCCCGGTCTCCGCCTTCCTCGCGATTGCGGATAAGGAGCCTTACGCCTTCCTTCTGGAATCGGTGGAACGCGGCGAGCAGATTGGGCGCTATACGTTCCTCGGGGTGCGTCCTTACATGCGAGTGCGGGCGCGGGAGGGGACGGTCGAGATCGAGCGCGGCCGTCGGCGCGAGGAGCATCCGGGCAACATTTTTCAGGTGGCGAAGGAGTTGCTGCGCGAGCATCGCCCGGCGAACGTGCCGGGGCTGCCTCCGTTCACGGCGGGAGCAGTGGGATATTTTGCCTACGATGTGGTGCGCCAGTTGGAAAAGATCGGTGACCGGGCGAAGGATGATCTCTCTCTGCCGGACGCGGAGTTGATGTTCTTTGACCGGCTGCTGGCCTTTGATCATTTGCGGCATCAGATCCACATTGTGGCGGCGGCGGACGTTTCACGAGAGAGCCCGCGTCGCGCCTATGACCGTGCGCTGCGGGACATTGCCGCGCTGGAACTGAGGCTGGCGGAAGGATTGGGCCCGGAGTTATGGCGGAGATCCGAGAAGCGCAGGCCCGGGAAACTGAAGGTGCATGTCGGCACCAGCCACGAGCGATATCTGGCTAGCGTGGAACGATGCAAGGAGTACATCGCTGCGGGGGACATCTTCCAGGTCGTGCTCTCGCAGCGCCTGGATTTCACGCCCGGAGTTGAGCCGTTCGATCTGTACCGCGCGCTGCGGCAGGTGAATCCTTCTCCGTATCTTTATTTTCTGCGCATGGAGGACACCCATATTCTCGGGTCTTCTCCCGAGATGCTGGTACGGGTAACGGGGCGCAAGTTGGAGTACCGGCCGATCGCGGGGACTCACCCTCGCGGGCGAGATGAAGCGGAAGACCAGAGGCTCGAGCAGGCGATGCGGAGCGATGAGAAAGAACGCGCCGAGCACGTCATGCTGGTGGATCTGGGGCGCAATGACCTGGGGCGCGTCAGCGAGTATGGGTCGGTGAAGGTGAAAGACTTGATGTATGTGGAGCGTTATTCGCATGTGATGCATCTGGTCTCGGCGCTGGAAGGGACGCTGCGCAAGGATCTTGACGCGCTGGATGCGTTTGCCGCGTGCTTTCCTGCCGGGACGCTCAGTGGGGCGCCGAAGGTGCGTGCCATGCAGATTATTGAGGAACTGGAACCCACGCGACGCGGGATCTATGGCGGGTCGGTGCTTTATGCGGATTTTGCCGGGAATCTGGATTCGTGCATTGGTATTCGCACCCTGCTGATGCAAGGGAAGCACGCGTACTTGCAGGCGGGAGCGGGCATCGTGGCGGATTCCGATCCGGCTTCGGAATTTCAGGAGTCGATGAATAAGGCGCAGGCTCTGCTGCGGGCGGTGGAGATGGCGAGAGGCAGTGGCCAGTGATCAGTGATCAGTGGTCAGTGGTCAGTAAGACCGCGCCGGTCCTCTGAATGCCGGCACACGTAATGCTAGCGGGTTCTGACATGCGGATCCTTGGTCGCTCACGCTTCTACCTGCGGCTTGGGAGCGAGTTCAACAGCCCGTTGAGAATGCGGCCAACTTCGGCAGAAAGGCTCAGCAAGTTCTCGCTTTCGTCGGGTTCCAGATAGCCCAGTTCTCGCGCAATGAGAATCTGCGTCTCGACTTCCATCAGTGAGCCGCGAGCATTCCCCAAGAACTGCTTGAACTCCCCAGTGGAGATTCTTCCTTGACCCTCGGCGATATTGCTGGGAACGGAAACTGCTGCCCGCCGTAACTGGGAAGTCATCCGTAGGTCTCGGTTCCGGGAAATGCTTGTGTAGTGCGATAGACGTCTGGTACCAAGGCCATCGACTTTTTCCAGACGACGAGGTCGCGATACGAGTGAACGATGGGTCTGACTGAGCATTGCATCTGCTCAAATATGAACGGAAGGCTGCAGCCAGAACGTGATGTACGTCACGATACGCCTGAGGATTTCCCAAAATGGTAGTGGGCAGTGGTCAGTGGCCAGCAAAAACAACTCGCGCTGGTATGCCGTAGATTCTCTGGGATTCCTCTGGGAAAGCGGACTATCTCACGATGATGGTGCAGGCAGTGCCGACTGGCCACTGATCGCTGGCCACTGGTCACTGAGCGCTGACCACTGTTAAGAAATTCTCTACCAGTTTCTTGCCCGCGTCCGTCAGCACGCTCTCGGGATGGAATTGAACGCCCTCGATAGGATACTTCTTGTGGCGGAGGCCCATGATGACGCGGGTGCCGTCTTTTTCGCGGGTCCAGGCGCTGACTTCCAAATCTGAGGGCAGGTCTTTTTCCTCGACGATCAGGGAGTGGTAGCGAGTGGCCGTCATTGGCATGGGTAGAGCCCGGAAAATCGTCTTGTTGTCGTGTACTACAGAGCTGGTCTTGCCGTGCATGAGGTGGGCCGCGCGCACGACGCGACCTCCGAAGGCTTCACCGATGGCCTGATGTCCCAGGCAGACGCCGAGGATAGGCACTTTGCCGGCAAAGTGGCGGATCAGGTCAATGCTGATGCCGGCTTCGTGCGGCGTGCAGGGACCGGGGGAGATGACGATTCGTTCCGGATGCATGGCTTCGACTTCGGCGACCGTAACTTGGTCGTTGCGGCGGACCTCTACCTGCGAGCCCAGTTCTCCCAGATACTGGACCAGGTTGTAGGTGAACGAATCGTAGTTATCGAGTACGAAGACCAAGAATCTCCTCCCTCTATTTAGCTTACAACGGAATCCGGGCGGTGGGGCAGTTTGGCAAGGAAGTGGTAGTGGTGCCGTTTGCCTTTGAATGTGGTGGCGGTGCGCGCAAGATTCTTCGCTCCGCCTGTTCCCGAATCGGCACGGGCTTGGGGGATTCTCATCGGCCCCGGATAACGCCAAAGGCTTCGTGAACTATTCTCCCCTGAAGGGGGCCACCCCCCCTGCACGATGGTGGTATTGACCTGTGCATTGTTATTCACGATATTGAATAAGGTCTAACCCCGCATATTTGGAGGAACGCATGGCCGAACCCCGGCAGGAAAAGAGGGCGGCGCGACGCTTTGCGCTGCGCATACCGGTTACTGTCGATCACGGCACGAACGGGGCGAAGGGCGAGGTGGCGCAGATTCGCGACGTCAGCGCGCGGGGCATCTGTTTTCATGTAGATTCGGCCATGGCGCAGGGATCTCCTATCGGTTTTACGTTGACGCTTCCACCCGAGATCACGCTCACCGAGAGCATCCGGGTACAGTGTAAGGGCCGGGTCGTGCGGGTAGAAGACGGCACGCCGGACGGCAAGATGGTCGTGGCTGCTGTGATCGAGGAGTACGAGTTTCTGCCCGAGGTTTGAAGTCCGCAGGCGAGGTTCGACTTGTCTTTCCTGCGCCAGACGGTTTCCCCACCACTTCTCCGCGTCTCTGGCAAATGATATGTTTCCCTTTCACAGGTTCTAAGCTGTATTCAGGGGATGTCCTTGCCGCGATCTGCATTTCAATTTGTACTCGCCGTGCTGCTAGGGGTGGCATTCATTGGGGGAACGGCGGCGCAGAATCCCGCTCCGGGGGCAACGGCAGATACACCGGGCGAGCAGACTCTGAACGGTCCGGCCGTGATCAAACGAGTAAGGATCGTGCACGAACGGGGCGTGCCGGCGGTTGAGATTCTTTCGACGCGACCGGTTGTGCCCGAGATCCGGACGCTCGGTTCGCCGCCCCGGCTGGTGATCGATCTTCCCAGCGCGCTGGTTGGGCAGACCAAGAAACGGGTTGCTATCAAGCAGGAAAACATACTGGCGATTCGCGTAGACCAATATCAGCAGAATCCTCCGGTGACGCGCATTGTTCTCGACCTGCTATCTCCCTTTGGCTACACCTGGGACGGTGCGGGAAACCGGCTCATGGTTCGTCTGAAACCGGCGGAGGATGCCAACGCCGGAAAGAACAGGTCTCCCTTTCAACCTCCGTCCGTGACTACTTTGGCGACTACGGCGGCGCCGGCGGTAGTGCCAGTAACCGGAGGGAGCGGCGCGGTCGTGCTCGCGGGAAGCCGCATTGGCGCCGGGTCGTCGGTGACGGCGGGTTCGGACACAGCCATCCTGCATCTGGCCCGCGGAGGAGAAGTCCGGGTTTGTCCGGGGACTACGGTTTCGGTGACCCCGTCGAAGAACAAGCATGACTTGATGCTGGGCATGAGCACGGGTGCTTTGGAGGCCCACTATTCGCTCGAGGCCTCGGCCGACTCGGTGCTGACACCGGATTTCCGCATCATGTTCGCGGGGCCGGGAGAATTTCACTACGCGATCAGCGCGGACTCGCACGGCAACACCTGTGTGCGGACTTTGATGGGCAACACTTCGTCGGCGATCGTCTCGGAGCTGATGGGAGATCGCATCTACCAGGTGAAGCCGACCGAGCAGGCAGTATTTCGCTCGGGACAGATCGATAAGGTCGATGCCAAGGTTCCTCTGGAATGTGGGTGTCCACCGCCATCCAACCTGATGCGAGCTGCGGCGCCTTCGACGCCGCCGGTATCAGACGCAAACCTTCCAGCAAGGGCGCGCCTGGGGGACGCATCTGCTCCGCCTGAAACGGGCTCCGGGAACATTGCAGGGGAACGATCTTCGTCGTTGAAGTTGTCCACCGGGCCTGAAATCGCACCGCCGCCCCGGTCGCAGGAGAATGACGTGCACGTACAAGTCGATGCACCCATCGTGTTCAGCGCCAAGGACCGGGCAACGATCCCGCCCGCACCGGTGCAGGCTGCGTCCGACTTGCCAGTATCGGAATCACTCGGCCGGCTGGCCCACTTTGATGCAATCGTGCAGGCCCCGCCTGCACCGGTGCCCGCTACTCCGGCAAAGGCCGAACATCGCGGTTTTTTTCGTCGCCTCCGGGGATTCTTTTCCGGGATGTTTCGGTAAGAACAGACCTGCGCCCAGGAATCCTTTTCGCGTCCGCCTGCGTCATACGGGAGGTCGGCCTCCATTCTCGTCTTCTCTTCTTCAAATCGCGGAAGGAGCACGCGCCATGACCGCAGCCACAGCAGGGCATTCCGGCACAAGCGGCTTTTCGATATTTTCGAGTGAAGGCTATGGGCTTTACCGTACGAAACAAGAAGTCTTTCTCTTGTCGGTGCTGGGACAAGCGTTGATCGTGGGGCTGCTTGTCTACCTGTTCCGTTTTGTCGTGCCGGGCACTCCTGGAGTCGGAATCATTCCCCACCCCAACGAGCTTCCACTTGTGTTCTCAGGTCGCGGAGGTGGTGGCGGCGGAAACTTTGAGAAGACTCCGGCATCGCACGGTGCGCTGCCGCGAGCGGTTCTGAGTGAGCAACTGACACCGCCGACGGTAATGGTCCCGAAGGAGATGCCGAAGCTTCCGGTAGAGGCTACCGTCATCGTCGCACCGGAGGTCCATTTACCACATGGCGGGCAATTGGGCGATCCCATGTCCCCGATCTCGAGCTTGCTCTCGCAGGGGCCGGGGAGTGGGGGAGGCTTCGGAGTCGGATGCTGTGGCGGCGTCGGTCCGTCGAAGGGGCCCGGATTCGCGACGGGGCCAAGAGGAATCTATCCCGCCGGAGTGCACGGTGTGACGGTGCCGCGCTTGATCTACAACCCGGAGCCGAGTTTCTCGGAGGAGGCCCGCAAGTCAAAAACGCAGGGATCGGTGACGCTGATGCTGGTGGTTGGGCCGGACGGGCACACGTACGACATTCATGTGCAGAGCAGTCTCGGCATGGGGCTGGACGAGAAGGCGATCGAGGCTGTCCGCCGCTGGCTCTTTGAGCCGGCCAGGTTCAACGGGCAGCCTGTGGCGACACAGATTGCGGTGGAAGTGAACTTCCACCTGTACTGACGCAGCTAGCTCCGGGTGATGGCGCGGCGAAGCGGTTCGGCCTTTTCGCGGAGGCCTTCGGCGAACTCGACACCGCGATCCGCGACCCGGTCCTTTACGTCGCGGACGCGTTCCTTGGCTTCTTCGGTCCAGTCGTCGAGAGTGTCCTTGGCGTCTTCATAGCCTCGCTTCAGATCGCGACGGAGGAGTTTGCCACTCTTGGGTGCGAGCAGAAGGCCGGCTAGTGCGCCGGCGCCCAGTCCGATCAATAGAAAAGTGATGGCTGTGCCGACGTTGCTGCCTTCGGAAGATTCGTAGCGTCCAATGCGCATGATAAGACCTCATTCCTGCCCGGAGTTCGGTCCGGGCACAAGTTCAACCGTCCTCGGTGCTGGTCAACACAATTGTAGTCCTGCCGGATGGAGCATGGGCATAGGTCACCGAGTGGGCGTCATTGCGATGGGACTGGAATGGGAAAGGTTTCCTTTCGGGCTGAGCCCCGTGTAAAATAGGTTTTTGGTCCTGTGGCCGGGAATTTTGGCGTGCCCGCCTTCCGCCGGCTCCGCAAACGGCAATTCTGTAAGGAGAATCTTTCAAGCGATGTCGATCCCTGCCACCCAGCTCCGTCCCGGCATGATCATCAAGCACAACAATGATCTGCACTCCGTGTTCAGCGTGGAACACCGCACGCCTGGCAACCTTCGGGCCTTTATCCAGGCCAAGCTGCGCAACCTGCGCACCGGCGCCATGTTCGAGCACCGTTTCCGCTCGCCTGACCCGATCGAGAAGATCACTGTGGACGAAGTGGAGATGCAGTTCCTCTACGCCGACGGGGACACCTATTACTTCATGGACACGTCGAACTACGAGCAGACCCATCTGACCAAGGATGTTCTGGGCGACGCGGTGGACTACCTCATCGCCAATCTCGAGATCAAGGTGGAGTTTTTTGACGGGAAGGCAGTCGGCATCGAACTGCCGCAGACCGTGGAGCTGACCGTGGTGGAGACCGAGCCAGGGCTGAAGAGCGCGACGGCTTCCAGCGTCACTAAGGCCGCGAAGACCGAGACCGGGCTGGTGGTGCAGGTGCCGCCGTTCATCAACGAAGGCGAGAAGATCAAGGTCGACACCGCTGAGGGCGTGTATTTGTCGCGGGCGTAGAAATTTTCCGTAGAGATGCAGCTTGCTGCGTCTCTTTTGGCCAGAGCATTGCCGCCGCAGGCAAGACGTTGCAAGCAACGTCTCTACGAGTATGACTTCCACGGAAAAGGCAGTTGAGGCGCGCCGCTATGTGGTCCGCGGGCGGGTACAGGGTGTGGGCTTCCGGTGGTTTGTGGAGCGGGAGGCGCACATACTCGGGATCGCGGGCTGGGTGCGCAATAATCATGACGGGAGCGTGGAAGTGCTGGCGCAGGGGACACGCGACCAGCTCTTAGGATTGCATTCGCGCCTGCGCGAGGGGCCGCGTGCTGCCCGGGTGGATGAGGTCGAGGTATCCGAAGCGCGAGCGGTCACTGGTCTCAGTTCATTTCGCATCGAAGGAGCTTGGTGAGTGTCGGTCAACTCGAGCCTGAACTCTAGCCAACTGAAGCAACTCATCCGGGAAGTGCCTGATTTCCCCAAGAAGGGAATCCTTTTTTACGACATCACGACGCTATTGAAGGACAAGGTCGGGTTCGCCACCCTCATCGACAGGTTGTCTGAGCATTATCTCAATCAGAAGATCGATCTCGTCCTGGGCATGGAAGCCCGCGGCTTCATTTTCGCTCCCGCGCTAGCCTACCGCCTGAATGCAGGGTTTGTGCCGGTGCGGAAACCGGGCAAGCTTCCCGCCGAAACCGTGAAGTACGATTACGCGCTCGAGTACGGAACTAACTCGCTCGAGATCCACAAGGATGCGATCCAGAAAGGCCAGCGGGTGCTGATCCTGGATGATCTGCTGGCAACCGGCGGGACGGCCGAGGCCACAGCCAAGCTTGCGGCGTCGCTGGGAGCGGAGATCGCCGGGCTCGGCTTCGTGGTCGAGCTTGATTTCCTGAAGGGCCGGGAGAAGCTGAAGGGATACGACGTAATGTCGCTGCTGCATTACGACAAGTAAGTCGGCCTTACTTCCAAATCTGCGCGACTAATACCCCGACACCAGTCCAGAAGCCGACGCTGATCACCGCGGCGAGCAGCATCCCCAGAGCGACGTGGATGCGGCTTCTGGGTTCGCCATCCTCTAACTCAGAGTCATACACCAGCCAGGAGCGCAGAAATTGAGTGTCCGACAAGCCAGGCGGACTGCTCCATGGACCCTGGATGGCAATTCGCATTTGCGTTCCTTCGGTGCTGGTCAGGGGGGAAAGCTGCAATACTCTGAAGCTCATGAGGCACCTCTCAGTACCGACAAGCAAGTAGCCTGCCACCTCAGGCGCCTCGCAACTGTCTGAAAAATAAGATGCCGTTGGGGCGGACAAGTTGCACTTGTTCAAAAGCCCAGTTCAAAAAACCCACACCCTGTGCGGACAGCGTGATTTCCCACTGCTCCGGTCTCCTAGAAAATCAAGAAATTCGAAAGTATTGTGGGCCGGTTGTCAGAACTCTGCCAGTGACAACTTCGAGCCCTTCGGCAGGTAGCCCTTGCGCTGGAACCAGTCCTCCATGGCAGCAGCGAGCTCGGGAAGGGGAACGTTCTTGCCAATCTCCATTTGACCGTCGAGGACGGGAAGGGTGTCGTCAAAGACGGTCGCGTTGGTGAAGCTACGCATCGAGAAACTGTCAAGCCACTTCAGGGGACAGGGGAGTTTGCGGCCGTCTTTGTCGTACTCAACGCGGATCTTGCGGGCGAACATGGATTGATTTAACCACAGATGGTGAGAAGGATCCCACGGAGCAGCAGGTGGCAGTGTCCTAGTTTAACCACCAAGGACACAAAGGAGCACGAAGGAAACCTTCCCGATGCACGCCTTGGCGTGACTTCCTGTCTTAGGGCAGTGGGGGGGCAGCCCTCGGGATTGACAGAGTTGTCTCGCGGTCATACTCCCCTGCGTATGACGTTCCAGGTTCTACAAACCACTAGGAGGATCGCATGCTGACCAATCTGATTTGGTGGGTTATCGTCGGCCTGATTGCGGGATGGGCGGCGGGCAAGATCATGAAGGGCGGCGGTTACGGCGTGGTGATGGATATCATCCTGGGAATCGTGGGTGCGGTGGTGGGTGGATGGCTCCTGGGTGCCCTCGGCATCCACGCCGGCGGCCTGATCGGCACGATCGTGGTGGCGATCATCGGAGCGATGTTTTTAATCTGGCTTACGCGCCTGCTCAAGAAGGCATAGGGCGCACTCCTCGCCCGGCTGGAGGCTTCCAGCCATCTCAAAACACGGAACTTGCATCCACGGCTCCAGAGATCTCCGCTCGGGTGTCTAAATCCCTGCAGGGCCGCTTCGTCGCGCAAGAACGGTCGTACTGCACGTTCTATCTTTGACGAGCGGCCCCCAGCTCGACGGAGGAGCCATGCGTCCACTGAAAGTCGCAGTGTCGTGTCTGTTGTTGCTTGCTTCAATCTCATGGGGCCAGTCGTCATCCGGCCCGGGTTCGAATTCAGCAGCGGGCGAATCGGCGCGTCTGCCGGTGACTCGAGTCATCCTTTACAAGAACGGTGTCGGCTACTTTGAGCACGCCGGCCGGGTGCGCGACAACCAGGATGTCAACGTAGAGTTCACCACGGCGCAACTGAATGACGTGCTGAAGTCCCTGACCGTCCTCGATCTGGGGAAGGGACGTATCACCGGAGTCAGCTACAACTCGAACGCACCGCTGGAAAAGCGTCTGGGCTCACTGCACTTGCCGGTGGGCTCAAACCCGACCACGGCGCAGTTTCTCGATGCATTGCGCGGGGCGCGGCTGGAGGTGCGAAGCGGGTCAGAAAGCGCGTCCGGGCGGCTGCTCAGCATTGATGAGCGGGAGATTCCCATCAAAGGCGATCAGAAGGTCACGATTGATCAGGTTTCCATCGTGAGCGACAGCGGAGAAGTGCGGGTGTTCGATCTGAATCCTACAACCAGCGTCCGCGTCGTCGAGAAGGATGTGAATGAGGAAGTCGGGAAATACTTGGGGCTGGTGGCGTCGACCCGCGATCAGGACGTACGGCGCATGACTATCTCGACGGCGGGGGATGGCGAGCGCAATCTGCTGGTCAGCTACATCAGCGAGGTCCCGGTGTGGAAGAGCACTTACCGGATCGTGATTCCGAACGAGGGCAAGCCGTTGCTGCAGGGTTGGGCCATCGTGGACAACACGGTTGGCGAAGACTGGAAGAACGTGGAGTTGTCGCTGGTGGCGGGAGCGCCGCAGTCGTTCATTCAGGAGCTTTCGCAGCCGTATTATGCGCGGCGTCCGGTGGTGGCGCTGCCGGAGAATGCGATGATCACGCCGCAGACGCATGAGGCGACGATGGCAGTAGCAGAAGACGCGCCGCCGCCGCCAGCCCCGCCGCCGGCGGCCATGCCAACGAGGATCTCAGGAAACGCCAATGGTGCTCTGAGCGCAAACTACGACAGACTCAGTGCCTTCGCAGCCAAAGAGCCAGTAGGCGTCGCTGGCGGAATGGTTGGAGGCGCGGGTAGCGGAGTCTTCAAGACTGGTCGACCTGAAGTTGCTCCAATTCTTGAAGCCGCCACGACCGCTGCCCAGACTCGCGACCTCGGGGACCTTTTCGAATACAAACTGAAGGATCACGTGACGATTCGCAAAAACCAGTCGGCGCTGGTTCCGATCTTGCAAGCCCGCATCGATGCGGAAAAAGTGTCGGTGTGGAATCCCTCGGAAAGTTCCGTCCTGCGCGCGCTCTGGGTTGACAACACCAGCGCGCTCACCCTTGATGGGGGCAGTTTCAACGTGCTCGAAGGGGATGCCTTTGCCGGTGAAGGCTTAATGGACGCAATCAAGCCGGGCGAGAAACGTCTGCTTTCGTATGCGGCCGATCTTGGCGTTCTGGTTGATGCCAAGCAAAAGGCAGAAAACCAGCGTGTGACGAAGGTGGTCATCGCGCACGGTGTGATGACGCAGTTCACCCAGGAGCGGGAAGAAAACGCCTACACCATTCGCAATCGCGACACCTCGGCAAGAACCATCGTGATCGAACATCCGGCCCGTCCGGGATGGAAGCTCACCGACGACGATGCCAGGCCGGCGGAGAGTTCGGCATCCTTCCACCGCTTCCGCATGACCGTGGAGCCGAGGAAGACCGAGACGTTGCTGGTCAAGGAATACCGCCCGATCACGAACGCCTATCAGATCTCGAATGTCACCGATGGCCAGATCAGGTTCTTTCTGGCTGCGAAGACAATCAACCCTGAAATCGACCATGCACTGCGCAAAATCCTGGCGCAAAAAGATTCCATGGCCGCACTGGACGCGGAGGTGGGGTCGCGCAAGGCTCGGATTTCGGGAATCACGGAAGATCAGCAGCGCGTGCGGGAGAACATGAAAGCGCTGAAGGGGAGCGCGGAAGAGAAAGCTTTGGTGGAACGGTATGTCCGGCAACTGAACGAGCAGGAAGACCGGGTACAGTTGCTGCACCGGGAGATGGCTGATCTGCAGCAGAAGCGGGAGGCGGCGCAGAAGACGCTGAACGACATGATTGAAGGGCTGCAGATGGAGGTGACGCTCTAGGGAGCGATTGCGCCCGGAAGAGTAGTGGTGCAGTTTGCCTTTTGAGTACCGTGGCGATGCCCGCGAGATCTCTTCGACTTCGCTCAGGGCAGGCTCTTCGCTCCGCCTGAAGACCGGCTCCGGTCAGGATGACGCCCGACATGTAGGCACCTCAAGCTGCACCACTACCCCCGGAAGTCGGGCACTTGAGGAAGGATGCGAGCCAACGCGCGATTATTGCGTCGCAAAGAACGCGACGCAAGAGTGGGCGTTACGTCTGGACTGACATCTTTGTCAAAAGCAATGGAACGTGGCAGGTTGTCGCGGCACAAGACCTCGAGGTTCTGGACAAGACATAATACATGGCAGCGTGAAACATGCTACTGGCTCTGCGCGCGGCCCCAGGCTTCGGCGGCGGCTACGCGCCGCGAGATCGCGGGATGTGATTGGAAGAGCAACTCCACCCACCTGGAGGGAGTTCTCTCTGCGAGATTCTGGTCGGCCAGTTTGTTCATCGACGAAATAAAAGGTTCGACGCTGGCGATGGATTCGAAAGCGTACCGGTCAGCCTGCCGCTCGTTGAAGCGGGAGTAGGCATTGAGTGCAGGCATCAGGAGCAAGGACAGCACGGTCGAGACCAGCACCAGCAGCGGCAAGTTGGCGAAGTCGGAAAGCTGTTCGAACATGTGCTGGTCGACGGCATAGTGCAAGGTCCAGTTGGCCGCCCAAAAGCCGAAAAGCGTGATCGCGGCCTGCACGAAGATGCTCTTCAAGATGTGGCGATGCACGTGGTGGCCGAGTTCGTGGGCCAGCACGGCCTCAATTTCCTCGGGGGCATAATTGTCGAGCAGAGTGTCGGCGAGGATAATACGCCGCGTGGCGCCCAATCCGGTGAGCGCTGCATTTGCCTTCTTGCTTTTTTCGGAAAGCCTCCAGCGATAGACTCCGCGAACGCGCGTGCCGGCGCGCTCGCTCAAGACGACGAGGCGGCGGCGCAGATCTTCGTTCTCGAGCGGTTCAAATTTGTAGAAGATCGGGAAGAGGACGACCGGCGCCAGCTGTGCCAGCACGACGAACAACACCATGAAAATGGCCCAGGCCAGCAACCACCAATGTTGTGGCCACTGGCGGATGGTGAAATAGAGCAACTCCACCACAATGATCGCGATCACGAGACCGACCAGGAAGCTCTTGCACTCATCCCAAATCCAGGAGCGCAAACGCTGGTTCGAAAGTTTGAACCTGCGCTCGAGACGGAAGCCGTAGTATTCGAGACCGACGCCCAGTGCCTTGCTGATCACGAGCAGCAACAGCAAATACAGAAAAAGGGCCAGCGAATAGTTCTGACTCCCGCTGAGCGCGTAATCACGCAACGCGCCGGTCCAACCAGTGACGAGCAGCACGATCAGGAAGATAAGTCCGACGAGGAAGTCCGCAACACCCAGCCACCGCCGAATGCGGTTGTAACGGCGCGCTTCCGGCGAGTCGACCTGCGTCGGTTTTTGTTCTTCTGCCAAGGCCCAGCCCTGTTTACAAGTATCGCATTATCTCGATAGCAAGCGATTGCTGATCTGTGCCCGGAGTAACCAGGTTCTCAACGCGTGGCTATCAACGCCCGATGCGACCCACCCGAAGGGCGTCAATGTTCACAGGATACTAACCACTGTTCTTCACAAAATCCTCGCCGCTGGCCAGAATCTCGCGCACCAGTTCCGGTGAGGAGGCCTCGGAATACAAACGCAACAAAGGTTCCGTGCCGGAAGCCCGGAACAAGATCCACGCGTCTGCGCCATTTCCGTTCGTTGGCGCGTCAAGGAAGAACTTCACCCCGTCCAGGAATTCCTTCTTGATGACGCGGTAGCAGCCCAGACTCTGCGTGCCGTCGGCACGGGCGCGTTGAATCGCCCCCTGCTTCACATTGTCTGGGATGTGCAGGTCACGGCGGCCGTAGTAATGAGGGCCAAACTCACGTTGCAGGTCGGCAACCAACTGACCCAGAGGCTTGCCTTCTTCGGCCATGACATTGGCGAGGAGCAACGAGTTCAGCACGCCGTCGCGCTCAGGGAGATAGCGCGAGTAGCCGATCCCGCCTGATTCTTCACCACCGATCAGGATTTCGCGTTCCATCATCAAATCAGCGATGTACTTGAACCCAATCGAGCACTCGTGCAGCGTGCGGCCATACCTGGCGGCAATGCGATCGAGCATGCGCGTGGTGTTGAAGGCACGTACGACGTCACCCGGCCACTTCTTGCGTTCCAGAAGCCAGCGGAGCAGCACGCAGAAGATCTTGTGCGAGTCGACGAAACTTCCGTCTTCGGCGACGGCGCCGATGCGGTCCGCGTCACCGTCGGTGGCCAGACCGGCATCGCATTTCTCGCGAACGACGGTTTGCTGCAGCAGAGCTGTGTGTGGCTCGATGGGCTCGGGATTAATTCCCGGGAACAGCGGGTTCAATTCCTGGCGGATCGCGACATGGTGGATGCCGCGCTCAGCAAACACCCCGGCCAGGATCCCGCGCCCGGAGCCGTACATGGCGTCGACCGCGAACCGGAATTTCGTTTTGGCGATGAGATCGATGTCGGCGAAGCGGCAAGCAGCGGCGATGTAGGACTGCTTGAGGTCGACTTCGTCGACTGGCGCCTTGTCTCTTTTCGGCATGGCGCCCGCAGCGAGTTCTTCTTCAATCTTTCTCATGATGGCGGGAGTGGCCGAGCCGCCAAACTTGCCCTTGAACTTCACGCCATTCCAGTTCCAGGGATTGTGGCTGGAGGTGACCATCACTCCGCCCGCCGCACGCTGATGTTTCACTGCGTAGGACACCGCAGGCGTAGGAGTGAAGTCGTCGGCCAGCTTCACGGGAATGCCGGCGGCCGCGATCACCTCGGCGACAACCTGCGCGGCTCGCGGCGAGGCGAAGCGCGTGTCGTAGCCGATGAATATCCCGCGCTGGGAGTCTTCGTATTTCAAAACGTAGGAGGCGATGGCGCCTGCAACCCGGCGCACGTTGTCGAAGGTGAAGTCGTCGGCGATTACGCCGCGCCAGCCGTCGGTGCCGAATTTGATTTCCTGGGTCATTCTAAAAGGTTTCTAGTTTCCGGTTTCTAGTTTCCAGATTGGATTTGTGCTGCACCGGACACTGGAAACTAGAAACTACGTCAGCTTGTGCAGCTTCTTTTCGTCCAGATACTTCACGACTTTACCTACATCCTGCGCCTGCTGGCGGGTCGTGATCAGCAGGGCGTCACGCGTTTCGACGACCACCAGATCGGTCACACCGACGGCCGCGACGAATTTTCCCGGAGCGTGAACGTAGTTTCCCTGGGCATCCAGGACGAACTTGCCGGAAGCGTTGATCAGGTTGCCCTCGGGCGGATTGGTTTTTGCGGTGTGATGCTCGTGTAACGCCGTCCAGGAACCGAGGTCGTTCCATCCGAAGTCGGCGGGGAGACAGAAGATGTTGCCGGCCTGCTCACCCTTTGCCGAGCGCGGCTCGAGCACGGCGTAGTCGATGCTGATGTTCTCGCACTTGGGATAGAGACGGCGAAACGTAGCGTCGAACTTGCGGGTGCGGAAGGCTGCCGCAATTTCCTCAAGTAGGGGCGCGGTCTTCGGAAGATGCTCGCGCAAGGCGTTCGCGAGCGTGTGGGCGCTCCACAGGAACATGCCACTGTTCCAGAAGTAGTTGCCTGCAGCCACGAATTCAGCTGCCTTCTTGACGTCGGGTTTCTCGGTGAAACGGCGGACGCGGAGTGCTTCAGCCCCAAACGCGCTGCCAGCTTCGATGTAACCGTACCCGGTCTCGGGACGGGTGGGGCGGATGCCGAGCACGACTATGTTCTCGCCAGCGGCCGCGATTTCTACCCCACGCTCGATGGTCTTGCGATAGCTGGGCTCGTCAGCGATCACATGATCGGACGGGAACATTCCGATGACCGCGTCAGGATTCTCGAGCAACAGGAGGAAGGCGGCGAGACCGATGGCGGGAGCGGTGTTGCGTGTTGCGGGCTCGGCTATTGCCTGCGCCTTCGGCAACTTCGGCAGCTGTTTGAGGATTGCGGGACGAAGATCGCTGTTGGTGATGATCCAGAACCGCTTTGTCGGAGCAAGGGCGAGCAGACGCGAGACGGTCTGCTGGATCATGGTTTGCTTGCCGTCAAGCGCGAGCAACTGCTTGGCACGCTTCTTGCGGCTCAGCGGCCAGAAGCGGGTGCCACGGCCTCCAGCGAGAATAACGGGATAGAAACTTGAGTTCTTGGCCACAGATTTCGCAGACTACGCAGATCAATAAACCAAAACTAGAACCTTAGAACTGGGACTACATCCTTGTTTCCGGCTCCGGCAGCGGCTTTCCGGGGACGTACGCTCTTAGGAATTCGAGCGTCCACTGGGGGCGCACGCCGAACCTCTCAAGGCTGGCTGGGACTACCACCGCGTCTCCCTTGGCCAGCGTAACCGGTTCCGCACCGGGAGGCTCAACCACGCCGCATCCCTCGACCGCTACCAGAATCTGCACGGAACTCCGGCCGGAATCGTCGCGGGTCGAAAGATCGAGCGCCTCTTTCGTCTCGAACATGTCGACGACAAAATATGGAGCCGCCACCAACGGCGAGCGTCGGTTGTGGCTGCCACGCAATTGCGTGGGCGCGGGCCGGATTACTTTACCCGACGCTACTTTTTCCTTCACCGCAGCCAGGCCATCCTTCAAGTGGAGTTCGCGAGGGCGGCCGTAATCATACAGGCGGTAGGTGGTGTCGGACTGCTGCTGGGTTTCGACGATCACGGAGCCTGGTCCCAGAGTGTGCACGGTGCCGCCCGCGACATAAATCATGTCGCCGGCATAGACGTTCAGCCAGTTGAGGAGATCTTCCGCGCGTTTCTCCTGGATCGCCTGTTCGAGTTGATCTGCTGTGACGCCGGGCTTCAGGCCGAGAGCGATTTGCGAACCGGGAACGGCATGAGCCACGTACCAGCATTCTGTCTTTCCCCAGGGTTGGCCTACGCGACGGGCTTGCTCGTCATCGGGATGAACTTGCACCGAGAGCTTTTCATGAGGAAACAGAAACTTCAGCAGCAGGGGAAACCGTCTGGAATCGCGAGCGGCGTCCCCGACCAGGTCGCGGCGATACTCCTCGCTCAGTTGGGAGAGAGTCTTTCCGGTCAGCGGGCCGTTGGCCACTTTGCAGTCATCACCGGTCAGCCAGGCCTCGCCGATCTTTTCTTCGAACTTGTGGTTGGGATAGATGGGAGAGAGATCGCGCGTGCCCCACGGACGGGGGTCGAAGCCGGGAAGCATCAACAATGGATAAAGGCTTTCCATAAAATGGAACAGCTACACCCAGAACGGAGTCGCAGAGAACGGCCTTTGCCGAATCCATTGGACCCGCTATTAAAACTACTTCTTGTAGTCGTCATCCTGCCTGTCTATCGCTGACTACAGGGCCGGAAAGAATTTTCGCATGCGCTCCAGCCCGCGATCCAACTCCGCCTTCGAGGTCGCATACGAAACTCGAATGTGATCGCTGGTGCCGAAGCCTTCGCCGGGAACCGTGGCCACGTGAGCCTCGCGCAAGAGCTTGCCGGCCACGTCGGAGGCCGACTTTACGCCGCTGCGTCCGAGAAACGACGAAACATTCGGGTAGGCGTAGAATGCGCCCTCAGGCAGCGTGCAGGTGATGCCGGGTATCGCTCGCAGACCCTTCACCACGTGGTCGCGCAGCTCAATGTACTCCCGCCGCATCTGCTCCACGCACTCCTGCGGCCCTTTCAGCGCGGCGACAGCAGCCTTCTGCACGATCGACGTTGGATTCGACGTTGACTGGCTTTGTAGCTTCGCCATCGCGCTGACGACCGGAGCCGGAGCGAGCGCGTATCCCAGACGCCAGCCGGTCATGGCGTAGGTCTTCGACAGCGAACCGAGAACCACGAAGCGTTCCTTGCACTCCCGCAGCGAGCCGACGGAAAAATTCTTGCCCGTGTAGTTCAGGTAGACATAGCACTCGTCCGAAAGCACCCAGATTCCACGCTGGTGAGCCAGACGGATCACCTCGGTCATGTCTTCCGGGCTCATGACCGCGCCCGAGGGATTCGAGGGCGAATTCAGGATGATCATCTTCGTGCGCGGTGTGATCAGCCCTGCCACCATTTCGGCCGTGACGCGAAAGCCTTGCGACTCGTCGGCATGGAGCAGCACGCAGTTTCCGCCGGCGTAGCGGATGATGTCTTTGAACGAAACCCAGTAGGGGACGGGCAGAATCACTTCATCGCCGTGATCGACCAGCACCTGGATCGCGTTGAACAGCGCGTGTTTGCCGCCGACGGAAGCGATTACTTCTTCGCGGCGGTAGTCGGAATCGAAATCCACGTTGTGGCGGTGCGCGATGGCATCGCGCAATTCGGCTGTCCCCGCGACTGCCGTGTACTTGGTGAAGTTGCCCTGAATGGCAGCGATAGCCGCATCCTTGATGTGTTGCGGTGTGGAAAAGTGCGGCTCGCCCGCGCCGAAATCGACCACGTCGATTCCCTTGCTGCGCAACTTGTCAGCCTCGGCCACCACCGCCATGGTGGCGGAGGGTTCAATGCGGTTGATGCGTTCGGTGAGTCTCAGCGCTTCGGCGGTTGCGGTCGTCATGCTTTCCTCTTCTTCTTCCTTCTGGGGGATTCAGTCAGGTTCGCATCATGCAGCTTGTAGGCCGGATCGAGCTTCTCCCGCAGCTTCTGCTCCACCACTTCGGGTACCAGACCCTTTACTGGCCCACCCGCCTGCGCCACCTCGCGGACCAGCCGGGAGCTGACGTAGGAATACTTGTCCGCCGGCATCATGAAAACCGTCTCCAGCGTGGGCTCGAGTTTGCGGTTCATGAGTGCCATCTGCAGCTCGTATTCGTAGTCGCTGATGGCGCGGATGCCGCGCAGCACGCAGGTCGCATCAATGGACTTGGCGTATTCGACCATCAGCCCGTCGAACGTATCCAAACGGACATTCTTCATGTCCTCGGTAAGCACTCGCAACATCTCCAACCTCTCGGCCACGCTGAACATCGGAGTCTTCTCCGAGTTGCGCAGGATCGCGACCACCAACTCTTCAAAGATCTTGCTGCCCCGCTGAATGAGATCGAGGTGCCCATTGGTGGGGGGATCAAACGAACCGGGATAGATCGCGCTGCCCTTAATCAAGGGTCCTCTCAGGAAGGCCGGGACGAGTAACTAGAGATTTTATGCGGGGGGGAGCAGGGATGGCAATTGGAGAGTAAGTAAGCCCCTGGAGGATGTCATCCCGAGCGAAGCGAGGGATCTGGGTTTCTGCCTTTTCCAGACGTGGTCAGCGGCGCAAGCACAAACCCAGATCCCTCGCTTTGCTCGGGATGACAACGCTTCCGAAAAGACCAACAACCTAGCGTCGTGCCGCCACGATTGGAGCTTTGGCAGACTCCGTGCCCGTCGGCATGGTAGTGACCCGGGCGCCTTGCGCTACAGGGGCCTGGGCGGAGGTCGCCGCAGGTTGCGGTTGGGACTGAGTCAGTCCCAGCGCCTTGCGCACCTCGGCATCGAGCTTCGCCATGGTGTCTTTGTTGTCTTTGAGGAACTGGCGGGCATTCTCGCGACCTTGACCGATGCGCTCACCCTTGTAGCTGAACCAGGAGCCGGACTTTTCGAGGATGTTGTTGTTGACAGCGATATCGAGCAGGTCGCCTTCGCGGGAGATGCCTTCGCCGTAGAGAATGTCAAATTCGGCTTCGCGGAAGGGTGCGGCGACTTTGTTCTTCACGACTTTTACTTTTGTGCGGGAGCCGGTCACCACGTCGCCTTCTTTAATGGCCGCGATGCGGCGAATATCCACGCGCACCGAGGAATAAAACTTCAGGGCGCGGCCGCCGGTGGTGGTTTCCGGATTGCCGAACATCACGCCAATTTTTTCGCGAATCTGGTTGATGAAGATCAGGCAGGTGCGCGACTTGGAAACCGTTCCGGTCAGCTTGCGCAGCGCCTGCGACATCAGGCGTGCCTGCAGACCCATGTGGCTGTCGCCCATTTCTCCGTCGAGTTCGGCCTTGGGCACGAGCGCAGCGACCGAATCGACCACCAGCACATCAATGGCGTTGGAGCGGACCAGGGCCTCGGTAATTTCCAGTGCCTGCTCGCCGTAATCGGGCTGCGAGACCAGCAGATTATCGACATCCACGCCGAGTTTCTTGGCGTAGGCCGGGTCGAGCGCGTGTTCGGCGTCGACGAAGGCAGCCATCCCGCCCGTCTTCTGCGCCTCGGCGATCACTTGTAGCGTGATCGTGGTCTTGCCGGAAGATTCCGGGCCGAAGACTTCGACAACGCGTCCGCGGGGGAAGCCGCCTACGCCCAGGGCCGCGTCAAACGAGATGGAGCCAGTCGGGATCACCGCGATGGGAACGATGGCTTCCTTCGACCCCAACCGCATGATCGACCCTTTGCCGAACTGCTTTTCGATTTGTGAGACCGCCAACTCGATTGCCTTGCCGCGTTCATCCGCCATGGGAGTGTGGCTCCTTGTAGAAGTGCAGAATCAGTCTGGCCGGATTATACAATTAGATTGAAGCGAAGAAAAGGCGAATCTTGAGTTTGCGGTGGAAAACCGTCCCGAAACGGGCGAGAAGGTGTGGCGCGGGCGCCCTCGCCCGCGAAACTCCAGTTGATGAAATTCACTGCTGGCGAATCTTCTTAACAATGACGACCTCGAGTTCTTTGCCGTCCGGTCGCTTGAGGAACGCCTTATCCTCCTTGCCAAACCTGAACTCTATTGGGTCATTGACGATCCACTCAGGCTTGTAGCTGAGTTTGCCTGCTCTGTACTCTGCGAAATAAACAAGGTCGTCGAGCTGGATTTGGAACACGTACAGCTTGCCCGGAATCGGCGCAGCCATTCCGCCGACGACACCGATGCCCCTCGTGACATCTTGGACGGACAGGTCAATCAGTTTGCCTGTCTGGTAGGTGGGTTTTTCCTTGGAGGCTGCGACTCCGCTGAGGAACAAGAGCACGGCCAAAACGGAGATTGCCGATCCAATCCTCTGTGCGGCTGCCCTTTTCTTCGTCGCTATTTTTCGGTGGCATTCCTTGCACCGACAGTGCCTTCCACCTTGAGATGCTGGGTGTGTTGGGTCAGTGGAGAAGGCATCCAAGGGCTTCCACAGTCTGCAAGTGCTGCAAACCTTACCCCGGATACCATTTCGGGCTTCCAGCATTTATCCCCTGCCTTCGTTTCGCGGGCGGGGCGCCCGCGCCACACACCCCCTACCTCTGCAGCAAATCCACCGGCGCCGACACGTCATGCACCCGGAAATACTTGGCCAGCGCGGGATACTTCCGCGCCACTGCCTCATACATCGCATACGCGACGTTGCGGTAGGAAACATGCCCCGCGGGCGTAGTGCGCAGCTCTGAAATGTAGACCGCCTCGGCAAAGTCCATCTTGAACAGGGCACGCTTCTTGAAGGCCAGCGGAATCGCGTACTGCGAGTTCTCTTCTGCTTCGGGCGTACCGCCCTTGGCAAGAGTCTCTACTGCGGTCTGCACCCGCCGCATGGCGGCGTCGTAACGCATACGCACGCCGGCGTCGTCAAGATCCATCAGCATCTCGTAGCCGTGCTGCGTGGTGAATCCCTGCATGACCTGAATGCAGCGGCGGTGACGGTGCATGTCGCGGAATCCGCCCGTGTCCATCAGGATGTCGAAGCGGAACTGCTGGCCGGCGCGGAATCCGCGTAGCATTTCATCGTGTTTGCCGCGATGGCGCAGGCCCAGGTCGATG
The DNA here is from genome assembly GCA_020073465.1 of Terriglobia bacterium. GTDB lineage: Bacteria > Acidobacteriota > Terriglobia > Terriglobales > Acidobacteriaceae > Sulfotelmatobacter. Next base: position 123,780 of record JAIQFC010000001.1, read on the forward strand.
ATCTCGCGGCGGTATCTCTCTCCCGAAACCTGCAACGCCTGACGCACCTGGCGGTAGGAATGATGAGAATGCTCATAGAGCAGCGTGGTGGCGATCTCGACCTCAAGCGGTTCCTCGTCGAGCAAGTCGACGATCGCCTTCGACGGCGCCATCGGCTCGCTCTTCATCAGCTCCCGCGCCGCCTGCCGCAATTCGCGGCGCGTTTCCATCTCATAGGCGTTGGGGTCGGCATACTTCACGAGCGTAGGCGCGACGCGAACTTCGCGCAGCAATTCCTGCTCGGCCCGCGCGCCCAGCTCTGGACTCACCGCCCGAATCTGCTCCACCAGGTCCCGGAACGAATCGGCATTGACGTTGTACGCGGCCCCCGTCGCCGCCTTCTTCAGAGACTCGCCGAGCATCCGCACTTCGCGATGCGTGTGCGAAAGCAGATGCGCGACCTGCATCTCCAGCGTGCGCGCATTCACGATCTCACCCAGTGAAGTGTTGGTCGCCAGCGGCAGCAGGTAGCGCGTGATGTCGAACGCCCGCGCCTTCAGCGTGCGCTCGTACGCCTCCTGCTTCATGTCGGCAGGCTTCGGAGTGATGTTGATGAGGTGCTGCGTCATGTGCGCCGAGAGCGCCTCGTACTCGACGAACAGAAAGTCCACGGTTTCACGGTAGAGCTTGCGCGCTGCGTCGTCGGCGCCAAAGTCGGGGGTGTAGTAGCCGCTCTTCTTGAAATCCTGATAGCGCGTCGAACGCTCCTGGCCGTCCCAGCGTTGCTCGTCGGCCAACTCGATCGCCGCCAAAATCGACAATCTTTCCACCGCCAGCGCGATGTGCGCCAGGTCGGCAATCGAGCGATGTCCGTACTGGAAGTAGAAGGTGTTAAGAAATTTCTCCGCCTTCTGCTGGCTCATCTCGCGCAGCGACTCCTTCATCGAGAGCGCCGAGCGCGAATACTTGGCCATGGCATAGGCCTGGACTTCCGGCTCCACACCGAATACGGCGAACACCTCGGTGGGCGGCGCCTCCGCGGGCTGCCTTTCCACCAGCGCAGGTCCCTCACCAGCACTGGCCCTCTGCGTCGAACGCTGCGGCGAACCCGAAGCGCTTGGATCTGCCGGGGATGAGTTTTTGTCGGAAGGATCAGGCATAGCAATTACATTGTTCGTCGCAGTCTGTGGCATGAGTGTCCGAATGGTACTTGGCAACGATGTGGATGCGCAATGTTTAGAAGAAGATCATCGGCGGGTATAATTCTGCATTCTGACAGATTAGAACTGAAGCAGTGGAACGGGAGAACTTCATGTCCCTTGCAGGACGGGTGGCGCTGGTGACTGGAGCGTCGCAGGGAATCGGACGCACTTGCGCACTCAAGCTTGCCGCAGCAGGCGCTGCGGTCGCCGTGGCGGCGCGCAATCAGGGCAAGCTGAATGAACTCGTCAGCGAAATCACTGCCGCAGGCGGCAAGGCAGCCGCCTTCGCTCTCGATGTCGGTGACGAGGAGCAGGTCAAGTCCGCGATCAAGGCGGCGATCGCCCAGTTCGGCAAGGTCGACATCCTGGTGAACAACGCCGGGATTACTCGCGACCAGCTCGTCATGCGCATGAAGCGCGCCGACTGGGATGCCGTGTTGCAGACCAACCTCACTTCGGCCTATCTCTGCATTCAGCAGGTCATCGGCTCCATGCTCAAGCAGCGCTGGGGACGCATCATCAACATCACCAGCGTCTTTGGCCAGATGGGACAGGCGGGGCAAGCGAATTATGCCGCGTCCAAGGCGGGGCTGATCGGGCTTACTATGGCGATCGCGCGCGAAGTCGGCTCGCGCAACATTACCTGCAACGCAGTCGCTCCCGGCTTCATCGAAACTGCCATGACGGCGACCTTGGGAGATGAATTCAAGCAGACTGCCGTCAAACAAATTCCGCTTGGCCGCGTGGGATCGCCTGACGATGTGGCCAGCGCCGTGGCTTTTCTCGCCTCCGACGAGGCGTCGTACATCACGGGCCACGTGCTGAACGTAAACGGCGGCATGCTGATGGGGTAGAAAAATCTTCACCACAGAGGACACAGAGGTCACAGAGGAAATGAAATCCGAACCCGCAATTCTGAATTCCTCTGTGTCCCCTGTGCCCTCTGTGGTTAAGGGTTTTGCCGCCACTCAGGCTGAGTCGCCTGTCCAGATCGCGCAAGCCCGCGAGCTGTTTCTCGAGTACGCACAATCCCTCGGCTTCAGCCTCTGTTTTCAAAACTTCGACAAGGAACTAGCCGGACTCCCCGGCGACTACGCTCCGCCGGACGGCCGCCTGCTGCTGGCAGAATTCGAAGGCCAACTCGCCGGATGCGTAGCCTTGCACAAGCTCGAAGCTGACATCTGTGAAATGAAGCGTCTTTACTTGCGTCCGGAGTTTCGCGGAAAGGGACTGGGGCGCATCCTCGCTGACCGCATCATGACGGAAGCGCGCCAGATCGGCTATCGCCGCATGCGCCTTGACACCGTCGAGCCAGTGATGAAAGATGCGGTCGCCATGTATCGCAAACTCGGATTCAAGGAGATCGCCCCGTATTGCGCGAATCCGATTGCCGGCGCGATGTACATGGAACTGGAGTTGTGACCCACCCCCTGCTGGATCGAAAGGATGAATGCTATGAAGAAAGCCTGCGTGCTGACGTTCGTCTTCCTGATCGCCTGCGCGGCCTTCGCCGCCGACAGCAAAACCGTCTCCTACAAAAGCGGCGACGAGACCGTACAGGGCCAGCTTTACACCCCCGCGGGCAAAGGCCCGTTCCCCGCGCTCATCGTGATCCACGAATGGTGGGGACTCAACGACTGGGTTAAGGAGCAGGCCTCGAAGCTGGCGGATCAAGGCTACGTGACTCTCGCCGTCGATCTCTATCGAGGCAAAGTGGCCACCACGCCGGAGATGGCTCATGAGATCATGCGCGGCGTACCCGAAGACCGCGCCCAGCGCGATCTGCACGCTGCATTTGTATTTCTGTCCGCGCAGCCGGACGTTAAGAAGGACCGCATCGGATCGATTGGCTGGTGCATGGGTGGAGGTTACTCCCTCGACGTGGCGCTCCAGGAGCCGACTCTGGCCGCAGCTGTCATCAACTACGGTCATCTCGCCACCGACACCGAGGCGCTGAAGAAAATCCACGCGCCCATCCTCGGCCTGTTCGGTGGGAAAGATCATGGCATCCCGCCGGAAGACGTGAAGAAGTTTGGGGCGACGCTGGATCAGTTAGGCAAAAAGATCGACATCAAGATCTACGACGACGCCGGCCACGCCTTTGAGAACCCCAGCAACAAAGACGGATACCGTGCCGACGATGCTGCGGACGCATGGAGCAGGACCGTAACGTTTCTTGCGGACAGTCTGAAGAAGTGAGTTCAGGCGGGCAACGGGTACAACACAAGACTGCCACGAAGAGCTGGAGTTTTCCTTGCACATTGTGCAAGCAAATTCACTGCGCCTTCCGCCAGGCGCTGGCCCAGGAGTGCTTTTCATATGGCACTAATTTCCCCTTGCCAGAAAATCCCGATATGGTTACCATGTCGCATCCTGCAATGCTCCCAACCATGAATATCGGCGAGACGATCCGGAACTACCGGCTGCAAAAGGGTATGTCTCAGGGCGACATCGAAAAGCGCACCGGGCTGCTCCGCTGCTACCTGTCGCGTGTGGAAAACGGCCACACGATTCCCTCGCTCGATACATTGTCAAAAATCGCCGGCGCTATGGAACTCCCGCTCTCGCAGTTCTTCTCCGATTCTGGACATAGCAACGGTTCCAAGGGACTGCCGCAACTTTCCGACGACGAAGTCCGCTTCCTGAGCCAGATCCGGCGCTACGCCACCAACCTGAACGACAGCGACCGCAAGCTCGTTCTCGCCATGGTGAAGAAGATGGCGTCGAATTCGGGGAAGTAGGCCTTCAGCTCTCAGCTTTCAGCCATCAGCTCAAACCCAAGATCGCCTACTGGGTAATGGTGTAATTTGCCTCTGAGCGCGGTGGCGATGCGCGCGAGATCCCTTCGCCTTCGCTCAGGGCCGGCTCCACGCTTCGGCTGCTTCGGTTTTCCTGACAGCTAAGAGCTGAGAGCTGACAGCTGGGTTCCAGGTACTTTCGTACCATCACCTCCGTGACCCTCGGGCACCTCGCAGACCGCGCCCGCGGCTCCTACACTGTTGCCTGGAGAGTCCTGTGACCACCGACGAGGAACTGAACGTTCTCGACACGCAGCTGCGGAGGCTGAAAATCGAGTACGAGATCTACTTCAGCAACCCGACCAAGAAGCCTCCTTCGGACATTGAATGGAAGGTGCTGGCGCTGTTACGCAAGTTCTCCGACGGCGGGCGCATGAACTTCTCGCAGCGCTTTCGCTACAACGAAATGGCGCAACGCTACGCGATCTACAGCGATCTGTGGCGGAAGAAGTCGCGCATTCGTGAGGAAGGATACCGCCGGCCGCAGGACGCGTTGCTTTCGATTCAGGGAGTGCGGCCTGAAGAAGAACACAAACCGCAGCACCATGCCGTCTACGGCGTAGGTCACGCCGCGGGAGCAGCGGCTGCTCCGGCAGCAACCTCACAGCATTTCACCCTGCACAGCGTGGACAAGGCCGAGCGCGAGCAGGTGGAACGCCTGTACAACACGCTAGTCGCCGCCAAGAAGAAGGCCGGGGAGAAGGTATCCGGCGACTTCGACTCGTTTACCTCGTTCGTGCAAAAAAAGACTCAACAGATTCGCAAGCAATATCACTGCGAGAACGTGGAGTACTCAGTCGAACTCGCCAACGGCCACGTCAAACTGAAGGCCAAAGCCAAAACGTAGGCCAGGCCAATTCACTGCACACGCCTGATGCTCCCGTCCGTTTGAATCGAATACACGTGCTTGTCTGGAGTCCCCACGAACTCTGGTAGCGAAGGCTTCCTGCTGAGAACATGGAATACATCTGAATCTTCGGGTTCATCACTGAGAATGTGGGTGTGGTAGCCAGCGGCTAGCTTCTGTCCTGGCTTCAGGGAATCCTTGCTTTCGAGAATCGTCTTGTGCATCTGCCGCTTTTCCGCAATCATGCTGCCATCCGAGGTAAGCGTATAACGCACATCGCCCCCTAAAGGGAAAACTCCCTTCACCGTCTGTGCTGGCAGCAGATACACATAAAGCTGGCCTGTCTCCGAAGGGAAAACGTATGTGTTGTAAGCGCGGCTGGGATGCCCAAAGTCTCGAGATGTGGTTTCAATTGCCTTGGCTGCAGCCAGATAAAAATCGTGATCTTCAAGAGGGGGATCAATTTTCTTGACAGTGAACTCCTTTGGGCTGGCGCCTTGAGATGCCCGGTAAACAATCAGGAACCTGTCTCGGTTTTCGCCTAACCTTCCGAACGCCACTTCCCACCCGCTGTCGATCTTTTTTGCGATATACAGAGGCGCGACCGCCTGGTCCGGTTTCAAAGCCTCAACTGCATCTGTCGCGTGCCACGCCGCAACATCGTACTCGGCCAGCATCCGTCCTCGCGCTGTGATTGCCGCTAGTTCAGCATCAGACGGCGCGGGGTTTTTCTTAGTCCTTTCGTCCGCAGACAAGAGGCAAGAGGCCAGCAGGACCGCAGTCAGCGCTATTCGTTTGATCATTGCCATTCCAAAGGCGACCTATTGTATCGGTTGTCTTCTCACGAAGGAAGAACGCCGTCTCTGGGGCAGTTTGCACGCTGATACTAATTCTGCTGGTAGAATTTTCAGTCACCTTCGGCATTTGATTTCTGTATCCGAGGCCTCAATGTCTTCCAGCACTACCAAAATCCGCCGCGCTATCCTGAGCGTCACCGATAAGACGGGATTGGCCGATTTCGCCCGCAAGCTTTCCGCCCTCGGCATCGAGATCGTCTCCACCGGCGGCACCGCCAAACTGTTGCGCGACTCCGGCATCGCGGTCAAAGACATTTCCGAACTCACCGGCTTCCCCGAAATGCTGGACGGCCGCGTCAAGACGCTGCATCCCAAGGTGCATGGGGGAATCCTCCATCGCCGCGGAGACCCTGCCCATCGCAGCGCCGTGGCCGAGCATGGCATCCTGCCGATCGATATGGTGGTGGTGAATCTCTATGCTTTCGAGAAAACTGCCGCGAAAGCGGGAGTCGCTTTCGACGAACTCATTGAGAACATCGACATTGGCGGTCCCTCCATGATTCGCTCCGCCGCCAAGAACTTTCATGACGTTGCCGTCGTGACCTCCCCCGCGGACTACGACTCAATTGCCGAAGAACTGGCGAAATCCGGAGGCGCACTTTCTCTTGACACCAAGTGGCGGCTCGCCAAGAAGGCCTTCGCGACGACCGCTGCGTATGACTCGGCGATAGCCTCGACTCTCGAACAAGTCAGCGCCAATGGCAACTTCCACGTGCAACCCGCTGCCGAGGTTTTCCCGCAGACGCTGCGTCTTTCTTTTCAGAAAACGCTCGATTTGCGCTACGGCGAAAACCCGCACCAGAAGGCGGCGATGTACTCGGACGGATCCGGCGTGGGCGTGGCCAATGCCCGCCAACTTCAGGGCAAGGAGCTTTCCTACAACAACATTGTGGACCTGCAGGCCGCGTGGGACCTGGCGCAGGAGTTCGACGAACCCGTCTGCGCCATCATCAAGCACACCAACCCCTGCGGCACCGCCACGGGTGCGACGTTGGCCGAGGCCTACAGGAAGGCTCTGGAATGCGACCCGGTTTCCGCCTTTGGTGGCGTGATTGGCGTGAACCGGCCCGTCGACGGTAATGCGGCGGAAGAGATGCACAAGCTGTTTCTGGAAGTAATCGCGGCTCCGGCGTTCGATGACGCCGCCAAAGCCAAGTTCGCGTCCAAGAAGAACCTGCGCCTGGTGGAGGTTGTTCCTGCGAATCAGAAGTGGGTACTGAAGAATGTCTCAGGCGGAATCCTGGTGCAGGATGCAGACGTCCGCCCCTTGCAGGACTCTGATCTGAAGGTCGTCACGAAGCGTTTGCCCACCAAGGAAGAGACGCGTGCCCTGCTGTTTGCCTGGAAGGTCTGCAAACACGTGAAGTCCAACGCCATCGTCTATGCGCGAGACGGCCAGACGGTGGGCGTGGGTGCGGGACAGATGAGCCGGGTAGATTCCGCGAAGATCGGCGCGATGAAGGCGCAATTGCCCCTGAAGGGTACCGTCGCCGCCTCGGATGCATTTTTTCCCTTTCCCGACGGGGTGGAAGAAATCGCAAAGGCCGGCGCAACGGCCATTATTCAGCCCGGCGGCTCGCAGCGTGATTCAGAGGTTATTGAAGCCGCTGACCGTCTGGGACTGGCGATGCTGTTTACCGGAGTTCGGCACTTCCGGCACTGAAGGGCATTGTTGAATTTTTGATCTTTGATTGTTGATTGAAAGACGCCCGCACCGCGCAGGTATTTGATCAACAATCAAAAATCAACAATCAACATTTTTTCTCTCTTTACGGATTTTGACAATCCTTACCCCACCAGTCCCTGACCTTCTGGTTTCGGTGTCTTGTGTGTGGTGGAACGTGTTTTTGCACGAATCTGCAGCGCACCGGGGTAGAATATAGGCACCCCCTCCTAGGCGGTTCTGCATCCAATCGCTATGGTTTCGGGAAAGCGTTTCAGCGTTGCAAGGTCAAGCATGCGAAGAATTGTTCTCGTCATTTTGATGATTTCGGTGGCCGCAGCGGCTGCCATGGGGCAAACTAACTCGTCCTCTTCCTCGGAATCCAGGCCGGTTTCGTCGCCGCGCAAAGTGGATCGCGCCGCCGCCTACTACCACTACGCTCTCGCGCACATGTACGAAGAGCAGGTCACCATGTACGGCCGCAGCGAGTCGGCCAGCAAGGCCATTGAGGAATACCGTCTGGCCATCGAAGCCGACCCGTCTTCGGAATTTCTGACCTCGGGCCTCGCCGAGCTTTATGTGAAGACTGGCCGGATCCGCGACGCGGTCCTCGAAGCCCAGGACATCATCAAGCGCGATCCCAGCAATCTCGAAGCTCACAAGCTGCTCGGCCGCATTTATCTGCGCTCGTTGGGCGACATGCCCGGGGGCAACGGCTCCGATAACGTGCTCAAGCTGGCGATCGATCAGTACGAACAGATTGTGAAGATCGAGCCCACGAGTGTTGACGACCACTTGCTTCTAGGGCGCCTCTATCGTCTGAATAACGATCTGACCAAGGCGGAAAACGAACTGAAAACCGCGGTCAAGCTCGATCCCAACTCGGAAGAGGCGGTTACCACCCTGGCCATTCTCTATACCGACGAAGGTGACACCGCCCACGCGTTGCAGGTGTTGAGCGCAGTGCCGGACGCGGCCCGTTCCGCCAAGCTCTATTCCGCGCTGGGCGCGACCTACGAGCAGCGCAAGGAATATAAGAGCGCGATTGACGCCTACAAGAAAGCGATCATGCTCGATCGCGACAACCTCGACGCCATTCGGGGCCTGGCCGAGAATCTACTGAACGACGGCCAAAGCGACGCCGCTCTCGAGCAATACAAAGTCATTGCCGACGCCAACCCAGAGGATGCGCAAACCTATCTCCGTATCGCGGAAATCTACCGCCGGCAGGGCAAGTACGACCAGGCCCTCGAGAACCTGAAAAAAGCCGACTCGATGGTGCCGGACTCGCTAGAAGTTTCCTACAACATTGCGGCTGTTTACGAAGCGCAGGGCCGCTACGACGAGGCAGCGAAGCTTCTGCAGGACCTGGTGAAGAAGACGGAGAAGTCGACCGAGACCAGCTATAGCCAGGCCGATCGCAATAACCGGGCTATCTTCATCGAGCGTCTTGCGACGGTCTATCGCGAGCAGGAAAGCTACCAGGCTGCGGTTGACACGTTCCGCAAGATGTTGACTCTCGGCGACGAGAACGCCCGCACTGGATACCAGAACATTATCGACACCTATCGCGAGGCGAAACAGTGGCCCCAGGCCACCGCGGCCGCCAGGGAAGCAGTTCAGAAGATGCCGAACGACCGCGATCTGCGCATGGTGCTCGCCGCGCAACTCGCCGATACGGGCGATCCGGAAAAGCCGCTCGCCGATGTCCGTTCCATGCTGAAGGGTGCGCCTGAGGATCGGGAGGTCTACGTCCGGCTGGCCATCATGTACACGCGTCTGAAGCGATGGAGCGAAGCCGAACAGGCGCTGGCCAAGGCCGAACAGATGGCGACGAAGCCCGAGGAGAAGGAGTACGTCTACTTCCTCCGTGGCGATACCTACCAGCGGCAGAAAAAGTACGAAGAGGCGGAAGCGGAGTTCAGAAAGGTTCTAGCGTTCACTCCGCAGAGTGCTGCCACGCTCAATTATCTCGGCTACATGAATGCCGACCGCGGAGTGAAGCTCGACGAGTCGCTCAACTATATCAAGCAAGCTCTGACTCTTGAGCCGAACAGCGGGGCTTATCTGGACTCGCTCGGCTGGGCTTATTTCAAACTCGGCAAGTACGACCTTGCGGAAGAGAACCTGACGAAGGCATCGGCGCGCATGGGCTCCGATCCGACCGTGCAGGAACACTTGGGAGATTTGTACCAGAAGACAGGCCGGCTGAAGCTGGCCGCCGCCCACTGGGAGCGGGCCATGGAAGAGTGGGGCAAGACCGTTCCCGCCGAGGTCGACACCGAGGCGCAAGCAAAGGTCCAGCAAAAGCTCGACGCAGCGAAAGTGCGCCTGGCCAAGGAACAGGGCGACAAGCAGTAAAGAAGCAACGCTCTTTCGATTCTATTCAGAGAAGGCCCCGCGCTTTGCGGGGCCTTTCTTCTGAATCCACAATGGTCACCGGTTTGTTAAACTCCGCGCATGGCCAACAGTGCAGAGCGCATGCTGCCGGACATCTCCATCCGCATGGCCACGCCGGAGGATATCCCGGAAATTCTGCGCCAACGCCGGGCCATGTACGAAGACATGGACTACAGAAATCCGGATGAGTTGGCAGCGATGATAGCGGTCTCATCCGATTACTTGGTCAAGGCGTTGGCCGATGGCTCATTCCACGCATGGCTGGCCTCGCGCGGGAACCGTGCGGTTGGAGGAGGTGCGGTCGTGATTTCCCCGTGGCCTGCGCATCCCTATGACCTCGAATGCCGGCGCGCAACCATACTGAACGTGTACACATACAAGGGATATCGCCGTCGCGGTATAGCCCGGAGAATCATGCAGACGATGATCGACTGGTGCAGGCAGAAAGGTTTTGCCCGAGTCGACTTGCACGCCAGCGCCGACGGTCGCCATCTGTACGAATCACTCGGGTTTGAGCCAAGCAACGAAATGAGGCTCAAGCTGCGATAGAAGCAATTGGCAGTTGGCAATTGGGAATTGGGAATTATCCCGTCCTCCGTTCCCGTTCCTGGCCAGTGTTAACCGCCAATTGCCAATTGCTGATTGCCAACGGCTACCCTCTGCTAGACTCTCTTTATGCTGGCCGGCTACGCGGTGCACGTGGAACAATCCCGCGGGCGCCGCATTCCTGAGCCGCCGCATCCCTATCGCAACGATTTCCAGCGGGATCGCGACCGGGTGATCCATGCCCGTGCCTTTCGCCGCCTTGAAGCCAAGACCCAGGTCTTCACCCGCCGCTATTCCGATCATTTCCGCAACCGGCTCACGCACACGATTGAGGTTTCACAAATCTCGCGCACCATTGCCGGAGCGCTTGGCCTTAACGTGGATCTGGCGGAGGCGCTTGCGCTGGTGCACGACATCGGACATCCGCCTTTCGGACACGCGGGCGAGAAGGCGCTCGACGCCGCCATGCGGACACAAGGCCTTTTCTTCGATCACAACCTGCACGCTTTGCGCATCGTCGAAGACTTCGAGCAGCGCTACGCCGCGTTCCGCGGATTGAATCTGACGTTCGAGGTGCGCGAGGGCATCATCAAGCATTCGCGCGACTATAGTGCAGACGAGCATCCCGAACTGGCCGAGTATCTTCTCGACCAGCGCCCTCCGCTTGAAGCCCAGCTCATCGACCTGACCGACGAAATCGCCTATAACACAGCCGATCTCGATGACGGCTACGAAGCTCATCTGCTGTCGCTGGAGCAGATCCGCGCCGGTGTGCCGGTGTTTGAGAGATTCTTTCGCGAGGTCGAGGATCTCTATCCCGACGCGGCGGACAAGTTGAAGTTCAACGAAGCCATCAAGCGAATGTTGAATCGCCTGGTGGGAGACTTGATCGCAAATACGCAGTCCCAAGTGAATCGCGCCGGGATTCGGACCTTGGACGACGTGCGCAGTCACGCCTCGCGCCTGACCAGCTTCAGCCGGGAAGTCGAGGCCGAGCGGAGGCAAGCGAAAGATTTCCTGTACGAGAACCTTTACTTCAGTTCGACGCTGGAACCGGAGAAAGACGCGGCCGAGCGCATCATCAGCGAATTGTTTGCCTTCTGGATGGAGAATCCCAAAGCCCTGCCGACCGGCTACCAGGAAAAAGCTCAGGAAGAGTCACTGCCCCGGGTGATCTGCGACTACATCGCCGGCATGACCGACAACTTCATTTTCGAGCAACATGAGAGGCACTGCGGCTGAAGCTAAGTTTCTGCTTGCGAAGGGACAGCAGCCTTGGCAGTTCGGTCAAGCGCAGCTCGACTGTTTTTTTGGGTTCCTATACGCAGGATCCAAGCAGCCAGCGGCGGCCGGCCCCACATGAGCGATGGATAGATTCCTACTTCGCTCCCGCCACGCCTGCGACCACATCGAACAGAATCCTCGGCCCGCGCCTCACTTCTTCCACGCGAATGCGTTCATCATTCCCGTGCTCGGTATTGCTCTCCTCTTCGGTCGCGGCATAGGGGTTGAAACCGTACGAAGCGATTCCCAGCGGCCGGTAACGCTGGTTCTCGGTGTAACCGCTGGTGATATGCGGCACGACCGGCGTCCCCGGGAAATACTTCGCCGAGACCTGCCGGATGGCGGCGTACAGCGTGTTGTCCGTGGGCGAGTAGTTCGCGATGCGAAACTCAGAACTCAGAGGTTCCACAGTAACGTTCGGATCGTTCACCACGTGCCGGACTGCTTCCAGCAGCACCTTTGGATCGTCACCGGGAAGGATGCGCACATCCAGATTGGCCCAGGCCTCCGGTGGAATCACGTTCGTCTGCCCCGACGCTCCCATCATGGTCAGCGAGATCGTGTTGCGCAGCAGAAAGTTCAGCGAGTCGTCGCGCTCGATCTCCTCCTGAAACTTCTTATCTTCGATGGCCTTGCGGACGTTGCGATAGTGCGCCGCGCGCTCCGGCGGCTCGTACGGCGCCATATCGCGCAGGAACTCATCGACCACGGGCAAAACCGTGAGCGGCGTGCGATAGGCCAGAATTCGATCCAGCGCGCGCACCAGCCGGTTGGGCGCCGAATCCGGATTGGGCCGCGATCCGTGTCCCGGACGCCCATGCGCCACGACATGTAGCCAGAAGGTCGTCTTCTCGCCCACATCCACGCCCACGTACTTGATCTTGCCATCTTCCAGCAGGTTCTCGCCGCCCTCGTTAATCAGGAACTCCGCATCTCCCAGCAGGTCGCGCTGATTCTTGATGAACCAGTCGGTTCCGGTGCCGTCAGCCTCTTCGTCTGCAACCGCGAGAAAGATCACGTCACGGTCCAGAGGAACCTTCTCGCGCTTGAGCATCACCATGGCCACCAGTTGCGCCAGGCCTTCATCCTTCATGTCTTGAGCGCCGCGGCCCCAGAGGTAACCGTCTTTGATCTCTCCGCTGAAGGGCGGAACCTTCCAGTGCGAGGCATCGCTGGTTACCACATCCATGTGGTTGAGCAGGATGATGGGACGTTTTGCCTCCGTCGTGGTGTGCGGCAGGCGCGCCCAGAGATCGCCGCGTCCCGGTGCATACTCGAAGACGCGATCCTCGATTCCTTCCTGGTCAAGAATGTTCTTGAAGAACGATGCGGCCCGCATCTCGTTGCCCGGGGGGTTAGTCGTGTCGACGCGCAAGTATTCCTGCATCCAGGTGACGGCCAGATCGGAATACTGCTGCAAGTGATCTCCCGGGATGCGGGAGGAAGCCACTCCGGGAGGTGTCTCTTCGTTCAGCTTGCCGGTTTCGCACCAGGTTGTTGCTGAGCCCAACAACAGCAGCGCCAACACCGCGACGCAGATTCGTCCTGCCGCCGAAACCAGCCGGTTACCTGACTCAAACCGCCCCGGACTCATTTGTCCCAAGTCTCCCCTCCCAATCTCTCGATTTCCACGCAGTTTTTATATCAGGTTTGCCAAAATTACCCTGCGCAAAGCCTTGCGGCCTATCTTCCCCTCGTTCACGGAGGTACAATATCCTTAGATATCAAGCATTTAGCTCTTCAACGTGCGGATCGGTTTTGGCATCCGACATGTAATACAGAAGTGCAGGCGCTAAGGTACCGGCGCCACAGTTTCCAGGTCTGCGTTGCGTCAGCGCAGGCCGGCAATGCGAGTACCCCGCATGCTTTCATTTATTCGTTAGGGGACGCAATCACAATCACGCAACACGCCCGTTTAGGCGTGCTGGAGTGGAGCCCCAAACGCTCCCCCAAACCTGGAGGAAGTTATCATGAACAGCCGCATTCTCATTGCCCTGCCGCTGGCCGCCGTGCTCGCGTTTCCGGCCTTTGCGCAGACCACCTCGTCCCAGAGTCAACCTTCCACGCAGTCGACGGATACTGCCAACGCCACCGGCAAGGCGCCGCTGCAGGCGCCATCTCGGGAAGGCTTCTGGGGCCGAATCAACCCTTTCGCCCGCAAGAACTACGTGAAGCGCCAGACCGAGCCCATCCGCGACCGCGTGAACGAGCTCGATGAACTGACCTCCGCCAACAGCAAGGCGATCAAAGACACCGACTCGCGCGCCCAGGCGGGCATCAAGCTGGCTTCTGACAAGGCCAACGAGGCCGATCAGCACGCCATCGACGCCGGCAACAAGGCGACCATGGCGCAGCAGAGCGCTCAGCAAGTCACCACGCGCGTCCAGACAGTCGAGCAGGTGGTGGGCAACATCGACCAGTACAAGGCCTCGAACCAGACCGAAATCCGTTTCCGTCCCGGCCAGACTGCGCTGAGCAAGAACGCCAAGGACGCTCTCGATGAGATGGCCAGTACCGTGAAGGGACAGCACGGCTACATCATCGAAGTGCAGGGCTTCTCATCCGGCAAGGGTCAGACCGCGATCTCGAACTCGCAGAAGATGGCCGAGTCCGTGGTGCGCTACCTTGTGCTCAACCACGAGATCCCGGTCTATCGCATCTACCTCGTCGGCATGGGCAATGCTCCCGTGGGCACCGCCGATGAGACTGCGAAGACCAAGCGCATCAGCGGCGGCCGCGTGGAAATCAGCCTGCTGAAGAACGATCTGGAGCAGCTCTCGAGCAACCAGACTCCGGGCAGGACCGATCAGCAGCAGCAGCCGAAGTAAGAAACCGAGTTTGGGACCAAGGGCGCCTCGCCCTAGTCCCTCCCCCAGGAAAACCCCTCGCACCAGCGAGGGGTTTTCTCATTGGCGTATCTGCTTACCGTTGCGATATCCTCCCGTCCATAACTCGACGCTTTCACGACTGACACAACGGCTGGCGAGCCTGTTCGCGCTCATCCGACGACGTCGTCGAGACCTGGGTTGGGGACTTACCTATGATGCAGGATGTCAGAGTTGCACTACGCCAGTTCCGGAAGTCACCGGGCTTTACCGCCACCGTCATCCTCACCATCTCGCTCGGGATTGGAGCGAATACTGCCATCTTTACTCTGGTCCACTCGGTGCTTCTGAAGTCGCTGCCGGTTGCCAATCCGGCAAGCCTGTACCGCATCGGTGACCTGGATGACTGCTGCGTCAACGGTGGCTTTCTGAACGATAGCGGCGATTTCGACTTATTCTCCTACGACCTGTATCGCCACCTGGAAGACTCTGCGCCTGAGTTCGAGCAACTGGCAGCATTCCAGTCGGGCCAGAACATGATGAATGTTCGGAGTGGCTCCGGTCTGGCCAGGTCGGAGCGAACCGAATATGTTTCCGGCAACTACTTTTCCACCTTTGGCCTGGGAGCGTATGCCGGGCGCGTGCTTCAGGCGGCGGACGACCGGCCCGGAGCGGCTACGGTGGCGGTTCTCAGCTATCAGGCCTGGCAGGCTACGCACGGCGCAGATCCGGGCGTCGTGGGGTCGACATTTTACCTCCAGAACCAGCCGTTCACGATCGTTGGAATTGCCCCTCCCGGATTTTTCGGAGACCGCATCGACAGCGACCCGCCGGCACTGTGGATTCCCCTGAACGATGAAACCGTTATCGAGGGCGAAACCAGCATCCTTAAACAGCCCGACACGAACTGGCTTTACGTGTTGGGGCGGATAAGGCCGGGCGTCAGCCCCGGCAGCCTGCAAGCCAAACTGTCCAACACGCTTCGCCAGTGGCTGGCCACCATACCCGCCTACACGATCAATGGAAACGACAGGGAGATACCCAAGCAGCACGTGGTGCTGACACCGGGCGGGGCTGGAGTGCAAAACCTGCAACAGGCAACGGGGAGCGGCCTCCGCCTGCTGATGACGATCTCCGGGCTGGTCCTGCTGGTGGCATGCGCCAACATCGCGAACCTTCTGCTGGCCAAGGGCGCGACCCGGCGGGCCGAGACTTCGATCCGCATGGCGTTGGGGGCGGCGCGATCCCGCCTGATCAAGCAGATGCTGGCGGAGAGCGTGCTACTCGGCTGTGGGGGCGGAGTTCTGGGCATCGCGGTGGCGTATGCAGGGGCGCGGATGATCCTTGCACTGGCTTTCCCGGATGCGACCGTGCTTCCCATTCAGGCCAGCCCATCTCCGGTCGTGCTGGGATTTGCCTTCGTTCTTTCATTGCTGACGGGAATTGTGTTCGGCATTGTGCCGGCGTGGATCACGTCCCACTCCGATCCGGCGGAGGCTCTGCACGGAGTGAATCGCGCGACGCGTGACCGGGCTTCACTGCCGCAGAAGTCGCTCATCGTCCTGCAGGCGGCGCTTTCGCTGGTGCTGCTGGTGGGCGCTGGTTTGCTTACCAAGAGCTTGCGCAACCTTGAGCATCAGGACTTCGGAATCGCAACCGCGAACCGGTACGTCTTCCATTTTGATGCCGTGGGCGCCGGCTACACGATCGCGCGCATCCCCGCGCTTAATGGGCAACTGGAGCGTGAATTCTCGGCCCTCCCGGGTGTCAATAGCGTCGGACTGGCTCTCTACAGCACGCTGGAGGGCAACAACTGGGGCGAAGCCGTCTACATCGAAGGGCGGCCGGCGCCGGGTCCGGAGGCGCAGAACGGCTCATCGTGGGATCGGGTGAGCCCGCACTTCTTTGAGACCATCGGCCAGCCCATAGTTCGCGGCCGGGGCCTCACCGAGCAAGACACGGCGACTTCGCGCATGGTTGCAGTCGTGAACCAGACCTTCGTCAAGAAGTTCTTCCCCAACGAAGACCCGATCGGCCACCACTTCGGCACGTTCGATCAGAAGTATGCGGGCGACTACGAAATTGTCGGGATCGTCGCCGACGCAAAATACAATAACCCGCGTGATCCAGTGCGTCCGATGTACTTCCGCCCGCTGGCCCAGTTGAACACGACGTTCAAAGAGCGCACCGCAATCACCGCGGAGACTCGTTCGCTGTTCCCCAACTCGATCACGATCCGCTTTGCCGGCGATGCCGCAGGCCTGCAATCATTGGTTCGCCACACGCTGGCGAATATCAATCCCAACCTCACCATCATTGATTTCAAGTCCCTCGACTACCAGGTGGCCGGAAACTTCAACCAGGATCGGCTCATTACGCGGCTTACAATCCTGTTTGGCCTGCTTGCGCTGGTGCTGGCTTCAGTCGGCCTCTATGGCATTACCGCCTACTCCGTCGCCCGGCGTACCAGCGAAATTGGCCTGCGTATGGCTTTGGGAGCCAATCGGGGTAACGTGGTTGCTCTGGTGCTGCGGAGCGCATCGTTCCAGGTGGGACTCGGACTCGCCATAGGCGTTCCGGTTGCGCTGCTGGGCAGCCACCTGATGGCGAATCAACTCTACGGCGTGCGTACCTATGATCCCTACACGCTGGCGGTCGCGGTGCTCGTGCTCTCCGCGTTTGCCGGCGTTGCCGGGTTCATCCCGGCGAGACGTGCTGCCAGTATCGAACCGATGAATGCGCTGCGCACGGAATGAGGGCACGGTCCGCTGCAAAATGGAAGGAACGCCCAGTTGACCCTTGTCATCCCGAGCGCAGCGAGGGATCTTGGTTCTGCTTGCGCCGAGACGTATTCCGGTTCTGGGCAGAGACCCAGATCCCTCGCTCTGCTCGGGATGGCAGGCTTCCACTCTCGATTCCCCCTGGGCCGCCAAGGCGTGTCACCCGTGATATGCTGCTCGCCAACATTCCTTGGGTTGGGGAAGGGATGACATGGCATCCGCTCAGCAGGCGCCGAAGCGCTTCTCTTTGGTGCTGATCAAGCCTTCGCACTACGACGACGACGGGTACGTCATCCAGTGGTTGCGCTCTGCCATTCCCTCGAACACCCTTGCCGTCCTGCACGGCCTTGCCCTCGATTGCAAAGAGCGCCGCGTGCTGGGTGACGATGTAGAGATCGATATCACCGCCGTCGATGAGACCAACACCCGCATCCGCCCCGAGCGCCTTGCACGCCAGTTGCAGGGTGGCCGTGGCTTGGTCGGACTCGTCGGCGTGCAATCGAATCAATTCCCCCGCGCCATGGATATTGCCCGTCCTCTGCGCAAGGCAGGCATCCCGGTCTGCATTGGCGGCTTTCACGTCTCCGGATGTCTCGCCATGCTGCCCGGGATCACGCCGGAACTGCAGGAAGCCACGGATCTCGGCATCTCCCTGTTCGCTGGCGAAGCTGAAGGACGCCTCGAAGAAGTTCTGCGTGACACCTGGAACGGTACGCCCAAGCCCCTTTACAACTACATGGACGACTTGCCCTCGCTCGAAGGCGCGCCGCTGCCGATTCTGCCGGCTACGCGCATCAAGCGCACCGGAGGCAAGATCACTACCTTCGATGCTGGCCGCGGATGCCCCTTCCTGTGCTCCTTCTGCACCATCATCAACGTGCAGGGACGGAAATCCCGCCGCCGTTCCGCCGACGAGATCGAGCAGATCGTCCGCCGAAACCTGGCCCAGGGCATCAACCGCTTCTTCATCACCGACGACAATTTCGCGCGCAACACCGACTGGGAAAAAGTCTTCGACCGCCTCATCGCCATGCGTGAGGGCGAGAAGCTGAACATCAAGTTCGTCATCCAGGTCGACACCATGTGTCACCGCCTGCCACACTTCATCGAGAAGGCGGGCCGCGCCGGAGTGGCGCGCGTGTTCATCGGTCTGGAGAGCATCAATCCCGGCAGCCTGCTCGGCGCCCGCAAGAAGCAGAACAAAGTCGCCGAGTACCGCAAGATGCTGCTTGATTGGAAGAAAGCCGGCGTGACGGTTTTTGCCGGCTACATTGTAGGATTCCCCTCAGACACGCCCGAATCTGTCCTCCGCGACATCGAGACCATCCAGCGCGAGTTGCCCATCGATCTGCTGGAGCCGCACTGCCTGACGCCGCTCCCCGGTTCCGAGGACCATCAGAAGCTGCACAAAGCCGGCGCCTACCTCGATCCCGACCTGAACAAGTACGACCTCGAGCACGTCACCACTCCACACTCGACCATGTCGCCCGAGCAGTGGCAGCAGCTCTATCACGATGCCTGGACCAACTTCTATTCCCCCGAGCATCTTAAAACGGTCATGCGCCGCTCCGTCGCCACCAACAGCAACGCCGGCAACATGACGTTCCTGCTGCTCTGGTATTACTCCTGCGTGCGCCTGGAAAAGATCGACCCGCTCGAAGGCGGCTACCTGCGCCGCAAGTACCGCAAGGACCGCCGTCCCACGTTGCCCGTCGAGAGCCCCTTTGTCTTCTACCCGCGCTACGTTTTTGATCTGCTGTACAAGCACATCACGCTCGCGGGACTAGTCTGGCACTACGGCAAGTTCCGGCGTCAACTCAAGCGCGATCCCGAAGCACGCAGCTACATGGATGAGGCCCTAACGCCGGTCGCGGAGGCTTCGCACCACGAAGAAGAGGAAGCCGTGGCGGTGGGTGCGCCGTCCAAGGAAACAGCTTCGTCGCTGGTTTCGATTGGCTGAGCCGCACGTGCGTTTCCCCCTTGTTCCCCTGTCCGCCGGGTGGTTTTAACCGCGAAGCGGCATAAGAATGCAGCCCACGGCGCAAGCCGTGGGGACGAGTGGCAACCTGACAAGCCTCGGCAGGACGAAAGAATATTTCTCACGCACAATTCTTAAAGCCCCTCCCCGGATTTGTCATTCCCCCCTTGGGTTTGTCATTCCGACCCTGAGCGAAGCGAAGGGGAGGAATCTGCTTTTGCTTGCACTCAAGGCACGGCTTCCCCAGGCTGCCATGCGTGAGAACCGAACTCTGTGTGAAGAGGCAGAACAGACTCGGCAAACTCCAGCCCCGAAAGGGGCGCCATAAGATAGCCCGGCACGGAAGTGCCGGGTAGAAGCAGAGAGTTCCACCGAGTCCCGTAGGGACGGCACGAGTTCTGCAGCGCACTTGCCGAGTGCCTCATCTTTCGCGTTCTCTGCGAAAGCCGGGACCGCGCACTCCGCCCGTTTGACCCCTATTCGCTCCTCCACTAGACTCGCTTCTCAGCGGGGCTCTCATGAAACGTTTTGCCTGGATACTGCCTCTGTTCTTCCTCCTCCCCTTGGCCGCCTTTGCCGACGACGATCAGGGACATCATCACCACGAGGACCTCACCACAACGCAGTTAGGCACCGTGCACTTTCCGGTCTCGTGCGCCGCGTCGTCGCAGAAGCCGTTTGAGCGCGGCGTCGCACTGCTGCATTCGTTCTGGTACGAAGAAGCGGAGAAGGAATTCCTCGACATCGCAAAGGCTGATCCCCACTGCGCCATGGCGCATTGGGGTGTTGCGATGAGCCTGTGGCATCAGCTCTGGAATGAGCCGGACGAAAAGGTGATCATGCGCGGCGCGGATGAAGCCCACAAGGCAGGTAAAGGCAAAGTCGACGCCCGTGAGAAGGCGTACGTCGCGGCCATTGCTGCTTTCTACTCCAACTCGAAGGAGCCCAATCACGACGCGCGCGCCAAAGCCTATTCCGCCGCGATGAAGAAGGTCTACGAGTCCTATCCGGACGACCACGAAGCAGCCGCCTTTTACGCACTGTCCCTTCTCGCCTCCGAACCGCACGACGACGAGACCTTCGCCAACCGTAAGGAAGCGGCTGCGGTCCTCGAGAAGCTCTTCGCCATCGAACCGGATCATCCTGGAGTCGCCCATTATCTGATCCACAGCTATGACAAGCCACAACTGGCGCAGCTTGGCATTCCAGCGGCCCGCCGCTATGCGCAGGTCGCGCCCGCCGCGCCGCACGCGCTGCACATGCCCTCGCACATCTTCGCGCGCGTTGGCCTGTGGCAGGACGACATCAACTCGAACCTCGCCTCGATTGCCGCTACTCGCAAGACCGCGGCCATGCACATGGGCGGTGAAGGCCACCAGTTCCACGCCATGGATTTTCTGGTCTATGCCTACTTGCAGAGCGGGCGCGAAGCCGAGGCGCAGAAGGTCATTGATGAAGTGAAGAGCATGCCGCCGATGCACGACATGTACGGCATGGGATTCGATCCCCGGACCTTCGCCCTCAGCGCGTTTCCCGCCATCTACGCGATCGAACTCCGGCAGTGGAGTGTCGCGGCGGCATTGAAGGTGGTGGAAGGCGCTTCTCGTGGCAATCAGGCTGTGACCTATTGGGCGCGGGCGATCGGCGCGGCACGGAGCGGAAACATCGCCCAGGCCCACAAGGACCTTGAGCAAATCGAAGCAGCCCGCAAGGATTTGGTCGCGCAAAAGAAGACTGATTTTGCCGAAGTTGTGGCCAAGGACTATCAAGAGGCATCCGCCTGGATTGCTCACGCGGAAGGCAAAGACGACGAAGCCATCGCCACGCTGCGGGCTTTGGCGGACAAGGACGACCGGCTGGGTGACGAACCGGAAGGCGTCCCGGCGCGAGAGATGCTGGCCGACCTGTTGCTGGAGGCGAAACATCCTCAGCAGGCTCTGGCTGAGTACCAGACCGACTTGCAGCTGAATCCCAACCGCTTCAACGGCCTTTACGGCGCCGCCCGCGCGGCGGAAGAAGCCGGCAAGCAGGGCGAAGCAGTAGAGTACTATGCGATGCTGCTGAAAGTCTGCGATGGAGGAACCTCGACCCGTCCTGAGCTAGGCCGGGCAAGAGAACTGCTGGCAAAGAAGTAGGATCTCAGCGAAACACGGTCATCTTCACAACAAGCGCTGCCATCATCGCCAGCGCTCCCAGCAGCGCCTTGTACTCGCGATGCTTCAGATAGAGATCGGGAGAAAATCCTTCTGACGGCCTGTCTTCGGATTTCGCGCCAGGGACGAGTCTGGGCATCAGCCGCGGGACACGTCGCGCGTACTCCTCGAACTCGGGGAACTTCTGGCGCAGGAATGCTTCTTCGTCGCGGATCACGGGAATGTAGATGGCGAAGAACATCACGACGAGCGCTGCGCCGACCCACCAACTGCGCGCGGCGACTGCAAAGCCCACGCCCATCAGCAACGATCCCAGATAAAGCGGATTCCGCGTGTAGGCATACGGACCGGAAGTTGCCAGCGCCTCATTCTTGCGGACGTGGCCTGACGCCAGTGCCCGGATCAGCAGCCCCGGCACAACCAGAGCCGCACCCACTGCCATGGATTGCCACGACGGCCGCGCCAGCCAGAAATACAGCAGCGCGAAGACGAACCCCAGAGGCACGCGAATGCGGCGTGCGATGCGTGACCACTCAGCCATGGTGTTTTCCATCCGCAAGGGTGAGCAGTTGGTGAGCGGCAGTTGCGACTGCCTCGGTGCCGATTTCCAGCATGCCTTCGTCGGGATCGGCGCGGCGCGAGTGCGTGGTCAGACTGGCGGGATTGCGCAAGACGATGCTGCGAGTGCCGTAGGGCCCATTGCGAGCCGGATCTGTCGGCCCAAAGATCCCCACTACGGGCACGTTCAAGGCCGCTGCCAGATGCATTGGCCCAGTATCGCCGCCGACAAACAGGAGCGCGCGGCGCGTGAGTGCGACCAGTTCCGTGACGGACGATTGCATCGCGACGGCCGCACCCTCACTTGCCGCCTCCGCCAGCTGTGCCAGGCCCTCCTCGCCGGGGCCGAAGTTGAGAACGGAGCGCACGCCGGTTGCAGCCAGTGCTCGCGCCACCTGGCCGTAGCGCTCGGCGGGCCAGCATTTCGCTCCCCAGCCCGCGCCCGGGTTCAGAATGGCGAAGTCGGTGATCCCGTGCTGAGCAAGCTTCTTGTTCATGCGATCCTCGGCCTCCGGGTGACGAGGAAGCTCAACGCGAGGCGCCTTCATCCTTTTCTCTGCAACCGCCGCAGCGACGGAAAGATTCTGTTCGATCACGTGAATTCCCGAGGCAATGACCCTGCGCGTGTACCACAAGCTGGAAGGGGCCTCGCGCGGCTCAGCTACTCCGTAAACCACATGTGCGTTCGACCAGCGCGCCAGCACGGCCGAACGGATTGCGCCCTGCAAATCTACGGCGACCTCGTAACCGGCGCCACGCACGTCGTTCCAGACGGTTGCGACCTGCTGAAGCGTTGGAATGGTGAATAGCGACTTGCGCCAACCGCGCAGATTCACCGTGTGGACCCAGTCCGCAAGTGGCCGCTGCGGAGAGCGCTGCCCCCGGCGCGGCGAACCGGGCGCACACAAAAGTTCGGCCCAGCGCTCTTCGATGAGCCATCCGATCATCGCATGCGGGAACGCTTCGCGGAGAGCGTAGGCCGCGGGGAGGGTGTGGATCACGTCTCCCATCGCACTCAGGCGCACAATCAGCAGACGATCGACCTTCGGGCCAGGCGGCGCGCCTGACGAGTGCATGCGCGCCCACGAGAGCGGCATGGACGTTGGTTTCTCCTCTGTGACGGAACGCGCGCTCATTCGGACCTTGGCTTTGACGGCAAACGTGAACGGATGATCTCGCTGGTGGAATGATTCTTGGCGTCCCCGACGATTGCAACGCGTCCGCCGTATTCCGTCACCGCATCGCGTTCGGGGACGTTCTCGGCGGTGTAGTCGGTGCCTTTGGCCTGGATGTCGGGGCGAATCTCGCGAATGATAGCCCGGACGTCAACTTCCGGGAAAATCACCACCGCGTCGACGTCTTCGAGTGCGGCAACGATCTCGGCGCGTTCATGGTCGGGCATGATCGGACGTCCCTCGCCCTTGAGACTGCGCACGGATTGATCCGAATTGATCGCGACCACCAGCTTGCCGCCGAGTTCCTTCGCTCCGCGCAAGTAGCGCACATGTCCCACGTGCAGCAGATCGAAATTGCCGTTGGCCAGAGTAATTCGCGAGCCCTCGCGGCGCCATTCTTCGACGCGCCGCCGGAGTCCGTCGCGGCTCAGGACCTTGCCCTGTCCGACTTTGCTGTTTCTGTTCAATGAGGTCGTGTAGTGGGAGGAGCCTGTTCCAGTGCATGCAGCAGTTCTTCCCGCGAAACGGTTGCCGTGCCGCGCTTCATCACGACGATCCCGCCCGCATAGTTGGCCAACTGCGCCGCTTCTTCAGTGCTGGCCCCGGCGGCCAGCGCCGCGGTGAAGGCCGCGATAACCGTGTCCCCCGCGCCAGTCACATCGGTCACCTGATCGGAACCAAAAATCGGGATATCCACCGGCTTGTGGCGATGGTTGAAGGCGACCATGCCATCCCGTCCGCGCGTGATCAACAGGGATTGCAGCTCCATCCGCGCCATCACTTCCTCGCCCGCTGAGACAAGTTTCTCCCAGTTCTGCCCGATGCGAATGCCCAGCGCTTCTTCTACCTCCGGCTCGTTCGGCGTCGCTGCGGTCACGCCAGAATACTGCAGCAGCCGATAGCGAGAGTCCACGATGAGTGGAACGGCTCCGAGCTTGCCTTTCTCGCGAAGAGTATTCACGATCGCCGGAGTGGCCGCGCCGTAGCCGTAGTCGGAAACCAGCAGGGCATCTGAGGCGTGTACGTACTCCCGCGCTGCTAGATACAGTTCCCGAGTCAGGTGCTGGTTTGGCGGCACCTCGGGTTCACGGTCGACGCGCACGACCTGCTGGCGCGCGGTGTGCGTCATGCCTGCAAGAATGCGGGTCTTTGTCACCGTGCTGTAGCTCTTGTCTTTCAGGACTCCGCTCACTGCAATGCGCTTGTGCCGGAGATACTTGACCAAAAGGCGTCCTGGCTCGTCGTCTCCCACCACGCCCACCGGCAGAACGTTCACGCCGAGGTCCGCCAGATTGTTGACCGCGTTGGCGCCTCCGCCGGGCACAACCGTGCGCTCCCGGTGTTTGAGGATCAGCACCGGAGCTTCGCGGGAAACCCGCGAAATCTCTCCGAAGATGAACTCGTCAGCGACCAGATCCCCCAGGACCGTGACGGTCACTTTGGGGAATGCCTCGACAATCTTGCGGAGCCGGTCGGCTTCTTTGGGATGTTTGGTCATTCGTTCGACTCGTAGCGCCGCCGTCTCGGCGGCTGTCGTGCGGGCGTCCCGCCCGCACACACCATCGCACGCAATGGCACTTGGGCGGTTCGCCAGGATAAAACCGATTTTCTCATGCCTGGCGCCTTCGTTCCTCAATCGTCCGCAGCATGGTATCCACAGCGTTAGCTGCGTCTACCAACTCCATCTTTACCGGAACTACCGAAACTGGCTCCAGGGAGGAAAGATAGCCTCCAAGGTTGATGGCGTCTTTCTCGCTGGTAACGAAGCCGCCAGCCTCGCTTCGCTGCTTGAGCTGAAGCAACTCATGCACATCCTTCTCGGAGTAGGCATGGTGGTCGCGGTAGAAAGCCTCAGCCACGGGATCAATATTTGCCGCACGCAACTGCAGCACGAAGCCTTGTGGACGCGCAATCCCGCAGAAGACCACCGGCCGTGGCGGAACATTTTGCGGAACGATCCCACGCCGGACGCGCCACGTGACCTTGCCGGTCAGCGGAAGCGATTCCGGAGAAGCTCCACTCGTCAAAACCGCCACATCCGCCCGCCGCAGAGAACTCAGGGGCTCGCGCAAGCGTCCCGCCGGAAGCAGGCAGTCGCCCGCATCCTGCGCCGTCACCAGAACAATATCGAAGTCCCGCGCCAGCCCGCGATGCTGGAACCCGTCGTCGAGCAGGTGAAGCTGCGGCCCGAACCTCCTTTCAGCAAACCGGCCAGCTTCGAACCGGTCCTCGCCGACGATCACCGGAACCTGCAGGCGGCGGGCAATCAGGAGCGGCTCGTCGCCGAAGTCTCCTGGCAAGCCTGCAGGGTCTACCAGCAGCACGCCACGCGATCGGCGGCCGTAGCCGCGCGAGAGCACGTCGAACTTCACTCCACGGGCCTTCAGCAACTCCCCCAGCAGCAGGACGAACGGCGTCTTGCCGGTCCCTCCCGTTGAAAGGTTCCCTATGCTGACCACAGCGCCCTCAAGGCGGCGCACTTGAAGCAATCCGCGGTCATAGAGCGCGTTGCGCGCCGCCACGACCCCGCCGTAGATGGTGGAAAGAGGATTCAATCGATATGCGCCGTTTGTGCCGGGGATGGCAACTGAGTTTGTCCTCTCGCGAGCAGCCTTTCCAGCGCCTGCACTGTACGGAGTGTCGCGCCAGTCTGCGATCGTACCGTCTCGGCTGCTCTGCGGCCGAGAGCTGCCCGCTCAGGCTCGTTCGCCAGCAGTTCCATGAAGATTAGAGACAACTGCGTGGGTTCTATGATGCGCACCGCATCCCGGCTCTGAAACAGGCCTACGATGTCGCGAAAATTCTCGGTATGGTTCCCTACCACGATGGCAACCCCGTGCTGGGCCGGTTCAAGGATGTTATGCCCGCCGCGAGGCACCAAACTACCTCCGACGAACGCAATGTCGGCCAGAGCATAGAGTGCCGCCAGTTCGCCGATGGTATCGACCAGAAAGACTCCGTTGGCAATCGGTTCACCGTTCCAGGAGGATCGCTGCCACCATCGAGTGCCCATCTGATCCAGCAGACCAGCGACCGCGCCGAATCGCTCGGGATGCCGGGGCGCCAGAATCATCACTGCGTTCGGATGCGCGACCAGCACGTTCTCGAATGCCTTGAGCAATAGCGGCTCTTCATCGTCGACCGTGCTGCCGCAGACCAGCACTGGTCCGGCGCCCGCCTGCTGCAGAGATCGCCGCAAGTCTTCCACAATGGGTGGCGTGGGGCGGAGGGTCATATCGAATTTGAGATTGCCGGTAATCTTCACTCGCTCAGGTTCCGCTCCAATGGATTGCAGCCGGGTGCCGTCTTCGCTGGTCTGTGCAAGAAACAGGTCGACGCTCGACAACATTCTCCGCAGCGCCCACCGAAAGCGCCGGTAGCTTGGCCACGAACGATCGGAGATTCTGGCATTCACCACAGCGATGCGGGCACCGCTGGCCTGTGCCAGGCGCAGGAAGTTGGGCCAGAACTCAGTCTCGGCAAGCACCACGAGGCAAGGTTGCAGCGCATTCAAGTAGGGCCGGATGGCAAATGCGAAGTCCATGGGGAAGTAAAAGACGTTTCCTTCGCCAAATCGCTTCCGAGCGAGTGCCTGCCCGGTGTCAGTGGTGGTAGAAACGACAACTCTTTGTTGAGGGAAACGGCGTCGAAGTTCCTCGACCAGTCCGCTGACCGCGATTACT
The DNA here is from genome assembly GCA_020073465.1 of Terriglobia bacterium. Lineage (GTDB taxonomy): Bacteria > Acidobacteriota > Terriglobia > Terriglobales > Acidobacteriaceae > Sulfotelmatobacter. The sequence continues at coordinate 150,508 of JAIQFC010000001.1, forward strand.
TCGCCCACAGATACGGCATGCAGCCAAATCGTCGCTCCGGGCTGGGGTACTGACCCTCCCACAGAGGTAAGCCGCACCGGAACCCTTCCCAAGCGTTCCGCGAGGCCTCCGTGGTACTTGCCGTGACGGAGCACTTGGAAGAGCCAGTAGGGCAGGGTCAGCAGCATCCCCGCCGCGAGCAGGAAACTGTAGAGAAGGTAGAGCAAGCTGAGCCATTCTAAACTGGGTGGTGGTGCGGTTTGGCAAGGAAGCGAGCCCGACGAGCGATTATTGGGTCGTAAAGAACGCGACACATCGCGCGGTTCGCCCAGATCCCCCGCCGCGCAAAGAAACCTGCTCGGGATGACAATCAAACTGCACCCCTGACCCCGACACAGCACTTGCCAGCGGGCACAGCCATTCCCTCTATAATCGGAGCATGCGCTTCCTGCGGAGATTCCATCGCCCAAACGCCGTTCTGGTGCTCGTTACTTTGGGAGTCCTCGCTGCCTATGTCGCGGCTAAGGATTTTGTGAAGCCTGCCGCCCAGCCGGCGAAGACGTATCCCGCTCACGACGAACACCCCGCGGAGAAAGTGGCGATTGCCGTCGATCCCTACGACACGCCCGATAAGGCAAAGATTTTCTCAGTCGATTTCCGGGCGCACGGGTACTTGCCGGTGTTCTTCATCGTGACCAACGACGGGGACCAGCCCGTTTCGATCGCCAACATGGAAGTGAAGCTCATCACGGCGAACCGCTCGAAGCTGACGCCGGCTGCGCCGGAAGACATCTACCGGCATTTATCCAATCCTCAGGCAAATACGAGTTCTGCTCCGCTGCCATTCCCAATCCCGCGCAAGAAGGTGAAAGGAACGGTCAGCAAGAAGGAAATGGACGAGATCGAGTCCTCTGAGTTTGCCGCCAGGGCCGTCGAACCGCACACCACGCAGTCGGGTTTCCTCTACTTCGACGTGGAGGGAATTTCTGCACCCCTGGCGGGTGCACACATCGACATCACCCGGGTCACTGACGTGAGGGGCAACGAGTTGATGTATTTCGAGATCTCGATGGAGAAGTACCTGAGTGTGCCGCAGAAGTCGAACTAGCGCGGCGTCCGGCCGTCTTATAATCACCTGATATGTCGACCTCTCTGGAGCCTTCTGTCGCTGCTGCTGCGAAGTACGAGCCGGTCATCGGCCTGGAAGTGCACGTCCAACTCCTGACCGCGACCAAGATTTTCTGCTCCTGCTCAACCCGCTTTGGGGCTCCGCCGAACAGCAATGTTTGCCCCGTATGCCTGGGCATGCCGGGTGCGCTGCCGGTGCTGAATCGCAAGGTGGTCGAGTATGCGGCGCTCGCGGCGATGGCGCTGAACTGCCGCATCAACGAAACATCCATTTTCGCGCGTAAGAACTACTTTTATCCTGACCTGCCAAAGGGGTATCAGATTTCGCAGTATGACAAGCCGCTGGCCGAACACGGATTTATTGAAGTTCCGAGCGATGGCGGCAGGAAAAGGATCGGCATCACGCGCGTGCATCTCGAAGAGGACGCGGGAAAGAGCCTGCATGAAGGCTTCTCCGATGCGGCGGAAAAGACCGCGATCGATCTCAACCGCACCGGCGTGCCACTGATTGAAATTGTCAGCGAGCCGGACATCGCCACGCCCGATGAAGCCTACGAATATCTGACCCGGCTGAAGGAAATCATCCTGTACACCGGGGTAAGCGACTGCAACATGGAGGAGGGCTCGCTCCGTTGTGACGCCAACGTCAGTGTTCGTCCCCGGGGGCAGAAGGAATTCGGCACCAAGACGGAAATCAAGAATGTGAACTCGTTCCGCTTCATTCGGGAGGCACTGGTGTATGAGATTGCCCGCCAGATCGAGGTGGTCGAATCCGGCGGGAAGATCACGCAGGAGACACGTCTCTACAATGCGAACGAGGGCAAGACCTACGGGATGCGCTCGAAAGAGCAGGCGCACGATTACCGCTATTTCCCCGAGCCGGACCTGCTTCCTTTGGTCGTGGATGAAAAGTGGAAGGCCGAGATCACCAAGGCGTTGCCCGAATTGCCTGAGGCTCGCCGCCAACGCATGGTGAAGGAATACGGCATCACAGACTACGATGCGCAGGTGCTGACGTTTTCCAAATCGCTGGCCGACCAGTTCGAGGCGGCGGCGAAAGCGGCAAAGAATCCCAAGCGTGTTGCCAATCTGGTGCAGAGTGAGCTGATGGGGCGCCTGAAAGCCAAGGGCGTTGAGATCGAGCAATCACCGATTTCGATGAAGGGCGTAGCGGTGTCAGCCGATCTTGTCGAGTCGGGAACGATTTCGGGCAAGATGCTGAAGGACCTTTACGACCTTTGCTTCGAGCGCGGCAAAGACTTTCCGCAGGTCTATGACGAGGAAGGGCGGCCGCAGCAATCCACAGACACATCAGCGCTGGAGAAGATCATTGACGAAGTGCTCGCTGCCAATCCCAAGCAACTTGAGCAGTATCGCGCGGGGAAAAAGACCATGCTCGGGTTCTTTGTGGGGCAGGTGATGAAGGCGTCCAAAGGCCAGGCGAATCCGCAGTTAGTGAATGAGTTGCTAATCAAGAAGCTGGGATGATCGTGTGGGACCGGGTCTCTGACCCGGTCGGTCGGCCCGAATGGGCCGAGGCGGAATGCAGCCGAAATATGATTACCGCCGTTGTCTTCCACATCTCCAAAAAGACGATCACCCCCTGTTCGTTACGTTCACCACGGACCATCGTTGGCAGCTTCCGGCTGCGGCCAGAGACATCGTTCTAAAGTGCTGTCTGAACGAGAACACACGCAAATACGACCTCCATACAGCTGTTGTTATGCCCGACCACCTTCCCTTGATCTACTCAGCACTGCGCCGCGAAGACGGGTGGAGCAACAGCTTGCCTGAGATCATGAAGGCTATCAAGGGGAGGTCCGCGCGGTAGATCAACGTTGCGCTTAAGCGCAGCGGTCCAGTCTGGCAGGAGGAGTTCTTCGATCATGTGTTCCGGTCTAACGACAGCCTGGTGGACAAGGTGGAATATGTCTGTCAGAACCCCGTCCGGGCTGGTTTGGTGAGAACATCGGCTGAGTATCTGTGGGTCTGGAAAGGCGAGATTCCAGTCCTCTGAGTCTTGGGTGAGGAAAGCGAGCGGCCTTTCAGGCCGCATGACCGGGTCAGAGACCCGGTCCCACACACATTCCGAACAGAGTCAAAGTACCACTCCCCGACAATGACTTCCGTCATCTAAACCTCGCCGGCCGGCCCGGCTACGATAATGCTGGGCCTGCTTGTACTGGGCTGACCGCCCGAGTGTTGCCATGAAGAAGCTTAAGCTCGACCGTATCATCAGCATCGCGACGCTGGTGGCGTCGCTGATCGCCATCATTCTGGTGCTGAAGAAACCGGCGCCAGTTGCGGTGCCACAGGTTCCTGCGGCAGTCGCGGCCAATGCTCAGTCGTTTGAGCAGAAACTTGAGCAGCTGGAGCGGGCCGCGCAGCAATCGCAGGCGGGCGCCGGATCCTCTCAAGCTTCGCAATCACAGGCGAACCAGTCGGCCCCAGGAACACCCAGTTCCAAGGCCGAAGTCCACATCAATTCTGACGAAATCAGTGCGGTGCTGGCCCAATCGCTGGGCACAGCGGGCGGGGCATCTGCGCTCACTCCGGATTCAAACCTCGGCTCCGCGGCCCCTACCATCAAGGACCAGCACGTCAGCTTTGACGGAGACGTTGTTCACGGACAGTTCCTCACTGAGATTGCCGGGAAAGATGTTTGGATCACGGTCTCCGGCCATATCGGAGAGAAAGACGGCTACGCGACTTTCGACCCCACCGAATTCAAGGTGGGGGACCTCAGCGTCCCCGTATCGCTGGTCAATCCCGCGCTGCAGAAGAAACTTGGCGAGGAGCGCGATCGGCTGAAACTTCCGGACTCCGTCGGCAGCGTGAAAGTACAAAACGGCGAGCTGGTGATGCAGCAGAAATAGAGCTTGTGTGGGACCCGGTCATGGACCCGGTCATGCGGCCTGAAAGGCGGCTGCGGCTGGGAGCTGGGCAGCTCCACTAACCGCCGGCAGCGTATTCTCCGCCGCCACTCTTGCATACCAACGTCCTGATTCCTTGATCGTGCGTTGCTGCGTCTTGAAATCCACGTAGGCCAGTCCGAAGCGCTGGCTGAAGCCTTCGGCCCACTCGAAGTTATCCAGCAAGCTCCAGGCGTGGTATCCGCGCACGTCAGCGCCATCGTGAATTGCACGAGCCAATGCTGCCAGATACTCGCGGTGATACTCCACGCGACGGGCGTCGTGAATTACCCCGTTCGCGTTGGGGCCGTCGTTGTAGGCGCAGCCGCTCTCGGTTATTTCAATTACTGGGTGGTCATAGTCGCGGGTGATGCGCATCACCATGTCATAGAGTGACTGGGGCCAGACTTCCCATCCAATGTCAGTTTTCGGTCCTTGCTGACCGCCATCCATCCTGACGGGAAACAACCAATTCTGCGCGTGCGCGACCCTTTCCATTGTTCCGGGCGCCGAAGCAATCGTGCGGTAGTAGAGATTGATGCCTACAAAATCCAGCGGCGCGCGGAGCTTCTCCATGTCGCCAGACTTGATCTTCATCGCAGTTTCCGGGAGGAACGTGAGCGCCTCGGGATAACGGCCGTGCAGCGCAGGCTCCAGGAACCAGACGTTGGTCATGGCGTGCGCCCGCTCGGCTGCCAGTTTGTCTTCCTCGGAGTTCGTGGCGGGCTCGCAGGGCGACATGCTGAATGCTGTCCCGACCCGAGCGGCGGGACGCACCGCCCTCAGTGCCCGGAATCCAGCGCCCTGGGCCAGATTGACGACGTGGGTTGCTCGCAGAAAATCGAACAGGCTCTTGCGGCCCGGCGCGTGTTCACCTTCCAGATAACCGAGATCGACAAAGGCAGCGGGCTCGTTGAACAGCATCCAGTCGGAGACGCGATCGCCCAGTGAACGCGCCACCAATTCCGCGTATTCCGCAAAGCGATCTGCCGTATCGCCGTTAGGCCACCCTCCGGCATCTTCCAGCGCTTGCGGGAGGTCCCAGTGATAAAGCGTGACGAATGGCCGAATCTTGGCCTCAAGCAGTGCGTCGACTAGCCGGCTGTAGTAGTCGATCCCTTTGGAGTTCGCGGAGCCTGACCCCGAAGGCTGAACGCGCGGCCAGGAAATCGAGAACCGGTAGCTGTTCAGGTTCATCGCTCGCATGAGCGTGATGTCTTCGCGCCAGCGATGATAGGAATCACAGGCTACATCGCCCGTGTCCCCGTTCTTGATCTTTCCAGGAGTGTGGGCAAAACGGTCCCAGACCGACTCGCCCTTGCCATCTTCGTTCCATGCGCCCTCGATCTGATAGGAGGCAGTGGCCGTCCCCCAGTAGAAGTTCCTGGGGAAGGTGATCGCAGGACCGGCGGAATAAGGCTGCTGGCTGGCCGGGCCGTGGATCGCTGCGGAAGCCGCCGTGCCAGTGGCCTTGGACGACGTGTCGCAGCTTGAGAACAGGCCCGGCAGTGCCGCCACGGCCCCCGCCCCAAGGGCCGAGCGCAGAAGTTCTCGACGCGTCAAACGCAATGAGGGGAGACTCCTTTAAGAACGACAGATCCCGAGCATCAATTGTGCTTGATGAACTTGCCGGTCTTCTGCCCAGTCAGCGAGTTGTACAACGTTTCCAGAAACGCATCTTCACTGATGAAGTCTCCGGAGTATTTCTTCCAGGGATCGAGAATCTTCGCCTTCTTCATCTGATCGAGGGTCTTGTGCTTTTTCAGCTCCTTCTGTACGACGTCGCGCGCGTCTTTCAGCATCTTAACGTAGGTTCGCACGTCATCCAGACTGGAAACCGGCCCGTGACCCGGAATCACTTTCACATCCGGCGGCACCTGCGCGATCACTTTCTCCACTCCGTCGATCATGCCGTTGATGCTGCCGCCCGCTTCTACGTCAATGAAGGGGAAGCCATAGGTCACGAAATCGTCGCCCATGTGCACGACATTCGACTTGGGGAAGAAGATGATCGAGTCTCCGTCGGTGTGTCCCGCGGGGAAGTACAGCGCGCGAATGTCCTCACCATTCAGGTGGACCGTGACGTCGTGGTCGAAGGTGATGATGGGCAACGCCTCCTTCGCTCCGGGCTTTGCGTCGAAGTGCACGGAGCCCCCGTTGCCCGCGCCTCCTCCACTCTCGAGACGCTTCCGGACATTGTCGTGCGCGATGATGGGCGCCTGCTTTTGAAAGTACGCATTCCCGCCGGTATGGTCGCCGTGATAGTGGGTGTTGATAATGAAGCGCACGGGCTTGTCGGTAATGCCCTTGAGCGCTGCCTGAATCTTTTCCGCCAGCGGGGCATACTGGTCATCGATAATTACGATGCCATCGTCGCCCACTGAGGCGCCAATGTTGCCGCCGGCCCCTTCCAGCATGTAAACGTTCCCGGCCACCTTGGAAACCTTCATCTGAACCTTGCTGAAGTCCTCGTCCTGGGCCGCAAGGCCACAAACGAACAGCAACCCGGCCACCAGCAGTGACACTTTGCGCATGATCTCTTCCCCTTAATCGGAGTTATCAGGATGGCATTCTAGCGGAAAATGCCGAAGCAAGAGTCAAAATGCAGAAGGACACCCGGGAGCGAGCGGCTTTTGCATCCTGGAGCGGGCATTGAAGAGCTACTCCGGATTCAAGCTGTCGAACATCTTCCACAGCTTGTCGGTGGTCGCGCGATAGATTACGTAGCCCCTGCCTGTATCCGTGGTCTCCTGAAACAGGAGTTCACCGCGGGCATCGCCGTCAGCATCTACGACGTCGATCAGTTCAAGACGGGGCGTCACATCGAGGTGGAACTTGTCGGTCACTCCCGCATAGAGTGTGTGCAGATTGCTGTAGATATCGGTGCGGGCAACCAGCGTGATGGTGTACTGCGGTAACGAGTCGGAGGACAAGGATACAGCGCCGGCAGCCGCCGGCATGTGCGCATCGGCGCTCAAGACCAGCACCGGCTGATTGTTCGCCCAGAGATCAAAGGTCCGAAGTTGCACGTTCTCCATCACTGGCTGGGCGGGTTTCGGACTTCGCCGCCGTGCTGCCGCAGTTTTCGTGCCTGTTAGGGGAGCTTCAATTTTCGCCTTCGCCTGGTTGGCTACGTAGGCGAGAATCTGGTCCGTCGCCAACGCCAGCATCTGCTTGTGCCGCTCCTCTGCTTCGGTTTTGTCCCACTCGAACGCGTAGGAGCGTGGATCAGGCCCGCCGGCGTCGGAAATTGCCGGGATCAGTTGAACCGCCTTCCACGCTGTTCCCGATGCGTTTGCTCCTTCTCCAGCGTCACTCTTTGCAGAGCCTGCCTTTTTCGGGTTGCTGTACCCCGGCACATCTTCGTCGGCGGGTGACGGTTCGGTCGGTCTGCCGCGGCGTAGTCTGGGACGATTCGGTTCGTCGCCGCGCCGGCTTCCCGACTCTGAAGAGGGTGAGTCCTGCTTGTCGGCAGGTTTTGCATCGACGGGGGGCGCTGACTTTGGTGCTTCTTGCTTGGGCTGGTTCTGGCCGGAGGGACTTGGTCCCGAGGATGAATCAGGCGTAGACGGCGCGGTGGTGCCCGGCTTCGAATCATTCTTGGAGACGCTGCCTGCTTTGGTCAGGCGGGGAGGTGCGTCAGTGTTTTCAATTCCCACAGGCACGGTTTCTGCCTTGATCCCGGTTTTCGGGGCTTCGGTTCCGGCGGGAAGCCACATCCCAGTACCGATCCAGGGATGCGGGTTCGTTGCGACGGTACTGCGAAGCGCGCCATTGACTGTGAAAAGACCCGCTGAAGTTCCGGTGCGCTCGCCCTCATAGACGGTGCCGGAGTCGAGGGCCATGGGAACCGGGTCCGCCTTGTAGGCGGTGGCATCATAGAACTTACCATCGATCCGAATCGCAATCGGGATCAGCGTGGCCTTGCCACTGGACGACACTTGCAGTAACCCCAATGCCCGCGGCCCTTGATCCTTCTTCTTGGTGATTCTCCAGTCTCTGGGCGTGATCTGCGGGGCATCTTCCTGCTCTTGGGCTGAGCCCAAGTTCGGCAGCAAAACAGCACAGACCAGCAAGACAGCCAATCCTGCCTTACGGTATAGAATCTGTGGTAAAGCTGGCCTGCTGCTTTTTGCCTTTCCGGCGTTTGCTCGGTTCGAGCGTGACTGAGCCGGCTGCGAGTTCGTCAAAAGTGAGAATCTCATGAATATCCATGATAAAGCCCCTGACTTTACTTTGCAGGAGGAGAACGGCAAAGAAGTCTCATTGAAGGACTTGCAGGGGAAGACTGTCGTTCTTTATTTCTACCCTCGAGCCGACACTCCTGGTTGAACCACTGAAGCTCGCGGGTTCCGCGACACGTACAAGCAGATTCAGAGAACCGGGGCAGTGATTCTGGGTGTCTCGCCAGACACGCCCAAAGCGCAGAAAAAGTTTCAGGAGAAATACGAACTGCCTTTCAGCCTGCTCGCCGACATGGACAAGAAAGTCGCCGTGGCGTACGGCGTCTTGAAGGAAAAGAACATGTATGGCAAGAAAGTGATGGGGATTGTCCGTACCACGTTCATCATCGGTCCGGATGGCCGGATCCAGCGCATTTTTCCTAAGGTCAAAGCCGACGGTCACGCTGAGGAAGTGCTGGCGTATTTGAAGGAATCCAGGAAGGGTGCGGCCTAGAGTCTGCTGGAACGATTGTCTGGCCTGTTTCGTATATTACAGGCAGGAGTGCTGTATTCCGGTATTTCGAAGGAGTGAAGCCAATGCGTTATTTCATAAGAGTCGTGGTCTGTCTTCTTGGCGCTTTCCTCTGGTGCGGTCCGGCTAGTGCGATGCCTGCTCCTGCCGGTTCTCGAAACTCGGTGGTGATTGTGTTCAAAGACGGTCACAAGCAGAGTCTCGACCTGGCCGATGTGGTCCGAATCGACTTTAAGGCTCCGGGAACGATCGTATTCAAGGACGGACATCAGCAGAGTATTTCCGGTGCAGACATTGTGCGGATCGAATTCGTGTCCTCTGCAAGTGTTCCGCCCATCGGGCGCAATCACTTCGTAGGCAGGTGGGAAGTCGGCGAGGGCAACGGCAGAGATTTCTTCATTACCCTCGATCCGAATGGCGAAGCAAAGAAGTCGATTGGCGCGAGCCACGGGACCTGGGCGTTCGTCGATGGCGAGGCTCGCATCAGCTGGGATGATGGCTGGCACGATGCGATTCGCAAGGTCGGCAGCAAGCACGAGAAATTTGCTTTTGAGCCGGGCAAATCTTTTTCGGATACGCCCGCCAACGTCACCAACGCCAGGAATACCGAGCCCCGCCCTATTTAACTCGGTCTATCTTTGCGAGTCCGAACCCGGTGTCGTCAGATCTCTGGATCTTGCGCCAGAACGCACGGAACCTGCGTGATGTTTGACTCCTTCTGCTCCCGGGGCGTTCCGGCGCATTAAGCACGAGCAGGCGCGTCTCGCCGAGGTCCATAGCCATGCCCTCTCAGGTAACATGCCAACCAGATGAAATCGATCATCATAGGAACCGCGGGGCACATTGACCACGGCAAGACGGCGCTGGTGAAGGCGCTCACCGGAATTGACGCTGACCGCCTTGAGGAAGAGAAGCGGCGGGGAATCACGATCGACCTCGGATTCGCGCACATGGAGTTGCCGGCGGCAAATGGGGAGATGCTGCGGCTGGGCTTCGTGGATGTGCCGGGGCATGAACGCTTTGTGCGCAACATGCTGGCCGGAGTGGGTGGCATCGACCTGGCGCTGCTGGTAATTGCCGCGGATGAGTCGATCAAGCCACAAACGCGAGAGCACTTCGACATCCTGCAGCTTCTGGGCGTGAAGCGTGGAATTACGGTGCTGACCAAGTCGGATGCTGTCGACGCGGAGACGCTCGATGTCGTGCGGCTCGAAGTAGAAGAGTTTCTGCGAGGGACGTTCCTGGAAAGCCCAAGGTCTCCGATTGTCGCGGTAAGTTCGCTGACGGGCGCAGGGATTGACGAGCTGAAGGGTGTCCTGGTGGCCGCCGCGGAGACGGTCGAGGCGCGGGATTCCCGAGCCCTTGCCCGGCTGCCCATTGATCGAGTCTTCACAATGAAGGGATTCGGTACGGTTGTGACCGGAACGCTGGTCACGGGGACGATTCGACGCGATGAAGAGTTGGAAGTGTTTCCAACCGGGAGGCGGGTTCGCGTCCGCGGAGTGCAAGTGCATGGCATGGCCGCGGACGCCGCGATCGCTGGACAACGCACAGCCGTGAACCTCGCGGGTGTGAGCACGGAAGAGCTGTTACGGGGGATGACACTGGCGCCTCCGGCAGCCTTCGAGACGACGCGGCGGCTGGATGTGCAGCTGCAACTGCTGCCGTCAGCGCCGCATCTGTTGAAAGAGCGCGCACGAGTGCATTTTCACTCGTACACCATGGAGACAGTGGCGGAAATTGTGTTCCAGGAAAAAAAAGATCCGCCTCCCGCCGCCGAGAACGCAAACGTGGGGCAGTCAGGCCTTCTCCCCGGCCAGCAAGCCTTTGCACGGCTGAAGCTGCCGCAGGCAGCTCTGCTGTTGCCAGGAGATAGGTTCATTCTCCGGCAGTTCTCTCCTGTGGTGACCATCGGAGGCGGGGTCGTGCTGGATGCGGCGCCTCTTGCGCGCAGGCCGGCACACGCAGACTCCCTGAAGATTCTTGCCGGCGGCAACGTTGAAGCAATTCTGACGGCGAGGATCGCGCGGCGGCAGCAGGAGGGGATTTCAGTGTCGCGACTCGTTGCTGAGACGGGCTGGGCGAAGAACGCTGTTGAAGCTGCCTTGAAGCAGGCACTGGCGCAAAAGGTGGTCCTGAGAATTGGCGACTTGCTTCTGCACGCCCCAGTTGTAGAAGAGCTGAAGCAGCGCGTTGTGAGTACGATTGCGGCGTTTCACAAGGGTAGTCCGCTGGTGGCTGGGATCAACAAAGAGGAGCTACGGGCGCAGGCGGAGGTGTCCACGGAAGTGTTTGACGCAATTGCGGGTGTGCTGGCCGGCGAGAAGAAGATTGAGGTCTTTGGGGAACTAGTAAGGCTCCCCGGCCACGGTGTGGTGATGAAGGATGAGGAAGCCGAGTCGAAGAAGAAGATCGAAGAAGCCTTTGCCATGGCGGGACTACGCGTCCCGGCGCTGCACGAGGTGATAGCGGGATTGAAGGTCGACAAGGCCCGCGCGCAGAAGATCGTGACTTTGTTGTTGCGAGACAAGGTGCTGATCAAGGTCTCTGAGGAACTGGTCTTTCATCGCACCGCATTGGAGGAGCTACGACGACAAATGGCGGCTTACAAAGCGAAGTCCACGAAAATTGATGTGGGAAAGTTCAAAGAGCTGACGGGCGTAAGCCGCAAGTATGCCATTCCGTTGTTGGAGTACCTGGATCGCGAACGGGTGACCAAACGAGTGGGCGATGCACGGGAGATTCTTTAAGAATTGGGTAATTGGCCATCGCGTAATTGTGCAATCGAAAGCCAATCCAACTCTTGACCACGGCGGACACTGAGGACACGGAGCAAACCTGGATGCCGCAGAGTCCGTAGCGAAGAATTCAACTACCCAATTACACGATTTCCCAATTACTCAATTCTCCTAGATTTTCTCTTCCGGAAATTCCAACTCCAGTCTGAACGCATCGGTGAATCGGTTGGTCATGTTGGCTAGTCCTGTAAGGATGTGAATGTCGACGATCCCCGGCTCTGGGAAATGCCTTCTCAGCGGTACGAAGCTTAAAAAACTCTTAAACATCCCCGGCTGGCGCGCGAGTGCCATCTAGGCGTTACCCGGCTTGCCGCGGAGAGTCTTCTCGAGACTTCCTTTACTTCGGCGGGGGCGGACGCTGGGGTGATCAGGCTAAGGCGCGCCATCGAATTCTCCAGGATTGGGAGTTGAACCTGCACATTCATCATCGCAGATCAGCTGCTGTTGTGCAGAGGAGAGGTAATGCGCACTCAAGAACAAACATCGCTTGCCGATAGTACCGAGTAAGGAAGCCCTGCAATGAGAACATTGATTCTGGCTGTGCTGTTGGTTTGCGCGGGAACATCGGCAAGCTACGCACAAGTGACCGTAGATTCCCATGTCGGATCCAAGATCATTGCTTTGGAGAATCTGTGGAGCCAGGCTTCCACGATCAAGGATCTGAAGTCGCTGGATACGATTCTCGACGACGCCTTCGTCTACGTCGACCCTGACGGCAGGTTGATGACAAAGGCAGAAGTGTTAGCGGACGTGAAGGCATCTCCCGCACAGCAGGTCGTAACGGAATCGATGGTGGTGCATCTGCACGGGGACGCTGCCATTGTTACCGGCACTTACCGGATGAAGGGCGTGGAACGCGGGAAGTCCGTTGTACGGCGTGGCCGCTTCGTAGATACCTGGCTTTACAGAAACGGGCTGTGGATCTCGATTGCAAGCCTGGGGACGCCGACCGAGGACTGAGAGCTGCATAGGTCTTTTCTCCTGCAGCCGATGTAATGGTATAGCGAGCTATCTTATGAAAATGACGGGTGTGCTGTTGGTCCTGGTCTGTGCGACCTCACTCTCGGTTCCTGGACAAGAGGGCGCCGAGGGAAGCGCCACTTCGGCAATTCGTGCCTTGGAACGCGAATGGAGTGAGGGACAGTCGCGCAACGACACCCGTGCGTTGGACCTGATGTTCGATAACGCCCTGGTGTACATCGAATACGGCAAGTTAGTGACAAAGGGAGAATACCTGTCAAGAATCAAGTCGGTGGACACGCACCTCAATCAGATCGTGATGGAACCCATGACGGTGCGCACGTTTGGAACTACCGCCGTCGTAGTCGGGACCTATCGTGAAAAGGACCTGAAAGCCGGGAAGCACTTGCTGAAGCGATGGCGCTTTATTGATACCTGGGTGTACAAAAACGGACGTTGGATGTTGGTTTCGGCGGGGGCAGCGCCCCTCTCGAGGTAAGTGGAAGGCCCTCCACCCCGTATTACTTGCACGCTCGCCCTTCATCTGAATCAGTCTCCGCTCTCATTCTCAGTGCTTCCTGAGCCGTTGGGTCCGCGCTGCCCGGTACCTCGGCCCTGGCCTCTGCAGGTACGGCGCCCGGAACGTGCGCAGAGGAGTTGATGACTGTTTTTCTGTATGCTGTATCCCTGTTTCCACCTGTCGAGCAGAAGTGAAGATCAACAGCTGAGGAGTTCTACAACTGCAATGCTCTCGATTCGTCCTGCAACCACTGATGACGCGGGCCTGCCTCGCACTCTGATCCGCGAACTGGCGGAATTCGAGCACGAGTTGGACCTCGTGGAAAGTCAGGAAAAAGATCTGGTGCGGGATGGGTTCGGAGCGAATCCGAAATTCCGCGCGCTGATCGCCGAGTGGGCGGGACAAGCGGCTGGATATGCTCTCGTCTTCGATTACTATTCGACTTGGGCCGGGCCGGGACTGTTTCTGGAAGACCTGTTTGTGCGCGAGCGGTTTCGCGGGCGGGGCATCGGGAAAGCGTTGTTGGCGGCGGTGGCGCGGATTGCGGTGCAGGAGAATCGTTACGGCGTTCATTGGGAAGTGCTCGACTGGAATGAGAAGGCGATTGAAATGTACAAGTCGCTGGGCGCGCGCTTTCGCGATCAATGGCGCCCGGTTTTGCTGACGGACGAGGCGCTGCGGCGCCTGGCGGGGAAGATTTCGTGAGGCTATTCGGTTCTGCTGGCCTCACAGGGAACCTGCGGCAAATTACGCGAACTGGCGATACACTGCGTGCGGAGGTTTGTACCATGAAACTCGCCGGCCTGTTGATAGTGGCGACTTGCGCGACGGGACTGCTCGTATCGGCTCAAGAGGGGAGCGAATCGAGCACAAAGTCGAAGATCGTTGCGCTGGAGCAAGCATGGAACCAGGCGTACAAGTCCGCCGACACGAAGGCCCTGGATGGTCTTCTCGACAATGCCGTTGTGCTGGTGAACGACGACGGGACCGTCCAGACCAAAGCGGAGTTTCTAGCCAGCGTGAAGTCCGCGGGTTCTCAATCCGGGTCGCAGGAGCAGCAGGTCGTGCCGGAATCGATGACGGTACGAGTCTTCGGAAACACTGCGATTGCCAGCGGTGTGTTCCGGGCCAAGGGAGTTGAAAACGGAAAGGCCTACACTCGGCGCGAGCGATTTATCGATACCTGGGTCCTCAAGGACGGCCGGTGGATATGCGTGGCTACGGATGCAACGCCGATTCTGCACTGACGTTGGAATCGAGTGGCAGAGAGTTCGCAAGCGACGTCTCCTAAGAAATGAAAAATGTTGTCAGAGTCATTGGGGCAGGCCTTGCCGGAAGCGAGGCGGCGTGGCAGTGTGCCCGGCGCGGTGTCGAAGTTGAGTTGTTTGAGATGCGCCCGGTGCGGTCAACGCCTGCGCACCAGACGGCGGATTTCGCCGAGTTGGTGTGCTCGAATTCGCTGAAGTCCAACAGCGAGAATACGGCTCCGTGGCTGCTGAAGGAGGAGATGCGGCGGGCAGGGTCCCTGCTACTGGAGGTTGCGCGGGCGTGTGCGGTTCCCGCAGGGCATGCGCTGGCGGTGGATCGGGTGACGTTTGCGGCTCGGGTGACCGAGGCGATTGCGCATGAAAGTCGCATTACGGTACGGCGCGAGGAGGTTACATCCGTCGAGGAGGCCGGCGAGCAGATCACCATCATAGCGACCGGACCGCTGACGTCCGAAGCACTGGCTGGGGAGATTGGGCGGCTCAGCGAGCCGGGAGAACAGTCAAAATCTGAGGGGGCGGGGAAGCCCGCCCTGCACAACCCGCACTTGTATTTCTATGATTCGATCAGTCCCATCGTCGAGGCGGACTCGATCGACATGGCGCGCGTGTACATGGCGGCGCGTTATGACAAGGGGTCGGCGGACTACATCAACTGCCCGATGGGCGAGGAAGAGTACGCGCGTTTTTATGATGCACTGCTCGCTGCACAATCGGTTGAGGAGCGTGATTGGGAGAAGCTGAACTACTTTGAGGGCTGCCTGCCGATTGAGGAGATTGCGCGCCGGGGACGCGACACACTGCGTTTTGGGCCGATGAAGCCGGTGGGCCTGAAGGATCCGCGCACGGGGAAGATGCCGTATGCAGTGGTGCAGTTGCGGCAGGAGAATCTGCGGGCGGATTCCTACAACCTGGTGGGCTTTCAGAATCATTTGAAATTTGGCGAGCAGGCGCGAGTGCTGCGGATGATTCCGGGGCTGGAGAACGCGCGGTTCTTGCGCTACGGGCAGATTCATCGGAATACGTACATCAATGCGCCGACCTTGCTGCGGGAGACCTTGCAGATGAAGGCGCACCCGAAAGTTCTCTTCGCGGGGCAGATTTGCGGGGTGGAAGGATACGTGGAATCGATTGCGACCGGGCTGATGGCAGGATTGAATGCGGCCGCGATGGCTTCTGGAGTTGTGCCGCTCGCTCCTCCGCGAGCTTCGGCGTTTGGGTCGCTGGCGCACTACGTCACGCACGCTGATCCCAGGAATTTCCAGCCGGCGAATATTACGTTTGATCTATTACCGGTGCTGGTTAGGAAGATTCGCGACCGGAAGGAGCGGCATCGCATGCAGTGCGAGCTGGCGCTGAAGGAATTTGATGGATGGATCGAGAACGCCGGGATGCCGGCAGTGAGAGGTTGAATCGCGGAGGACGTGGAGCAAGGCCGCAGGGAGCACGGAGAAATGGGGGCAGGGCAGGTCCAGATTCGTCGTGCTGCGGTCGACGATTGCGCTGCGATTGCTGACCTGCTGTATCGCTCTTTCGTCGAGTTCAAGCACCTTTACACCCATGGAGGGTTCGCGGCAACAACTCCTGCGGCCGTACAGGTCGGGACTCGCATGCAAGAAGGACCGGTTTGGGTAGCTTTGTCCCGAGGCGTGATGGTGGGGACGGTCGCGGCGGTGAAGAAGGGGGACTCGGTGTACATCAGAGGGATGGCGGTGTTGCCCGCGCAACGTGGGTTGGGGGCTGGGTCCAAGCTGCTGGAAGAGGTAGAAAACTGGGCCGCCGAGCAGGGCCTTACGCGGCTCTTTCTGAGTACGACGCCCTTTCTTGATTCGGCGATCCGGCTCTACGAAAGGTCTGGTTTTCGGCGGACGGACGATGGGCCCCATGATTTATTCGGCACGCCGCTGTTTACGATGGAGAAGTTGACGAGAGCCCAGGTCCCGGGATAGCCGCCAATTCAAGCCCGCCGTGCCCCTTCCACGCCCCACGTTTCTGCAACAAAAAACCTTTCGGCCACGTATCTCACCTTAGCGGTGGACGGAGCCACAAAGGCTTACCTTCCTTTTCTGGCCCCGTCCAACCCTCTGGAAAGCGATGTCTCTCGCGGATCTCATCGGCGACGTTCTCCGAACGCTCTGGGCCCACAAGCTACGGGCCTTTCTCACCATGTTCGGAATCGCCTGGGGGATTGTGTCGATTGTCCTGATGGTTGCGGCGGGGGAAGGGCTGCGCAAGGGGCAGCAGGAGCAGGCGCGGAATCTGGGCAAGGACGTGATGATTGTGTTTCACGGCCGCACCAGCTTGCAGGCCGGAGGCACGCACGCGGGGCGCGTGGTGCACTGGGAGGACGAGGACGTAGGAGTCGTGCAGGCAGAGTCGCCCGACTGCCAGTATGCAATTCCCGAGCTAGAGCAGGATACGGTGCGTGTGCACAGCAATTTCAACAATGCCGCATTCACCGTAACCGGGTCGTATCCGCAATTCGCCTACATTCGCAGTCTGGACGTCGGGCAGGGACGTTTCTATGACTGGGACGATATGCGCGAAGCCAGGCGCGTGGCATTCCTGGGATCGGATGCGTCGAAACAGCTGTTTCCCGGAAGGAATCCCGTCGGCGACACGGTGTATTTGAACGATTTTCCCTACACCGTGATTGGCGTGATGCAGAAGAAGAAACAGGACTCGAGTTACGACGGTTGGGACGTAAACAAAGTCTTTCTTCCGTTTGCCGCGATGCGGCGTGATTTTCCGGACAAGCCGCCGGGGACCTCCAGTACATTCGATCAGCTGCTGGTGACGCCGAAGTCCGTGGAGCAGCACGAAGCCTGCAAGCGCGAAGTACGCGTAGCGCTGGCGCGCATGCATCGTTACGATCCCAACGACAAGGAAGCGTGTCCGATCTGGGATACGGTGCAGGAAGCGCAGGCGTTCAAGACTATGACCGATGGGATGAAGTATTTCCTGGGCGCGGTGGGTATTGTGACGCTGCTGCTGGGTGGGATCGGGGTCATGAACGTGATGCTGGTGGCGGTGCGTGAGCGGACGCGGGAAATCGGCGTCCGCAAGGCAATTGGGGCGCCCGCGAAAACGATTCTGCGGCAGTTTTTTTTCGAAGCGTTGATCATTGCCTCCATCAGCGGAGGAGTTGGGCTGGGTGTAGCGTTCGGCTTTTGCGCGCTGGTGAATCTGCTTCCCATGCCCGACTTCTTTGCGGGGCTGATCGCAGACTGGACCTCGGGATTGGTCGCTACGGGATTGCTGGGAACGATTGCGGTCGCAGCGGCCCTGGTTCCGGCGAGGAGGGCGGCGTCGATCGATCCCATTGAGGCGCTGCGATATGAGGCGGGGGGATAAAGGCGTTTAACCACGAAGGACACGAAGTCACACGAAGGTTCCCGAGCAAGCCTTACTTCGTGTATCTTCGCGCCCTTTGTGGTTCAGAGATTGCACTCGATGCTGATTGAGATCATTCACGAGGCTTGGATCGCGCTGAAGCGGAACCTCACGCGCAGCATGCTTACCATGCTGGGGATTGTCTGGGGGATCGCGACCGTCACGCTACTGATTGCCTACGGTAGCAGCTTCCGCAGCATCCTGGTGCATGGGTTTGATGCTTTTGGAAAGAGCGTCGTGATCTGCTGGCCGCAGCAGACCAGCGAGCAGCCCGGCGGGCAGCGTGCGGGAAAGAAAGTCGTCCTCGAACAGGCTGACCTGGACATGGTGAAGCAGACTGCCACGCTGGTCAAACATGTGTGTCTCGAAACCGTCAGGCGGCCGGGAATTGCTTACGGCGACCGCATGGTTGGCACGGCGCCAGTGCGCGGGGTTTGCCCGGAATACGGCGAGATGCGCAACGAAGTAGCGTCGGAAGGGCGCTGGATCAATGCCGAGGATGAACTGGAGCGGCGGCGCGTGATCTTTCTGGGAGGACGGCTCCGGGAACAGCTCTTCAGCGGGCGCCCGGCGGTGGGGGAGACGGTGCTGGTGAGTGGAGTGCGTTTCACCGTAATCGGGGTGATGGCGCGCAAGATTCAACTCAGCAACTACTTCTCGAGCGATGATGAATCCTCGTGGATACCTTACTCGGCGGCGGGTGACTTGTGGAACACGCGGTACGCGGCGGTGATGGTCTTCGAGCCCATTGCCCCGCAGTTCGAAAAGAGGGCGATGGCGCAGGTGCTGGCGGCGGTCGCTACGCGACAGCAGTTCTCGCCGACCGATCCGAAGGCGTTCCAGATGTTCGGGCGGGATGAGTTCCGTCCCGTGATCGATGCTCTGACGATCGGGCTGCAGGTGCTGCTTACTTTCATCGGGACGTTAACGCTCGGAATCGGCGGCGTGGGCGTGATGAACATCATGCTGGTTTCGGTGGACGAGCGTATTCGCGAGATCGGTTTGCGGAGGGCGCTCGGTGCGCGGAAGTGGCACATCAAGCTGCAGTTCCTGGCGGAGACTTTGCTGATCATGCTGCTGGGCGGGGCCATTGGCGTGGTGCTTTCCTACCTGATCGCCACCGCGGTGGGCACGCTGCCGATGATGGGGCCGCTGTTCGAAGATGACTCAGGGCAGGGCGATATTCACCTGCGCATTTCCATGATGACAGTGCTGCTGTCCACTCTCGTATTGCTGGTTGTGGGCGTGATCAGCGGCCTGGTTCCGGCGATGCGAGCGTCGAAGCTGGATCCGGTGGAAGCGCTGCGGTACGAATGAGGCGTTCTTACTTCTGCATTCTGATTTCTTACTTCTGACCTTCTTTCGCTTCCTACGAATTAGTTTGATCCTTCCTGCAGTTCGCAGTACCTTGCTCTTGAGTCGTAGCTGAGGTGTCCCTTGCCCATTTCCGCGGTGGATACAGTTTCTCTCGCCTTTCGACATACAAAGGAGCAACTATTCCAGCCCTTTCGCTTTGGCCAGTGGACCAGACTGGCCGTGGTCGGGCTGCTGGCGGGGGAACTGGGCTCAAGCGGCGGGTGCAATACTCACTCCAATTTCAACATCCCGCACCAGCCTGATACCTCGCGCCATTTTCTGGAACAGACATTGCCGTCGATCGATCCAGCGCTGTTTGCCGGGCTGATTGTCGTACTTGTCGTCGCCGGACTAGTGCTCGGCATCGTGCTGATGTACGTGGGCAGCGTGATGCGGTTCGTTCTCTTCGACAGCGTCCTGGCAAAAGAGTGTCACATCCGCCAGGGATGGAACCGCCGGCAAGGCCCAGGGGCTCGGTACTTCTTGTGGCAGTTGCTCTACGTGCTGGGGATGATCGTGGGAATGGTGGTGCTGGTTGGAATCCCACTGGGAATTGCCTTTTTGGCGGGATGGTTAAAGGAGCCGCGCCAGCATTTGGCGCCCTTGATTTTGGGCGGGATTCTCTGGTTCCTTTTCCTGGTGATCTTCGTGGTTGCCGCCGCAGTGGTGTATGTGCTGACCAAAGACTTCGTCGTGCCGCAGATGGCGCTCGAAAACATTGGTGCCATCGAAGGATGGCGGCGGCTCTGGCACATGATGGAGGCAGAAATGGGTGGGTATGCCGGCTATGTTGGCGTGAAAATTGTGTTGGCCATCGGGGCGGCGATTATCGTTGGTATTGCTACGCTGATCTTGGCATTGATCATCGCAATTCCGACGGTAGGATTGGCAATTGTGGCGGTCCTGACCGGGAAGACGGCCGGGCTGACCTGGAACGTCTATACGATTACAGTGGCCGTAGTGGTCGGCTGCGTGCTGCTGGCGATTTTTCTGTATCTGGTTGCGCTCATCTCGGTGCCGGTGATTGTGTTCTTTCCGGCATATTCGATTTACTTCTTTGCGGCGCGGTACCCAGCGCTGAGTGCGGTTTTGTATCCGGTGCCGGGGGGCGCGGCCCCGATTTCTCCACCAGGGCAATCGCCATTGCCGCCGGCTCCATCGCCGATTGGGTAGAGGCGACCCTCAGCGCCTAAAGCCGAGAGGCTGTGCTCTATGCCGCGGCTGTTAGGCAGAATAACAACCCTGTCTACGACTGCGTTCTGAAAGGGTGTGGCCCAGCCGCACCGCAAATGGCAAGAAATCAGCCGCGGCTTTAGCCGCTCAGGCACTTTCGGTTAACAAAGAGAGTTTTTGCGCAAGCTCTCAAGCCATGCCCTTCCCAGTTTGTCCCCGCGCAAGGCAGTCTCTTCATGGTTGCGGATTCTTTAGCCTAGCGGCCTTGCCATGCGGCCAGTTGAAGCGGCGTCCAATGATGCATTTCACGAGCAGGTGATCGGTGGAACGGGTGGCTCCGACCCCGACGCCAAAGTTGAACTCCCACTGCGGGCCGAAATCCACATCAATCGTGGGAACAAATTGCTGCTGTTGCTCTCGGAGCGGGTCAAAGCCTGAGAGCGGGCCGTAGCTTCCGTAGTATTCCAGGCCGCCCGCGATCTTCTTGGTGAAGTCGTAGCTGACTTTGACATTGGGAGAAAATTCCACTCCCTTGTTCACGCCCGGGCCATGAAAGGAGCGGTCCAGCGTCGGGTTGAAGCTCATGTACCAGCGGCCGATCTTCTTGTCGAGGATGGGACGAATTTCCATGGTCCAGGTGTCAGGGGAAAAGGCGGCGCGCTGGTATCCAACTTCCAGCGACAGGCTCACACCGACCGGCCAGTGCCATTTCTCCGGAATGCGCACGCGGGGACGGATGTGGTCGCCCACCCACTGCCATCCGCCATCAGCCTGGATGCTGGAGAAGACGTAGAAGCCGACCTCGGACCAGTCGTTGATACCCTGCGTGATTTCCAGCGTCTCGTGCATGGCGTGATTGGTGGGGAGGACGCCATCTTGCACCGTTTTCGTGCCTTCGACGGTGAAGTTGGAGTGGATCTCGAGCATGGTGGAACTTGGAGGGACGGTGTCGTAGCTGTAGACCTGAACTTCGTAGTTGCCTTGTGCGTGGGCGAGCGGGAAGGCGGCAACGGTAAAGGCGGCAAGGACTGTGAGGAATGCGGTTCGCGAGATGGGCGCCATGAGAGTGTCTTTTTCCAGGGCCGCCCTGTCTCTCCGCGCGACCGTTGTTCCATGATGCATGGCGGCGACGACAAGACGCAACCAGGGTTGGTGCAATCAACCCTTTTGGTTGGCATTCCGACCCTGAGCAACGCGAAGGGGGAGGAATCTGCTGTCGTGCCGGCGCCCGGCAAAACCCAGGTTCCTCGTCGCTTTGCTCATCGGCTGACACAGGACACGAGGGTCGTGGAACTCCTGCGTCGATCGAGGTGTCTGATGTTGCAGACACGCGCGTGCCTGAGAGGAGCAAGATTCCATGTCATTCTCGATGGCAGGCGGGGGTCCGTCCGGTCCGCAGATCAATGTCACGCCGCTGATTGATGTGCTGCTGACGCTGATTATTGTGTTCATGGTGGTCGTGTCGATGGACCAGGAATATCAGGAGAAGGTGCAAATGCCGCAACCGGATCAGAAGCCCACGGCGGAGGAGAAGCAGTCGCGCACGATTGTGATCCAGGTGGTGTGGACGACGAAAGATCAGCCACCCACGGTGAAGATCAATCAGGAAGACGTGAGGTGGGAAGATCTGGAGACGCGGCTGGCACGAATCTACTTGACGCGGGCTGAGAAAGTCGCATTCGTGCGCGGCGATGCCGACGTGAATTTCCAGTACGTGGCCGATGTGATTGATCTGGCGCATCACGCGGGCGTGCAGCGAGTGGGGCTGCTGACGCAGGGGCGAGAAGTGGCGGGGGAGTAGAGGATTCCTGTCATCGGGCCGAGGACTGCTACGGTGAACTGAGCCGATCAACCATCCGAAGCAGGTGGCTGGCGAACACAATAATTTCCGCCGCGTCGGTTGCTTCAGTCGGCACGTTGCGGTGGCTCTGGGGGTTTTTGTACAAACCGATCGCGCCGCTGAAGAGGTCTGCCATCCCCTTCTGTTCAGCCGCCGGTAGAGTGGTGTCGGTCAGAGATCCCGGGGTGATGGCTGGCTTGTCGGGATCGACAGGTCGAAATGCCTCTCGCATCAGCTTAGTTCCAACCAGTTCAGCGGGGAACTTTCCAGCTCCGCGAACGGCCACTTCAACCTCGCGAAAGGCCTGAAAGACGGCCGTGTCGTACTCGCCGCGGAGGAACGCCGGGTAGACCTTTGAAGCGATGAGCGGATGAAGCTGACCTTTAGGAAGCAGGCTCGCCTTGCGATACGCGGCGAAATCCTCTCGCGACTTCACCAGCCGTGCTCGCCTCGATATGGAAAACCAGGGCGAGGGCTGAAGAGGATCGCGCACCAACAGGCCTTCATTTTCCAACCAAGTCCAAGCCTCAGTCAAAGCTTGGTTGACGTCAGCTTGGCGACCTGCATACTCGGGATGCTGATGCCGATAGTTGAAGAAATTGTGTTGACTGATACTGCCCTGGCTGACAATCCCGTCTCCACTGTTGCCACCGAAGCTGCTTAGATGGGTCAGCAAGACTCCAGCGAGTTCTTCCACTTCCAGCGCGAGCAGGTCGTCCGCGTTAGGAACTAGCGAGGGGAGAGATGAGTACATCGAATGCTCCTGCGGCGCTTGCGATTCTAATTCCTGGCCCTGTTCTTAATCCAGATCGGCGTGCCTAGGAAGCCGAAAGCCTCCCGGATCTGGTTCTCCAAAAAGCGCTGGTAGGAGAAGTGCAACTTGACGGCGCGGTTGGTGAACAGAACGAACGTGGGCGGCGCTACCGAAGCCTGCGTCATGTAAAGGATTTTCACGCGCGAGCGCATGGGGACCGAGGCACGTTCGAAGTCAACCTGCTCGATGAAGCGGTTCATGGCTGAAGTGGGAATGCGCTTGCGGCGCTCGGTGGCGACCTGTTCGAGCAGGGGAAAGATTTTGTCCGTCCCTTTACCTGCGTTAGCGGAGGTGAAGACTACGGGCGCATAGTTCAGGAACTTGAGATCGTAGCGCAGGCGTTCTTCGTAAGCGGCGCGGTCTCCGGGACGCTTGCTCTCGCGCATGCGGGAGGCCTTTGTAGGACGCACGTCTTTCTGTGGGCCGCCGGAGACCAGATCCCATTTATTGACGACAATGATGACCGAGCGGCCACTCTCGTGGGCGTAGCCGGCGATCGAGGCGTCGAGCTGGCTTACGCCTTCGGTCGCGTCGATGACGAGCAGCGCGATGTCGGCGGCCTCCAGATGTTTGCGGGCCATGACGACGGAGAGTTTTTCCGCCATGAGGTGCGTCTTGCCTTTGCGACGGATGCCGGCCGTGTCGATGAAGCGGAAGCTGCGTCCGTGGCGCTCGACGATTTCGTCGACCGCGTCGCGCGTGGTGCCAGGGATGGGCGACACGATGGCGCGGTCGGAGGCGGTCAGCGCGTTCAGCAGCGTGGACTTGCCGACGTTGGGATGTCCGATGATGGCGACTTTCACTTCGTGAGGCTGTTCAGCTTCGGTTGGCGCAGGAGTGCCTTGCTCCGGCGTCCAAGGGCGAGAAGCCGGCGGGACGCCGGCGCTACTGTCGTTGGGCTGCTCCGGTTCATTGGTTGCTGATCCCGCGGGAAGAACTTTCAGAACGGCATCCAGCAAGTCATCCACTCCCCGGCCATGCTCGGCAGAGATGGGAAACATCTCCCTGACTCCCAGGCGGTGAAACTCGTCGATCAGCGAAGACTGCTTGTCCGAATCGATCTTGTTGACGGCCACGAAGAGCGGACGGTTGGCCTTGCGCAGCAGCCGCGCGAGCTCGAGATCGGGGCCGGCGAGTTCGGTGCGGCCGTCCACGACCATGATGATCGCGGCCGCTTCGTCGAACGCCACGCGGGCCTGCCGGAAAATCTCCGACGGGATGAAGTCTTTTACCTCGGGAAGGATGCCGCCGGTGTCGACCAGGCGCAGGTGACGCCCGCGCCATTCGGCGTCGCCGTAGAGGCGGTCGCGGGTAATGCCGGGTTCGTCGCCGACAATGGCGCGGCGAGAGCCCACGATGCGGTTGAACAGCGTGGACTTGCCCACGTTGGGACGGCCTACGATGGCGACGGTGGGGGCGGAGGCGGCGGTCGAGTTGTAGGTAGGCTGAGTCAAAATGGGCGGCGGAAGCAATCGACTCTTCGAGTCGGCATGACCGGTTAGAAACACGGTCCACACGAGCGGTGCGATGCACAGGCCGGAAGTAGCTATTATAGAGGCTTCGTGGCCTCTTCTTCCCATCCCGCGTCTTCGGCAACGCCTCCGCGACCTGCGCCAATTGGCAAAGATGCGTCACTTTACCAATTCTTCGCTCCGGGGGGAGTACTGTCACGCACGCATCCCGCATATGAGTTCCGGCGCGGGCAACTGCAGATGGCGCAGGCAGTCGAGCAGGCGTTGGAAGAGAAGCGGCACCTGATTGTGGAGGCAGGGACAGGCACGGGGAAGACGCTGGCCTATCTGCTGCCGGTGATTCGCTCGGGAAAGCGCGTCATCATCTCGACCGGAACGAAGAATCTGCAGGAACAACTGTTCTACAAAGACCTCCCGTTTCTGGAGCAGGCGTTGTTTGGAGAGTCGGCCTCCGGCTCCCGGCTTTCGGTCTGCTACATGAAGGGCCGCAACAACTACTTGTGCCGCAAAAAGCTCTACGACCTGACCGACCAGCCGGTGCTCAGCGGCCTCGACGAAATTGGACAATATCGCGCCATTGCGGCCTGGGAGAAGACAACGCAGACCGGCGACCGGGCCGAACTCGCCGAGCTGCCCGAAGCCAGCTTGCTCTGGCACAAGCTGGACGCGCGCTCGGACGCCTGCATCGGGCAGAAGTGCAGCCAGTGGGAGCGGTGTTTCATCACCGAGATGCACCGGAAGGCGATGGAGAGCGACATCATCATCGTGAACCATCACCTGTTCTTTGCCGATCTCGCCATCAAGCTGCAGGCGGATGGCGCACCCGACGCGGGAATCCTGCCGGAAGCGGCCGCAGTGATTTTCGATGAAGCGCACGAGATTGAAGATGTGGCAGGGAACTATTTCGGCATTTCGGTCAGCAATCTGCGGGTGGAAGAACTGGCGCGGGATGTCGAGGCGTCGCTGCAACATCACCGCATGATGTCGCCGTCACTTTCCGGGGCACTGGGCAGTTTGCGCGAGCGCTCACAATTCTTCTTCTCGCTACTGCCGCCGGGCCAAGGGCGATTCGCCTTTGAAACTCGCCGCGAGTTTCTGGAAGAAAACGGAGATGAATTCCTGGCGTTCAACCAGGCGCTGACCCGGCTGGCTGGGGAACTGGAAAACCTGCCCCAGAAGCCGGAAGAAGTCTTCAACTTCGCGCGACGGGCGCAGGAAATTCAGGTACAGCTCGACTATGCGATGGAGTCGGAGGATCGCAATACGGTCTTTTGGGTCGAGCGGCGGGGCGGTCGGGGGTCTGATCGGACTGGGTACTGTGCTGACCGGGAAGGGCGCGGCTTCAGCCGTGCCGAAAAGGGGCGTACAGGGAAAGGGGCTTCGACCCCTGAGGGCGCCACCGGCTCGCGTCAGAACGTCTTCCTTCAGGCAACCCCCATAGATGTTGGTCCCATCTTGCGCGAGTGCCTCTGGTCGAAGCTCGAATGCGCCGTGCTGACTTCCGCCACGCTCGCTGTGGGTGGGGGTTTCGACTACATTACACAGCGGCTCGGTCTGGAGCATGCTCGCGAGTCCGTGCTGCCCTCGCACTTTGACTACCAGAGCCAGGCATTGTTGTATGTGCCGCCGGACCTGCCCGATCCCCGCACGCCACAATTTGGCGCTAAGGCCGCGGAGCGGATCCGCAAGCTGCTGGAAATCACTCGCGGCCGCGCGTTCGTGCTGTTCACCAGCTATGCGCAGATGAACGAGATCCACCAGCGTCTGCTCGGCGAGCTGGAATTCCCCATGCTGCGCCAGGGTGACGCGCCGAAGAGCGCACTGCTCGAGGAGTTCCGCCTGACTCCCAATGCAGTGCTGTTTGCTACTTCTTCATTCTGGCAGGGCGTCGATGTGCAGGGAGAGCAGCTGAGCTGCGTGATTATCGATCGCTTGCCGTTTGCGGTTCCGAGTGATCCTGTTGTGGCGGCGCGAGTGAAGGCCATTGATGCCGACGGAGGCAATGCCTTTTTCCAATATCAGGTGCCGGCGGCGGTGATCACGCTGAAGCAGGGCTTCGGGCGGTTGATCCGCTCCCTCCACGACCGTGGGCTGCTGTGTCTGCTCGACAACCGCATTCTGAAGAAGCAGTACGGGCGGGTGTTTGTGGAGAGCCTTCCCAACTACAAGAGGACCACGGAGATGCGCGTGGTCGAGGACTTCTTCGGTGTGAGCTGACGGAGGATCGTTTCCACAACACCGCCTCGAGCCCCAGCCCGGCTGTAGAATGTAAATGTATAGGATATGGGTTGGACTGCCGTCTTCCTGTGCCAAGGGCGCCGCTGAGGGATACATGTTCGAAGTAACCGTCGAAGATACGTTTGCCGCGGGACACTACCTGCGCAATTACAAGGGCAAGTGCGAGAATCCGCACGGGCACAACTACAAGATCCGGGTGACACTGGCCGGAGCGGAACTCGACAAGGCCGGACTTCTGCTCGACTTCAAGGATCTGCGCGAGGTGATGAAACACGTCATCGACCGCCTCGACCATCAGATGATCAATGAGATTGAACCGTTCACTGTCATCAATCCATCGGCGGAAAACCTGGCCAAGTACTTCTATGACGAATCCAACACGAAGTTACAGCGTGTGACCGATGGCCGCGTGCGCGTAAAAGATGTGACGGTGTTCGAGACCGATACCACGACTGCAAAGTACAGCGAGTAGCGTGCGGCCCGGCAGGGCTGCTTTATCCAAGACGCTGCTGCCGTGACTCACACGCTGAGAGCTGACCACTGAAAGCTGACAGCTGTTTTTCATGCAGATCACCGAGATTTACAAGTCGTTGCAGGGCGAATCGACGCATGCAGGACTGCCTTGCGTGTTCGTGCGGCTGACCGGATGTAACCTGCGCTGCTCCTGGTGTGACAGTGAGTACACATTCCACGGTGGCCGGAAGATGGCAGTTGAGGAAGTGTGGGCTGAGGTGGAACGGCTCAGCCCCGGCGGCGGGCTGGTCGAGATCACCGGCGGCGAGCCGATGCTGCAGGAGCGGGAAACGGTGCCGCTGATGCAGCATCTGCTGGACGATGGGTACCGGGTCCTGCTCGAGACCAGCGGAGAGCGGCCCTTGGAGCGAGTTCCGGCCGGCGTGATAAAGATTGTGGACGTGAAGTGTCCGAATTCCGGCGAGCCGGATACGTTTCACTTGGAGAATTTGGGCAACTTGTACCCGCACGACGAAGTGAAGTTTGTGCTGACCGGGCGCGCGGATTACGAATTTGCACGCGACTTTACACGTCGGCATAGCCTGGCGAAACGCGTCAACGCGGTGCTGTTCTCGCCGGCATTCCGCAAGGATGCGACTGGGGCGCGCGACAGTTCGCACTGCCTGCTCGATCCACAGGAACTGGCGGAGTGGCTGATTGCCGACGATGTCCCCGCACGACTCGGGCTGCAGCTGCATAAGTTCATTTGGGATCCGGCCGTGAAGGGAGTGTAGAGAACATCTCCACCTCCGCAAATTGGCTATCGGGCTTTCGACCAGTTGATGAGAGAACAGAAATCGCGTGCGGTAGTTCTGCTGAGTGGGGGTATGGATTCGTGTGTGTGCGCGGCGCTGGCGGCGCGTGACTATAACGCCGCGGCGGTGCACGTAAGTTATGGACAGCGCACAGAGCAACGAGAGCGGCAGTCGTTTCTGGCCATCTGCGAACGGCTCGGAATCCACGACAAGCTGGTGGTGCGCAATGAGGCGCTGCGGGCGATCGGGGGATCGGCGCTCACTGACGAGCGAATCGCGGTGCCTGAGTCTCATGAGGCTGGGCACGGCGTTCCTGTGACCTATGTTCCTTTCCGCAATGCGCATTTTCTCGCGGTGGCCGTGAGTTGGGCGGAGACGCTGGGCGCCGGGAAGGTGTACATTGGCGCAGTCGAGCCTGACAGTTCCGGCTATCCCGACTGTCGCCCAGCGTATTACAAAGCCTTCAATGAAGTGGTGAAAGCAGGCACAAAGGAGGGGCAGATTGAAGTCGTGACTCCGCTCATCGCCATGCGCAAAGCCGAGATCGTCCGACTCGGCCTTGAATTGGGCGCGCCCTTCGATTTAACTTGGTCATGCTACAGCCGAGAGGATCAGGCCTGCGGGGTATGCGACAGCTGCGTGCTGCGCCTGCGGGCGTTCGAGGCAGCGGGCGCGAGAGATCCGATTCCGTACGCTGTGCAGAACGTGTAGAAATTGTTGACTGTTGATTTTTGATTGGAACCTAAGGTGAGTGACACTCTTTTCAATCAACAATCAAGAATCGACAATCAAAAAGTTTCTGAGCCGGGAGGCCCAAAATGAGGAAATATTTCGCAATCTTCGTGCTCCTAGCCCTGGTGGCGGGATTGTGCGCGCCTGCGCTTTTCGCGCAAGCTTCAGGAACAGTCAAGGGCGTATGCAAAGATTCGGATGGCAAGCCGTTCGCCGGTGCCGTAGTGGAATATGCCAACCAGGACAACGGTCAGAAATACAGCCTCAAGACCAACAACAAAGGTGAATACTTTTCCCTTGGAATCTCGCCCGGCAAGTACAAAGTCACGCTCTACAAGACTCCCGACGATCAGAAAGCGGCCAAGGAGATTTACCACGTCAACGGATTCCAGGTTCAACTCGACGAAAACAATCTGGACTTCGATCTCAAGAAGGAGCAGGAGGCCAATGCCAAAGGCCAGGGCCTCACGCCTGAGCAGTTGAAGCAGATGCAGGAGCAACAGGCCAAGGCGCAGAAGGAAGTCAGCACGGTCAAGGCTCTGAACGAGAAACTCGCCGCCGCCAACGCCGCGATCCAGGGCCAGGACTACGATACGGCGATTACGGCCCTGACTGAGGCCAACCAGATGGACCCCAGCCGCGATCTGATCTGGTTCAAACTGGGGGATGCGTATCGTCTCTCGGTCAGCAAACAGACCGACCCTGCGGAGAAACAGAAGCGCTTGGACTCGGCGGTTCAGTCCTACCAGAAGGCGGTGGAACTGAAGCAGGGCGTGACCAATGACAAGGACCCCAACGCGGCCAAGAGCCTGGCTGCCTACTACAACAACCTGGCGGAGGCGTATGCCAAGGCTGGCAGAACCGACGACGCCGTGAAAACGTACGCGCAGGCAGCACAGATCGATCCTTCATCAGCCGGGCAGTACTACTTCAATACCGGTGCGGTGCTGACGAACTCCGGCAAAGTGGACGACGCGCTCGTCGCGTTCGACAAAGTGATTGCGACGGACCCCAACCGTGCCGACGCCTACTATTGGAAGGGCGTGAACCTCATTGGCAAAGCGACCCTGCAAGGCGACAAGATGGTGGCGCCGGCGGGGACGGCCGAAGCGTTCCAGAAGTATCTCGAACTGCAGCCTACCGGCACCTATGCAGACGCTGCCAAGCAGATGCTGGCCAGCATCGGGGCTGCGGTGGAGACGAGCTTCGGCACCACCAAGAAAAAGCCTGCTGCGAAAAAATAGGTTACTTTTGGACACGGATGGCAAGGGCGGCCTGCGGGCCGCCCTTTCGTATGTAGGGATTAGCACGCTGTTACGAAGGGCTATGTACTTGCTGTCCTTACCTTTACGGGCCACGCCACGGTACAGTGAAGGCATCTGATTCTCTCTCCTCTGTGGTGGTGCAAGTCTGAAGTGTGAGGACTGGATGGCATCACCGGGCATTGCCCCTATCTCTGTCGAATTAGAAGGCTTTACAGGCAGCGGCCGCGTTGCTACGCCGGCGCTGCTGAGCGCGATGCTCCGCGCGGCTGAAAAGATCAGCGACCTGATCTTTTCTCCGGGACGGCCGCCGCAGGTCCAGGTGTACGGGCAGTTGATCCCCGTGCAGGTGCCGGGATTGACCGTCCTCGGTCCCGACGACACCCGCCACATCGCAGTCGACCTCATCGGCGATAACAAGCAGGCCATCACCACCCTGCGGGAGCAGGGGGCCTGCGACATTTCCTATGGACTGCCAGGCCTGGCCCGTTTTCGCGTAAACGTCTTTATCCAGCGCGGAAGTTGCGCCGTCGTGATGCGGGTGATTCCCACCACGATTCCCGACTTCGCTTCGTTGCGCTTGCCACAACACCTGGGCGAAGTCTCGAAGTTACGAGATGGGATTGTGCTGGTGACCGGCCCTGCCGGATCGGGCAAGTCATCCACCCTGGCTGTCCTGCTCGATTGCATCAACCGTGAGCGCTACTATCACGTCATCACGATCGAAGATCCCATCGAATTCCTGCATAACCACAAGTCGTGCACCATTCACCAGCGTGAATTGCACAGCGATACGCCGAGCTTCGCCCATGCTTTACGTTCCGCGTTGCGGCAGGCGCCAAAAGTCATTCTGGTGGGAGAAATGCGCGATCGCGAGACCATCGAGATCGTGCTGGAGGCGGCTGAAACCGGGCACCTGGTGTTCTCCAGCCTGAACACGATGGACGCATCCAAGACCGTGGAGCGGATCGTCAGTTCGTTCTCGCCCGCTGAGCAGCATTCGGTACGGGAACGCTTCGCCAAATCCTTCCGTTACATCATCTGCCAGCGGCTCTTGCCCAAGGCCGACCGTAGCGGCCGCGTACCGGTGGTCGAGATCCTCAAGGCCAATACCCGCACCCGGGAGTGCATCGAAAAGGGTGAGCGCGAAGACAAGACGCTGCTCGATGCGATGAAGGCTTCCCGCTCTGAGGGAATGCAGCACTTCGATGGTGAGATCGCAGAACTGGTGCGGGATCGCGTCGTCGACCTCGAAACGGGACTATCTTTCGCCAGCAACCCGGCAGTGCTGGGCCAGGCTTTGGCTCGATAAGCAATCACGTAGCGACAGCCGCCTCGGCTGTCAGGTTTTGTCCGACTCCCGCCCCAAAAAGAAGCAAACTGCAACCCCACCCGGTATCATTCGCCTTATGGCTGTAAGACCGGAAGACGGCACCATTCCCAGCTTTGAAGAAGCTCGCCACCTGGTGGAAGAGCGCGCTGTACAGCTTCTCCCCGGGCAGACCGAGAGCGTGGATTTGCTCGGTGCCGCTGCGCGAATACTCGCTGAGCCCGTGCTGGCTGACCGAGACATCCCACCGTTTCCGCGTTCCACGCGAGACGGCTACGCCCTGCGAGCCGAGGACCTGGAGAGGCTTCCAGCCACGCTGGACGTGATCGCAGAGGTGAGAGCAGGCCAGAACCCCGAAGAGATTCCGTCTCAAATGACTCGTGGACAGGCTGCCTCCATCATGACCGGTGCGCCCGTGCCAATGGGTGCGGATGCAGTCGTGATGGTGGAGTACACGACGCGGCAGGGCGATCGCGTGGAAGTCACGCGAGGCGCCTCGATAGGAGAGAACATTGTCCCGACGGGCGCGGAAGCGCGCCAAGGTGCTCTCCTGCTAACGGTCGGAACACGGCTGAATGATGCAGCGATTGCGCTGGCCGCCTCGGTAGGCAAGTCGCAGCTGAAGGTATACCGGCGTCCACGGGTTGCCGTGCTCACCACGGGCGATGAAATTGTTGCGATTGATCGCGCGCCGGGACCAACGCAGATTCGCAATTCCAACAGCTACTCGCTGGCCGCGCAGATTCAACAGGCCGGTGGTGAGCCCACAGTCCTCCCCATAGCTCCCGACGAGCCCCAAAGGCTGAGACAGCTCATTGAGGAGGGTCTGCAATCGGACCTGCTAATTCTTACCGGTGGAGTTTCAATGGGCCGGTACGATCTGGTGGAACAGGTCCTCGCAGACTTGCGTGCCGAGTTCTTTTTCACTGGTGCGAAGATCCAGCCCGGCCGTCCGGTTGTGTTTGGGCGCGTTCCGTGTGGGGCGGACACTCCTGTCCGCCAAAAGCCGGCTGCCTATTTCTTCGGCCTACCCGGCAACCCAGTCTCGACCATGGTGACCTTCGAACTTTTTGCCCGCCCCATGTTGGAAGCTCTGGCAGGTATGTCCCCGCGCAAGCTGGCGTTCTTGCACGCACGTCTGAAGTCCGAGATTCGCGTCAAGACGGGACTGAAGCGCTTCCTTCCGGCGGTACTCTCCGGCGAATTCGAGAATTCGGAAGTCGAACTGGTCGCATGGCAGGGATCGGGAGACATTGCGGCGACCGCTAGGGCGAATTGCTACATCGTCGTCCCGCCTGACCGCGAGCGAATCGCTGCGGGCGAATGGGTCGCGGTGATGATGCGATGAGCGAGCAATCTCCCATGTAAGATAGAACTTCGGAAATGGCGAAGAAGCTCTCCCATTACGACCGCAGGGGACGTGCGCGGATGGTCGATGTCTCCAGCAAGAAGTCCACGAAGCGTGAGGCTGAGGCCAGCGCTTTTGTTGCCATGAAACCCGCGGTGTTGGCCGCGCTGCCCAGGAATCCCAAGGGTGATCCGCTGGAAGTTGCGCGAGTGGCTGGAATCATGGCTGCTAAGCGCACGGCAGAACTGATCCCAATGTGCCATCCGCTCCCGCTCGCGCTCGTTGATGTCGATCTGCGCGTGTGCGAGAATGGCGTCGCTATTACCTCCAAAGTTACGACCACGGCCGAGACTGGCGTGGAGATGGAGGCGCTGGTGGCGGCCAGCGTGACAGCGCTGACCGTCTACGATATGTGCAAGGCCCTGGATAAGGGCATCGAGATTCGGGACATCGTGCTCGAACGCAAGAGCGGCGGAAAGAGCGGCGATTACCGCCGCGCGAAGAACAATTAGGGTCGAGTCATGGCAAACAACGTCAAGCTGCTGCTGGTGGACGACAATCCGATGGTGCTGGGGATGCTCCAGCAGGCCTTGTCTCCGCTGGCCGCGGTCACCACAGCTACCGATGCGGCGGACGCGCTGCTGAAGGCAGTGGATGATCCTCCGGACTTGCTGGTGTGCGACTACCGCATGCCGGGGATGGACGGACGCCAGTTGGTGGAGAAACTGAAGAGCCGCCCGGCAACCGCGAATTTTTCCACCGTCCTCATGGCGAGCAAGGCGGACATTGCCGAGCGCCTGTCGCAGCAGGACGCGGCCGACGACTACCTGGAAAAACCCTTCTTCCTGAAAGACGCCACGCGCCGCATCAAGCGCATGATTGACCGCATCGCGCTGGAAAAGATGGCGAAGACCGCACCTTCCGATGGCGTGGTACGTGGAAATCTCTCCCAGATGAACGTCATCGACCTGATGCAGTCGCTCGAGATGGGCCGCAAAAGCTGCCAGCTTTCGCTGGCCAAGGAAGGCGAAAAGTGCGAGGTTTTCTTCGTCGAAGGCCAGGTCAAACACGCGACCTATGGATCTCTGGTAGGCGATGAAGCTGTGTTCAAGGTGCTGCGCTGGACGGGCGGAAACTTCGAACTCGATTTCGAAGGCAAGACGGA
This sequence comes from Terriglobia bacterium, assembly GCA_020073465.1. Classification (GTDB taxonomy): domain Bacteria; phylum Acidobacteriota; class Terriglobia; order Terriglobales; family Acidobacteriaceae; genus Sulfotelmatobacter. Next base: position 184,156 of record JAIQFC010000001.1, read on the forward strand.
TAAGGAGACCACGCAGCTGAACACGCAGGGATTACTGATGGAAGGGCTGCGGCTGCTTGACGAGTCCCAGCGTGACAGCGGTGGCGAAGCTGCAGAAAGCGGCGGCCCACAGACTGCGTCGCCCGGCGCGACGCACGCTGGTAGAAAGGAAGAAGAGGAAGATGTTCTGCTCGACAGCTGAGGTGCGGGCGGCGGAAGGCTTTACGGCGGCGGTCGTCACGGTCAGCGATTCTTGTTCTCGCGGCGAGCGGGTCGATCTCTCCGGCCCGGCGGTAGCTGAAACACTCGAGAGATTCCGCTTTCAAGTCGTAAAGCGCGAAGTCGTGTCGGACGATTCCCTGCAGCTTCAGAATCTCCTCGTCCGCCTGGCGGGTGACGTTCGGCTCGTGGTCACGACGGGCGGGACCGGGATTGCGCGTCGCGATGTTACGCCAGAGGCGACTCAGGCGGTATGTGACCGCCTGCTCGATGGTGTGTCGGAACGGATGCGCAGCGAGGGGATGAAGAAGACTCCGTTCGCGGCATTGAGCCGCGGGGTTTGTGGAGTACGAGCGCGAACGCTGATCCTGAATCTGCCGGGCAGTCCCGCCGGCGCTGTCGAATCGCTGGAAGCCGTTGTCGAATTGATTCCGCATGCGCTCGCACTTCTGCAGGGGAACACGGAACACTTCGCACTGGATCGAAGCTCACCCGTCGAACACCCTTCCTCGTCGTGACCTCAGGAGTGCAGAAACCGAGCTCTAGACGGCTGACCGGACGACACTGTAGTCGGCGCAGCAGGCTCGGTTCAGAGACCTTTCCCGGCGCCACGGTTCTCCACGTTGGCTTTTCCTGGTCCCAGCAATGGCCGGCCAGGAAATACATCGGGCACGATCTTTCCTTGATCGATCACCATCGTTCCACCCACAACCAGATACTTCACGCCGATGCTCGGTTCCATCGGCTTTTCGAAAGTGGAGCGGTCGCTGATGGTCTGTGGATCGAAGACTACGATGTCTGCGTCAGCGCCCTCCTGCAGGCGGCCTTTCTGCCGCGCCGCGGGAGTGGAGCGCTCCAGCATCTGCGCCGGCATGAGAGTCATTTTGCGCAGGGCGGCCATCAGCGTGAGCGTCTTCTTTTCGCGCACATATTGCGCTAACACTCGCGAGTAGGTACCCGCATTGCGAGGATGACCTTGCGCCCCGTCACTGGCTATCATCACCAGAGGGTGAGGGATCACCGCATCCACCACATCCTGCGTGTTGGCGAAAACCAGCACCCAATGCGTTGCGCTGGAATTGTGCAACTCCTCGAAGCGTTCCCTGGTCAGGCGCTCGCCGGTGTCGGGGAGCACCAGATTGCTATAGTCAATGCCCAGCTTCTCGCGCCAGCCGGGGTTGAATAGTGCGGAATTGATCGCAGTCATGCCGGCAATGTACGGATACGCCTCGGTAGTCACATCGAGACCGCGGGCGCGCGCGCCTTCCACCAGCGCAATGCATTCCAGCGAGTCAAGCAGACATGTGCTGTTGATGTGAACGATGTGCAGGGAGGCGCCCGTGATCGCCGCCGCTCCGATGACTTCACTGACGGCCTCAATGGCGGAACCGGGCTCAATACGACCGAAGCTGCGCATGTGGGTGTAGACCGGCAGCTTCCGCCGGGCGGCTACGCGGAATATGTCGATGACCTCGAGCCGGGTAGCCCCGGGCGTGTACTGAATGCCCATGCCAATGCCGAGGCCGCCCGCATCGAGTTCCGAACGCAGGCGATTTTCGATGCGCTCGATTTGCTCGGGCGTGGCGGGTTGGTCGGTTGCAGGTCCGCTCTTGGGCAGGATGGTATCGGCCGGAAGGGGCGCGCCGAAAACGAGCGCGCGCGCCGCCACATGACTGGCGGACGTGCCGTAGTGGATCAGCGAGTGGCCTGCCTTGGCGTGCAAGAACTCGGTAACGTCGGGGGCTCCGATTTCCATTTCCAGCGCGGTGGTTACACCGTCGAGCGCCTTGACCCGCTGGCTGTCGAGCTCCTGCCCGTGTTGGTGCAGATCAATGAAGCCGGGTGCGACCACGAGGCCGTTGGCACTCACAACCCGGCGTCCGGCGAGCTTCTCCGGCGAAATGCGGACAATCTTCCCCTCGCGGATGCCCACGTTGCGCACCGCATCCAGACCAGTCTCTGGGTCCATAACTCGGCCGCCCTCGAGCACAAGGTCGTATTGCTGAGCCGCAAGAGTGGTCGTCGCGAGCAGAAGGCAGAGAGAAACAATCAGCTTGCGCATAGTTGCTCCGTCACAACGGGCATTCCAATCGGGTCCTCGAAGGTAGCGATGTTACCAGTTTCAGTCGCACGGCGAGAGCTGGCGGGGACTGCGGTAGTGGTGCAGTGTTGGATATTTGGAACCCTTATCAAAGGCGTCATCCCGAAACCCGGCGTTCTCCAGCCGGGTGAGGCATCTGGCGTGGAGTTTCCCCGAACCTATGGCCGGGCACGCGCAAGATCCTTCGCTCCGCCTGAAAAGCGGCTGCGCTCAGGATGACGCCTTTGGAAATGGAAACTGCCGGAACTCAAGCTGTACCACTACCACGGCCGCTTCCAGCCTGACACACCCTTGCCGATTCACGTACACTAACTGTTCCCTTGAACAAGATTGGACACATTCTGGCGCGCTATACCGCGTGGGTTTGGGGGCTGCTCGCGCCGCTCGGGATCTGGGGCGTGTTTGTCGTCGCCTTCGCCGATTCCGCCTTGCTGGGCATGCCCGTGGATGCCGTGGTGGCGGCCTACGTCTACAAAGACCGCAGCCACCTTCTTCTCTACGTGGTCCTGGCATCGCTCGGGTCAGCGCTGGGCAGTATCCCGCTTTATATCCTGGGATACCTGGGCGGCGAGAAAGTGCTGCGCAAGCGGATCTCAGAGGAACGATTCCTGAGAATCCATCGTTCGTTTGAGCAGCATGAATTCTGGGCGCTGATGTTTCCCGGGATGCTGCCTCCACCGACGCCATTCAAGGCCTTCGTGCTCGCTGCCGCTGTGTTCGAGATGCGATTCGGCCACTTCCTGGTGGCGATTCTTGCTGGAAGATTTGTGCGGTTTGGGGTGCTCTCGCTGCTAGTGCTTTGGTTTGGACCCCAGATCGTTGGGCTCGCTGGAAACCTCTTCCGGCAGCATTTCTACTGGGTCCTGGGCGCGCTGGCGGTGGCAGGGGTGGTTTGGCTGGTGCTGTGGCGGAGACGGACCGCCAAAACGAGTCCATCGTCGCCAGGGACAAGCTAGTTGGGTCCTGTTAACCCGCTTGCGGCGGAATCTTGTCAATAGGCATAAATTACACTTTCTGGGTTAACTTCTTGCAAATGACGGGAATATATATTTCCACAAATGTCCAGTTGCCCCCGGTCAAAATGCTATTGTGGAATTAGAGAGTAGATTTTGAGAAAAGAGGCGCAGCCCATAGCTGCGCCTTTTGTATTTTCAGGGGCCGAGCCTTATGGGACGCGGGAAACAAAGGACTTTTGCCACTTATAAGAGACGGGGAGAGTGGGTCGAGCTGTTGTTCATGACGCGGGCGGCAGAGCGCGGGTTCAACGTATCGCGCCCCTGGGGCGACACCGCGCGTTACGACGTCTCCATCGAGCGTGAGGCCCGCTTTCTGCGGGTGCAGGTCAAGTCTGCCAGCCATTGGATCAGGAGTGCCTATGTGTCCCTTGCACGGCTTCGGTCACCGCTTGTACAGGGCAGGAGAACTGGATTATTTCGCGATTTACGTAGTCCCTGCGGAGGTCTGGTACATCTTTCCAGCCAAGCGTCTTCTTGGCCTCAGTGCTGTTTCGCTCACTCCCGATCGCAAGGGGTACAAATATGAGCGCTACAAGGAGGCCTGGTGGCTCCTGCTCCGCGAGCATAAGCGCAGAGGCAGCCGCACCATTGTCCCCGACGAAGAGGCAGATCCCATCCCTCCAGTCGAGGAGAGGTCAGATCGGCGTGTGCAATGACTCGTTCACCCCGCGGGAGTCACGCGACTCAATCGCTATCAGCCATCTCATAAATGGGTTTTGGGAGGGATTGGGTTTTGGGAAGGGCACGGCTTCCAGCCGTGCCGTCTAAGGCCCCAAGAAGTGCGGGCTTCAGCCCCTGGGGTTGTGAGCCGCGTGCTCCCCTGGCATTTATGGGATGGCTCTTAGTCAGGCCGCAGCGATGTGGTCGCCGGAGGACTTGTGCAACCAGCCAGAGAGCGCGTGCAGGAACACGGGCGTTCCAAACATGGCGAGGGAGAAGAACAAGTCACTCTCCACAGTGCCGCGGAAGAACGGTACGCCGGCGGCATAGGACATCATCACTCCCGACAGAGTTTTCGGGTACATGTCCGAGGCGGCCCAGACAGCGAGGTTGCTCAACAGAAAGAACGACACTGAAGTGCCAAGCGCGGCGCCAATCACGCGGACCACGCCCGAGTTTTCCCGCAGGCTCGTGCCCAGCCACAGGATGGCGGCATACCACGCCCAGGTCACGTATTGGTCCCAGGTGATGGGATAGGCATAGACGAACCGGTTCAGAGCGACGTCAGTCGCGATCAGCAGCGCGACCGGGATCCACATCTGACGCCGCGAGCCGCGCGCGCCGAAAAACAGCAACGAGGCTCCGAGGGGCGTGAAGTGCCACGCGTGCGGAAGAACGTTGAACGGACCGGCAAACGGCAGGAAGCGGACCGCAATGGCCAGCAGCACAAACAGATAAGGCAGCATGATCACCTCGCGACGAATTCCTATTCTGGGCGCTGGGGCGGGAGGACGTCAAGGTCCGGCAATGGTTGATTCGAGTCTCTCGCAAGATTGCAGGTGAAATCCTGAGATTTTCTTGGGCAAGAACCTAATTGCACACCCTGTTAGCTATAGTTGCCGTGACAGGGCTAGTTCTTGCATTCGTCGTCAACACAGTTATATCGATAGCAGGCGTTCTTGACTTCGAGGCTATGCACGCTGATTTTGGACGGATTCATCTCGTTGGTGTCAAATTCTTCACAGAATCTAGTCTCGTGCTCCGGTGTTCCCTTGAACACGTCGGAGTATCTTGCCCATCCCCAAACATAGAGATACGAGGGCGGATGCTGAAGTTTGGCGAGGGGGACATGGAGCTCAATACCGTTAAGAAAGGATTTGGCTCCGGCTGTCACGCTGATGCCGCCATGGTCCTTTCCATCTTCCCAAGTGTTCGGGAAATCGAAGTTGTCTGGAAGTGGACTGTGTCTAATACCGCTCTGACTCATGTGCATTGTCATATGGTTAGTCGGTGTTTCTCCCTTATTTTCCCATCTAATCGTAACCCGTAAAAATTGCCCCTCTACGGCTTGGGTAAAGGAATCGACCATGTAAGCACGCTGTCCAATAACGAGAGCTTCGTGGGCCGTATCGGCAGCACCTTTGGCAGCCTCGGCGGATACTTTCGCAGCAATAGCCGAGCGATTGCTGGCTTTGTAGATTTCGATGGTGTAGCCCGTATAGACGACAAGTGCAACAAGGGTTGCGAAAGCAAGAAAGTGCCCAGCCTGTTGATGGAAATAAAGCTCATTCCATCTCGTCTTGAAAACGCGCAATCCGCTGAGGAGGAGGAGGCCAATTCGCCTTACGCGGTCTTCAAATTCCTCGTAGGCGTCCTTCTTTTCTCGGTCGCTACTTACGGTTTCGGGGTCATGCTCATCCATAGTTGGCTTACTTGGAAGCTGTCTTTGGTGCGCTTGATACTCGCAAGTGTAGGAATTCTTCTAATGCAACAGTTCCTAAGCGCGCAGACTTTTTAAGTATGAAGCAACCTGAACACACAGAGGGGCCGAAGGCACAAGAGAACTTTGAGCGCATGGCGACAGCCATCTTCAAAGCTCCCACAGCCGGGGGAAGGAAAGGGCGCAAGAAGTCTAGCAAAACTGCTAGCGAGCGCAAGCCGAAAAACTCTGACAAGGGCGTGGTTTGTTAGAAGCTACTTCGGTTCCGGAACAACAATCCGACTCTTTCCTGAGCCGAAGATGTCGGCAACGGGGCGAAGATTCCGATCAAGTTGCACACCTGCACCGAGCACGCGGCGGGTTCCCCGGCGGCTGAAGAGACCGGGCAACTGCAGGAAACGCAGATCCTGGAAGTAGACGATGTGGCCCTGTTCCGGAGGCGCCAGGACTTCGGTCTCGGTGATGGGATATTGCGCCCAGTCCAGATAGACGCGTCCAAGATAGGACTGCTTTGCGGCCAGGGTGATGGGCGTCTCCTCTGGCTTGTAGCGAATGTTGAGTTTGCCCTCGGGATCAACCTCAGGTCCCAACGAACTGACTGGCATGAGGGCGAAGAAATCGGGAGTCTCGACGACACCATACCAGTGGAAGGGATCGACGTAGGTGGGATAGGCGGAGACGCGGATGGGATCGGCGCCCGCGTAGGTGCGAGCCTCCAGAGCGTTGACCGCGCGGCGGTGCTCGTAATCGCGCAAGCCCCACATCAGCACCACGCCCAGCAGAGCCAGGGACGCGGCAAAACGGCCCCGCGGTCCACGGGGGCGGGCGCCGATTTCGCGGTCGATCAACGAACCAAATCCGGGCACGATCAATCCCAGCAGCAACAGAACCCACATCACCGGCTCCGCAATGAAGACGATGTCCCACGAGTACCACTTTTCAGAAAACGGCCAGAAGGGGCGTACGCCGTAGTTGTTGGTGAAATCGAGCAGGATGTGGCTGAGCCCGGCCAGGCATGCGTAGAAATACAGCAGTCCCCAGCGAGGCGGGAGGTTGGGATCCTTCGTCTTGCGGCCGCGTAGACGCCAGATCAGATAGACGAACCCGATCACGACGGCCGATACCAGTGGGACGCCGAGAAACGAGTGGGTGAAGCCGCGATGATGGGCGAAGCCGAAGGCCGGACCCCAGAAGCGGCCGAGAACATCGAGATCGGAAGCCTCCGCGGCGAGCGTGAGGGTCAGCGTGGCTAACGCTGTCTTGCGGTTGAAGCCGGCGCGCCCCAGGCATGCGCCGGTGAGGAAGTGGGTGATGGGTTCCAAGCGATCTGAAGGATTCTATTTGGTTGGGGTGGGGAATACCAAGTTGTGAGTCGGTGTCGTTTGCTTGTCATCCCGAGCAAGCGTTCTTTGCGTAGCGAGGGATCTGGGCGAGCCGCGCGAAGCGTCGCGTCCTTTGCGACGCATTACTCGCGCGTTTGGCTCGCTTCCTTGCCAAACTGCACCTCACTCGGACGGTGCCAGTATTGTCAACGCATCCGGCACAATCGTGATTTCGGCGGGCAGCGTGCCCAGCAGTTCGCCGTCGGCTTCCACATAGACAGGTGGCTGGACCTCTGGCCCAGCATTCGTCGAGGCCGCCGCTAAGTATCGGCAGGAAACTCTCTTGCTGTACGCGAGTTCGATGCCGGGGATGGTCCAGTTCCGGCGCAGCAGTCCGCGAGTTACGTATAGCAGATACGCCAGCCGGCTTGCGGTGCGGCAGATCACCACGCGCAGTTCGTCACGATCGAGAGAAGCGCCCGGGGCCAGTTCCTGCAGCACGCCGCCGAAGTTGCGGATGCGGACGGCCATCAATTCCGTAACGTTGGCCTGCTTCGCGGAGCCGGCACCGGTCTCAACGTATTCGGCCATGAAGCGGATCATGATGTGGGTGAACCAGAGGTGCCAGGCTTTCATGTAGTAGGCGCCCATCCCCAGGCGCTGCTTGGCTGCAGGACGCAACTTGTGGAACAGGTGGGCGTCGACGCCCGCACCAGCTGCGACGATGAAGTAGCTTGCGGAGGGCTTGCCCTGCAGGTCGAAATACTCCAGTTGGCCGAGCGCGATCCGCCGTGGCGAGGCCCGCAGTGCCGTCTCCGCGGCCGCCACGAGATCGAAGGGAAGCCGCAAATCGTGTGCCAGCGTGTTGCCGGTGCCCATCGGAAGAATTGCCAGCGCAACCGCGGACTTGGCGAGCACCTGCACGATGTCGTGAACGGTGCCATCGCCTCCGCAAGCGAAGATAGTGTCGCAGCCGGAAAGCATTGCCCTCCGGGCCTGTTCCTTCGCATGCTCGGGGGATTGGCACAAAACCAGCTCCGCTTCAACGCCAGAGCTTCGCAGCAAGGCGAGCACGGACTCCAACTCCGCGTGGCGCGGGATCCGGCTGCCGCCGGAGACAGGATTGTAGAGCAAAGCCGCCTTGCGCATGGCCGGATCGAGGTTAGGTCAGAACAGGCTGGATTGTACCTGAGAAGAAGAACTCAACTGGAGGTGTCAAGGGAGAAGTCAGCGCGAGCCCCATTCCCAGATTCCGAACATGGCCTTTGGTGGCAGAGGGTTGCCGGATTGGCGGGCCAGCATGGCGATCTGGCCGCGGTGGTGCGCATCGTGCGCGATCAGGTAGCCAACGAAACCCGCGACGTCGGGCCGGAATCCCTTGATGCGGCCGTCGCCCTCTAATGCCTGACTCATGATCACGCTGAGGGCGTGGCGACTCTGCTCCAGGGCACGAAGGGCCTGCGAGGGCGTGACCCTGGCGCGATCGAGTTGCGCCGGGATCTTGTCACCCTGATTCTCGCTGCCCCGCGTGGCGGCCTTCAACCACATGATGCGGACGTTGTGCATGTGCGCAATGATGGCTGGGATGGCGCGCCCTTTGCCATCGGGCGGCTTCGCGTGCCAGGCTGCCGGTGGAATGTTGTCGATCAAATACTGATTGATGCGATTGTTGGTGTTGAACGCATTGAGCAAGGCTACCGGCAGGCGGGCCGCAAATCGAGTCGACAGCTGCCTCGCGGCAGGGGCGTCCGAGGGTCTTGGCATGGTGGCGCTGCGCTTCGATAGAACGAGTTGGCAGGAACTCCAATTTGTCATAAGCTAGGGCCGCTTGCAAGGCGTATTTTGCACAGCACGCCTTGCGGTTTTGACGGGTTGCCAAGAGATCTTCAGGGAGGGGGTAGCGCATGAGAATTCTGGGACAAATTCTTTGTGGAGTGCTGCTGTGTGTGGGCGTCGCGGCGCAGGAGCACGCGATGCATTCGCAGGGCCGGCCGGTTACGCTGGTGACCGGTCTGGGAGACCTTCATCACCCGGTCTCAACGAAGAATACGCAGGCACAGCAGTTCTTCGATCAGGGCCTGCGCTTCATCTACGCGTTTAATCACGACGAGGCGGCGCGGTCGTTCCAGCATGCCGCCGAGCTTGATCCCAAGCTGGCCATGGCCTATTGGGGCGTTGCCGAGGCGGTAGGACCGAACTACAACGATCCCGCCGATCCCGATCGCTACAAGAAAGCTCATGAGGCGGCGCAGAAAGCTGTGGATCTCTCGGCTGGCGCTTCTCCGAGCGAACAGGCTTACATCGCGGCCATGGCGAAGCGCTTTCCCGCTGATCCGAATTCCGATTTGAAGAAGGCGGCGGAGAGTTACCACGATGCCATGCGGCAGGTGGTGAGCCAGTTTCCTGACGACCTTGATGCCGCGACACTGTTTGCCGAGTCGGGCATGAACCTGCACCCGTGGGGCCTGTGGCACCCGGATGGCAAGCCGGAAGCGGGCACCGAGGAAATTGTGGCCACGCTGGAGTCGGTGCTGAAGCGCGACCCCAACCACCTCGGCGCGATCCATTACTACATCCACGCGGTCGAGGCTTCACCGACTCCGGAGCGCGCGTTGGCGGGAGCCAACAAATTGGCATCCCTCGCGCCGGCCGCGGGACACATCGTCCACATGCCCGCGCACGTCTACATTCGCACCGGCGACTACGAAGCCGCGGTGAAGACCAATCAGCAGGCCGCCGCCGTCGACCGGGCCTACATCAAAGCGACCGGCGTGCAGGGCATCTACCCGATGATGTACTACAGCCACAACCTGCACTTCATCGCCATGTGTGGGGCCATGAACGGCAGCTATGCCGAGGCGCGGAAAAACGCCGACTTGCTGGTGGCGAACGTCGGACCGCACGTGAAGGACATGCCCCCACTCGAGGGATTCATGACCATGCCCGTGGCGGTAGAGGTGCGCTTCCACCACTGGGACGAACTGCTCAAGATGCCTGCGCCGGACCCGGCGATGAAGACGGCCACAGTCTTCTGGCACTTCGGGCAAGGCATGGCGCTGGCCGGCACGGGCAAACTGAACGAAGCCCAGGCTGAGTACAAGATTGTTTCCGACGCTGAGGCTGCTACTCCTCCCGACGTTATTTTCGCCATGCCCATCAACAACAAGGCCAAGGACATCATGAAGATCGCGAAGGATGTTCTGGGCGCGCAGATCGCCGTCGCGCAGAAAGACAATGCGGGAGCGATCGTAATGCTTCGGGAAGCGGTCGCCATCCAGGACACGCTCAAGTACGGCGAGCCGCCCGACTGGTTTTTCCCGGTGCGCGAATCGCTGGGAGCAGCGCTGCTGATGACGGGCGACGCCGTGGGCGCGGAAAAAGTCTTTCGCGCCGACTTGGATCGCAATCCGCGGAACCCGCGTTCGCTGTTCGGCCTGCATCAGGCCTTAGTGCAGCAGAAGCGCGACTACGACGCGGGATTCATCCAGAAGCAGTTCGACGCATCGTGGAAAGGCGGAAAGCAGGAACTGAAGCTGGAAGACCTGGTGTGAGCTCACGCAGGGACAGCCGCCTCGGCTGTCCCGCCGAGCCCGGCGAGGCGGTTCTTGTCAGGAGCGTAAGGATTCTCATCCCGCCTGCACCACGCCCACGGATGATTCTCCCACCGGTCCACTAACCCTCCACGAACCGGATTCTCCAAAACGTACGCCACCTTGGCGTCGAGACTCTCTGAGGAACGCAACACGCGATCAAACGACTCTGTCTGCCACACTCTTCCACGACGATCCAATTTACGATTGGTCAACTGCGCCGACGCGCCCTTAATCCCGCCCATGATTTCGGCCAGGGAATAGATTTCATGCATCTTTGAATTCACCACAGGAGTGAAGATCAAATGCACGTGATCCGGCATGACAACGGCGACGTGGAGGAAATACTTAACATCATTCTCGTGCAGACAGCATTGCAGCGCGATAGAGCGAGCCGCATCGGGCAAGAGCCATCGATGAAATGTACAGAATGTGACAAAGTGGCGCTTGTCATCGCGCTGCAGATGCGGAAGTTTGCGTCGATAGAATCCCACGGGCCACCCGGAACCACGTAGCGACAGCCGCCCTTCGACTTCGCTCAGGGCAGGCTCTCGGCTGTCCGGCGAGAGCGAAGCTCAAGCCGCTAATCTAGGGTACTTTGAAAATCTAAGGTTATATATGGTTAGAGTGTCTAGCAAAGACAACACGACATTGAGTGCCCGAATTGGGAAGACACGCTGTCGTGCAGGGTGCAGCCTCGCTGCGCTTGGCTGGACAGCCGAGAGCCTGCCCTGAGCGAAGTCGAAGGGCGGCTGTCTCTACGTGGGTCGTTATAATCTTTGGCGATGGCTGCGGCTAGCAAAGACCTCGAAAAGAAGATCGAAACCCTCCGCGAGAAGATTCGCCACCACGAACATCTCTACTACGTACTCGACCGTCCTGAGATCAGCGACTTCGACTTCGACAGGCTGATGCAGGAATTGCAGCGGCTTGAGTCCGAGCACCCTTCGCTGACTACTCCCGATTCTCCCTCCCAGCGCGTGGGCGGCAAGCCGCGTGAGGGGTTCGTCAAGGTGCCGCACTCCTCGGCCATGCTGTCGCTCGACAATACTTACAACGAAGAAGAACTGCGTGCCTGGGAGCGGCGTGTGCACGAACTCAGTGGCCGCAGCGACGTCGATTACGTCTGCGAACTGAAGCTCGACGGCATGTCGCTGGCGCTGGTCTACGAAGACGGCAAGCTGGTGCGGGGAATTACCCGGGGCGACGGAAGCGTGGGAGAAGACGTCACCCTTAACGTGCGCACCGTCCACTCGGTTCCGCTTTCCATTCCCAAAGACAAGCTGAAAAAGGCGGGCATCCCTGCGGATTTCGAGGTTCGCGGTGAACTGCTGATGCCGCTGGCCGCTTTCAAGAAGATGAATGAAGACCGCGAGGCCAGGGGCCTGTCGGTGTTTGCCAACCCGCGCAATGCCACGGCTGGCACGGTACGACAGCTAGAATCCAAAGTCACGGCGGAGCGCCGCCTCGACTACTTCTCTTACCTCCTACTGCGAGACGGCCGCACCTATTTCGACCGGCACTCAGAGGCGTTGGATGCACTCGCCGCCGCGGGTTTCAAAGTGAATCCGAACCGCAAGCTGATCCAAAGTAAAGACGATCGCACCATCGACGAAGTCTGGGCCTTCATCCAGCAGTGGGAAGGGAAGCGAGATTCCTTGCCGTATGAGATTGACGGCATCGTCGTGAAAGTCGATCGCACCGCGCTGCAAGACGAACTTGGCTTCACCGGTAAGGCTCCGCGCTGGGCGATTGCTTATAAGTACGCGGCACGGGCCGGGATCACGAAGCTGGAGGACATTCGCGTGCAGGTAGGGCGTACGGGCAAGCTCACGCCGGTGGCCATGCTGGCGCCGGTTTTGATCGGTGGAACCACGGTGAGGAATGCCACGCTGCACAACATGGACGAGATCGAGCGCCTGGGCGTGAAGATCGGCGACTGGGTGCAGGTGGAGCGTGGTGGCGATGTGATTCCAAAGGTCGCGAAGGTGATCGAGGATAAAGAGCATCCGCGCGGGCATGAAGAATTCAAAATGCCGGAGAAGTGTCCGGAATGCAGCACGAAAGTCGTCCGCACCGAGGGCGAAGTCGACTACCGTTGCGTCAACGCCAACTGTCCCGCCAAGCTGCGCGAGACGATTCTGCACTTCGCCTCTCGCGGAGTGATGAACATCGACGGCATGGGCGACGCGCTGGTGAACCAACTCACCGAGCGCGGCCTGGTGAAAGACGTCGCTGACATTTACAGGCTGACCAAAGAGGACTTGCTCAGCCTGGAGCGCATGGGCGACAAATCGGCCCAGAACATTCTCGACGAAATCGAGAATTCGAAGAAGCTGCCCCTGGAGCGCGTGATCTACGGGCTCGGCATGCGCTTCGTCGGCGAGCGCACGGCGCAGTTTCTGGCCGAGCATTTCGGGTCGATGGAAGAGCTCGAGGGCGCTGGCGTAGAAGAACTGGAGGACGTGAACGAAGTTGGTCCCCGCATCGCCGAGAGCATCGTCGAGTTCTTCAGCATTGCGGCCAACCGCAAGCTGGTCGAGCGCCTGCGCGAGGCGAAGCTGAGGCTAACTGGCGAGAAAAAGCAGCGCCGCACGAAACTCGCCGGCAAGACGTTTGTACTGACCGGCACGTTGGCCAAATATACGCGCGACGAAGCCAAGAAGATGATCGAAGATGCCGGAGGAAAAGTAACTGGCTCGGTCAGCAAAAAGACCGACTACGTGGTGGCGGGAGAAGATGCCGGCTCGAAGTTAGACAAGGCGAAGGACCTGGGCGTGAACGTGATCGACGAGAAGGAGATGGAGAAGCTTGCCAGATAAAGGCTCAACCTTCAACAAATCGGGTCGCAAGTTCCTGAGTCAAATAGGGCTATGCTGGTGTCAGTTACTAGTTGAGGTGGATTCTACGGTATGCGACGCGCCCGAATGATCGCTCTAGGGCTCCTGGGTCTCGTATTCTTAATTGTCATTTCCATACATACCTACGCCTGGGTCTTTCGGCTAAGGACAGAACATCTCCTAGCGGAACTGAAAAACCTGCGACTTGAGCAGACGCCAGGTGCAACTGTGCTCGAGTTGCGTAATAGACATTCAGCCCATGTGATGGATAAAGGCCCCTGCTCTGAGGCACAGTGTGCCTTTTCCGTGGAATTCGTAGAGTGGGATTCGATCCGAAGACTAGCGCAGAAGCAGACCTGGCTCGAACGACCAACCTACTACTTGCTGAAGGGACTCCAACCATTTGGATTACGTTTCAACTATTTCACGGCACAGCTGCGGATCGACAACAGCAAGTTGCGTGGCGTAGATGCCTGGTTCGCTTCGAGGTCATACGTCGAGCCCGGATTCTTGTCGAATGTGTCAATAGAGGCTCGTACGGTCGGCAATTTTCGTCATGAGGTCGGGTGGCCGGAGATCTACGAGCATCCTAATCTGTTTGTCGACAAGCCAAGCATGTGCACCGGATGTAAGTGGTCTGTCGATGCGAATGTCACGTGGCAGGCGAGTCCGGAAGAAGTCGAACGTGCTTTTGGGTTTGACTTGTCTTGCATCACACGATTTCGCGAGTGCCGCACGCCCGTTGAGTTCTTCCCAGCCGCAGTTCAGGTACTCAACGACGACGCGGCCAAAAGGCCGGCAAACGTGTGGGGGGATTTTCCGTGTGACACGCGCATGGCGCACATTTTGGGACGTGACAGTGATGTAATCGGGCTGGTACGAATCAAGAAAGTGGAACGCTTAGATAAGGATTTCACAAGCATCGACTATGATTTATTGAAACTCCTCAAGGGCCGCAACCTGCAATTGAAGGATGTCCGATTTCGAACGCCGTCCGCATCGGCTACCGCCTCGGCGCAGTCTATTCAGCTCGGCTCCGAGAGGATTGTCCTCGTCAACGAGCTATTCGAAAATCAGTCCTCGAGTTCCGGATGCGCTGTTATGTTACCGACCCCCGAGAACATGAACGCTGTGCAGGCAGGGATTGCGGACGATCGTTCTGGCGTTCTTGAAGCCCGCTAGGCGAATCTCAATCAACTCTTCCCTAGAGCTTTCGTCATCCTCTTCCACGTCTCCTCCAGCGTCTCCGGCAGAACCCTCGTTTCTCCCACTACCGATACGAAGTTTGCATCCGCCACCCAGCGCGGCAGGACGTGCATGTGAATGTGTCCCGCTATCCCGGCGCCCGCCGCCTTGCCGATGTTCATGCCCAGGTTGATGCCGTCCGGGTGATAGAGCTCGCGCAGCGCTGACTCCATTCGCTGCGACAGCGCCATCATCTCCGTGGCGGTGTCAGCCGGCAGCTTTCGCAATTCATCCAAATGCGCATAGGGGACGATCATCACGTGGCCGGGCGTGTAGGGGAACGTGTTCAAAATGACGAAGCACAGTTTTCCGCGGTAAACGATGCGCGCCTTCGCGTCGTCCTCCTTGACCGCATCGCAAAACACGCAGCCGGAGGCCTTTTCCGTGGTGGAAACATAGGCGTAGCGCCACGGGGTCCAGAGGTAATCCATAGCAGGCGAGGGTAGCAGATCGGTGCGGCTTGGCAAAAGCGGAAGTGGTTGTGGAACCTCAGGGGGCCGAACAGTGTGCGTGAGAACCATTCTTTCGCCCCGCTGGGGCTTGTCTGCTTCCCACCTCCCCCCACGGCTTGCGCCGTGGGCTGCATTCTTACGCCGCTTCGCGGCTAGGCGCCGGAGCTTTGGTCCACCGCGCCGCAGATTCTCGTTCTCACGCACGCTCTGAAGCCCGCGCTGCAATCATGCCGTTTCTCGCAGCGCTGAAGCGCTGCGCCACCCAAAGCCATCAGGGAACCCCGCTTTGCAACCTGGCTGTAACACGCGCCCAATTTGCGTTTGACACTGTTCGGAAGCGGTTGCTATAGTCGAGGAGTTCCCTTTGGACGCGGGTTCTCTGTAAAACGTCCGGCAGCTGGGATTGTCACAAGTTCACTCGCCAGGGTGGGCCAAACACAACCTAACGACTCACTCCAGCAGTCCGCCACGCAGGTTCCCGCATCCCCCGCACCAAGTGCGAGGCTCAGCAGAGAGGCATGACCTTGTTCGACGACACCACCGCCCACAACTCCGATTCCACCACCATCGTATCCGAACCCGAGACAGCGACGACCGAGCAGGACGCCAGCGCTGCTTCCGAACCGCAAGCGGCAGCCACGGCTCCGGCAGCTGAGGATAAGCCTGCCGCCGCCGAGGACTTCGCCTCCGCGCTCGAAACCTTCACCACGGAAGCAGAAGAAGCCGTCAGTGAGGATCGGGTCATCAAAGGGACCGTGCTCAAGCTCACGGGCACCCACGTGGTGGTCGACATCGGGGCCAAGTCGGAAGGCATGCTCCCGCTTTCGGAGGTGCTCGACCACGAAGGCAATCCCAAGTTCAAGCCCGGCGATGAAATCGATGTGATGCGCGACAAGGGCGAGGCCGAGGAAGGCTACATCAACCTCTCGCACCAGAAGGCGCAGCGCATTCATGCCTGGGACGAAATTGAGAAAGCGCACAACGAGAAGAAGCCGATCAAGGCGGTCGTGATCGACCGCATCAAGGGTGGTCTGACCGTCGATATCATGGGCGCCCGCGCCTTTCTGCCGGGCTCGCAAGTCGATCTCCGGCCCATCCGCAACCTGGATGGCATGAAGGGCCAGACCATCGAAGTTGCCATCATCAAGCTCAACAAGAAGCGCGGCAACATCGTGGTCTCGCGCAAGGACCTGCTCGAAGGCGAGCAGAACGAGAAGCGCTCGAAGACGCTCGAGCACCTCGAAGAGGGTTCAATCCTCACCGGAGTGGTCAAGAATCTCACCGAGTACGGCGCATTCGTCGATCTGGGCGGACTGGACGGCCTGCTGCACATTACCGACATGTCGTGGGGCCGCCTGACGCATCCCAAAGACCTGGTCAACGTAGGCGACCAGATTCAAGTCAAGGTCCTCAAGTACGACAAGGAGAAACAGCGCGTCTCGCTCGGCTTCAAGCAGCTGACGCCTGATCCGTGGCTGGATGCGGAACACCGCTATCCCGTGGGCGCGCACGTTTCCGGGCGCGTCATCAGCGTGACCGACTACGGCGCATTCGTCGAGCTTGAGCAGGGAATTGAAGGACTCGTCCACGTCAGCGAGATGACGTGGTCCAAGCGCATGAAGCATCCCTCGAAGCTGGTCAATGTTGGCGATCACGTCGAGTGCGTGGTACTCAACGTGAATCCTACCGAGCGGCGCATTTCGCTCGGCATGCGGCAACTGGCGGCCAATCCCTGGGATTCGTTGCACGAAAAATTCCCTGTCGGCATGACGGTGGAAGGACGCGTCCGCAACTTGACCGACTTCGGAGCCTTCATCGAAATCGAAGACGGCATCGACGGCCTGGTGCATGTCAGCAACCTGAGCTGGACCAAGCGCGTGAAGCATCCTTCGGAAGTGCTGAAGAAGGGTGATCGTGTGAAGGCTGTGGTGCTCGCGATCGAACCCGACAAGCGACGCCTGTCGCTGGGCGTGAAGCAGTTGCAGCCGGATGTCTGGGAGTCGTTCTTCGCGACCCACCACATCGGCGACGTGGTTCACGGAAAGGTGTTGCGTGTGGCCGCATTTGGCGCGTTCGTCGAAATCGCAGAAGGCGTCGAAGGCTTGTGCCACAAATCCGAAGCGGTGGATGGCAACGGCCAGCCCCTTCATCTTGAGCCCGGTGTTGAGCACGAGTTCAAGATCATCAAGATGAGTCCGGAAGAGAAGAAGGTCGGGCTCAGCATTCGCGCCGTCGGCGAAGAGGCCTCGCGCTCGGAAGTGGAAGCTTACAAGCAACCAGTTTCCAGCACGAGTTCGACGATTGGTGAGCTGATCTCGTGGAAGCGCGCCAGCAACGAAGGCAACTGACTTTTCGAGCCTCACCTTCTCCCCTGTCATCCTGAGCGGAGTAGGAGCTTCGCGAATAGCGAAGCTGCTGCGTAGTCGAAGGACCCCGTGTCCGCCTCTACCATCACAGCCCCGTCAGGGAGATTCCACGACGATCCTCCGAGCAACGACCTCATCCTCCGCCGTTTGGCCCCGTCCCCCGCCCTGTTCTAGAATCATTCGTTTGCCCAAAGTCATCTCTTCCTACTGAGGACCATTCCTTTGCCTGAAACCATCTACGACGTAGCCATCATCGGCAGCGGCCCTGCCGGATACACCGCCGCCATCCGCGCCGGCCAGTGGGGCCTGAAAACCGCCCTCATCGAAAAAGACGGATTCCTCGGCGGCACCTGCCTGCACGTGGGCTGTATCCCAACCAAGGCGCTGCTGTTCAACGCCGAACTTTGGGACCACCTCAAAGATGCCAAAGAGTTCGGGATCGAGGGCGTTGACGCGCGCAAACTGAACTGGGCTGCCGTTCAGGAGCGTAAGGGGAAGATTGTCGCCAAGCACGCCAAGGGCCTGGAATTTCTGATGAAGAAGAACAAGGTTGAAACGGTGAAAGGCTACGGCAAGCTCACCGGCCCGGCGCAGAACGGCATCCACACGGTCGAAGTCAGCAACGAAGGCAAGGCCAGCCATCTCAAGGCGAAGAACGTCATCCTTGCTACCGGCTCCGAAGCCCGCATGCTGCCGGGCCTGGAAGCCGACGACCGAGTGCTCACCAATATTGAAATCCTCAGCCTGAAAGACATCCCGAAATCGCTCGTGATTGTGGGCGCGGGTGCGGTCGGAGTTGAATTTGCGTCGATCTATCGCTCATTCGACACGGAAGTGACGATCATCGAAATGCTGCCAAGGCTCGTGCCGGTCGAAGACGAAGAAGTTTCCAAGGAACTCGCCCGCGTCTTCCGCAAGCGCGGCATCGCGTTTCACACCAGCGCCAAGGTAGAGAAAGTCGACAAGACTAAGTCTGGAACCGCCGTTACCATCACTGTCGACGGCAAGCAGCAGAAGATCGAAGCGGATAAAATCCTGATCGCAGTGGGCCGCAAGCCCCGTACAGAAAACATCGGCCTCGAGCGCACGAAGATCAAGCCCGACCGCGGCTTTATCAAAACTGATTCCTGGATGCAAACCGCCGAGCCCGGCGTCTACGCCGTCGGTGACATCGTGCTGGGCACGCCGCAACTGGCGCACGTCGGATCGATGGAAGCGATCGTCGCCGTAGCGAAAATCGCCGGCAAGCCCGGCAAGCCAATTAACCCTGAGCACATCCCCGGAGCCACGTACTGCCATCCCGAAATCGGCAGCGTGGGCCTCACCGAAACCAAAGCCCGCGAGGCCGGATACAACGTGAAGATCGGCAAGTTCCCCTTCACCGCGAACTCGCGAGCCTCCATCGTCGGCCAGCACGAAGGCTTCATCAAAATCGTCTCCGACGCCGACTACGGCGAGATTCTCGGCGTACACATCATCGGCCCACAAGCGACGGAGTTGATTGCCGAAGCCGTTACTGCCATGGAACTCGAAGCCACCGTTGAAGACCTGATGTGGACCATCCACGCCCACCCGACATTGGCGGAAGCCATGCTGGACGCGGCGAACAGCGTATACGGGGTCGCGATCAACGCATGAACTTCATGGCCACGGATTCACGCGGATGACCACGGATAAAGCGAGTCTTGTCATCCTGAGCGAAGCGAAGGACCTATGCATTCCTCTGCGCCCTCAGTGTCCTCCGTAGTGAAAAGGGTTTTGGTTTTGATCTGCGTGAAGCAGCGAAATCTGCGGTAAGACTTTTGATCTCCGTCGTCCAACTCGGCACCATCGACTACGCGACAGGCCTGCGCCTGCAACAGCAACTTGTTGACTTGCGCAAAGCCGACAAAATCGGCGACGTCCTCCTCCTGCTTGAACACACACCCGTCATCACGTTAGGCCGCAACGCCAAGGCCGCCAACGTAATCGCCTCCCCCGAACTCCTCGCCCGTCGCGGCGTCGAGCTCTTCGAATGCGACCGCGGCGGCGACGTCACCTTCCACGGCCCCGGCCAGATCGTCGGCTATCCCATCTTCGACTTGCGCGGCTTCGCCACTCCCGACGGCAAACGCAAGACACTCGGCGCCGTCGAATTCGTGCGCCGCCTGGAAGAAACCCTGATCCGTACATGCGCCGACTTCGCCATCCCGACCAAGCGAATTGCCGGTCTCACGGGAGTCTGGACCGCCCCCCATCCCCTGTCATCCCGAGCGGAGGAGAACGACTCGGCTACGAGTCGTTCTCAGGAGTCGAGGGACCTTGGGTGTGCTCTTGAAGCCGAAGCCAAACTCGCCGCCATCGGCGTCCACATCTCCCACTTCGTCACCTCGCACGGCTTCGCCCTCAATGTCAACACCGACCTCAGCTACTTCAACCTGATCATCCCCTGCGGCATCACGTCGAAGCCCGTCACCTCGATGCAGCAAGAACTCGGCAGAGAACTCGAACTCAACGCCGTCGCCGAATCCATCTCCCGCAACTTCGGCACCGTCTTCTCCAGCCAGATGCTCTGGGTCGAAACCCTCGACGCCCTCCTCGGCCGCGCCGTCGGCGTTCCTATGAAGCCGCCCACCGAACTCCGCCAGCTCCACAAAGAAGACGATACGACCTGGGCGTAGTTTCGGAAGCAGCACCCGACCGCGGAAAGCAATCTCCGATCTACGTTGTGTGCGCCCTTCGAGCGGAATCGTTTCTGGATGGCACACCCCACCATCAACCACTGTCCAGTAGCCACGGCAAAAAGTAAACCCGCGCTAATGTAGGAGCCCTCGTACCTGCCAACGTGTCTGCTAAACGAGATAGGCCACAAGAGCAGATCGCCAACAGACGCGACGAGCATCGAAGGTAAATCCGCCAGTAGGACCGACTTCAAAACCCATGATTGGTAGGTGAAGTGAAAGGGTCTTCCGGCAAAGAGAGTCCAGTCGGCACCTTGCACACTCTCCAAGAAATTGGCGGCAGCTCGGGAGGGAGGTCCCATGCTGCGGATACCAAGATCGAGCCAGAGCGCATGAATCGCTGCTAAGAGCCACCCCAAGCGACTTCGTACACACGCCCGAAACAGCAGAGCGACCTTTCTGAACCAGTGTGACATGCGCCCTTCCTAGTTGGTATTAGACACCAGACTAATCGGCTCCAGGCGACCCGGATAATAAACTGAACTAGCCCTTCATTCCCCACTCGCGATACCATCTAATACATCGCGCTCTCGCGCCGCTTTCACATGGGGACCAAAAAACCAAAGTCCAGGCACAACTCCAGCGGCAACCGTCCGCGCAACGGGGCTTCTCGGTCGAAGCCCAACAACACAGGGGCGCGAAATAACGACCTCCGCACCTACTCCATCCCCGATTACCGCCTGGAGCATCCCGACTTCACCGTTCGCCAGCGCATCGAGAAAGACCGCCACGGCGCCGAGCACGTCCATTACGAAGTCGAAGGCGACCTAAACGCGCCCGTCCCACCCATCCGCGACTCCAAGTATCTCGACAAGCAGCAGTCCATCGAGATCTACCGCTACATGCTGCTCAACCGCAAAATGGAGGTCGCGCTCGAAAACCTCTACAAGCAGGGCAAGGTCGTCGGCGGAGTCTACTTCGGACTCGGCCAGGAAGCCTGCTCCTGCGCCTCTGCCTACGCGCTCGACAAAGACGACTGGTTCGCCCCCATGATCCGCAACCAGGGATCGCTGCTGGTCCGCGGCTTCGGCGCCAGCGTCACCATGATGCAGTACATGGCCAAAGCCGACTCGCCCACCAAGGGCCGCGACGGCACCTCGCACTTCGGCGACATCAAAAAGAACAACATGGTCTCGCCCATCTCCATGCTCGGCGATCTCATTCCTGTGATGTCGGGCGTCGCCCTCGGCGCGCGCCTCCAGGGACGCAATCTCGCCGTCATGACCTACATCGGCGATGGAGGCCAGTCCACCGGCGTCACCTACGAAGGCATCAACTTCGCCGCCGTGCAGAATCTAGGCCTCGTGCTCTTCGTCGAAAGCAATCTCTGGGCTTATTCGACGCCGTCGGAAATGCAGTACCGCTGCAAAGACCTCGCCGAACGCGCCATCGGATACGGCATCCCCGGCGTCATCGTCGACGGCACTGACGCCTGCCAGGTCTACGACGCCGCCCACGAAGCCGTCGAGCGCGCCCACCGCGGTGAAGGCCCCACGCTGATCGAAGCCAAGATGATGCGCATGAAAGGCCACGCCATCCACGACGCCGCCAGCTACGTGCCGAAATCGATGTTTGATTTCTGGAAGAAGCGCGACCCGATCGTGCGCTTCGAGAATTACCTGGTGAAAGAAAAGAAGTGGCTGACGCCGAAAGAGAATCAAGACCTGATCGCGGAAGTGGAGAGGATCATCGAGGAAGAGAGAGAAATCGCCGTAAACTCTCCCATGCCGACTCCAGAATCCGCAGAAGGCGGCGTCTTCTGCGAAGACGGCTGCCATGAAATCAAACCGAAGTACGGCATGCCGAAAGTGAAGAAGGGAATCGGCGGCTTCAAGCAGACAGAGGCGGCCGTGCATCTAAAGTGAAGCGCGGCTGTGGATTCCTGGGTTACGCGTCACAGACGCTAGCGCGACTATGTGGAATGCTCCTCCCAAGTGTCATCCCGAGCGGAGCAAGATGATTCGCAAAGCGAATCATTTTGCGCAGTCGAGGGACCTTGTGTTTGGCCGAGAGGAAGCAAATGCGCCGCGAATATGTTTTCTACGTCTACATTATGCAAAGCGCCTCAAGACGGGCTCTGTACATAGGCATGACGAACAATCTTCGCAAACGCGTGTGGCAGCATCAGAATCACGCATTCGAAGGTTTCACCGACGACTACAACGCGACGCGCCTCGTATACTGGGAAAGTTTCGATGATGTCCGGAACGCGATTGATCGTGAGAAACAACTGAAGCGCTGGCGTCGCGAAAAGAAGATCTGGTTAATAGAGAGAAAGAATCCCGGCTGGAAGGATTTGGCAGCCGATTGGCATGAAACACAAGGTCCCTCGACTGCGGTGCTCGTTCACTCCGTGAACGAGCATCCTCGCTCGGGATGACACAACCTTAGCGGCGCGAAGTATGAACTGCTTCCTTAATGCGAGATGCTGTGCTCGGTTGAACAGCACTATTCTGCCGCTACTTTTTATCGCACTTACAGTGCCGGCCACTGGTCTCGCCCAGACTCAAGGCAACCAAGAAAAGACGGCGATACCAAGCAATCAGCGGGTGACGATCGAGTTAGAGCGGTTCGATGAAGCAAGTGGAAAATTGTGGCTTCGGTTACGCAACTCGACGGCCTGGGACATACGCATTCCGGTGGAGACGGCCTTTCCGGGTGAAAAGATTACAGGCGAGGTCGTGAAGTCAGCCAGGAGCCACAAGGATGGAGCGGAGGCACCCGTTCGGTACTATTTGGAGGAATTTAGCGTAAACAACCCATCGGCCGCCGCAAAATTACCGCCCGTTCCGAAGATACATCGTTACGATTTCCTCACCGAATGGTGGATCCCGAAGGGCGAGAGCATCCTATTCGTCGTGCCCAAAGAACGTCTCGCGATGAATGTCATGCTGTCGGTATCTCTGAGATATGAATGGGAGGATCTGGGGCCGGAAGTCCTCGACGGTCCAGTCCACCTTGTCTACTTTCGAGGGATCGACTTGCCGGATGACGTGCAACTAAAGATCAATAGCAAATTCTGGAAGGACTGGACAGCACCGAAACCTTGAAACTCTGAAACCTGACTCTATGCAACTAACCTACCTCGAAGCCATCCGCCAGGGAATCTGGGAAGAAATGGACCGCGACCCAACCGTCTTCTGCCTGGGCGAAGACATTGGCATTTACGGCGGCGCCTTCAAAGTCACCGACGGATTCATCGACCGCTTTGGACCCGAGCGCGTCATCGACACGCCCATCGCCGAGTCCGCCATCGTGGGCGCGGCCTTCGGAGCGTCGCTCACCGGCATGCGCCCCGTCGTCGAATTCCAGTTCATGGACTTCATCGGCTGCGCCTTCAACCAGATCTCCAACATGGTCGCCAAGACGCATTACCTCTGGGGTGCGCCCGCCCCGCTCGTCCTCCGCGGCCCCAGCGGCGGATACGTCCACGGCGGCCCCTTCCACTCACAAAATCCCGAGATGTGGTTCGTCCACAATCCCGGCCTCAAAGTCATCTGCCCAGCCACGCCCTACGACGCCAAAGGTCTGATCAAGGCCGCCATCCGCGACAGCAACCCCTGCATCTTCTTCGAACACAAATATCTCTACCGCCGCATCAAGGGAGAAGTTCCCGCGGAAGATTACGTCGTTCCCATCGGCAAGGCGAACATCGCCCGCGAAGGCCACGACCTGAGCGTGATCACCTATGCCGCGATGGTCCACACCGCGTTGGAGGCCGCCGAGGTTCTGAAGAACGACGGAATCGATCTTGAGATCCTCGACCTGCGCACCGTCTCGCCGCTTGATCGTGAAGCCATCGCGCAGACCGTGAAGAAAACCAACAAAGTCATCATCCTTCACGAACACTCTCGCACCGGAGGCCTGGCCGGAGAAATTGCCGCCATCATCAACGAAGAGGCGTTCGACGACCTCGATGGCCCCATCGTCCGCATCGCCGGCCTGGATTCCGCAGTCCCGTTTTCCCCTCCGCAGGAGCATCACTACCTGCCGAAGGTGGAAGACGTAGTCCGCGAAGCCCGCCGCCTGAAGGCATACTAGAAGTTGGTCTCATAAATGGTTTTGGGAAGGGCACGGCTTCGAGCCGTGCCGCTACCGGTCAAGAGGAATGCGGGCTTTAAGCCCCTGAGGGGAACCGGCATCTTCCCTCGGAACTTTTGTGAGGCCAGTTCAAGTGAACCGGATGAGCATGAGCACATGGAAGAGAGTCGCCGTAGTGAACATATCGGGACTCCTGGGAATCTTCGTATCGCTGTTCATCGTTCCAGATCGAACGCCGCTGTGGATGTGGGCTGTAACTTCAGTGGCTGTGCTGGCTCTGTTTAACTACATTGTCCTTACGCGCAAAAGCAAAAGCCCCAAGATTCCGGCCAACAAGAGCAGGCCTTGGGGCACCACGGCAATTGCATTCGGCCTGGGAGTGCTACTTCTTGAGATAGCCATGCGATATCTCCACAAATGAGAGCGCCTCGATCCCGTCCGCGACAGACTCGCGCCCAGCTAGCGCCTCACCCTCTCCATCTGCCACAATAATCAATTCCGGAGGCCCCATGAGTAAGTTCATCCTCGGCATCATCGTCACCCTGCTCGTACTCATCCTCGGCGGACTCGGCATCGCCACGCTCGGTTTCTTCCCCACCCACGCCAACGTCGCGCCACCGCATTGGGAGCGTCACTTGGCCAACGCTGCCGTAGACGCCTCGATGGAGCGCCACGCCCCCCATGTCACCAACCCTCTGCCTCCTACCGACCAGAACCTGGAGGACGGCATGAAGCTCTACACCATGAACTGCGCCGTCTGCCATGGAGGCCTTGATCGCAAGCCGGCCTCACTCGCCAATTCGTTTTATCCTCCAGCCCCGAATCTCGCGACCCATCCCCCCGACGATCCCGAGTGGCACATCTTCTACACCATTCGCACCGGCATCCGCTACACCGGTATGCCCGCCTGGGACAAGACTCTGAGCGAACAGGACATCTGGAAAATCACGTCCCTGCTTTCTCACCTGGAGAAACTCCCCGCGGGCGCGCAGGAGTACTACAAGACGAACTTTGGCGTTGTGCCGGGAGGCGATGAAAAGAAGGAAAGCGGAGGGAAACAAGGTCACGATTAGGCTGAAGCAATTCCTTAGGAACCTCCAGGCGAGAAGGGGAACTGCGTTCTCTGCGGTCGTTCTCCGCGAGCTCTGGGATCAGTTTTGTGGCCGCCGACCAAGCGAGGGATATGCCTGCGGCGTCGTAAACCCAACCCCAACTCCGTCACCCGCTATAATATTTGTTTGCATCCGGCCTTCTGTCGCAAACTGTGGGCCCACGGAAGGAAATCATGCCGACTGACATCATCATGCCCCAGATGGGCGAATCCATCGTTGAGGGCACTATTACCAAGTGGCTGAAGAAGCCCGGCGACAAGGTCCAGCGCGACGAACCGCTGTTCGAAATCTCCACCGACAAGGTCGACGCCGAAATCCCTGCGCCCGCCTCCGGTATTCTGCGCGAGATCAAGGTGTCGGAAGGCACGACCGTGGGCATCAACACGGTAGTTGGCACGATCGCGACCGACGGCGAGGCCGCTGCCGCACCCGCGAAGCCAGCCGCCCCGCCACCGAAAGAAGAGAAAAGAGAGGAAAAGAAAGCCGCTCCTGCCCCACCGCCCGCCGCAGCGCCCGCAGCAACTCACGAAGAGGATGAAGAGGCCCGCTCCTCCCCGCTGGTTCGCAAGATCGCCCGCGAGCACGGCATCAGCCTTTCGCAAATTTCCGGTACCGGCCTCGGCGGCCGCATCACCAAGCAGGACATTATGTCCTTCATCGAGCGCCAGTCGGCTGCTCCGGCGGCTGCGCCCAGTTCCACGCCCTCAGCTCCCGCGCCTGCCACGCCCCGGCCCGCCGCGCCCGCACCCTACCCCGGCGACCTCGTCCCCCTTACCAACATGCGCAAGATCATCGCGCAGCGCATGATCGAGTCGCGCCGCACCAGCGCCCACGTCCACTGCATGTACGAAGTGGATTTCACCCGCATCGTCAACCTGCGCAACAAGCTCAAAGCCGGCTTTGAGCAGCGCCACGGTGTCCGCCTCACCTACATGCCCTTCTTCGTGCGCGCCGCCATCATCGGCCTGCAGCAGTGGCCTATCTGCAATGCCTCGCTCGAAGGCGACAACATCCGCTACCACCGCAACATCAACGTCGGCATCGCTGTCGCCCTCGACTGGGGGCTCATCGTCCCCGTCTTGAAGAACGCCGGAGACCTCAATTTCCTAGGCCTGCAGCGCGGCATCACAGACCTCGGCGAGCGCGCCCGCAACAAGAAGCTCAAGCCGGAGGATGTCGAAGGCTCCACCTTCACCGTCACCAATCCCGGCCAGTTCGGGGCCGTCTTCGGTCTGCCCATCATCAACCAGCCCAACTCAGCCATCATGGGCGTCGGTGGCATCACCAAGCAGCCGCTGGTCGTCACCGACAGAGAAGGAAACGACTCCATCGCGATCCGGTCCGTGGTCCATCTGACCCTGGGCTACGACCATCGCCTGATCGACGGCGCCGTCGCCGACCAATTCATGGCATTGGTGAAGAAGAGCCTGGAGACCTGGAGCGAGGAGATCGGTTAACACTAGCCGCGGAGCGGCGAAGGAGTGCAGCCCACGGCGTAAGCCGTGGGTCGCCAGCGATCAAGCGCCAGCCCCAGCGGGGCGAAAGAATCCTGATTCCAGATCACTGAGGGCGCACACCAGATGGTTGCGAGCTGCTCTTCGCCCAGGTGGATGCATTCAGGCATTCCACCGTGCCGTCGATTATTTTCGAAATCCCGTCCTTAAATCTCTCCGGTTGGACAATTTCCCGCGCTGCGATGGCATCTGTCATGGCTAGCGCATTCTGCAGGAACGACATCGCCGCATCTTTCTTTTCGGCGCCGGACTTGCTTGCGAACAGCCCTTCAATTCCATTTACCAGTGCTGGGACAAACGCAATCCCCCGCAACAACTGCGACAAAAAGTTCATGGGTCCTCCTCCTGAAGCTCGTTCTTTTTACGCGTACCCCGGCATCGCACACGCGGATTCACGGCCGTGAATCGGCGCTGCGTGCACCAACTTGATTGCCTGAAATGCGCCGCTGAGTGGCTGGGAGCCGGCAGCTAACTCCACGTCCGCCTGATATGGTGCCTGACGCGCCGCGGGCTTCTTCTCACTGACGGCCCTGTCTCTGATCTTCCCTGGCGGACTGCGCCTTCTCTCGACGACTGTCTTCGCCCCGGATCCCGGTGCTTTCTTTGTCACGCGCCTTGATCATGTTCTTGATCTCAATCTGTCCATCGCGCAGCTCTCCAAGTTGCACTTCTGTGCGTATACGTCCTTCGGTGTTCGCTTCCGCAATCTGTTCCAGGCGCGTAACCCGCGTTTTGGTTGTCTCAATTTCCGTATCCTGTCTTGTCTTGTTGCGCGCATCCTGCAGAACGTAGCCCGTCAGAGAGAGTGCGATGGCGCCGATGGCGACTAGGGTTCGACCATCGAACCTCAGCAATCGCTCGTCTCTGGCCATTCTGGAGGCCGCCTGCAGCGAGTCCTGCAACGACCCTGCCAGCGCCTGCGTCTCCGCCAGCTTCCCGAGCACCTCTAGCTGAAAATCCTTGTCCGTATACTGCACCGAGGGCGGTTGCTTCCCCAAACCGGCACGCTGTCTCGGTTTGCCCACAATGTCATCGCTGTTCATAGTGGGTAATCCAGGTGCAGCGCTGCCGAGTACCGCGAGTATCGCGGCGGAGACGAGCTGTCATACATCCGCAGAAAGTAGTTCTGCGTCCGCGCCAGCCGCGGCAGGCTGAAGGTCTGCGTTGCGAACCGTCCCAGCAGGTTACGATCGTTCGCCGGTCCCCACCCGTAATCGTGAATCCGAACCTCAATTCCGCATCCGCCCGGCGGGACCAGCCCCACATCCACCTGCACCGTCGTCGAACTCACTTGCGAGATCTGCGCCTCCTTCAAGTCCGCCGCGTAGTACGCCCCAACCTGCGCCATCGTGAGCTGTGGAGGCATGGCCTGCAACGGAACCGGTGTCGCGCTCGGTTCCCATCGCATGGCTAGCGGTGCTGCCAGCTCATTCGCAAACTCGATCGTGTACATCCCTCGATCGCCCGCTGGATCCACTACCTCGACTCCGACCTGCCGGATGATCGCGGTGAACGAAGCTCCCTGTGAAGGCACACTCACTGCCAGCGCATCTCCTGGGAAAATGTCATCCGCGCCCCCAGGCAGAAAATCGCTCCAGGTCTGGTAAGTCCCCGACCATGCCGGTGAAGCTGCGTTGTCCAGAATTGCGAGCGCCGCGTTCTCGCAATCCGTCCCCGTGCGCACTCTCGGAGTGTTCACCGCTTGCACGGTTCCCCGCAACCCGTCGTCAGCGCCATTCTGCAAGCTCGCAATACTGACGCTGTTGTTTACTTCCGCGACGGCCCGCCCATACCCGCGATAGCTGACCACGATGAGTTCATCGAGCGCCGGCGCATACTGCGAGTGGAAAGTGAGCGCAGGGTCGTTCGTGATGCTGCATTGCGCGCCCTCCGCCAGTGATCCCACCAGTTGAGTCACGAAGTTTTCATCCTTCAAGGCCGTGCGCACTTCGGCCAGCGAAATATGCGTCACATACGTGTACGCGATGCTGCAGTGCAGGCTCGCCGCATTTACCAGGGCGTAAGTGCAGAATCCCGAAGCATCCACAATCACTCCGTCGTACAAAACGGTCGCTGGAGCCACCATGGTCGCCGGATTCGCCGGGTCCACATCATGGACTTCCAGCACAAACCGCACATCCGACGGAACGTTTCCGCCTCCCCAACCTTCCCCCGCCGGGTGCGACGAAGAATGGTAGATTTCTCGCGATCGGTACACCTCCATCGAATACAAGTGGGTGGTCAGCACATACCGATGTCCGGCCTGCGTTGCGATCGCAGGTCCCGCTGGCTCTCCGTTGATCAGTGCCTTGATCCTCGACCCGCCGCCGGAGGGCGTAACTTGAAACCCTGCCAGGCACCCTCCCTCTGAAATGGCGCCCCCGTACAATCCGCCTAATACTCCTTGCGATGCTCCGGAAAAGCTCACATCCCCATGCTGCAGTTCCAGTGCACCACCCAGTTCAATCTGCTCGACGAAGATTACCGTGGTCTGACCGTCCTGCCCGGTTCCCCCATCGACCTGCAGCGTCTGCGCCGCCACCGAAACCGCCGCCGTCGGGTCGTCCATCGCCCAAACCGTCGGATCCAGCGCCGCCCCCGCATACTTTTCGTCAACCAGCGCGCGCCGGCTCTGCGCAAATGGATTCTGCGAAAGGTAGAACCTCAGGCTCAGCCCGTCTCCCACAAAGTAGTTCCGAACATAGTCCTGCGGTTCCTCGAGCCCGATCACGGTGACATCGTTCACCAGCATGTTCGGGCTAACCAGCGTCAACCCCGCCGGTGAAAAAGTCTCATCCCTCTCAACCAGCGAGTAGCTGGACGCTCCGGCCGGCTCCAGGATGAGGGCTCCATTCATCGCCCGGTAGCTGCCCCGCACCGCCAACGCAATCTCTGCTGCGTGGTAAGAAAATTGTCTCTGTGGGTTTACCGCGTACGAGGTCAGAGTGTCCACATCCTGCACTCCACTCGTGTCGAACCATCCCGGCAGCAAGTCTTCCGCCAGCTGCCGGAGCGCGTCACCGGCGCTCCGGCCCACGAAAGGGGGTCGATTGGGCAATGCCTTCTGATCGAGAAGAACTTCATCGCTCTCCGCCACCAGGTTGTACCGGTAAACCGGCCCCGCCTCTCCCCAGCCGAGATACTCGAAGTGGGGAGACTCCGTCAGATATCCCGTGAAAACGTCGCTCCCATTCGTCTTGCCTAGAGTCACACGCGCGCCCACTGAGGGCACCTCGAACGTCGGAGAGCTCGCGACCAGGCTGAGCCGCAGTTTCGCTGGCTTGTTCAACTTCCTTTCAATCTTGGGCGAAACTGTCCCATCCAGTGCTGCCGTATAGTCTTTCGGGCCGTTACCCTGCAGATTGTCTATGGTAAGTTTCATCTGAGTTCTCGGATGCCACCTTCTCCTCGAGCGACAACATTCCCTCAGCCGCAGATTTTATGCAGCCCTCGAAACTCCGTTGTCGATGTGGAGCCTTATCGAAAACAAGCGCCTAGAGTGGCACCAGATTGACGCCTTCGGCGTAAGAAGCCCTACCCGTCACACTTTTCGAACACGGAAGTGCCTCTGTGTGCTTTATGTCCTCTGTGGTTAAGATTCTTGAAGGCGGCTAGTACACTGCCGCCATCGCAGCCGGAAAATAGCTCCGGTAGCAGAGTGCAGCCTGACCGTCATTAGAATCGATATTTGGCATTGCCACAAACGACGCTCGCAGCGATACCGCCATGAGCGGTTTGGCGATGGGCAGGAAGTCTTCTCGCACGAACGGCCCCCTCGCCCCCCCGGTCCCCGTCGATGCAATCCGTGGATTCGGGCTTAGCCGCGGATAGTAAAAACAAACCCGCCCCCCCGATTCCTCTTCCGCCACAAATAGCGCTGACCACTCCTGAAAGAACGTTCCGCCCTCCCGATCCACAAACGCAACGACAGCCTGCGCTGAAGCTCCAACCGGAACCCCTGCCAGCAGCGGCTGGGTCAGGACCGCGGAGGTCGCCGTGACTTCCGCGACTCGGGCCACATTGAATGTCACCCGCCGTACATAGTTCACATCCTGCCTGACCGCCATCGGGCTGCTCACGTACGCCGCGGCAATTCCCGATCCGACAAACCCAGTCTGCTGTTGATAATCCACATCCACCGCAACCAGCGTTCCCGCCGGAAAGCTGTTCGCCGCACCTGCACCCAATACCAACTCGCTTGCCGTGGACCCAGGCAACACTGCCACTGCTGGTCTCGGTGTCCCTCCCGAAGGCGCCGGCGTCGCGCTCCCCACCGTTGCCAACACGTTCATGTGCTCCGACCCGCAAGCCAGGGCCATCTGCAGCTTGCCCCACTGCCGGAAGACAAACTCCACCCGTGCCTCCAGCGGACCTCTAAACTGTAGCGCCGGCAGCGCCCTTACTCCCGAGCGCACGACATCGGCCGGCGTACCGTAGGAGCGTTCAAAATTCTCTACCCACCCCAAGTCCATCCAGGGAACGGGCGGCGAGTCGAGCGAAAACGCTCCCCCAATAGCCGGGTCAAATATCGTCGGGATATTGGTCGTTCGGTCCACCGGTGCGAAATAAGCCCGCATTTGCCGTGTCACCGGAACCATCGCTGCCCGTAAAGGAGAAGAGCTCATGACGCCTTCACCTCCGTAAAAAAGAACATCGTCACCCGAGCCCTGCGTTCTGCACGTGAATCCGTCTGCCGCGCTGCATCGTCAGCAACGCTGCTTTTCTTAGCGCCATCAAACCCCGGCTGATTCCAGAACACGCCGGTTCCCAGATCCACACTGGGAGCCCGGGTGTAGTCACGCTTCTCCGTATTCGCAGGCTGACAAATCGCCAGCAACTCGGAATCCAACTCTCCCTGCACCCGCCCACGATCCACCATACTGTCAACCGATCCGAGCGTGTAATACGAAATGACGCACTCCATGCTCATCAGTACACCATTCCCCGCATGCCCCTCCACCACATTGGCAAGTCCCCACTCGAGATAAAACGTGTTGGCCTGCCGCTCGGCAGACGAAGGCGGAAGATTCTCCACCACCAAGACAGCTGGCACTGTGGTACCGCCGATCGTCACCACGCGAGCCGGATTCAACCCCGCCAGCCGTTGTTGCAGCGCAAGAAAAAAACTGTCTTTGGCAAATTGCATAAACACCAGCTTTCAGCCGTCAGCTATCAGCCTTCAGCCCAACCCCGCAGTCGACTAGTCAGTTGAAGAAGCCAGTCGCGAAGCTCCAGCCGCGAAGCGGCGACAGAATGCAGCCCACGGCGCAAGCCGTGGGCAGCAAGTCAGAAGGGAACGAGCCCCAGCGGGGCGAAAGAGAAGGTCTCGCATATCAGAAGGAAGCTTCCGTCGCCACGTTTAGCTGACGGCTGACAGCTGATAGCTGCTTTCCTCACTCCACCGCCGTCACCACATAGAAATACGCCGTCCCCGCAAAGTTCTCCGTGACTACCGTCTCGATATGAAAGAGTTCACTCCCATACTTCAATCCCAGCGCAGCATTGAACAAATCCTCCGCCGTTCCCATCCCCAACTCCGGCAGATGCGCCGCAATCGCCGACGCCGGCAGCGTGAACTCAATCCTCCGCCGTGGCCCCACATTTCCCGTTGTTAGCGCTCGCGCCACCGCCGGCGAAACAAGCAACTCCTGTACGCCCGGATCGACCAGTCCCAACTGTCCACCACTGTCGCTGGCCATCGCCATCGCCGGCAGAAGCAACCAGATCTCGTCTCCCCCCAATGCCGTCAACATGGCATTGGCCGCTCGCACCAAAGCTGCTCCACAGATTCCGCTGCTCATAAAGTGCTCCTTCCGGGTGCTGATGCCCGCTCGTGCCGGTCGCTGGGATTTTGGGTGGCGCAGCGCTTCAAGCGCTGCGATAAGGCCCGTCACTCCCGATGGGGGCTTTAGCCCCTGAGGTAACCCGCAGGCTCATCTCAAACCGAAGTCAACCTACGCGCCCTTCCTCGCCACATATGGCTCCAGAAGACTACGCACCGTCTCATCCACCAGCGAGTCAGAGAAATACTCCAGCCGCATCCGGTCGACACTGCCTGACTTCACATTGAGTGCCGGCGTCGCCTGCGCATTCTTCACAATCTGCGCACACGCGATCTTGACTCGACTCGGAATCGTAGCCAGTCCCGCGTTGTAGACGACCGCCACCTCATTGAAGGAGAGTCCCAGCGCGTTCACCGGAAAGCTAAGCTCGCCACTCCCCGCCCAGATGTCTATGCTTGCCGGATCCACGGTTGTCCACGACCCAGGGAGCGCGAACACCAAAGCAAATTCCAAACTGAGTTCCGGGAACGGCCATTCCCCACGCCTCGGAATGCCATACCGTCCCTTCAGCGAGACGATGGGTGTCGCTGCCGGCGCCACCGTGACCAGCGGCAGATAACTTACCCGCACCGTGTTCAACTCCGGCGGCATCTTCAGCCGCTCTTCATATTGATTCACTCCCAGCGTGGTTCTCCGGCAATGGGCATCGATAATCGCAGACGCCGCTGTCACCCATGACTGGTCCGTAGCCGCATCCAGTCCGTACGTGAGGTACTCGGTCGTATCCAAATAATTCATAGTGAACTCTCAGTTCTCAGTTCTCAGTTCTCAGCCCCGCTCCCAGGGCCCCTCCCCATGGAAGGTTCCAACTGAGAACTGAAAACTGAGAACCGAGAACTGGTTTCCTACCTCTGCACCTTCACTTCGTAGTGCGCGAAGTTCGCCCCCTTCACCACCGGAGCCCCAAACTTCACCACCACGTTCTGCTGGCTCAGCGATCCTGGCAGCCCCAGCCGGAACACCCGCGGATTCGGATCCGTCAGCCAGTGATACTCGATCAGGTCCTCGGTCACGATGTACGCTGGCAGCACCGCGTTGGTCCCGATTACTCCCGTGTATCCCAGTGCCCACTCCGGGATCAGCGGCAGTTCTCCCGCTTGCGTCGCCAGTGCCTTCACCGAGTACCCAGCCGTGATCTCGACCGAGTTCAGCACCACGTTGAACTCCGTCTTCATCTCCCGGTCGATCAAGTCCAGCAAAACCGGGTTGGCATAGATCGCCGTCGGCCGTACCTGGTACGAAGAGTTCGCCACCATCGCTGCCACCGTGCTCTTGATCCCGTCCACGATGCTCGCGGTGGTTCCAATCGTCGTCGTGTTTCCCCCGGCCACGATCTGCCCGACTGCTCCGAAGTACTGCGGAGTGGTTGGCGCACTCAGCGACGTGTCGCTGCCGTTCCACAGTGCCACGTCGTGGGTCCGCAGCAACCCGTCGACGGCATCCGCTAGGTCCTTTGCCTGCAGATAGGCAAACTGGCTCTGCTGTGCCGTTACTTCCAGGTCGAACAGGTTGTAGTTGATCTGTGACACCAGCGCCTTCAGCGGCACTGACAACTCGATTCGTGTTGGTGAAATCGTGGTTGCCGAGATGCTGCGAGGGTCCACAAATGCCTGCGCCGCCGTGGGCGCTGGAATCGCCGTCTCCTCGAAGAATCGCGAAGGGTGTCCCGTCGCCGGTACCTGCTTGATCCTTTGTCCGAATGCCCCTCGCCGCCGCACGATGTCAAAGATCTCCGACTGGTACCGGTCAATCTCCACCGCGCCCGGCCCCAGAAAATCCGCCGCTGCAAACAAATCCACAAATTGTCCCGTCATGTTTTCTCCTCTGTTTGATTTTTCCTCGTCCGAAATTCAATTGCCTATTTCTTCCATTCCCCATCAGCCCTGTCATCCTGAGCGCAGGAGTTGCTTCACGAAGTGAAGCAACTCCGGAGTCGAAGGACCTCGTGCCTGCGTGCAGTGCCAATGGCTCCGAAAGGAGTTTCCTTTTCGGATCCCAACCTTGGGACTGAACTCAAACTGCCTGCTCTTCATTGCAGGCAACAAAAAAGGCACGACCCATGTCGTGCCCTTTCGTTGCTCCGGTTCAGCTAGAAGCTAGTAGCTAGAAGCTGCCCTACTCGATCATCCCAGCTCGCGCCAGCTCTGACTTCACTGCGATCCGCTGTTCCACACTCAAACTCTGCAGGGTCTTGTCCAGCACTCCCCGGTCGAGCTTTTCGTTGGATTCTCCGCAGGTCTTCTCCAGGATCGCTGAAACCATCGGTGGCAGCGTCTTGCGCGCCATCCGTGCTGCCTGGGCCTTCAGGTCGGCATTCGACTTCTCCAGTTCAGCCACCCGAGCCTGCAACTGCCGCCCGCCATCGTCGTGTTCCGGCTGGTACGACGCTCTCTCGTCTACCGCCGCCACAATCCGGTCCACCTTCGCGTTCAGCGCCTCCTGCTGTGCATCGAGCCGCCCCAACACGCGATCCAACGATTCAGCCGCGTTTGCCAGCCGCTCCGCCGTCGCCATCAACTGCAACACCATCTCCTCGTTCATGCTTTTCTCCTCCGCAGAATTAAGTCAGCTTTTGCTCTTGGGTGGCGCAGCGCTTGCAGTGCTGCGATTCATGGTTTTCCAAAGGAAGGGCTTTAGCCCTTGAGGGACTTCTCAGTCCTAAATCTCTAGCTCAATCCATGTGTCTTGGTAGGCCGCTTTGTCTCTCCGCAAAATGGCCGCCCCCGTGAATGTCACCTTCGTCAAGGTCCACACCCGCGCTCTCGCATCCGCCAGCAGCACGTCCGTAACTTCGTACGACATTCCCAGTGCCCTTCCCGCCGCGCCCAGCCCCTCCGTTCGAAGCACATCGTGAGACTCTCCTCGGAGGCCCTGCGAGTGCTTGGGACTGGACCGAATCGCTGTCGTCAGACCGAGAAGTCGTCCCGCAGTAGCCGACAGGGAAGACTTCCAACCCGACGATTGCGAATCACCTCGCCGGCCCCACCACGCCCCGCCACCACCATGCACTGCGCGACGCTGCACGCTCCCGCCGCGCCCACCGGCTGCAGACTTGCCCTCCGCTTTCCCCGATTTCGCGATCTCCTCCACAATTTCGGGAAAGTCTCTGGCGAACAGATACCCGCCAAGCTCGAGCTTCCGCCCCACGATCTCCGCCCGCGTGATCACGCCCACCTTCCGCCGCACATCGTGCCGATCCAAGGCAGGCGCGTAATCCAACGCCATGCCCAGCAGCGAAGGCAAAGCCGTCTCCGCCGCCGCCCTCGTCAGCACCACCAGGTGTCCCTTTGCCCCTGATGGCGCCCGTTGCGAAGGCACATCCACCACCGTCAGCACTCCCCGAAACCCCACCCGGTTCGGATGCCCCGCCACCTCCGGCATCGCCACCGCCATACTCGCCAGTTCAATCGTCATGATGTTCTCGGTTTCCATTTCATGGTCTTTTCATTCATGCTCTGTCATCCTGGAAAAACAAATCTGTCATCCTGAGCGAAGCGAAGGACCTCTGCACCTCTTGCGTCGCCACTGCCGTTGCAGGGTGTTCTCCCCGCACAGCGTGTCGTTCTTATTTGTCCGAAAACCGAAGCCCGACACTCGAAGCCGCCTCACCCCAACTCCGGCAACCCTCGCATCCTTCTCACCTCGTTCACCGTCAGCACCCCGTTCTGCAGCAGGATCTGCTGGATCTGCGCCTCCTCCATCGGATCGGTCGCATCCACATCTGCAAACACAAACTCGAGATCTGTCCACCCCAGCTTCTTCGCGATCGCGTCTCGCGTCAGATGCTCCGCCAGCAGTCGCGCTGTCGGTACAATCGCCTGCCGGAACGCCAGGTCATTCATCTCTCCCGCCGTCGAACGGTTCACATCCCGCTCCACTCCCAGATAGAAAGGAGGAAGGTCGAAAGCATTCGCGACCACCCGCAGCAGAAATTCCTGCCACTGCAGTCGCAAATCGGCGTCGGTCCCGCCCCCGAATCGCAACACTTCCGGCTTGCTCTCGACCGAAAGAATGGGCACCTTCCCCGTTCCCTCAATCTCATCCTGCCACCACCGGATCAGCCGCTCGTGATGCTCCGGCGTCAAATCCTGCAACCACAGCGCATATTGCACGACGGTGTTCGACGCCAGCCGCGACGCATACCGGTGCGCTCCCAGAAACGCGTTGATCGTTTCAAACGCCACTTCCAGCCGCCCCAACCCAAACGGCGTATGCGTCCGCGGATTCAGCCGGATGTAGCTCAGCTCATCGTCATCCAGCTTGATCTGGCTGTTTGGTCCCGATTGATTGCTCACCTGCATGTACCGTTGCGAATGCGGCGAACCGTTCCACTCCACATTCATCCGGATCGACGCCCCATCCACCGGCCACATCAATAACGGCCGCGCCGGATCGCCCGAAGCCTGCACCTCCACCGCCCCATACCCGCCTACGATGATGTCTTCCAACACCTGCTCCGCGAACGAGCGAAACGAATCATCCGGATTCGGCGCATCAAAGTTGTCCGTCAGCGTGCGCACTCGCAACGCCCCCTCCGGAATCGCATCGAGCGCGTATCCATGCCGCGGCTGAATCCTCCACCGCATCCCGGCAATCCGGTCCTTGATGCAGTTGATCGCCCGCCGC
This sequence comes from Terriglobia bacterium, assembly GCA_020073465.1. Taxonomy (GTDB): domain Bacteria; phylum Acidobacteriota; class Terriglobia; order Terriglobales; family Acidobacteriaceae; genus Sulfotelmatobacter. The sequence goes on from JAIQFC010000001.1 coordinate 221,522, forward strand.
GCAATCGGCGTCTCCGAAAACCGCCGCAAGTTATAAGGCGTCGGCTTCGGCATCGCCTCCGTCAGCGGCCCGTAAGAATTGAAAATGGACGGCAGCCCCGAAGTCCGCCGCTTCTTCTCCGCCCCTCCCGTCAGGGAAGACGTCGAAGACACTCCCGCAATCCGGCGCCAGGCGCCGCGCACCGTCTCTGTAATTTTCATGATGTTTTGTGCCCTACTCGAACTGTGTGGGGACAGCCGCCCCTCGGCTGTCCGTCGAGCGTAGCTCGATACTGTGTGGCGCGGGCGCCTCGCCCGCGCACTCCATCCACCAGCAATAAACTTGTCCCAAACAAAAAGCCGGGTGCCCCATCCTAGCCGCGTCCTTTGCGGCTAGGGTGGGGGATTCTGACCTCCTCTGTGTTGCCCAGGGTCCTCGGCTAATCTCCCACCCCAACCAAAAAGCCCCGCCGCAGCGGAGCCTAGCCTGTCGCTACCTCTCTCTTGGACTACCTTTACTCTGTCATCATGACTGGAGTGAAGGACCTATGCGTTTCACAGAAGAAACAACTGTCAAAATTGCGACCTTTTCATAATGTCATTGAAAATGATCGACGCCAGAACAAAACTGCTCAATGCGACCTGTAAACGAATTCGTACAGGGCCCAAAATGCCGGCTCCGAGCCCCAGCACAGACACTGCAAAACAGCCCCACATGCAAACCGCAAAATTAGTCGCATTCATCCACTCAATCGGGGGGACGGCCGGATGATCCGGTGTAAAAATGAACTTGATAGTTCGATAACTAAACACCACAACCACCGTGCAGATCAGGGCAAGCGACAATGTGTTGGTCACCAATCCAAGCGCCCCTAGGGATTTCCGCAAGCGTGTCGTCTCTACCTCATTTCGCACACTCCTCCACCGACGCCAACCTATTACATTGAGCACAAATGGCAGCGCGAGAACGGTCACATAAAGAATGCCCCGGACCTCACTGAACATAGAACGACTGAACAAACCGAACCAAACAAGTAAAACCACGCCCAATGCAATTACCACCTCTCTTAGCCGAGGTCTCATTCGTTCATACCCTCAACTCCCGCCTCGCTTCCTCCGCAATCCCCGCCATCTCTCCCGCCGCCGCTACTCTGATCTCCGCGTCCTTCATCATGCCCAGCGCGAATCCAACCTCTTCCTCACCGGCATTCAGCCCATCATCCACCACCGCTGTTAGGAAAGGCGTCACCCCGTCCTTCGATTTCAATATGCCTACCGCGATTGTTGGATACCTTGCAGCCAGCATCACGGCCGCATCCACGCTCGCCTTCAGCGAAACCGCATGAAACAATTTGATCTCATTTCCCAGTCTGTACCCAAAATCAAACTTGAACGGATCGCCCGGCTTTGTATAAGGAGTCACAGGAAACGGATTCAGAAACTTCACCACCCCCGCCTGCTCAAACGCCTCCTGCATCTTCCTCAGAATCCTCTGCCGCCCGCCGAGCTTGTGCACTCCCGCAACCTTCGCTGCCTCCAGATACATCGAAGCCATCGTCTCAATCTCCACCGCCGGATCCTCCGCCAAGCACCCCTTCGTCGGCGACAACTGAATCACATTCGAGAACGAATCTTCCAACCGCCGCAGCAAAGTCGCCCGATCCTTCACCTCGCCGAGCTGCCCACGAATCTCCCGCTCCAGCGCTTCCAGCATCTCCACATCCGCCTGCGGATCCAGACATCGAACCCGCCGCCAGTCTCGCGTAAACCGCACGTCCGCGAACCCCGCCCCATTCGCCCCGGGCTCCACCATGACCACGCCAATATTGACAAACTCATCCTTCACCGCGTCCGGGACATACCGCAGCAGGAAGAACTCGAGCTGTCGCCGATCAGCCAACGAATTGCCCTTCCAGTGTTCCTCTGTGTCCTCTGTGGTTAAGCCTGTTCCCTCCACCCCGGAAACGGTCTTCGCGGCGAAGTCCGAAACGCCTCAATCAATTCCCGCACCGTTCCCCGCCGCGCAATCAACGTCCGCGCCAGCTTCTCCAGTTCGTCCCACTCTCCGCCGTACCACTCCGGAGGAATCTCTCCCGCCAGGCTCCAAACCACATTCTCGTCCATCTTCTCGATCCGCGAGAGCCACGGCTCAAACGACTCCCACCCGCGCACGTCCGCGTAAACCTCATTCCGCGAATACACCCCGCGCAGCGGGTAGTCCGGAAACGTCCACTCCCCCGCGTTGAAGCAATATCCCTGGTCGATAAATGACGCCGTATACTTCCGCTCCCGCAACTTCCGCCAAAACGCTGCCTGCCGCCCGTTCGCATTCCCGGTCCACTTGTCGACGACAAGCATCCCGGCAAACGTCTCCAGGTTGCGAACCATCCCAAACATCTCTACTGGAAGGTAGTCGAACACCTGCCCCTCCAGCGGACTCACCACATACCGCGACCCGAATTGTAGCCCCGCCTGGCACTGAATCACATTGTGCGCCAGCTGAATATGCAACTCCGGCGTATGCTCGACCAGCCATTCCCCAACCTCGACCACTTCCGTAGCCGGCACCGGCAACCCGCTTCGCTCCGCCAGCCGCGTCGCCAGCAACTCATTCGCCAGCACCCTCAAATGCTGTGGATTGTTCCGAAACTTCACCACATAGAAGTGCCCGTCAGAGCAGCGCATCAAATGCCCCTGCGCCCCGCCCCGCATCCGCCTCACGTGTTGGACCGCCGCCACCGCCACCCGCACTCCAAAACAATCATGTGGGGACAGCCGCCCTCGGCCGTCCAATGTGGCGCAAGCGCCCTCGCCCGCGCAGCCCCAGCGCAACGATGCACCCTGAGGACTCTACACCGCAGAAACCACAAGGCCCGAAATCTTACCTCAACCCCCCTCAATTCCGATGTGACGAGTGAACATCCCTGGATCCTGATCGATGGAATTCGCGGCTTGCTCCCCGCCACCCGGCAGCTGAGAACTGAGAACCGAGAGCTGACGTCCGCTCTCAAACCTCCAAACTCGACATCTCCACCCCCCGCCGCCTCGACACCCTACCCGCTTCCTCCCGCCGCACTGCCAGGGCAATCGCCATCGCCATCACGCAATCATCATGCGCTCCCTCCGCCGCCGCCGCATTCCCATCCGCATGCCGCACAAACGTCCGAAACTCTCCCAGCAGCCGCGGACTATGAAACAACTCCGGCTTCGCCATCAGCACCATCGCCAGGTTCTCAATCATTGCCGGACGGCTCGCCGCCGAAGTCAGCCATCCTTCCTGTCCGTTTTGCAGAAAGACGTTGTCGTACGGCAAGTCCCGTAGATGTGCGAGCACTCCATACCCATGATTGTTCCGCTCTACCGCCACCAACGCCGACTCGTACCTCAGCCCTAGCTCCGCCACCCGCCGCGCCAGTTCATAAGGAGGAAAATGTCCATGCAGTTCCGCGCACTGCAGCCCCATCGTCCGCTCGATCACCTGTGCGCAGGCATAGTCCCCGTCCGAGCCGCCCCCAGCCGCGTCCACTCCAATGATGTACTTTCTCCCCGCGCTAGGTGGAAACCAGGTCATCAGCCTCCCGCTGTCCTGCGTCTCAACCGCATGTGCCGCATGGCTCGCTGCCCTTTCGATCGTGGCCAGATCAAAGACGCACTCTCCCGACGCCAAAAAACACGACACCGGATCTTCCGCATACTCCTGCGCCGCCAGCTCCCGCAGTGTTTGCCACCGCGATCGCCGCCATGCAATCTGCCCCTCCGTCAGCCCATGCTGCGTCACCAATTCCTTCTCTTGCTCCGCAAGTGGCAGCACCTTCCCTTTCTTTACCTCCTCGCAATACGACGCTTCGTACCACCAGGGAAAGAAATGTTGCGTGTATCCCGTCTCCGGAGCTGACTGCCACTCCTCGTAAAACAATCCCGCCGCACCCCGTGCCGTCGACTCCAGAACAACTTCGCCTTCTGGCACGACTGCCGCCCGCAGCGAAGCCAGCGTCTCCTGCCCACCGCGGGGCCAGCGGGAGACCTCCGAGCAATGCAGATTATGGATGGTCATCCCCCGCCCCGCGTTGTCGTCCGCCGCCTCCACCCGGTACTCGCTGTCCAGGTGTGAGAACACGAGTTGGCGGACATTCGCGCGTGAGTGTATCAACGCGCCCTTGCGCAGCGCATCGGGCAGTTTCTCCCAGAAGCGCCGCACGATGTTAAAGATCGCCTCCGCCGATTCTTCGTTGTGCGCCACCTGCACCGTAAGCGTCCCCGGCCGCGTGATGGTCTGAATGAAGTACCGCGCAGCAACGTAGGTTGTGATCCCCAGCTGCCGTGCTTTCAAGACGATGTTCCTCTTGCCGCATCTCCTCGAATACTCCTCCTGTGCCCGGTTCAGCTTCATCAACCGGACCCCGCCATGTTTCGGTCTGATCTTCAGCAGCCCCGAGATCAACAGATCCCGCACCGTCTCCTCGCCCACCCGCCTGTCCAACAGCGGCCCGAATTGTTCCAACAAGTAAAGATCGCTCACGAAATCGAACCCTCACCCCTCCATGTCATCCCGACGCCCGAGCATAGCGAGGAAGGAGGGACCATGCGACAAACGTTCTTGCCGGTGCCGTCGACAGGGACTCCACTGTCCCCAGTCTGACCTCTGGCCCCAAGACCCCTACTTCAAAACTCCCGCCGACACCACTCGCGCCACTTTCCCATGTCCATGAATCCCCAACCCCGCCGTCACCCGATCCAGTTCTGGCTTGCCCGTCTTGGCTCTCATCGTCGCGTTATACGAAGCCACAAACTCCCCCGCCGTCAGCGGAGCCTTCGGGTGCCCTGTCCTGGCCGCGCTCTTTGCGGCTAGGGTCGGGGGGGACGCACTCACCAGCGGCACAATCGCCGCTAGAGACTGCACCTCCGACAACACGATCCCTACGACGGCCGTGATCTTCGCCTGAGTCGCCGCATCTTTGATGTGCAAAGCCGGCAACAAGCTCTCCAGATTCGCCTGCACCGTCCCGATCGCTGTTTGAATCTTGTTGAGAATCGCGGGCTTCGTCGACTCATCCGCCTTCTGATACTGCGTGATCAGCGCCAGGATCAACTGCAGATCCCCGCTCGCCTGCGTCCCCGCGTTTTGGATCATCCGCAAATCCTGCGCCGAAACACTCTTCCCCTCCAGCGCCGCCACCAGGGCCACAACATTCGTAGCCGCAGGAACCAACACCGCCACAATCTCCTGCGCTTGCCCCACCCAATCCGTCGAGCACGCTGTGAACGAGATGGTCATGCACAGAATCAGCGCCACCACCGCCGTACCTTTATTTGCCTTCATCAAATCTCCTCTCGCAAGTTTCGAACACACGTATGTGCCCCGGCGGGCATGAGTGCCAGCCGCGATGCCACTCTGATTTTGATTTATTGCGCTGTCATCCTGAGCGGAGTCGAAGGATCCCTCCCCAAATGCCTTCATCCTGCGCGCCCGCCCTACTGCAGCAGAATCGGCTTCGCCCCGATCTGTACCGTCCCCCCCGTGATCGCATGTGCCGTCGGCCCGCTCAGATCCAAATAAGACGTGTACCGGGGATCCACCCCATAACTCGAATAAGTGCAACTCCCCCCCGAGCAACTCCGCTGCGTATCCCAAACTGCCAGCACCTGCGTCCCATTGGCCTTCGTCAACCCACAACTCCACACGGTCCCCACGCTCGCACAAGGTGTAGTCATCCGATTTCCCGCCATCCAGCTGTAAACCTGCCCATACGCCGTACCCGCCTTGGTTAGACAGCCCAGCCCGCTTCCTCCGTCATTGCATCCATTTGTCCCGTTGGCATTCCACAAGGTTCCCCACGATGGACTGTCATACGCATACCAGTACAGCCGCGAGAATCCCTGCGCCCATCCCACCAGGTAGTACCGCGCCACAAAGGCCGCCTGCAGATCGGGGTCTGGCAGATTCGGAGTTGATTGTCCCCAGCTACCTTCCGTGCTCCAGATCGGCAGCCCTGTGGCCGACGACGGCATCAGGGCGCGCAGCCCCGTCATCCGCGCCACCAGCGTTTCCGCCGCGGCACAGCACGTCCCAGTCTGTACGTACCCGTGAACCGCAATCACATTGGCAGCATCCACCGCGCCAGGGGTCTGCAGATAAGCCTGGTAACTATTCTTCTCCGGCGCTGTCAGCACGCTGTCCGGGGTCGTGATCAATGTGGCGCCCGCAGCCAGCCCCACTGCTGCGACTGACATATTTGCCGCTGTGCAGGCCTCCCCGGTCGCCGTAATCATTCCCCGTCCCGTCAGCACGCACTTTGCATCCTGCACCAGGCGCACCATCTGTACATTCGTTCCCGTCCACGACTCGGTGTCGCGCGTAAACTCATTCCACATTCCAAAGTCATTCACCGTCGCATAGGTCGCGGGATTCAATCCCACCACATGACTCACCAGCTCATAAATGTAGTCACGCCAGTACTGGTTCGTCCCACTCCCATCTGCATTCAGCAACAGAGGCGCCGCACAGCTCCCCGGAGCGGTTGACGCGTAGTCACACTCCGTATTCGTCGGGTCCGACGACGCCCACTGCGGAGTACCACTCACTGTCAGCAGCATTTCGTTCAGCCCGTGGCCCTTCGCCAGCGACAGATAAGTATCCAATGTGCTGAAGTTGTAGACGTCATTGCTGGCCTCCGTCTGCTGCCACCTCGTGGCCGAATCCCACAGCCGCAAACTGCCAAACGGAATCTGCGGCCACGGCGTCCCGCTCTTGAAGTGCAATCCAAAAAACGCCGCCGGAATCACGTTGATGGGCGGCCCTATCGAGAAGTGCGCTCCTCCTCCAGAACCATAGATCGAGTACCCGGCGTACACATGCGCCCCAATCTCCCAGGCGCTGCCATAGCGGCTCTGATTCACCCCGTTGATGTCGACCTGATACAACGTCCCCAGATTCTGTCCCGCATCGACCACCGGCGAACTCGCCGTCGGACGAAAATCCAGATCCGCACTCGCGGCCGGTAGTTTGTAGTAATAGTTTCCCGCTGTTCCCGTCTCCAGCGTTCCGCCTCGAAGCCAGTTCACCAGCCCGGTATTCGACTGGATCGTTGCTCCGCTATTCTGAAAGTCTTGAATCAGAGTTGCGACGTCTGGGCCCTGCAACTCACCCATGTGCCAGAAAATTCCCCACGGCACGCCCCACACCATCTGCTTCCAAACCAAGGCCTGAATCTTCTGATTCAAAGCCGCCGGTGCCAGCCCCAGCCACGTCGGACTCACGCCAAAGCTCGTAATGTTCTGCACATCAAATCCGCTTGCGTAGGTGTCCTTTACTCCCAGGTCTTCCTTCAGCGCCCCGCGAGCCCCACTATATGGAACTCCCGCCGCGATCCCCTGCATCGCAAAAGTCTCATATCCGCCCGGATACACATACACGGCCGTTGCCGGCAGCCCCGTCAGGTTCGATGTCATCCACTGCCGCGACAGCGTGATCTCGTCCGTCGTCAGCCGCGTCACGTCCATCTGCATGTGATAGACAGAAGTCTTGACGTCTTGCCCGCTCACATCCGCCAGATCCTGTGCCAACAGGGCTTCCCTTGTGTAGGCCGAACACCCTGTCCCGTATGGCCCTTGGCAGGTTGGATTCTCCGTCGCTGTGAAATGTCCCGTTGCGTTCAGGGCTTGCTCCAATCCCAGAATCGTTCCCTGCGGTTGCCCCTGCGCCAGGTTGTACGTCACACTATCGCTTGTCCCACTCACCGTGATCGTCAACGTCTTGTTGGCAACGCTCAACGTTGCCGCCGACCCGCTCCCCGTGTACTGAATCTCCAGCGCATCTGTATTCGTGTAATACGTGTGTGAGATCGAATGCGAGGTCACGTCCCGACCCGCGTTGACCCATCCCTGAAATGTTGGCACCAGCGTCTGGGCCAGCGGATATCCCACCGTAATCGCCGCCCCCACCGGCACTCCCGCCGCATCCGCAACCGGCAGGACCGTATTCGCATAGTACGTATCCGCCCCCGCTGTCATACCCGCGTCATCCAGAGTCAAACTCACCACCGCCGGGTACCTCTGGTACACCTGCACCGCCGGAGCTGTATCCGCCGCAACATTCCCCGCTCCCACCGTTGGTCCCGTACCCGTCGTCCATTCCACATCCGTCGAACTCGCCACTGCCAGACTCGATGCATAAAAATGACAGTACGAGTACGTGACCGCTCCTGTATTGTCGACCAGCGCACCATCGCGGTTCGCATACGCCTTGTCATTCACCAGCGTGATTGCCGTTGCCGCCCCATCAAAGCGGAACCCGTCGTAATTCAGATGAGCCTCCGCGTTGTAGATCTTGATGTCCCCCGGTCCAGGCGCACTCTCGTTCACATAGAACCCCAACGGCTGCGTCCCCTGCGGAATCATCGAGTCCGATTCCATGTTCGCGAATGTCAGATGATCGCTGGCCCCCTGCACGTACACCCCATATTGATCGAACCAGTTCACCAGGAAATGCTGGAACGTCAGCCACGACTTCCCATTGATGTTGATGACTGGAACATTACTCAAAGCCATCGGCACAATCGCCGTGTTGTAGTAAGTCGCCGGATTCCCCACCGAGAAAACGTAAAGCGATCCATTCGCAAAATAGAAATCCCACTGTCCCTGTAAGTTCACGGACGAAGCCGCAACCTTCTGCCCCCACACGGACCCGAACAAGCAGAAGTTGATCGTCGAATACACGGCCGGCAGCGCCGCCTTCCAGGCGTTCCCCGACACCAGTTGCCACGCCTGCGCTGGTACCGCGTGATACCCCGTCAGATTCGGTGCTGCCCCCGACCCATAGGCGTCAAACGCAATCGGATTTTCCGAAGCACCCGAAGAAGAAGGATCCAGACTCTCATTCCAAACATCCCCCCGCCGGAACAGAACCGAATCCCCCGGCAGAAACGTCTGCCCATTCACCTTCCCCACCGTTTGCCAAGCCGTGCCCGAAGACGTTCCCGCATTCGAGTCGCTCCCCGTACTCGAGCTCACGTAGTAAGTCGTTGCCGTCGCCGCTTGGCTGAGCCCGATCAGCAACATGATCCAGATCTTTTTCATGAACTCCGTTCCCTCATCCAAAACAGTGTGGGGACAACCGCCCTCGGCTGTCTGGTCGAGCGCAGACCGACCGCTCATCCAGCGTTCCAGCTGCTTACCGTCCCCAGGTGGGCGACGAGCCCTTCGCGGACGGCCATCAGACGTTTCTCAAAATCCCCCGCGCAGACCGAAACGCTTTCTCATCGCCTTACTTCCTCTTCGCCACCACGATCTGCTCACATCCGCGCCGGTACTTCACCCGTACTCTCTTGCACTTTGGCGGACTGGTTCGTGCGTCACAATCCAGCAGTGTGATCTCCGACGCGCAACCCACCGGGATCACCATCGTCGGCGGGGAAGCGTGCGCCGCCCGGCGTGCGCAGCCCATGCCCGTCAGCAAGCAAGCTCCGAGAATCAGAATGAGGTTGCCACTGCCCATAGATTCACCGCCAACACCAGCCGAAAGAGTTCAATGAAAAAAGCCACCAGCAATCACCGGTGCCCAACGCCAGGGAAAATCTGCGTTCACCTGCGAAATCAACGGCCCAAAGACGTCGGCGGCTCCTACTGCAGCTGCCGCACCACCACCCGCAGCGCATACGTTCCCGTCCCGGCGGTGCACCCCGTATAAGAAGTTGAGTAGGTCAGATTCACGCTCCCCGCTGACCAGACCGCGATCGACCCACTCCCAAAATTCGCGGTGTTCCCCAGTCCCAAAGAATTCCCGCCCGAAACGCCTGCCCCGCTCAGCGGCACCTGCAACGTCTTCGCACTCGTCTCATCCGTCCACCCAATCGTCAAAGACCCCGCCGCGCTCCCGGCAGTCGTGCAAGCCACCGTCGAGTCCAGGTAATAATTCACCTCATACTGACCCGCCCCGCACGTCGCGCTAAGGCAAAGCGTGCTTGACGCGACCGCCGCCGTCAGCCCGGTCGACGAAACCGTCCCATACACCGGCGCCAACCCTGTTCCCGCCGTAGCCTTCCCGTTGTAGGTCGTCGCTGTCCCGCTCATCACCAGGTTGCGGCCAAGATAGAAATCCCGCACCCGCGCGGTCCCTGTCCCGATATCCCGCACGTTGTCGTTGAAGGGCTTGAATGCCGTGTTCGTATCCACCGCCCACTTGCACGAGTTGTTTACCCCAAAACAGAATCCATGTTGTGATCCTGTGCCACCCTGCTGGGTTTGCAGCTCGAAGTACGTGTCGCCCGGGACATACGTCAATCCCACCCGCTCGTAATTCGACCCATCCGTCCGCGTCCCGTACACATTGAACGTCTGCACGTTCGTCCCGTTGTACTGCTCTACCGCATTCGCACCCGCGACACTGAGCGGCGCCGCCCCCAGTCCATTCGTGTTCGTCCAATAAGCAAACTGTTGAATCGCTCCGCTCCCTCCGATGGTTCCCGTTCCTGGCGGACAACCCACCGTGGTGATCGTCAGATTCCCTGTCCCGTCAGTACACAGCGGTTGCCCGGTCCCGCTGACCGTCCCCGCCGTCATCAGATTCGCTGTCGGTGTACCGATCACATTCGACAGAGCATCCCCAGCCAGCGTGATACTCGGCGTCACTACCCCCGTCCCAAAGTATCCATTCCGCACCTGGAAAGTGCTCGATCCCAAATCGTATGTGTTATCGATGAACGGTTTAAACATGTCGAGTTGATCGATTCCCCAACGCGCCGCCCCATTCACCCAGAAAGCCAGCCCCCGCTTGGTCCCGCTTCCACCCGCCTGTGCGTCGATCTTGAAAAAATTCGGATTCACCGTGTCATACGTCAAACTCAGCCGCTCGTAGTTACTCGCATCCGCCCGCGTTCCGTACACGTTCAGCCCCTGCGCACTCAACCCGTTGTACTCCCCAACGTTGTTGGCATCTTCCTGCCACAGATTCGAAAAATAGGAACTAGTCGCTGCTGTCGCGACCTTCTGTGGAGCCCCCGCATTCGCCGAAATGTAGAAGTTGCCATCATTCGAAATTCCCAGCGCAGAAGTCCCGGCCCCCGCCGCCGCCATCGCCGTCCCCGGAATTGGTGAGCTCACCATCCACGGCCCAGCCACCAGCAGTTGCCCGTTCACTGTCAGGTTTCCGCTGAACGTTCCTGCCGCCGCCGATAACCCGCCGGCTCCCGCATAAGTCAGGGTGCCCCCGCTGTCGGTCAGCGCACTGTCTCCACTTACCGCCGTCCCCGTGCCCGTGTACATCGCGAGCTGGGTTGCACTCCCGCTGTTCACTGTCCCTGATCCGCCGCCCCCAGATCCGCAATCCGCTCCCGTCCCGCTCACCACACCCGTCGAACTCACATGCAGACACTGCGCCCCGGTTCCTGTTACCGGCAGCGTCACCGTCCCGCCCGCCACCGTCAGGTTTCCATTTACCGTCACGGGAACGTTAAACGTCTTCGCCGAAGCCGTCAGTCGCTCTTTCCAGCTGGTGTTGTCCCCTGCATTCCCGATATAACTCGAAATCGCCGCCGGAGCGCCGATTGCAAGTTGTGCCGCTGCGGTTCCCACTGAGCCGTTATCCAGCCCGAGGTAAGTGTCGTTCGCGTCATTTGTAGGCCGATGGTTCGCGTCCGCCCAAGTCTTAAAGGGATTCGAATCCACCAGCGTAATGATGTGCCCGCTGTTCAGGCTGGACCACGGCCCTGTCGTGATGTTTATTCTGCCCTTCAGGTTTGCTGTCTGCCCCCCGCCACTCGGAGCGTTCTGCAGCAGAAATCCCCCAACCGCTCCGTTGTTGTTGACCGCGGAGTTCCCCGCCGGACAACTCACGTACAGGCCCGGCGACCCTCCACTGCACCGCTGCAGGAAGACGCTTGGAGTGTTTTGCGTCGTCGAAACAATTGACGAAATACTTGTCTGCGACAGATCATCCCCGTACATCGTGGCCCCGCCACTTAGGACGATCGACCCCGGCCAGTTCCGTACAAAGGGAGTCAACTGCGGATTGCCCGACACTGTGTAACTTTGCGGCGAAGTAGCATTGCTGTCCGTACCCGTGCAGACAAGCGAGGCGCACTGCGGGACCGCGGATGCGACCAACCAATTTCCGGCGCCGTAGGGTGCGATGAGGGAATACCCGATCCCGGTCGTTCTCAAGATGTAGTAAGTGACCACGCCGCTGGTTTGCGACGCGTACCGCGGCCACCCAATTGTGTACGGATTGCTGTTCAGCGGTGCGGCCTGTCCAAACCGCATGGGGAGCGAGCAGTTCGCTCCATCGCAGATCACCATCCAGTATTCGTAGGTAGTCGCACCGCCTGTGGCGAACTGTGGCTCCTGTCCCACCGCTCCGCCAGTAATCTTAAGGGAGCCTCCGAGAACAGATATCCCCGCCATGTTTCGTGCCCCTACACCGGAAAATCCAGCAGCTGTCCAGTGCGGGTTTGAGCAATTGCCGACTTCGTTGTACAAGCTGTCAACGTAACTCATTGCGTACCCGCCACGCATCGTGCCCGTCTGAATACTGAACTGCTGGAATCCCTGGATGACTGTGTTGTCGCTGACCTTGATCCCATTCCCTCCAAGCCAGTTGATGCCATTGCCCTGACACTGCAGCGAGATGTTGCTGTTGGTGACCCGGCCGATGGCCGGAGACTGCACATAGCCCGAGAATGGCCCTGGGTTGTAGATCACCTGTCCGCAGTAATTCGCGTCACACTGCACTCCCATGCCCCCGGTTACTAGGTTGTCCACCGTGAAGGCCTGGTCATTCAGAACCACTATGAAGTTGTTGAGTTTCCCCGCCGACCATGCCGGGCTGTCGAGATACATGTCCCGGAGAACGGTATCGGTGCCGTTGTCTTCGATGAAGGCGTGCTCGAGAGCCCACCCGCCCGGCGTGGCGGCAGAAGCGTACGTCCCTGCCCCTGGATTCTGCGCCCAGGAGCAGTTGTTGTCCGCCATCGTGAAACTGACGCCCGGATTCACCGCGAGTACCTGGTGCAGTCCCCAGTAGTGGGTGTTGTCGGTGTTCTGGATGTCGACCGTCACCGGCTGGTTGGGAGTTGGTGCAAGAGGGGTAGTCGATGTCGTAATCGTGCTCACGTTTCCGCTGCACGCGGTGTTCGTGATGGCCCCGCCCGCCATCGTCGTCTTGGTGCTGACGCGCGCGCCGTGGATCACCACGTTCCACACGGGGTAGACAATCTTGAAGCAGGCATCGATCGCCTCGCAATCGATCGAGGCGCCGGAGAAATCGATGTCCGCAACTCCATTTGGAATCGTCACCGCCGCATTGATCGCGTAGTAAGACGTGTTCGGAGGATTCGTCGGCTGGAACACAACCCGGTAGTTCGCTTTTTTGACCCCTGTACCATTCGCCTGCGCATCGATCAGTGCTTCCTGAATTCCGGACGAAGCGCTCCCGATCGTCGGATTCGTGTACGTTCCAGTCACTGTGAAAGTGACGCTCCCCGCGCTCCCCGGTACGCACGTCCCTCCGCCCTGAAGAAGGGCGTACTCCGCTCCGCTATTAATCGAAATGAAAGTCGTATTGTCGGCCCCGAAAATTCCTTTCGGGCAGGGATTCAAGTTTGCCGTAATCGGCCCGGTGAGATTTGTTCCCGTCACGGTCGCGGACCAGTTGAATGCCGAAGGCGACGCCGTGACGTAGCGAATCCCGTTCACGTTATCCGCCCCAAACTGCGTCCCCGCCGGTTGAATGATGTTCTGGTTCGATGTGGGTGTCGTCGAGACATTCCCCGTCCCCGTTCCTGCAGCGCAGCTCCCCCAGGAGCCATTCCCCAGCAGGCACGTCGAGGCATTGGCTGTTCCAGAGCCAAGTTCGCTCGGTGGCACGAGTCCCGAGATCAGGTTTGCTTTCACCGCGAATCCGCCGTCCACGTATTGCTTCGTCGACGCCTGCAGAGGAGCAACTGGATTGGCAGGCAAAGTGATCGGCCCAGTCATCGTTCCGCCCGCGGTCGACAGAAAACTTCCTGCGCCCACGGTGGCCACCGAAGTGTCCACGTACGCCTTGTTCGCAACCTGTCCCGTGCTTGTCGGCGCCGGTACACTCGGTGCAACCGCGAAATTCTTACTCCCGCTGATCGTCTCCGACCCGTTCAGGTGCACCACTGCGTTGTCATTCGCTTTGCCCGCCAATGCGGTGTTCACGTACTGCATCGAAACCGGCTGCGTGGCCAATCCCGAACCCGGGGTAGTTCGCACCGTTGCCAGGTTCGCAGGAGAAGTTGTTGGGACAAGCCAATATTCTGTCTTGACCTCGCCAGGCCCCAACTGGAACACGGCGCTGTAATACACTCCCCCCGGATTCGCCCCCACATTCGGCGCCAGAGCCACGCTCAGCGCACCATTCGCTCCCAGTGTGACGTTTGTCGTCCCAGCCGCAACCGCCACTCCGTCCGCCGTAACAAAGGCGGGCCAGGTGATGATCACGGTGCCTTGTGCCGGAGTTCCGTCTGCTCTGAAAACTGTATCGCTCACGGTCGTCATGGCTGGCCCACTCTGTGCCGCAACCAGAATCGGACGCGCCACCCCGGCAATCGCCAGCACTATCCCGACCAGCCCCAAATAAAAAAGCCGCCCTATAGGGCGGCGGCCCGCGTAACACATGTTTCCTCCAACCCTGCTTGTGTGGAGCGGACACTCCTGTCCGCCCGTCAATCGTCACGACGATCGACCAAACAACCATCAAACTTGAACACTGGAATCGTTGTTCGTTTAGGTAGCGCAGCGCTTCAATCGCCCCGTCAACGTCCAGCTTCCCTGGGGAAGGGCTTAATCAAGCTGGTGAAAAACCCGACGTGCGATTCAGCTTTGAAAGGGCGCGGCTTCAAGCCGCGCCGAATCCGGTCGGCCAAGTAACTTTTTCCGCGGCCTCTCAGCCTGCCCGTCCGTCCAAGAAGTTTTCAACGCTCCGCACATACACGTCCGCGAAGTCCGCGACCGAGCGTCGGGCCTCAATCAAGTCCATCGCATTCTCGAGCGTCCAGCCCATGGACCCCAGGAGCGCCAGCGCCATCATCGGTGCACGGTGCACTCCCGCCGCGCAATGGATGAACAGCTTCGCTCCGGGCTTATCCAGGGCGGCCTGCGCAAATTGCACGCCGCGACGAAACAGCACCGGAGGCTTGGCCTCGAAGTCATCATCGGTCGGATTCCACAACACCTCGACGCCATGCTCGGCTGCCAGCGGCGTGTCGTCAAACTCGATCTGCATGTCGATGATGTGCGTCACGCCCTCCCGCGCCACCTTCGCCATGTTGTCCGCCGTCCAGATTCCGCCTCCGACCGCGATTCGATCGGTCAACCACGTGATATCCATCCCCGTCCTGTGCGGGGCGGGCGTGCTTGCCCGCCCACCCGAGTGCAGCGTGATCGGACCCCTGTGCCGGAAACGTGTTGCCAGCACGGGCTCCCACCGAAACCCTCTGGTCTGCACTGCTCGCCTCATTCTACGGTATGGATCCGTTCGGCATGTATCGTGACTGGATAGATCACGGGACCACCACCGGGGCCGCATCCAGCGGCTCGTCTGCACCGCTCGTCTCAGCTTCACCTGCGTTCTTCGGCGAATTCGCGTCGGCTTGATTCTTCGCCGGCGTGTTCTCCCCAGGTTCTTCGCTGGCTGCGCCAGCCACTGTTCCTACGGGAAACTCATCCTCATGGGATACCACTGGCTCAGTCGGCAGGCCCAAATGCTTCAAGAGCGTGTGCGCCAGTGAATCCTCCGCGGGCTTGCCCTCTGTCGCTGGCGTGGGAGGATACAGGCCGGACACCTCGAACAGATACTTTACCGGAGCGAGTTGTCCTTTGAGCGCCTCTCCGACCACTGCCTTCGTCATTCCCGTGGCTTCGGAACTCACGATCTTCGTGATGTTCTTGCGCACCTCGACCAGATCCACCGGCTTCTTCGCTTTGCGCGAATGTTTCTTTGCAGGCTTCCTGATCGTGCCCTTGCTGGTTGCTTTGGATTTCTTCACTCATTCCAGCTTCCCTCGCTTGCGGCCAGACTGCGCTAGTCTGAAATCGATGCCGCAAACGCGAAAGGCGCGCCTTTTTTGCGCGCCCTTCATGGTGAGATTTCTTTTTTCTCACTCTCTATATTCAGAATATCAAATCGCAGGGGGGCAACTGGACATTTTTTAAAGTTTATTTTTGCCTTGCTTGCTATCACTTGCAGGAAATTGGTCCGTTTTACCCCCTTGACAAGATTTTTCCGGAGCCGAGTCCTGATGCTCCAGCAGTCCTACCTCCAGCAAAATCTCGCTCAACTCGTCGAGCGCCATCGGAATCGTCCGTCGAATCGTCTTCTCGTTGCAGTGAAAAAGGCGCGCCGTTGCGGGTAAGTCATGCTCTTGCAGGATGGAACGGGCGATCAGTTGCCGCGAAAACTCAGTTAGCCGCTGCAGGCAGCTTTCCATGTCGTGCACCAGGATGACGCGGTCCTCAAAGGTCCCCATCGAGTAGGAGGTGACCCGGGTACGGAAGAACTCGCGCCCCAAGAGCGATGGCAAACGTCCTGTTTCCAGCGAGTAGCGCAGATAACGCCGCAGCATGCCGATAGTCCGCCCGCGGTACGCGCGTAACTCGGGACGCCGATCGAGCGGATCGTCTTCCGCTTGCGGAAAGTGATTAGCACCAGGTAGGCTCTGGCTTGTGGTGCTTCCAGCTTCTGCCTCAATCGATCTCGCCCCCGACTCATCTGGAGAATCCTTGTCTGGCGCTACGGAACCCGGAAACTGATGAACCGGCAACCCTTCTGCTTTGAATTTGCCAATTACAACACTGCTTGCCCTCTCCGGAACAATGGGAGGGGGCCTCACACTACCGGGCAACTTTGGCCCCTGGGCTTCTGCCGCAATCCAGGATATGACGCTATTCATGCCGCACCTCCTGCCGTGCAGCACGCCATCGCGTCAATATCGCGGACGTCAAGCTCTCCTTCATCTTCCGGGAAGCTTTCTGCTGGCAGCCGCAGAATGTGGGGAAACTTCCACGGCGCCGGCAGCTCGCGGACCTCGGGCAAACAGCGATCGCAGTAGACTTGCCCGCCTCCGCGCTCTCGGAACCACAACACGCCACAACGTTCGCAGTACTTCAATTCCAGGCGCACTGCCTTGGCTTCGTCACGATCGATATTGTTTTTCAAAGATTCCTCTCTTGTCCGCCGTTGGCTTCCCGGCACAGAAAACAAAAGCCCTGCGCCGATCTCCGCCGTGTGGCGGAAACCGGACGCAGGGCTCGCTTCTCTTGCGATGACCTGCTTGAGCTATTTAGTTTTCAGATAGAAACCCGCATTTTGGAGGTAACTGCGGTGGGTTAACTCCTCCCTGTGCTGGTACTTCCGTGTTCGTCGTCGGGGACAGGAGACGCCCCGTGCTGTCGGAAGTAGCCCTCCTCGTACCCCGATTTCAGAACCCGGCCGTTTTGCACAACCACACTGACCCGTCCCGTAAAGTGGAGCGCCTGCAGCAGGCGCTCCATGGCGGCGGAGAGAACTTCTGCGGCGCGCACTTTGCGCCGGAATTCCACGAAGTTCTTTTCCTCGTTCAAGTTATCCGGAATACTCATAGCTCCTTGGTCCGCTTGAATCCCAAACTCAGTTATACAACGCAGCGATCGTATAGCTCCTAAATTTATCAGTCAAGGTCGTTATACCAATAGGAGTGTGGAAAACTTTATTAATTAGCGTCATGCTATAGTGCTATACTCAAAGCTATGAAATTCCGAGTGCTGCAGGACAATCTCCGCAAAACACTTTGGGGACGCATCGAGGAAGGCGATCTGACCGGGCTTCGACTGGCCGAGCAAACCGGCTTCAAGCAGGCGCATATCTCCAACTTCCTCAACAAGAAGCGCGGCCTCAGCCTCGAAGGAATGGACAAAGTGCTGGCGGTGCAGCATCTTTCGGTGCTGGACCTGCTGGATCCGTCCGAGGTCAACAAGCGCGCCTCCATCCTGCCCCCTAGCGGCGACGAGTTCGAAAACGTTCTTTTGACCGACGGAACGGTTGCCGCCACCCATCCCCTGATCACCAGCATGAACGTGAAAGAAATCCTCAAATTCAAGAAAAGCTTTCTGCGCAAGCTGAAGGCGGAAACCGAAGGCGACCGCGAGAACTGGGAGCGCTTCGTGCTCATCAAGGTCGACGGCCGCGAGGGCATGAGCATGTACCCGCGTCTATTGCCCGGCGCGACGCTGTTGCTTGACCGTCACTACAATTCGCTGAAACCCTACCGCAAGGGCGAGTTCAACATGTATGCCGTACTGAAGGACGGAACCTGCACCGTGAAATACGTGGAAGTGGCCGGCAATCATCTGATTCTGCGGCCCCATAACCAGGCCTATCCCATTGAGGTGATGACCATGGAAGACGGCAAGACCGCCGCGGACTACCTGGTCGGCCGCGTCTGCCACGTGGGAATAGAGACGTAGCTTTCAATTTTTGATTGTTGATTATTGATTGTTGATTGAAAACCGGAGCAGGCATGCCGACGAGCGCGCCTGGCTCCGGTTTTGTGTTTTTCGATGGTTGGGTGCAGGAAAC
This sequence comes from Terriglobia bacterium, assembly GCA_020073465.1. Lineage (GTDB taxonomy): Bacteria > Acidobacteriota > Terriglobia > Terriglobales > Acidobacteriaceae > Sulfotelmatobacter. The sequence goes on from JAIQFC010000001.1 coordinate 240,071, forward strand.
CGCCTGTTCATTCCCCTTGGGTGGGCATCTGGACGATGGTCAGCAACACGGGCCCGGTGGCCGGGAAAGGCGAGCCGGCCAATGGGGTCAGCGAGCCGTCGGCGGCGATGGTGAAGGCGAAGATGCCGTTGGACGCGGCCGCAGCACAGTAGAGATGAGTTCCGCTGGAATCAATCACCAGCCCGGCAGTGGCTGGAACAGAGAATGGCGAGCCTGTGACAGGAGTGAGTACGCCGCTCCCGGGGTCAATGGTATAGGCGTAAACCGCGCCACCGGTCATGGTGTACAGGAAGTTCTTCACGCTGGTCAGGAAGATCGGCGTGATTCCTGTAGTGAAGGGCGATCCCGGCACAGGAGTAAGCACACCTGTGGTCTGATTTACGGACCAGGCGGCGATCTGGTCGGTGAACGTCAAAGCCTCATAAACGAATTTTCCCGAGGGATCGATGGCAATGGCAAACGGGTTGCTGTTCAGCACGGTTTGATTCGGAACGGGGAACGGCGAACCTGGAACATCCGTGAGTGCCCCGGTCGTAGCATCGATGGTGAACGCGAAGACACCGTTCGGCGGATCAACATCGGTTTGGAACAGAAATTGTCCCGAGGGCGAGACTACCCCCTGCAAACCGGTGCCGGAGAAAAACGGGGAACCCGAGGTCGCAGTGGGAACGCCCGACGTTGCATTGATACCAAAGGCGTCGACTTTGGACACGTCCATCGCGTAAAGAAATTTTCCGGTTGGCGTTGTGGCCAGACCGGCTGGAAGGCTGAGTACTCCAGTGGAGAAGGGAGATCCGTTGATCGGCGTCAATACGCCACTGCTCGCATTGATGGAATAGCCGTAGAGTTGGGCGGTTTGAAAGTCGGATGCGTAAAGAAACTGAGAGCCCGCGGCGGCAAGCCCCAGACTCATCGTGGGACCGGCTACAGAAGCTGGCGATCCCAGCGCTCCCGAGCTGTGATCGATTGCCGAGCTCAGAACTTGGCCGGTGCTGGTGGTCGCGAAAAGGAACTCGGCGTTGGAGATGGGGCAGGGGCCACAAGTGCAACTGCCGCTTGCCGGGACGACGCACGCGATGTTGTGGCTATTGCCGCATCCTGCCAGAAACAAGGAAAGAGCGATCAGGAGAAAGGGCGCGGAACAGGCCCGAAGGATTCTGGCTGACATACTTCACCTCACGACGACTACATCACGACTGCCTGCAACTCGAGTGAGCCGTTTGATGTCTGGTGCCATCGTAGTGGCGGATTGAAACCTGAGGTTACGTTGCTGGGACACTTTCCAGAGTGTCACATCGAGGGCTAGAACCCGCAATGTCCCGGAAAGTTGCTTATAACGGAAAACAATACCACTGGTGTGATGTTTCGGGCGGGATCTTTCTCGCCGTGTGGGGCGGATCACACCCCGAGATTCCAGATTTTCGGTGGACTCCGTCGTACCACTCTTGGGTTCCGCCCCAGAGAGATTTGCTGTCTTACTCAGTTCACCTGCTGGACCACACTTCCCGTGCTTCCGTTGTAGTTGCCGTTTTGGACGAGCGTCGCCTTGATGGTGTGTGAGCCCGCAGACAGCGACGACGTGGTCAGGCTGGCGGTGCCTCCGTTGAGCGCCACTGTGCCGATGATGGTAGAGCCATCCTTGAAGGTCACGCTTCCTGTCGGTGTGCCAAACGAGGTGGTTACCGTGGCGGTGAAGGTGACAGCCTGTCCCGCGACCGAAGGATTCTGCGACGAGGCGAGCGCGGTGGTGGTGTTCAAGCGGTTCACGACCTGGCTATACACCGGCGACGTGCTGGCGGCGAAGTTTGCCGTTGCCTTGTAGGTGGCGGTAATCGACTTCGTGCCCGTGTTGAGCGCCGAAGTGGTCAAGGAGGCTGATCCGCCACTCAAGTTCGCCGTCCCCAGAGTTGTGTTGCCCGCCTTGAAGGTCACGGAGCCGGTGGGCGTCCCGAACGCGCTGGTAACGGTGGCCGTGAAGGTTACCGCATCTCCGTAATTCGATGGATTCAGATTGGAGGTGACCGCAGTGCTGGTGGGGGCGGCATTGACCACCTGGCTCAGCACGGGCGAAGTGCTCCCTGTGAAGTTGGCGTCGCTCGAATAGACCGCCGTGATGGATCGAGTGCCTGAGGTGGTAAAAGTTTTGTTCAAACTTGCTGCGCCACCGCTCAGGGTTATGGTACCGAGCGATAAAGTTCCAGATTTGAAGGTGATGGTGCCCGTGGGCGTACCGCCAAACTGACCCGTGACCGTCGCCGTGAACGTGGTGGCCTGGTTCGCGAAAGATGGATTCACCGACGAAGTAACCGCAGTGGTGGTGGGCGCCGGGTTCACAAGCTGTGACAAAGCGCTTGCGCTGCTGCCAGCGACATTAGTATCTCCGCCATAGACAGCGGTGATCGAATGGGTCCCTTTGCTCAGACTGCCGATGGTGAACGTGGCCACGTTGCCGGTGACCGCGGCGGTGCCTAGAACATTTGCTCCGTCGTTGAAAGTAACCGTGCCGGTTGCAGTCCCGCCGAATTGAGGTGAGATCGTGGCGGTGAAGGTGACGGGCTGGTTCACCACGGAAGGATTCGAGGAGGAAGCCAGCGACGTGGTGCTCGCTGTCTGGTTCACGGTCTGCGTCAGGGGCGACGACGCACTGGGTGAATCCGACGAATCGCCGCTGTACGCGGCGGAAATGGTATGGGACCCGGCGCTCAGCGAGGCAGTGGAGAAGGTCGCGTGGGCGGTGCCGTCCAGCAGTCCCGTGCCCAGGGTGTTGCCGCCGTCGGAGAACGTCACGGTGCCCGTCGGAATCCCGCTGGAAGAACTCACAGCCGCCGTGAAGCTGACGGATTGGCCGAAGGTCGAGGGATTTTGACCGGAGCTAAGCGTGACCGTGGTGGATGAAACCGTCTGCGTGCCCGTGCCGGTCAGACTCACACTCTGCGGGTTGTCACCGGCGTTGTCGACAATCGTGATCGTGCCGGTGCGGGTTCCCGAAGCCGTCGGTGTGAACGTAACCGTGATGGTGCACGCGCTGCCGGCCGCGACGTTCGTCGTGCAAGTGTTGGTCTGCGCGAAATCGCCACTGCTCGACACGCTGTTGACGCTCAGAGGAGCAGTCCCCGTGTTCGTCAAGGTAATGGACTGAGGGGCGCTGGTGGTATTCAGTGCCTGGCTGGAGAAGGTCAGGCTCGCCGGGGACAAACCGACCGACGGAGCAACTCCAAGCAGTCCAAAGCTGACCAGGCGAGTTTGTGCGCCCACATACACGCGACCGTTGGCAATAGTGGGAGTGGCAAAGTGCGCGGTCGGTCCGAGAGTATCGCGGCTGCCTGCCTGGTCGCTGTCGTAAAACTCCGTCGCCAGGAAAGTGGGATCGTAAGCGCGCAACGTGGCGCTGCTCGGGGTGCTGGTGACCGACCACAGGATTCCGTTGGTGTTTCCGAGCGCGGAGATCGACATCGGGTTGGGACGTGCCCAGGCCACGGTGGTCTGATCGACTGGCGAGCTGGAGAGCACACCGTTAGTGATCGAATACGCGATGGTCACCTGGTTCAGCTGCTGAAAGTACAACTTGCCATTCCAATAGGTCGGTACTCCATAGCGTTGCTTGGAAGAAAACGGAGAAACCTCCTGCACCAACTGGTCGACGAGCGAGTTGTAGCCTCCCAGGTTGTCGCGGTCCATGACGTAGATGGTCTCGTCCTTTCCCGAACCGATGACGAGGTTGGGATGGGCCAGTGGACCGAGTCCATCGGGCAGGATGAGTGGGCCGACCGACGCTAGATCGAGATCTGCGTTGTTAAGGCTGTCCTGGGCCATAGGAGTGAATGAACTGCTCACCACAAAGCTGTCACCCAGGGAGAGCTTCATGATGGAATCGCCATAGTCGCCGCCGCCGGCGTTCATGTCGAAATCAGCGTCGGCAGTTTCGAAGTAGATGTTTCCGGCACCGTCCACGGCCGGGCCGGAGCCGCTCTGCCAGGTGCCACCGTTGTTGGTGTTAGGCGTGGTGCTGAAGGCTGCTATCTGCGCCAGGGTGGAGGCGTCGTAAGCGAGCGTCCAACCGTGATTGGCGACCTGCTTACATCCATTCGCAGAGAACGTGAGATACACCGTGTTGTGGTCCAAGACCACGCCGGTGCGCGACATCTCATTCAGAGCATTGAAATTGATGGTACTGCCTCCGTCGCCGGTGCCCGGCAGGGAAGCCGAGATCGTGACCGGCCCGCCAAATTTTTCGCTGCCATCGTTGATGCTGATGGCGTGGAGGCGTTGAAAGTACGCACCATTCTCTTTGGTCTTGGCGACCAGGTACATCGTGTTGGTGGTTGGATCGATGACGGGCGTGCCGATGACGCCTTGTTCAGTGAATTTTGTGACATTCTGACAGCCCGCTTCCGTGGCGGGGACCGTCGTGATGCCGGATGCCGGGTTGATGAAGCTGACTTGCCATAGAGGCGCGCCGCCGTTGGCGCTGCCGCTGTCGGCGTCAAAGGCGTAGACACTGTCATGCAGTGTGGCGACGTAAATCACGTTGTGCGCGCCCAGATTATTGCCTTGATTCGTGATGGTGACATTCTGCATGTAGAGCGGCTGGCCCACAATCCAGCCGTCCACGTTATAGGAGAAGAACTGTCCGAATTGAGACTGGTTGACGTTGGCGGGCGTAAGAATGCTCTCGTTCAGATTCTGGCCGGTTCGCTGGTTATCGTTGTGATAGGTGAGGACGTTTTGCTGGGCAAAGCCCGGAAACGACTGCAGGCAAAACCAACACAAAGCCAGGACGAGTGCAGAATGCACGAAGTTGAATCCTGAGCCCCGGAGCAGGGGTCGACGTTTCCCCCAGACAGACGGCTTTCGACCAAAGGCAGACCTCTGGACCCGGGACGATCCAAACTTCATGGGGTCTCTCCAATGCGGGAAGATAGGGGCCGTTTTGGCCTGGTACAGGCCTGTGGGGGATACGGTATTGTCCGGCAGGTGCACGGGTTTGTCAATGGGAACCCGGAGCACAGAGCGGAAGGCGTGCGGGGACACCAGCGCAATGAAAACAGGCGCTTTATCGCCGCGGCGAAGAGTCTGCTATGAACGCGGCGGAAGAACAGGTGAAGATGGGGCGGGACTGAATCACAACCAGAACTTGCTTCGGGCGGCGATTTGGGGCGCTTGGGCGGTGGTGGAGGCACGAGCGGAGTTGGGCTCAACCCGGTTGCGTCCCGCATTCTTAGCCTGGTAAAGGGCGGTATCGGCGGCTTGCAGCAGCTTTTCGGCATCGGCGGCGGAATTTCCGGTGGTAATGCCGAGGCTCAGACTTACGCTGACGCTGGATCCTCCCGTGACCACGCTGCAATTCGCTACGGACGCGCGAATACGTTCGGCGAGTTCCCAGGTCTCCGCGGGGCCGCAATTGGGAGCAACGATGAAGAATTCCTCTCCGCCGTAGCGGCCAACCGAATCGTAGGGGCGGACGACCGAGGCGACTTCGCTGCTGATGATGCGCAGGACGAGATCGCCGGCGACGTGGCCGCGGCTGTCGTTGACCGATTTGAAGTGGTCCACGTCGGCCATGATGACGCCAACGGTTTCACCCTGGCGTTCGGCGCGAAGCAGTTCCCGTTCGAGAATGTCGAGGATGGCTTTGCGGTTCCACAAGCCGGTGAGTCCGTCGCGAGAAGCTTCGCGGCGGAGAGCATCCTGCGTCTGCACCAGTCGATGCTGAGTCACGAGCAGACGCGCGCTGGAGCACACGAAGGAGAAGAACACCACCGCGGCGGCCAATGCCAAACGCTCGCGCGCAATCTGTAATGACATCGACAGCACGAGTAACGGATAGAACAGGTGAAAAATCTCGGTGTGGATCTTCTTTTCCCTGGCCGGTGCCTCGGCGTAAGGGCTTGCTGGTTCCGGCTGTTTCCAGGCCGCCGCTACGGCAATCGGAAGAACCAGCGCGATGCTCCAAATGACGTCGAACCAGGCTCCGGTCTTGAGGTTCTTTCCGGGACCATAGTAGTAGAGGACGTCCACGAAGATCGAAAGGGCCAGCAACAGGCCCAGTCGTCCGAAGAGCATGCGCGCGACGCGCGAGCGGGTAACACCTGCCCGCACCAGAAAGGCGCCAGCCACGAAGGCATAAGTCACAAGGTAGGGCGTCCAGACCGAGTTGCCGAGTTTCCCTCCGGCCTTGGGCAGATAGAAAAAATACAAATACGCCGCCACGCAGACCAGGATGGCTTGCACGAAGTCGAGGGCAATCAGGGAGTCAAGGCTGCCGGCTTCGTTATCCGGATCGAGAAACATCGCCAGCGCCAGCGGCGCAAACCAGAAGGAGAAGAACAGATTGGCGACCCAGTCCACCGAGGCCGGCGTCACAAACAGATCGGTATACGTGCTGGTACCCTGGCCCATCCACCAAAGGATGTAGGAAGCGGCAGTCAAGCGCCAGAACGAGCGCGCCAGGCCCTCCGAGCGGCGGCTGGCCTGAATGCAGGCGAAGATCATCAGCCCGCCCATGATGAGCTGTACGAAGTCGGACAGGAACGGTCCAGGTGGGACTATACCCAGCGTGGCGACCACGCCGAGGTGCGCCAGCCAAAGAATGCTGGCGGTGATCAGGACTGTATTAGTGCGTGACAATATTGAGGCCCTCGTACTGGAACAGCTTCATCAATGCCGGTGCTGCAGGGGAGAACCTAGCTACACAAAGACAAACGCATGGCGCAGATACACGCCACCGGGGACGGCTGTGCCGTATCTTGCCGTCGACAACTAGCCAGTATCAGGCATCCGGGGACTCATTTTCACGTGACCATGGTACCCACTCCGCGATTACCGGCGGCGGGGAATCAAACCCAGTGGTCCAACAACCGTTCAAGGATCTCCACCGCTTTGCTCAGCTTGTGGAGTTCGTCTGGAGTGAGGACGTCGAGCTGGGCGGCGAGGGATGCGATGCGAAGTTGGCGTCCTTTTTGCAGCAGGCGCCTGCCCTTGGGCGTGGCGCGGATGTTCAGGCGGCGGGCGTCGCGGGGATCGGCGGTGATCACGGCCAGGCGGCGGCTGGCCAAGCCGGCTGCAATGCGGCTCATGGTGGGCGGTTTGACCTGTTCGGCCGCGGCGAGCTCGCCCAGCGTTTTGGGGCCTCCGAACACGAGAACGGACAGTGCGGAAAGGCGAGCGGGTCCTTCGCCGGTGGCGACGTCCTGTTTGCGGACGCGGCGCAGCAGGTGGATGGCGGCAGAGTGGAGGCGGTCGGCTACGGCGAGGGGTGCGAGATTCGATCGTGCTGTGGCGCCTGGGATGCGATTGTTGATTGCTGATTGTTGATTGTTGATTGAGGTGCGGCGCGGCATTGGGCTTGACTTTGGGATATCAATTATAGTTAGCTATGCTAACTAATTAACCTCCGGAGGTCAAGGCTGATGAGTGCGACTGCAACAGGCATTGGGATTTCGCGGCTGGGACAGATCGCGATCAACGCGCACGATGTGGAACGCGCGGCGAACTTTTATGCGGATGTATTGGGACTGAAGCTGCTATTCAAAGCTCCGCCGGGGCTGGCGTTCTTCGATTGCGGCGGGGTGCGGCTGATATTGTCGCGGCCCGAAAAACTGGAATTTGATCATCCCAGCTCGGTTCTGTATTTTGCCGTGCCCGACATTCGCGCCGCCCACGAAAAGATGAAAGAGAGCGGCGTGCGCTTTGAGGATGAGCCGCACTTGATCGCGCGGATGCCGGATCACGACCTGTGGATGACGTTCTTTCGCGACTCGGAGAACAACCTGATGGGGCTGATGAGCGAAGTGCCGCATGCGGCGTAAGGCGCTGGCAGTGCTTTCGGTTCTGCTGGTCGCAGGATGCTGACATTGCGTGGGAGGCCTGATGAGCAAGAGGTTGTATGCGGTCGAACGCACGCGGTTGCTGGCGGAAAAGGTGCGACTGGGGTAGGCGGTGGGCGGACGCCGATGTTTGCGGCCTGCTATCATCGCTGGCGGAGATTCCACGCAGTATGCAGGACTTCGAAGAAGACGACGAGATTCCTCTTATTTCCGGATCAGGAGAAGGACTCATGGATGAAGCACCGGTCACGGGCGCACACGCGCGCCGTAATGAAGACATTGCACTCGATCTGATGAAGTTCATCGCCATGACCACGGGGTACGGCAAGACGGCCAGCAGCGGCGGAGTCGGCTTCTCGGGCGGAGGTGCGGCGTCGAAACCCGAGGACTACGCTGCGCATTTGCTGGAGCTGTATGGGAAGTGTCTGCAAGCCGTGGGGGGAAAGAAGTAATCAGGGTCCTGACAACACTCCTGGAGTGACGCCACATGCGACGAAAGACTCGGCTCACCCTGCTGTTCGCCCTATTCGTGTGCCTGCCGTGCTTCACCCAAACAAAAGCTGGAGAGAAGGCGGCATCCACTTTGCCGGATTCCTCGAAGGAGGCTTTTGTTGTCGAGCGCTACTCCACGCGCTTGACGGCCGAAAACGACGGTAGCGGCGTCCGGGAACTGACCTCGGAAGTGAGGATCCTCGCCGATGCCGGAGTCAAAGCCTTCGCAGTTTTGAATTTCACCTATACCAGCGCCAATGAAGTGGTGGAGGTCGATTACGTCAGAGTGCGCAAGCCGGACGGGACCGTGGTCAAGACGCCGGATTACAACATCCAGGACATGCCGGGCGAGGTGACGCGGACAGCTCCGCTGTACAGCGACATCCATGAAAAACATATTGCGGTTAAAGGACTGGGAGTGGGAGACGTGCTCGAATATGCGGTCCGCCATCGCACGGTGAAACCCGAAGTTCCCGGTCATTTCTGGTTCGAGTACTCCTTCGGAAAGAGTTTTATCGTGAGGGACGAGCGGCTGGAAATCAGCGTTCCCAAGGAGAAGTACGTCAAGGTAGCCAGCCCCGAGTTCAAACCGGAGATCAGCGAGGAAGGGACCCGCCGCGTCTATCGATGGACTCATTCGAATCTTGTGGTGGAGAGGGACCCGGACGAGATTCCGAAACGGGTTCCGCCGAATCCTTCGGTACAGGTGACGACCTTTGCCAGTTGGGAAGACGTCGGGCGGTGGTATGGAGGACTGCAGAAAGATCCTTTGCAGGTAACGCCTGCGATTCAAGCCAAGGCAGCCGAACTGACGAAGGGACTGAAAACCGATGACGAGAAGATACGCGCGCTCTATAACTTTGTGTCGCTGCGATACCACTACATCGGATTGGATTTTGGGATCGGCCGCTATCAACCGCACGCCGCCGATGACGTCTTCGACAATGGATACGGGGACTGCAAGGACAAGCACACTCTATTGGCGGCGCTGCTGAAGTCGGCGGGATACGATGCGTGGCCGGCCCTGATCCACAGCCTCCGCAAGCTTGATCCGGAGGTCCCGTCGCCGGCGCAGTTCAATCACGTGATCACGGTAGTCCCGATTGGCAGCCAGCTTATCTGGCTCGACACCACGCCTGAGGTTGCGCCTTACGGATTGCTGCTGGGGACGCTTCGGGACAAGCAGGCGCTGGTGATTCCGTCGAACAAGGACCCCATGCTGGCAAAGACGCCAGTCAATCCACCGATTCCGCAAGATCAGGAATTCTCGATCAAAGGGAAGTTGGGTTCCGATGACACGTTTACCGGCCACGTGGAGCAGTCCTACCGCGGCGGTGATGTCGAGGTCGCACTGAGGGAGACGTTCCGGCAAGTCTCCGAGTCGCAGTGGAAAGAGGCGGTGCAGGGGCTTTCCTATCGCCTGGGTTTCGTGGGAGACGTCAGCAATGTGAAAGTCAGTTCACCGGAAGATACAGACAAGGCCTTCGAAATCTCGTACGACTATGTACGCAAACACTACGGCGACTGGGACAACCGGCAGATTACGGCTCCTTTGCCGCAGATGGGAGTAGAGGTCACAAAAGATTCGAAAGAGAAGAAGCCGTCGGAACCAGTAGCGCTGGGAGCGGTGGGAAAGATTTCTTACCGCGCCAGGGTGGAACTGCCACCGGGATACTCGGTGGTTGCTCCCTCACCGGTGAATCTGGTGGAGCCCTACGCGGAATATCACAGCAGGAATGCATTCGAGGACGGGGTGCTGACGAGTTCGAGGGAGTTTATCGTCAAGCAGCCCGAGGTGGCACTCAACGAGTGGGCTGGTTTCCGGAAGTTCGGCAGGGCGATTGCCGACGATGAGTTCTCGTTTATGCACGTGAACGAATCCTCCGTAGTGGCACAGGGTAGGGCGGAGGATGAGGGGGATGAGGGGGGAGAGCAGGATGTCGACGAGATCCTCCGCAAGGGCGAGGCTGCGATGCGGCAGCAGGAAACGAGCCGGGCGCAACGGCTATTCGAGCAAGTTATTGCGAAGGATCCGAAGCACAAAGGGGCGCATTTTGGTCTCGGCGTCGTGCTGGCCGTCCAGAACAAAATGAGTGAAGCGCTGGCGGAATTTCACAAGGAAGAGGAGATCGCGCCGGAAGATTCGCGGTCTTATGTCGCGGCAGCTGCGTTTGCCAACATGCGTGGGCGCAAAGACGACGCAGCGGAGGAGTGGCGCAGACTGTTGAAGGTGGATCCGGGAAATCAGAACGCTGCGCTGGCGTTGAGCGAAATTCTGTATCAGAGAGGCAAGTACACAGAGGCGGCGAGCGTACTGGAAGTAGCACTGGAGAAGAACGCGGAGAGTCCGAGTCTGAATTTCGAGCTGGCGTCTGCGTATCTAAAGAACGGGCAGGCCGAGAAAGCCCTGTCGCATATGCGGAAGGCGGCCGAGGCGGGAGGAAATCGCCAGGATCCCATGATGCTGAACAACGTAGCCTACACGTTGGCGGAGGACAAGACAGGACTGGATGTGGCCAGGAACTACGCAGAAAAGGCATTGAACGAACTGGATGAGCGTTCGATCAATGACGTGGAGGCCGATGATACCGGTTTGCGAGTGACCTACCAGCTTTCCCTAGTGTGGGACACTCTGGGATGGGTTTATTTTCAGAGCGGCGATACCAATCGTGCCGGGAGTTTCGTGCGCGCGGCTTGGATTCTCGGGCAGGACGCCACCGTCGGCGAGCACCTGGCAGAGATCTGCGAGAAGCAAGGGAAGAGCAAAGAGGCGGCGCATCTGTACGAGCTGGCGATGGCGGCACAATCCTCACCGGCGGTGAGAATGATCCCGACCGGTGTTTCGGTAACCGTTCCGCTTGTCCCATCGTTCGACGCAAGCGCCCACGATGCGTGGCGAGAAAATGTTCTTGCCCGCTACCGAAAGCTCACTGGGAAGAATCCGTCAAACGAGATTCGACGTCTACCGAATGGGCAGTGGACCCTAAGCCCGGGAGAAGAACTCAGCCACATGCGGGCGACCAAGTTGGGCAAAATCCTCGAGAAATCAGGGTCGGCAGAGTTCTCTATTGTGTTTGCGCCGGGGAAAGTCGAGTCGGCAAGATTTGTGAGCGGGGAAGAATCCCTGGAATCGCTGACCGACCAGATGAAGGCAGCCCATTACCTGGTTGAATTCCCAACAGGCAGCAAGGCCAAGATCCTCCGCCGGGCCGAACTCAGTTGCACCCCTTCGGCTGGGTGTATTGTGGTCTTGCTGCCGCCAGACAGGGGGAGGGCAGCACAAAACGTGGGCCAGGACTGAGCGTGCTCGTGATCCTCAGAGGGGGCGTAATCGGGCGCGGGCCGGTCCTTCCGTAATCTCGTCTTGTGGGCGTTGTACGTCAGATACTTGATCCAGGCATGGAATCTTTCCCCCCATCGCAGCCCGCTCCGCGGGCTCCGAGAGCGTATTTTGCCGAGCCGACTTCGGCGGTTCTGCGGCTCCACGACGGCCGCCGTGTCCCGGGCAAATTGAAGGTCGTTTCCATGACGGGTGGTTTGCTCTCCGTAGCTCATCCCGTCGACACCGGCGCCAATGCCAAGTTGATGTTTCTGACGGAGGCCGGGATGGTGCTGGGTTCCGCAGAAATGCTGAGCCCGCTTTCCTGGAAGCTGCAGCCCTTTCGCTTTGTTGCGCTCAACCACGACGATCAAAGTCGGCTGAAGAGCGTGATTCAGTCGTCAATCGACCACAACCGCAGCGGTCAGGAGCAGATCGAACGGTCGCGAGCTTGGTGACCTTCCGACGCTCCTTAAGGAGTCATTCTCATTCCCTTGGCACGAACTTAACCCCTAACTGGTCAAACAAAAAGCTTAAGACGTCTGCGTCCTGCTCGATGGCTTCGTCGAGGGTAGTACCGAAGCCGTGCCCGGCACTCGAGGACGTGCGCAGCAGAGCCGGGTGATCGGAACTGCTCGCGGCCTGCAGGCGCGCGGTCATCTTGCGCGACTGCATGGGGTTGACGCGGTGATCGTTCTCCCCCGTGGGCATGAGAATCGCGGGATACGCCGTGCCGTCCTTGACGTGATGGTACGGGGAGTAGGCGTAGAGGGCCTTGAACTGGTCGGGATCTTTCACGGTGCCGAATTCGGTGACGTTGAAGGCGCCGTTGGGATCGAGTTCGACGCGCAGCATGTCGTAGATGCCGACATAGGAGACGACTGCGCGGAACAGGTCGGGACGCTGGGTGAAGGCGGCGCCCATCAGCAGGCCTCCGTTGCTGCCGCCGAGGATCGCAAGATGCGCGGCTGATGTGTATTTCTGGTCGATCAGGTATTGGGCTGACGCGAGAAAGTCGTCGAAGACGTTCTGCTTATGGGTGAGAGCTCCTGCCTTGTGCCACTCCTCGCCGTATTCTGCGCCGCCGCGGAGGTTCGCTTCGACGAAGATGCCTCCATAATCGAGCCAGACGCGTGCAAGTGATCCGACGAAATAGGGCTTCTCACTGATGCCGTAGCCGCCGTAACCACTGAGCAGCGTGGGGTTCGAGCCGTCGAGCTTCGTGCCCTTGCGGCGGATGATGTTCACCGGGATGCGGGTGCCGTCTTTAGAGGTGGCGAAGTCGCGCACCACTTCGGCGTCGTCGAATTTCACAGGAGAAGTTTCGAAGAGCGCGGTGCAGGTGGCTTTTCCGCTCGCGGCGTCGTAGTGGTACCAGGCTGGAGGGTCGAGAAAGGTGGAGGTGTAGAAGAGCACGTCACCGCCGCCGATGGAGAGCACCTGGCCGATGGCGGAAATTGCTGGCAAGGGCAGTTCGCCCTTTGTCTCAAGGGTGGGTGGGGGTCCGCCGCGGGTGCGGTCCGGAGCGTTCGCCTCGAAAATGCGGACGCGCGAGGGGCCTCCCATGATGTCGATCACGTAGAGGTGGTTCCAGGCGGGCACAAAGTTTTCGATGGAGGCGCGATCGCTTTCATTGGAGCCGGAGCCGGAGGATTGCGGAACTACGACCTTGGCTTGCGCGAGGTCGATCTGGGCCAGCGGCAGGCGGAGAATCTGGCCGCGGGGCGCGTCTTTGCGGGAGAGCAGGTAGAGCGCGGGATCCACGCCGAACTTGACGGAGACGATTCCGTCTTCGAAGTGGGTGAGCTGGGTCCACTTTCCGGCGGAATCCATAAGGTAGTGAGCGAACTGGCCACCATCGCCGTTGGCGACGGCGACGAGCAGCCAGCGTCCGTCGTCGCTGGTGTGGAGCTGAATTTCTGCGATGCGAGGGAAATCTTTGCCGATGACGTAGGCGTCTTGTTTGGGGTCGGTGCCGAGCTTGTGAAAGTAAACCTGCTGGTAAAAGTTGGCATCTTCCGGCGCACGTTCGGTGCCCTGCGGATACCGTGTGTAGTAGAAGCCGGAGTTGTCGGCCTTCCAGGCGATGCTGCCGCCGCCGGTGGCGAAGTTCACGCGGGGGACGACGTCCGAGAGCTCCTTGCCGGTGGCGACTTCGAAAATGTGAGCAGAGCTATCCTCCGAGCCGTTTTCGGAGAGCGCGGCAGCGACGTACTTGCCGCCGAAAGAAGGTACGTAGAAATCCACGGCCAACGATCCTTTGGCGCTGGCGGCGTTGGGATCGAAGATGACCTTCGCGCTGGCGGGATCGTCGGCGGAGCGCAGCACAACCAGCATGGGCTGCTGCTGGGGTGGCTGGTACTTCATGGCGAACAGCATGCCCGCGCGGAACGTGAGATAAAAGTAGCTGGCCGAGCCAGTGGTGATGAGTTGTTTGAGCCGATCCTGGATCGCGGGGCGCGAAGGCAGATGGTCGAGATAGTCGCGGGTGCGCGCGTTTTGGGCGGCGCTCCATTGCTTGACGGCGGGATCGTCCCAGTTCTCGAGCCAGCGGTAGTCGTCGGTGACACTGACGCCTTGATATTCGTCGGTGACCGGGTGCTTGGGCGTGTCGGGCGGCTTGAGGATCGATGGGTTCTGACCGAAGGCAGCCAGGGTCAACAGGCAGAGGGCGAGACAAGTTCGCAGTGGGCGCGTGATCTTCATGGAAGTGCCTTTCCGGGGCGGCGGAAATTATACGCTGGGTCCCCGCCCGAGTTGGGGGAGCGTCTGACTCCAGCAACAATGCTATCCTCAGGTTCCACGGCAGGGTGGCCGTGGCTGAAGTACAAGGGAAGCTGGAATGCGAAATTTCGGGAAGATGTTAGTGTGGCTGTTCTTCTTCAGCGCCCCAGTCCTGGCGCAGGATCAGACGCGACCCAGGCCGAGAACTCCAATTGCCGCTTCGGTTCCGGTCCTTGAAGTCAGCGCCGGCTACGCCTATGTCAGCCTGAACATGCCCTCGGCGTCGCGAGTCAACCTCAACGGCGTCGACGGCAACGTGGTAGTCAACTTCACTCCGCGCTGGGGTGCGATGCTGGATTCGAGCTATTCCCGGGCGGGCAATGTGCTTTCCACCGGGCATGGCGGAAGTGTCCTGAATTTCCTGGCGGGGCCTGTGTTCTATCCGGCAGAGCGCGGAAACGCGCGCATCTTTGCGCATGCCCTGGCCGGCGCCAGCCGGGTTGACAGCGCTGTTCCAACCAGCACCACGACCTTCCTGGGCGGGCAAGCGACCCGGTTGTCGTATGCGTTGGGAGCGGGGGTGGAGTATGACGTGTCCCGCCGATTTGGGGTCCGGGGGTGGGCGGACTATTTGCGGACTACCTTTGTAGATCCCGCTGGCAAGTTGCAGCCCCAAAACAATCTCCGCGCCGTGGTGGGTATCGTCTTCAAGCTCGGGAATCGTTAGGGCCGGCGACAGGGATCGCATGACAGAGATCAGTCATGCAGAAAAAACCGCAGCCCGGAGGCTGCGGTTTTGCTGAGTCAGCAGAGCGAGTGAGACGCATACGAAGGGCTCACTGCGGTGCGTTAGCGGCGAGCCTTCCTGGCTTTCTTCTTTGCCTTCTTGGCCGGCTTCTTTGCCGCCTTCTTTTTCGCCGGTTTCTTGGCGGCTTTCTTCTTTGCCTTCTTGGCGGGTTTCTTCTTTGCGGCCTTTTTCTTGGCGGGTTTCTTCGCCGCTTTCTTTTTCGCGGCGGGTTTGCCACCACCGCCTCCGCCGCTGGTGACAGGTACGGGTTTGGGGGCAGGAGGCGCGGGAGCGGCTACCGGTTCCGGTTCATTCATCTCTGGCTCCGGCACGCCGGCTTCCTCTTCCTCCTCCTCTTCTTCTTCGAAATCCTCTTCGAGCGACTCGCTGTAGGCGCCGCTGTCGCCGAATTCGTCGTCTTCTTCACGTCCATAGAGAGTGGGATCGTAAAACGTCATTGCTCCTCCTGACCTTAATCTTTGTGGCGGCCCGGTGCGGGAACAACACGCCCGGGCTGCGGGCACGAGAGAATTAAAAGACCACCGGAACTTCTGCTGGAACGGCGCGCGATTATAGCACGACGTTTGGTGCAGGCTGCAAGGACTCTGGATACAGCCTGTCTGCCTATCCTGTTATCACAGCCGGTGGGGGAAGGGGAAGAGGAATCGCAGGAACGGGCTCCGGGCTTCGGCTTTCGGGCTCCGGCCGGACAACACTTCGGGGAATCGGCGGAAAGGCCTTGGGCCGGGAGCCGGGGCCTGCGACCCCGGACCTCCGACCTCGGACTTCAGAACTGAGAACTGGTTTCCCTACTTCAGCGTCTTGACGAAGGCTGCCACCGCCTTGGCGTCGTCGGCCGAGAGGCTGGCCATCGGCTTCTTGTGGGGTGGTTTCTTGGCGTCGTTGCCCTTGGTGAGCAAGTCGGCAATTTGATCGGCCGCCAGGGCAGTACCCTTGACAGCTGGGCCGACCTTGCCCTGGCCCTCGGGGCCGTGGCAGGTGGAGCACTTGGCTTTGAAGGTGGCGGCTCCGTCTTGCGAGAAGGCGGGCGGAACGATGGCAAAGAAGGCGATCAGTGCTACCACGAGAAACGCGATGAGCAAGGTGCTGAGTTTCATGAGGTCTCCTTCGGTGGATCGAAATCTGACGATGGCCCTGGAGCCCACGGAATTGTATCGCCGCGACTTGCCCGTAGTCGAATGGCTGGAGTCTCGGGTAGTATCAACTCGGCCTGTGGGAAACTGCGGGCATGGCAAAGAAGAAACCTCGCCCCAAGCTTAAGAAGTCGGCCAAAGGAAGAAAGCCTCTCGCGAGGATATCAGCCAAGTTGTCGCGCGGATCGCTGAAAGGCGCGACAGAGAACAGATGAATCCTTAGTGTTCATCTGCTGCCAAGAACCCGTAGGTTTTTGACTTGGGGAGGGTCGCAAGCTTTGCAAAGAACTCCGTTTCAGTGATTCTGCTTGGCCAGTCCAATCTGACACTAATGTGAAAGATTGGAGCTTTCTGACTACCTTCCATTTCGATTCGCACCGCCCCCAAAGCCTGAAGCCGATTCAAGTCCCGAATGATGGCATTCATCGGAGCCTTGCGGGAGCTGTAATCGTTCTTGACGGCCTCGACTAGCTGCGTAAATTCTATTCTCCCTTCCACATTCAATAGCTTTTCCAAAAGAGCCAGTTGCCGCCGCACTATGACCCTCTTCCGAGTGTTTTCGAGCCTAGTAAACAACTCGTGCATCAAATTGCGGAATATCTGTCGAGATACTTCCTCACGGATCATTTGGCCTAAACGACCGCTCTGCAATGCGATTCCGCGCAGACCGAATTTTAGAAACGGGGTGAGGTCATTGTCATTGGCACGGACGGCGGCCAGCGATTCTAGATAGGCCCTCTTTTCATCGTAGTAGTAATTGGACATTGCGATGAACAGCGAGTCCTTCAATCCTGCACGTTGCAGCATAAGGGCTTCGAGGGCGCGCGCCGTTCTGCCATTCCCGTCTAGGAATGGGTGAATAGCCGCAAAATGGTAATGCAGAGCCAACGCTTGCACCAAGAGGTCGTGCCGCTTAAACTCGCCTTGTACCTCGGCTGCGAGCCTCTGAAACGCCATGTTGCAGTCCTTGCCGCCGATGGCGCCTCGGTGTTTAGGGCTTCCGAAGGTCACGTTCTGATCGTCCCATCGAATTCTGCCCGGGGCGCAATGATCGTCATCACAATCGGTCACGATCAGCTTATGTACCGCACAAATCAACTGCTCATCCACGGGTAAGCTATCTGGTACCGTGGCAATCCATTTATAGGTACGCACCGCTGCATTGGCCTGTTTTTGGGATCGCGTCCGAAGCTGTTCTGCTGTCTCGGCTTTGATGGCTACCTCAAGTTCATTCGCGGCAAAATCCGCACCCTCTATTCGGGACGTTCCAGAGACCTCCATTTTTAGCTGAATTTTTTGCAATTCCTCGACCCACCGGCGTTGAAACGGGATGGTTTTCAGCACTAAAACAGCAGCTTTTGCGTCAGTTAATTCTTGAAAAATCTCTGCTTTTTTGTACTTGATCCAACACGATGGAAGCGCATATTGAATGACAGACATGGTACGAATTATAACCAAGTTTGTGTACGAATAAAGGTCTATTTTTAATATGACCTAAGCCATTGAAAATTATATGAATATGGCACAATTCGCACAGATATTATCAAAAAATATTGCGCAAAATAATTGATATTATACGGGCCTCGGGATATGCTTTTCTGCGTGAATTGCCAGAGTGTGCCGCCGCCTTCGGCGGCTGTTGCGTTCGGACTCCAACGGACGTGATGGTAGGGTCAGCGGCTCTGCTGGACGATCAGAATCATGCCCGGGCGGAGGATGGCGACGTTGCGGTTGTCGCGTTTGAGGGCGGCGACGGTTGTCTTGTAGTAAGTGGCGATGGAGTAGAGAGTCTCGCCGGATTTGACCTTGTGGCGGACCACGCTTGCGGTGTCTTCTTTCTCAATCTTCGCGGACTTGGTGGCGGGAGGCTTGCTGTCTGCGGTTTGCGTGGCCTTCGAACCGCGTTTCGACCTGCTGGGGCGCGAAGAGGCAGACTCAGTCGCCCGCGAAGTCGGCGTGACTGGCAGGTGGAAAGCGAGAACCTTGCGTCCGGCCAAGCTGTTCCCGCGCAAGCCGTTCCAGCGGCGAAGCATTTGCGGTGAGATGCCGAGGTTCTCGGCGACGCTCTCGACAGTATCTCCTGCATGAACTCTGTAGCGGGTGATACGGCGGGCGTAGGTCGCCGTGTCGCTCACACGCTTGCCCGGGGGATTGGGGATGATCACCTTGGCGTCGGCTTCAAGTTCGGTGCCGTCGAGGTGGTTGGCCTGCACGATCGACTTTACCGGAATGCGATAGGTGCGGGACAGAGAAGCGAGCGTGTCGCCGGAGTGCACGGTGTGATAGCGCCACCAGAGGCGCATGTCCGTGGGGATCGCGGCGATTGCAGTTTGATATTGGTCCTTGGTCCCTACCGGCAGGTGTAGTTCGAACTTTCCTGTACGTGGTGTCGTCAGCCGCAACAGGCTGGGATTCAGATCCTGCAAATCAGCTTGGGTTGTGCCCACGCACTGGGCGACCAGGCGAAGATCCACCGGATAGTCGATGGTGACAGAGTCAAACTTCGCGGGTTCGTCCATGGAGACGTCATCGAACCCGTACTGGGACAGATTCTTGGTCACGATGGTGACGGCCAGGATGATCGGGACGTAGTTGCGCGTTTCCTTGGGCAGAACATTGCGGCGGTAGAGTTCCCAGAAGTCGGCGTAGCCGGTGCGCTTCACCGCAGCTTGCACGGTGCCAGGGCCCGAGTTGTAGGCGGCCATCGCCAGGTACCAGTCGCCAAACTGGTTATAGAGATCCTTCAGGTGGCGGGCGGCGGCACGGGTGGACTTTTCCGGGTCCTGGCGGTCGTCAACATACATGTTGTGGGAGAGGCCGTATCCCCGGGCACGGCTGGCCATGAATTGCCAGATGCCGCGTGCGCCGACGCGCGAGACGGCCAGCGGGTGGAATCCAGATTCGGCTTGCGCCAGGTAGATCAAATCCTGAGGGACGCCTTCCTCCTTGAGAATCGAAACCATCAGGTCGTGATAGCGGCCGGAGCGGGCGAAAGCACGCTCAAAGACGCCGCGTCCACGGTTGGAGAAGTAGCTGATGTAGCCGGCAACCTGGTCGGTCATCATGAGCGGCAGGTCGGAGTGCGTGGACGCGATCTCCGCCTGCGCCTTGGCCTTGACTCTGGGATCGGCTGTGGGCGGAGCGATCTCGTTGGTTTCGTCGATCGGCGCGGGTTCGGATTTCTGCTGTTGCGCCTCGGAGTCACCACCCAGACCGTTGGCAGCGAGGTTTCCGAGGTCGAGACGGTTCACGCCCTCGACGATGCGGTCGAATTCCTTCTGCAGGCGATCGTCGGAACGGATGTCGAGATGGCTGCCCAGCAGCGCGTTAAAGGCTTTATCGAAATCCTGTTTGGCAGCGTCGGGCTTGCCGGCTTGATAGTCGGTCAGGCCTGTCTGGTAGTCCTTCTCGACTTGAGCGATCAGATCGGCGATCGGGTCGGACGGGGCCGCTGCGGAGACTGGCTCAGCAGCGCTAGGATTCTGAACCTGCGGTGCGGGTGCCTCCGTCTGGGCTGGCGCTGGAGCCGGAGTTTTGACCTGCGCGGCTGCCGGGGCTGGGGCGGCGGCCTTCAGTGCAGGGGCGGTCGCCGGGGGCAGAAGCGGGACTGGTTTCTGCGCGGTCTGGCAGGAGCAGACCACCAGGGTTAGGGAGGCGAGTGCTGCGGTCCGGACATGGAGGTTTGCAAATCGCATATTTCTCTATGAGTTAGGTGCCTCTCCAAAGGTGAAGGTCCGGGAATTCTAGCAAAAATCGTACTCGGGCGCCTGCCCACGGTCAACGCCGAAAAGGAGCGCGCGAGGTTACTTTCGGCACCAGAGCCCGGACCTTGGACGTCGGACCTTCCCGGTTGCGACGTGCGAGGTCTGAAGTCTGAGGTCCGAGGTCTGGCCGCTTACACCCGCCAATAGTCTGGGCGCCAGTTCTGAATCGACTTCTTGATATCCGCTCGGGAGAGTTTACCCGAGAGTGCGCGCTCGACGCAGGCGGGCACCTCCGCATCAGAGGCGAAGCGGATCGCGATGAGCTGCGCCTCGGTCAGTTCGGGGATGCGGGAGCGCAAGGGCTCAGACAACAGAGTGGCCAGGCGCAAGCGTTCTTCCAGACGAATGACGCGATCCTGCACCCTCAAAGCATAGAGACGGATCTTGAAGATGGCGACGGTGCCGGCGGCAACGAGAACGAAGCGCCCGGCGGAGTGGAGACCGGGATGCCACAGGAACATGACAATCGCGGCAATCGTGGAGAGTGCAAAGACCGGCATCACGAAGAAATGAAAAAGGGGATCCCAGCGAGTATGGTTGGCGAGAGTCTGAGGCGGTTTTTCGGCCATGACGAGCCTCCTTGGCGCGGATGGAGAAGTGTAGCAGAGGGCGCAGGGTGGCGGTTGATTGTTGCCAGGCGGGGATGCTGCGCCTAAAAGCGGAAGGCAACCCGTATAATCCTCCGCCGGAGGAAGACTGCATGCGGCGAATGGGGTGGATTGCGGTTGTGACCCTGCTGTCCGGGCTGGGGCGGGCGCAGGCGCCGACGGTAGCCGACTACACGAAGCTGGCGGTGCAGGGCGACTACGTGGCGCGGGACTTCAAGTTCCACACGGGCGAGAAGCTGGCGGAATTGCACGAGCACTACGCATCGTGGGGGACCCCGCACCGCAATGCCGCGGGAGAGATTGACAACGCCATCTTGGTGCTGCACGGCACGATGGGCGCGGGAATCAACTGGGGATCCGCGCCCAAGGATGCGAAGGTACATCCTCTGCTGGGGCCGGGTGGAGCGATCGATTCCGGCGAGTATTACGTCATCGCTCCCGACACGATCGGTGCGGGGAAGTCGTCGAAGCCGAGCGACGGGCTGCGTATGAAGTTTCCGCGCTACAACCTGGAAGACATCGTGGCGGCGGAGCGGTTGCTGGTGGAGCATCTGGGTGTGAAGCACGTGGTGGCCGTGGTGGGAGCCTCCATGGGCGGTCGCCAGACCTGGCAGTGGGGAGTGCAGTATCCGGAGTTCATGGACGCGCTGGTGCCCATGATTTCCTCTCCGTTCGCGAATACCGGCCGCCGCGGCGTGATTGATTTCCTGCCGGAAGCGATCATCAAGGCCGATCCCGCGTGGAAGGAAGGCAACTACGAGAAGAATCCCGATGGAGCGCGGCTGGCGGACCTGACCTATTCAATCTTTCTGCGGACGCCAACGTTGCTCCGGGACCAACTGCCCACACGCGACGACACGGAGAAGTGGGTGGAAGGGGGTCGCGGGTCGTTCGGCTGGCCCGACGCGAACGACTTCATCTACATGATGGAATTGAGCAACGGCTTCGATGCCTGGTCACAGATCGACCGGATTCACTGCCCGGTGCTGATTATCAACATGGCGGGCGACAACATGGTGCCGGTGGAACTCCATGATGCGGAGAAGGCCGCAGCCCGGCTGAAGAACGCGACCTATCTCGAGGTAAAGGAAGAAGCCAAGTACGGGCACGGCGCACTGGGCCGCACGGTGACCATCTGGGGGCCGAAATTGCGCGAGTGGCTGAAACAGGTGCGACCGTCAGGAAAGTAGGGCGGCAGGGCTGTATAATCGCGCACCGATGTCGCTGACTCCAGGAACCAAGCTTGAGCCTTACGAAATCATCGCTCCCGCGGGAGCGGGCGGCATGGGAGAAGTGTATCGTGGCCGCGATACGCGGCTGGATCGAACAGTAGCAATCAAAATCCTGCCCTCCCACCTTTCCGGCGACCCCGAAGCGAGGGAGCGATTCGAGCGTGAAGCCAAGTCCATTTCAGCTTTGCAGCATGCCAATATCTGCACGCTGTATGACGTCGGGTCGCAGAATGGCGTCAGCTATCTGGTCATGGAGTATCTGGAAGGCGAGACTCTCGCCGACCGGCTACGCAAGGGCCCACTGCCGCTGGAGCAAGTTTTCCGCCACGGCGCGGAAATCTGTGACGGGTTGGAGCGCGCACATAAGGGCGGCCAGGTGCATCGCGACCTGAAGCCGGGGAACATCATGCTGACGAAAGCCGGCGCGAAGCTGATGGACTTCGGGCTGGCAAAGCAGGCAGCGCCGGTATCTCCGTCGTCTTCTTCCGGGTTGACGCAGACGCTGACCACACCCAGTCATCCTCTGACGGCCCAGGGGATGATTGTGGGGACGTTTCAATACATGTCTCCAGAGCAGGTGGAAGGGAAGGAAGCGGACGCTCGCAGCGACATTTTCTCGCTGGGCGCGGTGCTCTACGAAATGGCGACAGGCAAGCGCGCCTTTGAAGGCAAGAGCACGGTTTCAATCGCGGCGGCGATTCTTGAAAAAGAACCAGAGCCGATCACCAGGGAGCAGCCGCTTAGTCCGGCTGCGCTGCAGCACGTGATCGAGGGATGCCTGGCGAAGGATCCCGAGTCCAGGTGGCAGAGCGCGGGCGACGTTGGCCGCCAGCTGCGCTGGATCGCGAGCAGCGGATCGCAGGCGGGAGTCCCAGCACCGGGCCGTCGATCGAGCCGAGTGCGTGAGCGCGTGATTTGGGGAGCTATTGCCGCGCTGCTCCTGGGGACAAGTCTCTGGTTGTACCAGTCCCGACCGCCAGCCCGCGTGCTGCGGGCCTCTCTGCTGCCGCCGCCGGATACGGCTTTCGATTTCATGGGGGATTTCTCCGGTCCGCCAGTGCTGTCACCGGACGGGACGCGGGTCGTCTTCGCGGCGCACGGAGCGAAAGAACGAAATGCCATCTGGGTCAGGAGCCTGAACGGCGCGGTTGAGAAGCTGGCTGGCACGGAAGGAGGCTACTGTCCGTTCTGGGCGTACGACGGCCGGTTCGTTGGTTTCTTCGCCGACAGCAAACTCAAAAAGATACCCGCGGAGGGCGGTCCGGTGACAGTCCTGGCGGATGCTCCGAATGCGCGCGGAGGAGCCTGGGGCAAGGACAACGTGATTGTGTATGCCCCGGATTATCGCGGCCCATTGTGGCGAATTGGTGCCGTGGGCACGAGTGTCCCGGCGCAGGCCACGAAAATGGATCTCAGCAAGCACTCGACTCACCGCTGGCCGGTGTTTCTCCCGGATGGCAAGCATTTCCTGTTTCTGGCCACAAACCATTCCGGTGGAAACCCCCAGCAAAATGGCATCTACTTCGCTTCTGTCGATGATGACGCAAGCAAACTGGTGCTGGCCACCGATTCGCAGGTTCAGTACGCGGCGGGGTATTTGCTGTTTCACGAGCAGCAGTCCGTGATGGCGCAGAAGTTCGACGCCGGGAGCGGCACTTTGTCGGGAGAACCGCAGCCGGTCGTCAACGATGTGCAGTATGACAACGGAACCTGGCACACCACTTTCACAGCCACCGACGATGGAGTGCTGCTTTATGGGCCGGGATCTTCGGGAATGGCGGACTATGGCCTGGCTTGGACTGATCGAAACGGGAAGTCTCTGGGCAGCGTCGGCGATCCTACCTCCTATAAAGGGATCAGGCTGTCTCCCGACGGCAAGCGGCTGGTCGTGGCGGTGGGAGATCCCTTGATTGATATTTGGGTTTTAGACCTGGCCCGCGGAACCCGGACGCGGCTGACGTTCGATGCGGCAACGCACATCGAGCCCTCATGGTCGGCAGACGGACAGAAGGTCGCGTTCATGGTACAAAATGGGCCGACGATCACAGCCGGTTCAACCTTGCACGCCAAGCTGGCGAATGGCGGTGGTCAGGACGAATTGCTGTTGGCTCCAGATGATTCCGCTGTCCCCACGACATTGATGTGGCCGCAGTGGTCCGCCGATGGACGTTACCTGGCCTACCAGCAGCAATCAGGGCCGACCGGCGCATCAGTGTGGGCAATGCCGCTCACGGGGAATCGCAAGCCATTTCCGGTGGTCAAGGCGGAGTCGGCTCAAGGGGCGGTGACATACTATCGCTTGTCACCGGATGGGCGCTGGCTGGCGTACAGTGCTCGCGATTCGGGCCGGGAAGAGGTCTATGTCACCAGCTTTCCCAGCGGAGCGGGTCGCTGGCAAGTGTCCAGCGACGGAGGCATTTTTCCGGTTTGGCGCGGGGATGGGAAGGAAATCTTCTTTATTGGATACGACGCCCAGTTGCACGCGACCGAGACGAATCCGGGCCGGGATGAGTTCGCGGTTGGCCGCACGCAGGCTCTCTTTGCCGTGCGCTACGTCAACCCGTTTTTCGCACCTTATGATGCCAGCCCCGACGGCCAGCGCTTCTTGGTCGCCTTCCCGCTGACCACCCAGTCGTCTCCGCTGGCGCTGGTCTCGGACTGGAAGGCGGAGCTGAAAAAGTAGTGCGCAGCCGGAGTCCTTCCGCGAGGGCGTGAATCCAAACAATCATGAAAACCATTCAAGTTAAACAGGTCGGCGGACCCGAGGCCATGGAACTGGTGGAGTTGCCGGTTCCGCAGCCCAAGGCGAATGAAGCGGTGGTGAAGCTGGCCGCTTCGGGCGTGAACTTCATTGATGTGTACATCCGCGAAGGGCGGTACAAGGCGCCGCTGCCTTTTGTGCTGGGGCAGGAAGGTGCGGGTGTGATCACGGCCGTCGGTGCGGAGGTGAAGTCGGTCAAGGTGGGAGATCACGTGGCCTGGACGGGGCTACTGGGATCGTACGCGGAGTATGCGGCGGTGCCGGCCGACCGGCTGGTGCCGGTTCCGGCGGGAGTGAGCGATCAGCAGGCTGCGGCGGCGATGCTGCAAGGTATGACGGCGCATTATCTGTCGCATGCCACGTATCCACTGCAGCGGGGGGAGACAGCGTTGGTGCATGCAGCGGCGGGCGGCGTGGGATTGCTGCTGGTGCAGATGGCGCACAACATCGGGGCGCGGGTGATCGGGACGGTTTCGACCGAAGAGAAGGCGAAGCTGGCGCGCGAAGCCGGGGCGGATGAAGTCATTCTGTACACGCAGGCAGACTTCGAAGTAGAGACGAAGCGCCTGACCGGCGGCAAGGGCGTCGATGTGGTGTACGACTCCGTGGGGAAGACGACGTTCGACAAGAGCCTGAATGTTCTGAGGCCGCGGGGATTCATGGTCCTGTTCGGCGGGTCAAGCGGGGCAGTACCGCCATTCGATCTGATTGCGCTGTCGCAGAGGGGATCGCTGTTTGTAACGCGTCCGACACTGGCGCACTACACGGCGACGCGAGAGGAACTGGTGGCGCGGTCAGGGGCGGTATTCGGCATGATGGCCGCGGGAAAGCTTAAGCTGCGGATCGAGCACACATATCCGCTGGCTGAGGCGCAGCGGGCGCATCGAGACCTCGAAGGTCGGAAGACTACGGGGAAGTTGCTGCTGATCCCGTAGGATGGTGTGGCGCGGGCGCCCTCGCCCGCGAAATGCGTGCAGCGCGGGATTCCGGGCATCTGCAACGTTCAACAGAACAAAGTCAAAAGCCGCGGGCGAGGCGCCCGCGCCACACGTGAACTAATGCTGGCGCGAGTAGTTACTCACGTAGTGCGGGACTTTGCGCGCAGGATCCAACCTCGGGTCGTTGACCGGCGTCCCCGCCGTCATCTCCAACGGCACGACTCCTGCCCACGTGGGGAAGGAGTAGTCCTCTTCGTCATCAACCGGCGGACCAGTGCGAACTTTGGCCGAGAATTCTTCAATCGGCAGGCGCAGGACGGACGTTGCTTTCAGTTCGCGTTCGTTGGGCTGGCGAGCATCATCCCAGCGGCCAGGAAGGATGTGTTCGGAGAGCAGGCGGAGAGCTTCCAGTTTTTCTGCCGGCTGTTCCACCAGCGTGGCCTTCCCCAGGATCACCACAGAGCGGTAATTCATCGAGTGATTGAAGACGGAGCGTGCGAGCACGAGTCCATCGAGCAGGGTGACGGTGATACAGACGGGGATGCCTTCCTTCATCTGGCGCAGCATGCGGCTGGCGGCGGAGCCGTGGATGTAAAGGCTCGCGTCTTTGCGGCCGTAGGAAGTCGGGATCACGAAGGGCTGGCCGTCCGCGACGAAGCCGACGTGGCAGAGGAAGCCCTCGTCGAGGATGCGATAGGCGGTTTCACGGTCGTAAACGCCGCGGTCCGCCTCGCGGACGACACGAGTGCGCGGCGTGGGCATACTGGGTTGGGACATGAGAGACGAACTCCGGGCAAGCGCCAAGGATGGGTGAACGAAAAGTGTAACATCGGGATTCGGGCCTCGGCTTTCGGGCATTTCGCGGGGCAAGGAAAACGCAAGTAAGGTATCCTGCATCGTTCTTGTGTGTCCCGTCATAGACGTCTTAGGTCCCCTGCGCTGGAAGGAAGTATGTTGCTTCGTCCTCTTGCCATCCTCCTGCTCGTGGCCAGTGTGGTCCAGGCTGCTGAGATCAAAGGGAAAGTCACGAACGCTCTTGGGGGAGAAGCGCTGGGACGAGTTGAAGTCTCGGTGCTGGAGACCAAGGCCGGTGCGGTCACCTCCATCAAGGGAGAGTTTGATATTGCCAACGTCGCACCCGGCAGTTACATGCTGCGGCTGAACGCGGTCGGTTACCGGCTGCTCACGATTCCCTTCACCCTCGCGGCGGCGGACGAGGTAAAGGACTTTTCCATCACGCTGGTGCCGGACAACTTTCACCATACGGACAAAGTTGTCGTGCGCGGAGATATCTTCCAGAGCGCGGACTCGCCTGCGACCAACGAGATCAACCTCACCAGCTCCGAGATCCGGGAGGCCTCGACGGTGTTTGCCGACGACCCGTTCCGCGCGGTGCAGTCGCTGCCCGGGGTTTCGGCGGAGGGGAATAATGAATTCTTCGCCGAGTTTTCGGTGATGGGAGCACCGTTCTCGAGCGTCTCGATTTATGTGGATGATGTGGTCGTACCAAACCCATTCCATGAAATCGGAAACTTCGCGGAGGGCGCGTCGTTGGGAGTGATGACCAGCGAAGTCGTCGAGGAAATGAAGCTGATGCCGGTGGCATATCCGGAGAAGTTCGGTAACTCAACCGGAGCAGCGCTCGATATTCGGACCCGTGAGGGAAGCCGGGCCGCGCCACTGTTCCGGTTTTCTGCCGGGATTGCGACCAGCGAATTCCTGAGTGAGGGCGGATTGGGCCGAGCGCGCAAGGGATCGTGGCTGGTGTCAGCGCGCAAGAGTTACATCAACTACCTGATCCGCGATCGAGTGCAGAGTGCGGCCGAGGTCGGTTTCTATGACGGGGATGTGAAGCTGAACTACGACCTCACGCCGCGGCAGAACGTGAACTTCTATGCGACCGGTGGGCACACGGACATGAACGATCCTACCGCGGCGGATTTTGATTCCTTCGCGAGCGGGAGGAGCGACTTCACGCTGGCGCGGGCAGGATGGCGATGGAGTGTGAGTCCGCGGTTGCTGCTGGACGCCTGGACAGCCTATTTCCGCGAGCCGGATGAGTTACGCAATCCGGAGCATCACATTCTGACCACAAACGACTATGCGGAACGTGTGGGCGGCAGCAGCCTGACTTGGAGTTGGGCGAACGACCAAGTCCTTGAAGCTGGGTGGACGACTCGCCGGGTACACGAAAATGCTTCGAACGCGTTCTACGACACGAGCACGGGGCAGTTTCAGGGAGCCGTCAACACGTTTGGAACCGAATACCGCCACAGTGGCTATGTGCAGCAGGCTTCGTCTTTCGCCAAGGGCCGGGTGCACCTGCTGGGAGGCGTGCGGTGGGACAGTCTGCAGCAGGTGGATGTGCATCCATTTTCGCCGCAGATCTCGCTGGCGGTGCGAGCAACGGCGTCGACGGAATTCCAGCTTGCCGCAGGTCGATATCACCAGTTTCCGGCGCTGGCGGAGTGGGACAACATCTGCGTCAACTTTGGCGGCGTGCCGGAGATATCGAATCACTACACCGCGGGAGTGGAACAGCGGGTGGGCCAGAATACGCGCATCCGGCTGCAGCTCTTCGAACGAGAGGACACGTTCTCGGTGGGGCTCATACCGGGCCTGAGCCTCACGGGGCCGCCGCCGGGACCGTGCCCGCATGCTATCGAGCCGGTACCGGACTCCACGTATCTGCGCGACTATTCACGCGGCGTGCAGCTGGTGGTGCAGCGGCGAAGCGCGAACCGGCTGTCAGGGTGGCTGGGATACACGCTGGCGAGCGCGCAGCAACGCAGTGAGGCTATCAGTAATCCTGCGCTGTGTCCGCCGTTCTGTATCACGCCAACAGGCTACGGGCCCTCGCTCGAGGATCAGCGGCATTCCCTGAATGTTTTTGCCATGTACCGGCTGCGGCCAAGCGTCAACCTGAGCGGGAAATTTCTGTACGGTTCGGGATTCCCGGTGTCGCGAGGCATATTCATCCTGGTGGGCACGACTTACCAGCAGGTGGGGAGCACAACGTTCCGTTTCCCCTATCAAAGGCTGGATGTTCGCGCCGACAAGGACTGGGCGTTCAAGCGCTGGAAGCTGACTCTCTATGGCGAGGTGCTCAACCTGACCAATCACTACAATTCCCGCTACGTGTATTCGTCGGTCATCGTAAATGGCCAGACGCAGGTGAAGACGCTTCAGGGGCTGCCGATCACGCCCACGGCGGGACTGGTGTTTCAGTTCTGAGCGGGGACCTCGGGCGTCGGACCTCAGACCTTAGGCGTCGGACTTTACTCCTCAGGCTTCGCGGTCCTCTGCGGCATCCTCCGTTCGCTCAGAATTGCGGTTTAGCCCGAGGTCTGAGGTCCGAGGTCTGTCGCCTAAAGTTGGTATCGGTTCTCCCGATAGACGCGAGTGAAGAGGATCGCGACTATCACGAGCACAATCGGGGTGAAGATGCTGGCTTCGGGGCCGACGCTGCCTCCGGTGAGCCACCCCGGGCCGTTGAAGGTGCAGTTGAACAGATTGCGGTAGGGTGCGATGCCGCTGTCGGGAACACCATAGAAAAAAGTCTGTCCCCAATCCCATCCGGCGTGAAAGCCGACGGCCCACCAAAGATTTCCCGTGCGGCGGAGGAAAAGGCAGAAAAGCAAGCCAAAGAGCACAACCGAGAGCAACCCGAATTTCGTCTCGCCAGGATTGCTTGCGTGGGCTAACCCGAACAGCGCTGAGAGCAGAATTGCGGAGGGCCAGAATCCCATGCCCGTGGTGAGGGTAAATTGCAGGTACCCGCGGAAGGAGAACTCCTCGGCTGAACCGACTATGACGAAAGTTGCGGCCCATACTACGGTCGCGGAGACAATTGTCGGCCCGTGAATCGCGAGTCCGGTGAGGCGGAAGCCGTGCAACGCGAAGATCCCCAACAGGCTGGTACTGATGGCCAGAAAACCGGCGGATGTGCCGACCCAGAAGTGTTGCCGGAATGCGGACTGTGCCGGAAGTCCGTAAGCGCCGAACTTGCGATGCTCGATGCGGCCCATGATGAGCGCGGCGATCGCGGTGAGTAGAAAGAGCGTGCCCTCAGTGATGCTTAAGCCGAGGGGCGTGAGCATCGACACATTGGCCGTGTGAGTGCCGCGACCGACAAGGCGGAGCACCAGGGCCAGGGCAGCGGATAGCACGATCACGATCAGAAGAAAAATAAGCACACGCCATCCGGCGCGGATGCCATTCGGTCCGCGAAGGATCGCTTTCCATTTCGGTTGTGGCGCGGGATTCGATGGCGGCGGGGAAGTTGGCTCCGGTGGGAGAACGACGCCGGGATCGGCCATGCAGTCTTCCTTTCCAAACTGACCGGTCATTGTCGTACTTCCAGTCAGTTCAGGCAAGGCGGATGCCAAAGGATTCGTGCTGCGCGGTGGCCGGCAAACCCGCGACCCTCCGGACTCCGTGTGGCTGACGGAGTCCGGCAAGAGCGGATCGTTGAGCCGGTTGCCTACCAGTTCACCTTCATCGCGAACTGGAACTGGCGTGGATCGTAGGCGGCGGTGGGCTGTCCGGCGATGGTGAACAGCGGGCTGACGGCCGCGACGTTCATCTTGTTGGCGATGTTGAACATGTCGGCGATCAGATCCAGATTCATGCGCTCACTAAAATTGATGCGCTTGGAAACGCGCAGATCGTCAAACACGGTCCAGGGAGTGAGGCCAGCGTTACGGCCCAGATTGCCGTCGAGTTGCAGAAGCGTGGGGACAGTTCCCGCAGCAACGAAGCCGTTGATGCAAGGCTCCTGCAGCACGCCTGTCGGAGAGAATTTGGATTTATAGACGGGGCCGCAGGCGGGATCAACTGTCGTATTTGGACGGCCCGTCAGAGCCGACAACTGAAAATTGTCCGGGTTGCCAGTGACGATATTGAACGGACGACCAGAAGCAACCTCAATGACGGGAGCAAAGGTCCAGTCGCTGAAGACCTTGCGGGCAAAGCCACTGCCGCCGAGCTTTCCGGTCTGATAGACAGCGCTGAACACGAAGCGGTGGCGCTGATCAAACAAGGAACTGGAACGATCCACTGCGGGGAAATAGCTGTCCTGCGGCGTCAGCGTGGATTGCAAGTCCGTGGAATCGTCGATGGCATGCGACCAGGTGTAAGACGCGAGAAACTCGTAGTGGTTGCTGAAGCGCTTGCGCAGGTTTGCGGTGAAGCCATGATAGACGGAACTGCCGTTGGAATAGTTGGCGTCCATATCACCGAATGGGATGCAGCTCGTGAAGTCGAAGGTCGGAGGCGCCGGATTGCAGCCTGCGTTGAACCCTGGGAGGGCCCGGAGAGCGTCGATGCCCTGCATCACGCAGTTGGCGTCACCCGCCAGATAGCGACCGGCAGCGATGGAGGGATTGAGTCCGCCGGGGCGGAAGAAGTTCATCATGGCCGCGTCCACGTACGGGAACGGGCCCGCAGGGCCGCCCGGAGGGTTGCAGCCGCTGACGATAAAGGGACTGGCGGGAGGAGTCTGGCCGGCGAGGAGTGCGTCGTAGTAAGCGGCCTCGAAGTTCGCGGTGAGCAAGTCTCCGCGGACGGTGCTGGCGTTGATGGGGCGGTTCAGGTGGCGTCCGCCGTTAAAGTTGTAAGCCAGGTTGAGAGCGAAGCCGCCGCCCAGGTCCCGTTCGATGCTGAAGTTCGCCTGCTGTGAATAGGCGTACACGAAGTTCTTGGCTTGGGGATAGCCGAAAGGCTGGAAGCCCAGTGGCATGAAGGTCGAGAGGTTGAGGTAGTTCTGGTTGAGGAAGATTGATTGTGGGAAGTTAGCGCCACAAGTTGTGCTTGGGCCACTGCAGGAAAAGCGTTGCTGGTCCGGCGAGTAGTTTAGCGCGGCCAGGACGGCGGGATTTTGCGTGGGGGAACAGGGCGAGGCCACCGAACCACTGGCAGAGGGGATGAGCCCCTGGAAGATTGGGATTCCGTTCAGATTGCCGGGCTGTCCGGCTCCGCTGCAAAGGCCCGTGCCGACAAAGGCTAGCTGTCCGCTGGAAGAACCGTCGGAGGCATCGCCGAGAAAATAAAGGCCCAGCAGTGGATGGTCATAGAACAAGCCGTAAGAAGCCCGGACCACGGTCTTGCCATTTCCCTTGGGATCCCACGCCACGCCAATGCGAGGCTGAATGTTGTTCTTGTCGGTCTGAATACCCTTCTGCAATCCCAGCAAGTTATAGGCGGGAAGCGCCAGTCCCTGAGGGGCCTTGAACTTGGGCGGAATCTCTACGTCATAACGAACGCCAAAGTTGAGAGTGACATTGGGGTTCACGCGCCAGGAGTCCTGCCAGAAAGCACCGAACGGAATGTTCTTGAACGTATCCCTGGGGCTTCCCAGTCCCTGAACGTAGGAAGCGGGTAACCCAGCGCCGTAGGCCTGCACGGGGGAAAGGTCGGGGGCGGATGAAGGAAAGCCGAAGGGGGCCAGGTTGAAGCTGCCGAAGTCGTAGACGCCGCCGTAGTTGACAGTAAAGATAGCCTGCACTGGAAGGTAGTTGAAATCCGCGCCGAACTTGGTGTTGTGGCGGCCAATGCTCCAGGAGAAGTTGTCGATGAACTGGTAGCGCGTCTCCGTGCGCTGAATGTAGGAATACGGTTCGCGTCCGAAATAGGCGAGTCCCGTAATGTTGACTGCCGGGTCGGAGCCGCCGGGGATCTGCGTGTTGTAGAAGTAGGAGAGGCCACGGCGGGCATACTGGAAGCGGAATTCATTGATCCTGGTGTTGCCCATGGTCCAGGTATCTTGCACCGAGCCGGCGACATCGCGATAGGTTTGCTGGGAAGTGCGGGAGTAGGCATTCTGCCCGAAGGGCTGGTCTTGCCCGCTGACCTCGATCCCGGTTACCGTGCTGGGGCTGACGTTGGCGCGCAGCATAAGCCGGTTGGCGCTGGTCAGGTTGTGGTCGAGGCGGAGCGAGTACAGGCTAGTGCCCTCAAACACTGGAAAGTTGCCCACTTGCGACGCTAGCGACTGAAACGAGGTAGGCAGCGCGTTGCACAGCGGAGCCGTGGTGTTGCAGGTCGTAATGAACTGGGTTAAGGGATTGCTCTGGTTCAACGGGTCCGGCAGACCACCAGGTGCACCGACCAACAAGGCAAACGAATCTGGGTATTTGCGATTGACCGCCACGCCGGAAGACGCACCCGTCACGATGGAGTACTGCTGCGCTAAGGCCAGCGGCAGTCCTGGGGTCGCGAGGAACGCCGCCTGCTCAGGCGTGACTTGGATGCCGAAAGTACCGGCAGGGGCTCCAAAGAACGGCGACGCGTCAAACGGAACGAGGCCGAAATTCCCTTGTCCGATGCTGGAAAACCCGGTCTCGTGGCGCCGCGTGACTTCGTAGGAGAAATAGTAGTAAGTCTTGTCTTTCTTGAGCGCGCCGCCGAACGCCGCACCCGCCTGCACCCGGGTGTAAGCCGGATCCTTAACCGTGCTGAAGGGGTTGACGGCCTGGAAATTGCGGTTGCGCAGATAGCCGTACACATCGCCGTGGAAGTCATTGGAGCCAGATCGGGTGATGATGTTCACCACTCCGCCGGAGGCGCGGCCGTACTCCGCCGCATAGTTGTTGGTGATGATCTGGAATTCCTGCACAGCTTCCTGGGAGACGGTGGAGCGCACGCCGTTGACCGAGTTGTCGGTAGCATCGGTGCCATCGACGTTGACAAGATTGGAACGCGCGCGCTGGCCGCTCATGTTGAGGCCGGAAGTGGGGGCCGCGCCGAGGTTGGGGGCGGCGTCGTGTACGACTTGCGAATCCGTCAGGGTGAAATTGATGTAGTTGCGGCCGTTGATGGGAAGATTGTCAATGCGCCGCTGGCCGATGGTGTCGGTGGTGGAACTGCGCGAGGTTTCGACCAACTCCCCTTGCGCACTGACCTCCACGACTTCTTTGCCCGTGGCCAGCGTCAGCGCTACCGGAAGTTCCACCAGTCCGCCGACGGGGATGGCCACTTCCTTCGCTTCTGCCTTGGCAAAGCCCCTCGCATCGACGGTGACGGTGTAGGTTCCGGGCGGGAGCAGGCGAACGCCGTAACCACCCTGCCCGTCTCCGGTGCCAGCCCGTTCCAATCCCTTGGCCACGTCTCGTACTGTGACCGTGGCGTTAATGACCACGTTGCCGGTGGGATCCTTTACGGTTACGTGCAAATCTCCGGTGGCGACGCCGCCCTGGCCGAAGGTGAGTGCAGACAGCAGCAAGCAACACAAACCGGTGCCGACAGCTTTCACTCTCTGGATCATGGCGGTGCGATTCATAGTGGTCTCCCTTGAACTCGCGGAACGCGAGTGAACGGCGGAACGACTCCCGCGGCGGATTGCCGAAGTAGACACAAAGATCAGGGGGTCTGGCTGATTCCCGGTGGTTTTTATACCAGAACATGCCCCGAAAACAAGTAGGAACGAAAAGGGGTGGTCCCTGAGTTACCCCGTTTGGATTCCTGGCAGGTCGCCGCCCTGCAGCGGGTAAGGATGGCAAAACGTCGGGCACCTGTCTGTGACCGGCGTCACGTCCGGGGGGTTTTAGCTACGGTCTTGCGGAGACCCGCACCGGAACCGCCGGATTCTGCAACCGTCCCAGAAGCATCGCGGAGCGGCTCAGCTGCTCGTATCCCTCGAAAACGCGGGACGCAGCCGGGCCCGAATGCGGCCAGGTCAACGCTACATAGATCTTGAGAAGTGCGAACGCTGCGTTGCGGCGGACAAGAAGAGCGTTGTTGACGAGTTGTCGCGCTGCTTCCGCGGTGCGAGGGTCGTCGGCGGCCATTCCAGCCTGGCCGATGCGTATCAACACCGCAGCATTTCTTCCGGCCTGTTGCACGTAAGCGGCAATGGCCCGAAGTCGCGCGCGCCTGACTAAGCGGAATTCCGGCCCGGCAAGGCGCCGTCGCAGGAACTCGTCGTCGGAGACATTCAGGAGATTGCGAAAGGCTTCGACATCGATGGGCTGGATCTGTCCCGCGAAGTTGCTGCCGTCGGAGACTTGGAGGCTGCGGGATACAGTGAGTCCCAGAATGCAGACCAACGAGAGGAATGCAGCGATCACGATGATGACGGCCAGAGTCATTGTTGCAGCAGACGCTCCAGTTCCCGGTTCCAGAGCTCGAGATTGTTCTCGGGTAGAGGAACCGCAGGCTTCACGGCGATCTTTTGCGGGACCAGCAGGTAGTAGAACCAAATCAGGACGCAGGCGTGGTAGGTGGCCATGTTAAGGAAATCGAGGAGATGGCGCCTCTCTGGGAGTCCGCCATTCGCCATTACAGCCCAGGTGGCAAGGTGGACGCAGGCCGAGATGCTCAATCCCAAGGCAATGCCAAAGTCCCAATTGCTCCACGCCAGACGGAAGTATCCCGCGAAGAGGAAAATGAAGAGCAGGAGGCCGCACTCGATCATGAAGATCGTTTGTTCGAGGATATGGGCGCGCGAGATGATCGTGTAATTCGGGTTGTCGATGGGGGCATACGCGGCGGCGACAGTGGCTGCGAACACAAGCGTCACTCCCACCCCACGCATGGTCAATTTGCCGATCTTGGCTACCGCTGGGTAGGCCCCAAAGACATGGGCAAAAATCTCTCCTACGAGAGCGAACTTCAAGACCGATTCAAGGAGCAGGCCCGCCCAGAAAACGCGCCAAAACGTCTCCCCGGAAACTGAGGGGATTACGTCAGCTGCGTAGAGGGTAAGTTGTTCAACTGAGCCGAGGACGGCAAACGCGAAGAAGACAGGAAACTGCTTGTGCAGCTTCCGCCTCCACAGGAGAGTGACCAGGACCAAAAAGAAGATATTCGGCGCTACCCACAGATAGTGCCAAAGGAGTGAATGCGCCTGCAGCATGGCCGTAGAGCGGCACTATACCGCGGCAAGCTACAGGCGGCAATATTAAGTCGAACCGTGTTCGGCTTTCGTAAGTAAGGCTTCAGCTCGGCTTGCTTCCAGCTTACGGCTTACACATCTTCCCGCCACAGCTGGTGCCACCGGCTCCACCGTCGGCATATGCCGCGACTGGGATCACCAGTGTATTCAGGAAAAGCAGTGCTGCGGCCAGTACGAGTAGCGTGCGCTTCATTTATGTTTTCTCCTTGTTACCGAGGTTGGACCGTGATATTTTCATGGGCGCGCCGCCGGGCGCGAAGGCCTTCTAAAGCATTGATTGTTCGGAATTTGTAACAAGCCATGACGCTCAAATCGGCTCTGCAGGATGTACGGGAAACGACGCTTGCCGCGGTCTCCGGATTGCTGGGCAAGCTGGCCTATTTGGCGTCGTTGCGCAAGAAGCAGGGTGGCTACCAGCACTGGGGGATGTCCCTGGTTCATGGGGAGGAATCCTCGGAGCGGGCGCTACGGACGGCCCATGCTGAGGTTGTGGCCAGAGTCCTACGGGAACCAATCGGCGCGCTGGTGGACGACTTGCAGGAGTCGAGCCAGGATGGGGGCTTGTCCCCTGCCGTTTATGTTGAGGAAATGCGCGGTCGTTTTGACGACTTGCTACCGGACGAGCGGAAAGGCTCGCCCGCGGCCTGCCATCTTAATTCAGTGCTGGTGGCGCTTTCGACACTGGAGAAGAGTCGAGCGCGTGCCACTCGGTCAACTTCATAGCGACGCCCACGACCTGTCCCAGGACTTCGGCCTCCTGGGGATGACGCAGGATGCGCACTGGAACCGGCGACAAGGGATGCGGTTGCAGGATGATATCTTCGCGGCGCATGCTGCACCAGCAGCAGGTATGCCCGTCGCGAGTTTCCACAAAGTAGATGGGACGCTCGTACTCGGAGCGCCATGAACCTTCGACGACTTTATTCCGCGATTCATCGACCTGAATGAAGCTGCCCGGCGGCAGGATGGGATACATGGTGAAATCCTGATTGCCGATGTAGCCGTAGGTGAAGTCGCTATTGGCAAATTGCGCCAGGTAGGCGAAGGGAACCAGGCCCCATTGTTCGACCATGCGTCCGAGGTTGGTGGTGCGGCGGTCATCGAAGCCGGGATCCATCCGCAGCGGAACCTGGACGGAAGACAGACCCGAAAGAGCCTCGGACACGTGGGATTTGGGTGGAGACACCAAGCCGAGATCGGCGGCAGTGTTATTCATATCAACGCCGTACCAGGCTAGCAGTTCGCGCAAGTCGCGGCGATAGATCACCGACAGGGTATAGAGCCGATAGATGCTGGGCAGAATGCCTTTGGTCTCGATGTCGGAAAGGCGGCTGGGAGGAATGGAGAATTCTTCGTTGCGATACTTCTCGGCGATGTGAGCACTGGAGTTTTCGACATCGCGCATCGTCAGACCGAGTTTCTCGCGTAGCGTACGCAAACTCTTTCCGGCGGGCAGCATGAACAGGGCCTCCGAAGCGTGGGGGACATAATACCAAAGTGGGATCACTTTGTATCGGGTTGTGCAAAATTTTTGAACGCAGGGTCCTGTTACGTTTTCCGAACAGGCTCATCACCGCGTCGTACTTGGCAATTCGAGAGTGTGGCGTGGTTGAAGCTGCGACCTGAGCCTGCGTGCTTACGGTTGTGGAATTCATGTGGTTGTTCGGAATTCGTAACAGGTGCGTGACTTTCTGGCGTATTCCTTCCTGTTTTACAGGGCTAACCTTGCCCGGCCCGCCCAGCAAGAATCCAGTCTCCCGGGGTAAATCGCAGCGCTGATCCCGGATGACATTTGTCACGCCCTTTGAGTGATGGATGGCACTGGTGAACTGCCTGGCGATGCTCGAATATGGCGTCGTGGCGGGAAGAAAAGCTTCTCGCCAGCAAAATCAGGTGCGGCGGAGAGTATTCAGATGAGTGCGACAATCGAACAGACGCGGGAGACTCCTTCAATCGAGACCGGAGGGATCGTTGCCAGCCTCGAAGGGGTGAGCAAGAACTATGGCCCGGTTCGGGCCTTGCGCGCGGTGGATTTCAACGTGCGCGCAGGAGAACTGGTCGCACTGCTGGGACCGAACGGAGCGGGCAAGACTACGGCGGTGAAGCTATTGCTCGGCCTGATGCCGCCACATGCCGGCCGGGTCCGAGTCTTCGGTGGCGACCCCACGAATCCCGAAAACCGGAAACGCACAGGGGCAATGTTGCAGGTGGGACGCGTCCCCGAGACGTTGCGCGTTCGCGAGCACATTGATCTGTTCTCCAGCTATTACCAGAAGCCCATGCCGCTGGGCGAGGTTCTAGCTGCGGCCGGGCTCGAGAAATTGGGCGACCGCAAGTTCGCAGACCTTTCTGGAGGACAGAGACAACGTGTTCTGTTTGCCCTCGCCATCTGCGGCGATCCTGACGTTCTTTTTCTCGACGAGCCCACGGTCGGACTGGATGTAGAAGCGCGACGCTTGCTCTGGGATGAAATTCGCAAGCTGGTTGGGCGTGGCAAGACCGTCCTGCTGACCACGCATTATCTGCAGGAGGCCGACACTCTGGCAGACCGGGTTGCAGTGATCAATCAGGGAGCAATTATTGCGCAGAGCACGCCCGCGGAGATCAAGGCGAAAACGAGCGGCAAAAGGATTCGTTGCATCACGGCCCTGGACCTCAACAGCCTGCGGGAGATTCACGGCGTGACCGAGGTAAAAGAAGATCGTGAAGCGGTGGAAATTCACGCGCGCGAGGCCGAGCCCGTTGTGCGCGCCTTGCTGGCGCGCGACCCGCTACTCGCCGGACTCGAAATCACCAGCGCCGGACTGGAAGAAGCATTCCTGGCGCTTACCAGGGACACCGGGCAAAACGGAAATCAGCAGAACTAATCCCGCACGAGAATACAAGCGAGGGAGAAATACGATGAGCACGATGACAGCGGCACTTAGCGATACGCGGATCGAGCGTTCCCCCGGGCACACGGCGAGGATCTACCTGAAGGAAGCAAAGTATGAGTTCCTCAAGAACCTTCGCCTACGCATGTACACGGCGTCGGTACTCAGCTTTCCGCTGATGTTCTATGTGCTGTTCGGGCTGGTCCTGAATTCGAAGGAAGCAATCGGCGGCACAGGTGTTCCGACCTACTTGATCGCCACCTACGGCACCTTCGGAGTCATGGGCGCGTCCTTGTTCGGGACCGCTGCCGGGCTCGCCGCGGACCGAGGCCTGGGATGGCTGCAGGTGAAGCGGGCCAGTCCCATGCCGCCCTTCGCCTACTTCATCGCGAAGGTGGTAATGAGTATGATCTTCAGCGCGATTGTGGTGCTCGCGCTCATGGTGCTGGGTATCAGTTTTGGCGGAGTCCGGATGCCGTTGGCAGACTTGACGAAACTGTTGGGAACGCTGGTTGCCGGCTCGCTTCCTTTCTCAGCCATGGGTTTGGCGGTCGGCTACTTCGCCGGGCCGACCTCGGCGCCCCCGACCATCAATCTCATTTACCTGCCGATGTCATTCTGCAGCGGGCTGTGGGTACCCTTCATGTTCCTACCGAAGTTCGTGCGGCAGATTGCGTTGGTGTTGCCTCCTTATCATCTGTCGCAACTCGCGCTGGGCATCGTAGGCGCAGGGCGTCACGAGTCCGCCGCGACGCACTGGGAAGTGCTGTTTGCGTTTACGCTCATCTGCTTGGGCATCGCGCGCATCGGCTTCCAGCGTGATCAGGAAAAGATGTACGGCTGAAATTCACTGCGAGGCAACTTAGAGAACCGGGAGGAGCTGGTCATGAGCGCGGAATCGAAAAAATCGATGGGCTGGACGATCATCCTGATGACCCTCGGAGTAGTAGCTCTCTACGCCGGTGCAGAATGGTTGCTTCTGTTGGTTCCTGCCGCGGTGCTGGTGTGGTACGGCGCCAGGCCCAGGCTGCGACGTGGCCGGAATTGACCGGAGGGTTGAGAATAGAGGGGATGACGACGATCATCATTAGCACCAACAAGCGTGTGCCCGGGAAACAGAGTCGATGAAGCTCAGGTCACTGAAGTCGGTGTTCAAGGACAAGGAACACGGATGGGGTCCCTTGTTCTGGGTGTTGTATTTGGGATTCTTTTTTGTTCAGCCCGCAGTGGACGGTGTGAGCGCGTGGAAGTGGTTCCTTGATGGGCTTGGCGCTCTTGTTTTTCTTGCCCTTTATTTGGGGCTTTTCTGGCTGGAGAAACCACGGGCAGTCGTGCACATCGGCGGCATGGTGTTGTTGGGAGTTTTATTCTTTCCCTACAACGGCGGCGCCTCCACGTTCTTCATCTTCGCCGGCGCTTTTGTTCCCTTCGTAGTCGAGACCCAAGTTGTAGCACTCGCCAGCCTCGGAGGAATCGTAGCGGTCGCAGCAGTTGAGAGCTTGCTCCTGTATGTCACAGGCTGGCCTGTCAATGGCTGGAACGTGTTTTTCGCCGCTGTCTTTCCCCTGGTGGTTGGTGGCAGCAACGTCTTTTTCGCCGAGCGCAACCGGATGAACCGGAAGCTGCGCAAAGCCAACGAAGAAATCGAACATCTGGCCAAAGTTGCGGAGCGGGAGCGCATCGCCCGCGACCTGCACGATGTGCTGGGGCACACGCTCTCGGTGATCATCCTGAAGTCGGAATTGGCGGGCAAGCTCATCGACCGAAACCCGGAGCAGGCCGGGGTGGAAATCCGCGAAGTCGAGCAGATCTCGCGCCAGGCATTGTCCGATGTACGGGATGCGATCCGCGGATACCGGTCGCAGGGGCTTACGGCGGAGCTGGCGTTGGCGAAATCCACTCTGGAAACTGCAGGAGTGACCGTGCGGTGCGACGCCGCGACGACCTTGAAACTTCCGGCGGTGCAGGAGAGCGTGTTGTCCCTGGCCGTGCGCGAAGCCGTGACCAACGTTGTACGCCACGCCCAGGCTCGCACCTGCGAGTTTCGCATTGAGCAGCAGAATGGGTCGTGCCGGCTGGAGATCCATGACGATGGCCGGGGCGGCTCTACCCTCGAAGGCAATGGGCTCCGCGGCATGCGCGAAAGAGTGGAAATGCTGGGCGGAACACTCGATCGCGATACAGCCGCCGGCACCAGGCTCATCATCACGCTGCCCTTGAAAGAAATGACGCCGAAAGGCTGCGCCAATTGAATCCGACCGTAAAAGAAGGACGTAAAACCATTCGCGTGGTCCTGGCGGAGGATCAGGGCATGGTTTTGGGCGCACTGGCGGCGCTGCTCGAAATCGAAGGCGACATTTCAGTCGTGGGCCAGGCGCGCAACGGCAAGGAAGCGCTCGATGCAGTCCTGGCGCAGAAGCCGGATGTCTTCATTACCGACATCGAGATGCCGCACATGAGCGGCCTCGACGTCGCGGTGGAGCTCAAGCGTCGAAAGACGGGAACGCGCATCATTATCGTTACAACATTCGCACGCGCTGGATATCTGCGGCGGGCGCTCGAAGCCGGTGCGTCGGGGTATCTGCTGAAAGACATGCGCGCTGAAGAACTCGCGGAGGCGGTACGCCGCGTGC
The DNA here is from genome assembly GCA_020073465.1 of Terriglobia bacterium. Taxonomy (GTDB): domain Bacteria; phylum Acidobacteriota; class Terriglobia; order Terriglobales; family Acidobacteriaceae; genus Sulfotelmatobacter. Next base: position 281,074 of record JAIQFC010000001.1, read on the forward strand.
AGCAGGGACTGCGCGTGATTCATCCGGAGCTTGCGACAGAAGCATGGGGCGAGTTGGATCCGCTCACCGATCGCGAGCGCCAGGTGCTTCGTCTGGCTGGTGAGGGCATGGCCAGTGGCGATATTGCTGCGGAGTTGGGACTGTCGGACGGAACGGTGCGAAATTATCTTTCCGAAGCCATCAGCAAGCTGGGGGCAAGCAATCGCGTGGAAGCAGCGCGGATTGCGAGAACGAAGGGCTGGCTTTAAGAATGTGTGGAGCGGACACTCTTGTCCGCTAAGAGCCGGGAGCTATCGGCCAGCTGTCGCAAGGAAGTCTTCCAGCCCTGAAGTGCATTGCCGCCGTAGGCAGGCGGGCAGGAGTGCCCGCCCCACACGGTTGCTGCTTCTGCCTAAACGTCTAGTGGTTACGCTTCCCGCGCGATGCCAGCCTCTTGTTTCTGCACCGTCTTGTACGCCCAAGCCATACGCGGGGTGTTGTGGGCGACGCCGAAGTGTCCCTGCGGGTTGAGGACGATGATGCCACCGTGTCCGTTGACGCGTTGCTTCAGGTGGTTCATGGCTTCCTGGGCGGCCCATTCCGGCAGGTTCCCGGCGGAGATGCGGTCGGCGGTCCACTTGGCCAGCACCAGTTTCATGATGGGCTCGCCCCAGCCCGTGGTAGAGACTGCAGCGCTCAGGTTGTCGGCGTAGCAACCACATCCGATCAGCGACGAGTCGCCTAATCGCCCTGGAGCCTTATTCAGCGTGCCTCCGGTTGAGGTAGCCGCAGCGATGTTGCCGTTGCGATCGAGCGCGACGGCACCGACCGTGTCATGCGAAATCGTGGGTGCGAAGAGATCGTTGCCATGCTGCGCGGCTTCGGCCTGATACTCGCGTAGACGTGCGACCTCGCGCGGGATGACGAGATCTTCGTTCTTGCACAGCGGAAGACCATGCTCGGCGGCAAGCTTCTCCGCGCCTTCGCCCACAAAATAGACGTGCGGGCTTTCGCTCAGAATCTTCCGGGCGGCACGAACGGGATTGCGGAGATGCTCGACGCAGCCCACACCACCGGCGCGCAGCGTGGCGCCATCCATGATGAGGGCGTCGAGTTGAACTTTGCCGTCGCGGTTAAGAAAGCTGCCACGGCCGGCGTCGAAGGTCTCGTCATCTTCCATGATGACGACGGCTTCTTCGACCGCGTCGAGGGCGGAACCGCCGCGGTCAAGCACACGCCAGCCCGTAGCCAACGCGTTAGTTACGCCGCGGATGTGGGCGTCGACCATGTCATCAGGCATGGCCCACGCCCCGCCGTGGACGACGAGAACTGGATCGGTTGGCAAGAATTATCCCCAGAATCAGTGATGCGACGGGATAGTCTAGCAGGAGCGAGTTGCGAGTGTAACCTCACGTTTCCTCTTTCACCATACCTGCTCCAACTCTGTGCGGCCTTGACAGATTTGTTGCGAGCAGGTTCCAACTCGGTTCAGAAGCTGCCGATGCGGCGTGAAGCAAGCATTCGCGACTCGTGGGAACGCTTTAGCAGTAGCTTCGGTTTGCTTTCGTCGGTGTGATTTTCCCACGGATACGTCTCGCTATTCTCAAAGTATCCGCGTTCAATGCGAACATCCTTAGTTGAGTCTATTTTCGGCACGCCTCGGCCTTCAATTGCAGCTTGTTTGCGAAGGCGTTGATGTGCTTGCCGAGCGGCTCTTGGAGATCTGCAATCTCCGTCATCATTGGAGCTAGAGTGCGCTCCCAATAGACTCCTTTCTCGTTGGCAGGTAACAGATCAAGCAAGGCGCTCAGGGGTGACGACGCATCTCCGACAGAGTTCTCTATCAGAATGTCGACGCTCAGCAGGTCAATTGAGCGCTGCTGCCCGATAAAGTCCCGCAGCATCTTCAGATTCTCCAACGTCGCTGTGCGGGCCCGCTCAATTCTGCTCCCGACCGCGTAGTCCACCTTCATTTTTTCGATGTCAACGGCTTTGATCTGCTTTTGCCATCGTGCCGCGGCAGCGTCTAGCTCACTCATGTAGTCCCGATATTGGGATCCACTCATCATTTGGGCCAGACACGGGCACACCGCTACGAACCACAAAACGACCGCACATAAACCCGACGTTTTCATGGGCGGAATTGTAATGCACAGAACACTCGGGGAGTGATGTGGCTTATGCGGCCTGCCCGGGGATAAGTGCGACCGGCGGATCTTGCGTACGGGTCCAGGTGTAGCGCATGCGGTGGATCACGGTGATGGTCGAGAGCACCGCAATGACCCACAACACTGGGGCCATGCGATTGAGGAGTGCGCCGAGGATGACCAGCACGAGGCGTTCCGGGCGCTCCATGAATCCGACACGGCAGGAACCGATCAGCGATTCGGCGCGGGCGCGGGTGTAGCTGACCATGATGGCGCTGATCATGACGAAGGCCGTCAGCACAACGTAGAAGAAGCGATCGCCGCGGGCGTAGAAGACCAGCAAGCCGAGGAACTGCGAGGCGTCGCTGTAGCGATCGACCACCGAATCGAAGAAAGCGCCGAAACGGGTGACGCGGTTGGTGGCGCGCGCGACCTGGCCATCCACCAGATCAAAGAAGCCGGAGCCAATGATCACCAGCCCGGCATAGATGAACATCCGCTTCTGATTCGAGGCGTTGGCTGAACCGAACAATACCGCGGCCCACGTGTTCACCACGAGACCCATGAACGTCAGCACGTTGGGATTGATGCGCGACAGGGCGAGCCAGCGGACGATGGTATCGAGCAACACCCCGCAGGCGCGGCCGAAGGCACTCGTCCAGGACGTCGACATCAGGCGCCCGCCTCTTCGACGCCGGCGTCTTCAGCCTCGTCGTGGATAGTGCTCAGGCTCAGGATTTCCAGCTCACGCTTGCCGTTGGGGCTGACAACGATCACGGTATCGCCGACTTTCTTATTGAGCAGGCAGCGTCCGATGGGAGACGTGGTGGAGATTTTACCGGCGGCCACGTCGGACTCTTCACTGGTGACCAGCTTGTATTCCATCTCCTCGTTCTTGGTGCTGTCGTAGACCTTGACGGTCGAACCCAGCCCCACCTTGTCCTTGGGGATGTTGTTCATGTTGACCATGGAGAGGTCGGCCAGGCGTTTGCCGAGCTGGCGGACACGCGCCTTGACGAACTCCTGGCGCTGCTTGGCCATGTGGTATTCGGCGTTCTCGCTGAGGTCGCCGAGCGCTGCGGCCTTCTTGATCTCTTTGGGGAGTTCGTGGATCAGCTCATGTTCGAGCGCCTCGATCTCGTCCCGCAGTTTTCGTCGGATTTGGTCTGTCATTGAGTACGGAACAGCTTACGAGATTATAACCCCGGTTTCCGGCTCCGGGCGCCCGGCACAGGGTGCGATGGGTTTCTGGCGCAGGCGGCATCGTCCACAGGCATGGCTTGAATCCAGTCGCGGATGAGGGCTACTCCTTCTTCGTGGACTACGCTGCGGCCGATCTGGGGCATCATTTCTTTGGGGCGGATGGATGTCATGCGGGCGAGCAGGATTGACTGTTCGGGGTGTCCGGGAACCAGATCGTAGCTCAGAGTACCGACCCGGCCCGAAGAGTTAGGACTCTTGCAGACTCCAAACGTTCGCAGGCCTGTGTCGGTTACACGCAGGTCGATCCCCGTGTAACCGGCGGTGCCTCCGGGTTGGTGGCAGTGGGCGCAGTTGTTGTCGAGGTAGGCGCGGGCACGGGCGTCGAGGGTTCCGGCATCGGGGTCGTTCCAGGCGGCGACTTTCGGCGCCTGGTCGGCTGCGGGCGCTCTTTGCAGATAACCGAACTTCGTCCAATAGGCGAGTTGATTGGCCGGTCCATCGGCATAGACGAAGTTCTTGTTCAGGTTGCGTCCTTTGGGTCCGATAGGCAGCACCGCGTGGTTGTTCTCGTGGCACTGCTTGCACTCGTTGGCATTGGGGATGAAGTAGGTGAAGTCGTGGCGGGTTCCGGCAGAGTCGGTGTAACGGATCGGTACGGGATCAGGCGCAAGATCAAGATGGGCTTCGGTCTGGCTTTCGTTCCAGATGTAGGGCAAGCCGATCCAGCCGGTCTTGCTGTGCACCAGGAGACGAGTTTCAATCAGCCGCTCTTCATTCTTGCCGGGGTTGCCGTCGACGGGAAAGGCGAAGCTTTTGGCCAGTACCGTTCCCACGGGGAAGTCGAAGACTCCGTCGTCACGGTAGGAGGCGGAGGTTCCGGGCGGCATCCAGACAAAGCGGTACTTACTGGCGTAGTCGGAAAACAGCGGGGTGTTCAGATCGTAGGGGATCACCCGCTGGTTGGGTTGCAGGCGGGGGGACTGGCCGACGAACAGGTGCCAGTCGGAGAGTTTTTCGGGGAAGGGCTCTTGGAGGAATGGGTGTACGGGCGGGGGAGGCAGCCTTCCGCAGGCGGTGAGAATCGCGAGCAGGACGAGCAGTGCCAGCGCCGCTTTTCCTGTCCTTTGCAGGCTGCGGTGGCACCGGCGCGCGGGCGAGGGCGCCCGCGCCACACGGGGCATGCTACTGGCCTCCTGCTGTGGCCTTATCGGAACCTTCGACGACTTGCGGGATTTTTACCGCTTCCAGCGGCGGCAGTGAGCAGTCGTAAGCTTTCAAGTCGTTCCTTGGATGCTTGAAGCCGTTGGCTGCGTCGAGGTTCAGGAACGTCGGCGCACCGTTGTTGGAGAGACAGACCTGGCCGGGGTTCTGCCCTTTCTTTCCGGCCGCGATCTTCGGGTCGACCACGCCGTCATAGAGAATGTCGGGGAGCGAACCGCCTCCGACTTGCATCAACGCTTTCACACCGTCGAGGCGGACGTCGGGCGACTTGTCGCCGCCGGAGATTTCGTTGTCGTGCAAGTAGATGTGATCGGTGAAGGGACGGAAACGCGTGTCCTTGATGGGAGCAGAAAGCGCCGTGGAGTAGTCGATGACGTAGACATTCGTCGTGTTGTTGTCGTGGATTCTGTTCTGGAACTCCTCCACGTCGTGAATCGCCATGATGTAAACGCCGGTGCCAGTCGGCAGGTAATAAATTGGTCCCAGACTCTTAGGCGCGAAGTTGGGAGTGTTGTTCTCGTAGACCTGGTTGCGGAAGACGCGGACGTGCTGGCCACCCTGCTTGGGCAGGTCCGGCAGGTTGAAAACGCCGATGCCGCCCGAGTTGTGGGCCGCGATGTTGTCGTAAACGTCGACGTGCTCGGCGTTCTCCACCTCGTAGCCGTCGACGTTGTATTCGGAACGGTTGCGGCGCAGCACTACATTGTCGGACTGGCCGATGTAGAAACCGGCGTCGGACGCGCCTCTGGCGATCGAATCTTCCACCAGCACGTTCTTGCACTGCGTGGGATAGATGGCATAAGGGCCGTTCGCGGTGTTGGGCCCACGGGTCCATTCGACGCGCACTCGCCGAACAATCACGCCATCCGCAGCCTGCACAGTTAGACCGTCGCCGGCAGTGTCCTCGATGGCGAAATCCTCGGCCGTAAAGTCGTTAGCTTTCACCAGCAGGCCCGACGCGCCCTCCTTCTGACCGGCAAAGGAAAGGATGGTCTTATCCATGCCCTTCCCACGGATGGTGACCTTGTCGGCGGTGAGGGAGAGCGTGCGGTCGAGGTGGAACTTGCCTTCGGGCAGCTCAATCACGTCTCCCGGCTTAGCATTGATCAGTTGTTCCTGCAGGCGCTTTTCGAAGTTCGCTGCTGTCGGACGAGTGCAGCCAGTAAGACCAAGACACCCCAGGGTTAGGGTGAGTACAGCGAGGAAGGAAACGCCTGATCGGTTCATGGGTCCCCCAAGAGAGGCAGCCCTGCAGAATCTGGAGGGCCGTCGTTTGGCAGACGACATCCTACATGAACTCGCTCATGAGGCTCTACAGGATGGGTCGGTTTCAGGCCTGGAACTCAGAGGCTTCTGGGAAGCGCAACTTGCATTTGGCGAGGGCCTGCGTGAGGATCTCTTCGACCTTGCTCTCTTCGCAGTTACGTGCCATGGCCAACTCACTGACGAGGAGGTAGCGAGCGCGTTCGAGCATCTTCTTTTCGCGGAAAGACAGCGGCTTGGCAGCGTGCAGGGCGATCAGGTTCTTGAGGACTCCGGCGACTTCGAGGAGCGAACCGGTGCGCATGCGTTCGGAATTCTCCTTGAAGCGGTCCTTCCAGTCGCCGTTGCTGCCGGTGTCGCCAATCGTAAGAAAATCAAGGACTTTCTGGATCTCCCCGTTGCGCACGACGCGCCGAATCCCGACACTGCCCACGTTATTGCAGGGCACCATCACCTTCAGGCTGCTGGCCTTGATGTTCAGGAGGTAGAACTTCTCCACGGTCGCGCCAATAGAGCGGCTGCTGATCTGCTCGATAACACCTACGCCGTGATTGGGATAGACGACCTTGTCGCCGATGTGGAAATTCAAGTCACTGCTCATAATCATGCACCCAGGAAGGTTGGTGGGTTGTGGGGAGAAGCGTTGAACGTCCTTTAATTATGTTACTCCGATAGGCTACCGGAAAGCAAGAAGCGAAGTCTGGGCGCGGAGCACAGAGCTCCATCGTAGGGTTATAAGGTATCGGAAACAAGGACCTTAGGGGTTTACCGGCCGCGCGCCAACGCGGTTCTTTGCGAGGCCGCATATAATCACGGCGTGACCGATGACGACCGACGCAACCGCAGCGAGGGGGAACGTCCCGAAATGGAACGAACTGTCGCTGGCTCGACTGGGGCGCGTTCCGCGGGTCGAATTCTCGGGCTTGATGTGGGTTCGAGAAGGATCGGAATGGCCGTTTCCGATTTGTTGGGCATCACGGCACAGGGAATCGAGACTCTACAGCGCAGGAACAAGCGGTCAGACTTCGAGCAGTTGCGACGAGTGATTCGGGAATACAAGGTGCGGGAGATCGTCGTCGGCCTGCCCTTGCGGATGAGCGGAGAGGAAGGGATTCAGGCAGAGAAGATGCAGGGCTTCGCCGAGGACTTGCGCAAGCGCTTCGGATTGCCTGTGCATCTGTGGGACGAGAGATTGACGTCGGTGGAGGCGAATCGCCTGCTGCGTGAGACGGAGATTTCTATAGAAAAGCGTGGCAAGGCAGTGGACCGGATGGCGGCGGTGTTGATCCTGCAAGGGTGGATGGAGCGGAGACGGATCTAAGCGGCGTCCGGCTCCCGGAATCCGAACTTCAGTCAGTGCCCTCGTAACGCGCGGCGGTAGGCGGCTACGTTGCGATTGTGTTCTTCGATGGTGCGGGCGAAGCGGTGGTGGCCGGTGGCGTCGGCGACGAAATAGTAGTAGTCGCTCTGCGCGGGATGCATGGCGGCTTCGAGCGCGCTCTTTCCAGGATTGCCGATGGGGCCAGGGGGCAAGCCGGGGTAACGATAGGTGTTGTAAAGCGACCTGAACTGCATGTCTGCGTGGTGCAGAGCTCCGGTGTAAGTTCCGGCGAGCAGTTCGGCGTAGATGATGCTGGGGTCGGCGTCGAGCGCGATTTTCTTGGCCAGGCGGTTGTAGTAGACGCTGGCGACTAGGGGGCGTTCGTCGAGAACCGCGGTTTCTTTTTCCACGATCGAAGCCATGATCACCGTGCGCCGGATATCATTCTGGTTACTACCGTCCGGGGCAGCGGAATTTCCTGTCGCTTCTGCGGCCAACCCGATCTGGCGAGCGACCTGGCGGAACTGCTTGACCATGGCGGCTGCCATGTCCTGCATCGTCATCATGCGCGTGAATTCGTAAGTTTCGGGGAAGAGATAGCCTTCGAGAGAACGCGCGGCGGGAGCGAAGTCCGCGATGAGTTCTGTGTCGGATTGCGCAACTTTCAGGAAATCATCGGCAGAGCCAAGCCCGGCGGCTTCGATGGCGCGGGCGATGTCGAACATCGTGTAGCCCTCGGGCACGACCACCGTGTGGAAGTAAACGTCACCCCGCCGAAGGCGTTTCTGAAGATCGATGATGGTGGCCGGCTTATTGAACAGGTATTCCCCGGCCTTCAGCGAGCGGCGGCGGTGAAGATAGTGCCAGAGGATGAAGGCACGTTCGCTCCGGATCACTCCAGCAGCCTTGAGCTCGGCGGCGATGCGGTGCGTGGAGTATCCCGGTCGCAGCATCACGAAAGTATTCTCGGGTGGCGCAGTCGGACTCAGCAGCGCCCGCGCGAACCAGCCTGCGGCGGCCAGAACCGTTATCGGGAGGAGCCAAAGAAGTTTTCGCACGGGTAGGTTATAGGTTAGATGATACGGCGTTTCCGATTCGCCCTGCACCCGGCTAGGATCTGAGGTTGACCAGTTGGGTTCGCAGGCCGGGGTATGACGGCCTGACCGCGCCCTTCCGCGGGTAAAGCGGGGCGGATTGAACCTCACATTCTCTGTATCCTCTCCGACGCGGTATACTCAAATGATCGGGAGATGTCTGTACCCTGCATGAGACGTAGCGCGCCCTTTTGGGCCTTAACCCTGTTCCTGGCAGTGCTGCCCACCACGGGCTGCCTGTTTCGCACACGTCCGGTCGAGGAGCGATACTCGAAAGCTCCCCTGATCGAATCCTCGCAGCAAGGGTTGATCGATGCCCTCCGCCAACAAGCGGAGAGGATTCACTCGCTCCAGGCTACGGTGGACATCGATTCATCCGCCGGTGGCGCCAAGAAGGGTCATGTCACGGACTACAAGGAAATCCGCGGCTACGTGCTGGCGCGCAAGCCAGCCATGCTGCACATGATCGGGCTGATGCCAATTGTCCGCACCACAGCCTTCGACATGGTGAGTGACGGGAACCAGTTCAAGCTCTGGATTCCGCCTAAGAACCGCTTCATGGTTGGCCGCAACGACGTGGCGACACCCAGCACGGATCAGCCCATGGAGAACATCCGTCCGCAGAACATTTATGATGCGCTGCTTATCCGGCCCATCGAAGAAAACGAACTTGCGGTGCTGGAGAGAAACTACGAGATTCTGCACGATTCCAAGGGGAATCCCATCCTGCAGGAAGATTATGAGCTGGTGGTGATCCGCAAGCGGGGCGAGAACGATGCGGTGCTGTCCCGAAAGATTGTCTTCAGCCGCACCGATCTGCACCCGACCCGGCAATACATCTACGACGAGCAGGGCAAGCTGGCGACCGATGCCCGGTACGCGGAATACAAGGACTACAACGGCGTGAGCTTTCCCTCGCGCATTGAAATCTACCGGCCGGAAGAAGAGTACGACATCAAGATGAACGTGCTGAAGCTGGAGATGAACAAGCCGCTGAAGGATGAGCAATTCGTGTTGGCACAGCCGGCCGGGGCAGAGGTGATTCAGCTGGACCGTCCGCAATCGAGTTCGGTGGCGGTTCCCGCGCCGGATGGAGTGCAGTAACAGCGTTCAGCACTCAGCATTCAGCCGAGAGAAAGCCGTTGGCGAAGCATGGTTTTCCTAGGAGGGCAAGAGCTGATGGCTATGAGCTTTCCATATCGGAGGCGTGAGAGTACGCTTCGCTACTGCATAAGGACTCTACGGTTGCCGCAGAGGCTGACTGCTGAGGGCTGAAGGCGGTTTTCCCATGATGAACAAAATGGTCGTCGCCAACCTGGTGCACCGGCCCATCCGGTCGCTGATCAGCATTGTGGCCATTGCGCTGGAAGTCACGCTGATCCTGCTGATTGTCGGGCTGTGCTACGGCATCATGAACGACTCGAAGAACCGGACGGCCGGCATTGGGGCGGACGTGATCGTGCAGCCGCCGGGGTCGTCGTTTCTGGCGGGCATCAGCGGGGCGCCGGTGTCGGTGAAGATTTCCGATGTGCTCCGGCGGATGCCGCATGTGAAGGTGGTAAGCCCGGTGATCTGGCAGATCGCGACTGGCGGCGGGCTGGAAGTGATCGATGGCATCGACATTTCTACGTTCGAAGCTCTGGGAGGCCCGTTCCAGTATGTGCAGGGTGGGCCGTTTCAAGGGCCCGACGATGCACTGGTGGATGACTACATCGCGCGGCAGCGGCACGTCAACGTCGGCGACACGATGGAGATCCTGAACCATCCGTTTCGAATTTCCGGCATCGTGGAAAATGGGCGGGGAGCGCGGAAGTTCGTGCCCATGGCCACCCTGCAGGATCTGATCGGGGCGAAGGACAAGGCGTCGGTTTTCTATGTCAAGCTGGATGATCCCGCAAATGCGGGTGCTGTGGTGGCCGCGGTAAAGAACCAGCCGGGGATGGAAAAGTACTCGGTGCTGTCGACCCCAGACTACCTCAGCATGATGACGCCCAGCCACCTGCCGGGATTCAGGCCATTCATCGGAGTGGTGATTGGAGTCAGCCTGGTCATCGGCTTCCTGGTGATCTTTCAGTCGATGTACACGGCGGTCATGGAGCGGACTCGCGAAATTGGAATTCTGAAGTCGATGGGGGCGTCGAAGTTTTACATTGTCAATGTGGTGCTCCGAGAGACCGTGTTGCTGGCCCTGGCGGGGATTGCGGTGGGCATCGCGGTGAGTCTGGCGGCACGCGTCGGAATACAGCAGCGCTGGCCCCTGGTGCACATCGACAAGAGTAACGAGTGGATGATTCGAGCGACGTTGATCGCGATTGTGGGCGCGGCGGCCGGGGCGCTGTATCCCGCGTACAAGGCGGCGCAGAAGGATCCGATCGACGCGCTGGCGTACGAGTAGCGGCTGGCAATTGGCAGTTAGCAAGAGGTCACTAGCCTGTCGTCGCGTCTTGATTCATCAACCACAAAAGACACGAAGTTACACGAAGGTTGACCCCTGAGGGTTTCCTTTGTGCTCCCTTGTGTCCTTGGTGGTTAGTTAGTTTCTGAATCTTCTTCCTTCGCTTCGATTCCTGCCCGCTTGAGCATTCTTCGTAACGCGCTCTCTCCGCCTGCGCCGCGCTGCTCAGCGGCGATGTTGCCATCGCGGTCGATGATGACGTAAATCGGATAGCTCTGCGCGTTGTACATCGCGGCGAGATTCGTGTCCTTGGTCAGCACGATGGGAACCGATCGCGGGTGCTCAACGAGATACTTCTTGACCTTCTGATCTGGCTCGAGAACGTCGACGGCGAGAACGATCAGGCCCTGCCCAGAGAATTCCTTGGCGATGTCGTCGACCATGGAAGCTTCCTCTTCGCAGTACTTGCACCAGGTGGTCCAGAACTCGAACAGGACAACTTTTCCTTTGACCGAGGCGTTGTTGAACTGGTCGCCCGCGGTGGTCTTTGCACGAAAGCGGGGAGCGGGCTGGCCGGTCTCATCGCCGGCGAAGGCGGCGAGCGAGAGGAACGCCAGCGTGACCGGCAGAAAGCGGCGGATAACGACCGATGGCGCTGCCATGGGCCGGAATGTTAGCACGACCAAGGGCGTCGAATCATCGGTCCGGAAGGGGAGGCTATCGTCTGCCACCGACGCCTAACCTGTAGTAACAGTTCGTTGACAATTCCTTGCAGCCTCCGGTAAATTAAAGACTTGGTAGTCGTGTGGTTGCCCGCCTGATGGCCTGGCGTCCTCGCCGGGGAATCAACGAGCGGTCTTCTTTCGCAGCTTTTTTCATTCTGGGAGAGTTCCGATGTCAACCTATTTCCCCAAAGAGGGGGAAATTGTGCGCAAGTGGTACGTCGTGGATGCCGAGGGGCAGACGCTCGGACGTCTGGCTTCGCAGGTGGCGCGCATCCTCATGGGCAAAGAAAATCCGCAGTACACGCCCTTTCTCGATACCGGCGATCACGTGATCGTGATCAACGCCGAGAAGATCAAGACGACGGGCATGAAGTCCGAGCAGAAGCAGTATCACCATTACACCGGCTATCCGGGTGGACTGCGCACGGAAGATTACAGGAAGCGTTTGGTGCGCAAGCCTGAGGCCGTGATTGAAGCGGCCGTTAAGCGCATGTTGCCCAAGAACAAGTTGGCGGCGCACATGCTTTCGAAGCTGAACGTGTACAAGGGCGACAAGCATCCGCATCAGGCGCAGAAGCCGCAGGATTTGAAGCTGGAAGTTCGGGAGTATCGGGCGGCGAAGGCCGCGGTTTCGTAATGGCAGTGAATGGTACGCGCGAGATCCTTCGCTCCGCCTGAAAAGCGGCTGCGCTCAGGATGACGCCACAAACTTCAGTACAGAGATACAGGGTGCAGCTTCTGGCTTCAGCTGGAGGCTAGCAGCTAGGAGCTAGAAGCTAAATGGCTGAGTTGGTTCAATACTACGGAACGGGACGACGGAAGAGAGCGATTGCCCGGGTTTATCTGCGTCCGGGCAGCGGGGATTTCAAGGTCAACGGCCGCGCGTTTGAGGAGTATTTCGTGACGCCGGCGCAGCGCTCGGCGGCGAAGGCGCCGCTGGCCTCAACGGACTCGGCTGCGTCGTTCAACGTCATCGCCAACGTGCTGGGCGGCGGCGTGCGCGGACAGGCCGATGCGGTGAAGCTTGGGATTGCGCGCGCGTTGATGCAGTTCAACGCCGAGCTGCGCAAAAAGCTGAAGGCCGAGGGCATGGTGACTCGCGACTCGCGCGGCAAAGAACGTAAGAAGTACGGCCAGAAGGGCGCAAGAAAGCGGTTCCAGTTCAGCAAGCGCTAAGCGTTGCTGGCTGTGAGATTGCTCCGCCCCTCGCTTTCGCTCGGGGGTCGGGATGACAAGGATTTTTGGTTTGGCTAGGAGCGAGTAGCTAATAGCTGGTTTTTAGGTGTTCAATTCTTCCCGTGCCTCGGTACGGGGACGGGAATGGCAATCCGGAAGAACAGCTGCCGGTTGCCAGCGGTCAGTTTCCAGGAATGTGGTTTCACTGGCAACTGGCAACTGGGTACTGACAACTGGGGTAGCCGGATGCAGACTGAATAAGGAGGTTCATTGGCTACCATCACCATGAAGGAGTTGCTCGAAGCGGGCGTTCACTTCGGGCATCAGACCAAGCGCTGGAATCCCAAGATGAAGGAATACATCTTCGGAGAGCGCAACGGGATTTACATCATCGACCTGCAGAAGACGCTGAAGATGTTCAAGGAGGCGTCGAAGTTCGTGCAGGACCTGGCATCCGAAGGCAGGATCGTGCTCTTCGTGGGGACCAAGCGCCAGGCCCAGGATGCGATCGCCGAAGAGGCGACGAAGTGCGGCGGTTTCTACATTAACCAGCGCTGGCTGGGCGGACTGCTGACCAACTGGGTCACGGTACAAAAGTCGGTGAAGCGGCTCAAGGAACTCGACGAGATGGCTACGGATGGCCGCTACGAGTTGCTGCCCAAGAAGGAAGTCATCAAGCTCGAACGCGAGCGCAAGCATTTGCAGGCCAACCTGGCGGGCATCAAAGAAATGACCCGTCTGCCTGACGCGATCTTTGTGATCGACTCGAACAAGGAGCAGATCGCGGTGCGCGAGGCGCGTAAACTGGGAATTCCAGTCGTGGCGGTCGTGGATACGAACTGCGATCCCACGGAAGTGGATTACGTGATTCCGGGCAACGACGATGCCTTGCGGGCGATCCGGCTGTTTACTTCGAAGATTTCGGAGTCGATTGCCGAGGGAGCGCAGTTGATGACCGACAAGCAGGTTGCCGACCTGCAGGCGGCCTCAGACGCAGCGCAGGCGGCGGAGGCTGCTGCCGGCGAAGTCCACGCCGAGGCAGCGGCGGTGGATGGCTCGGAAGACATCAGCATGGAAGAAGTGCTGGGGCCGGGCACGCACAAGAAGCCGGTGGCGAACGAGGAAGCGGAAGTGCCCAAGATCGAGAGCCAGACGGTTTGAAAACCAGTTCTCGGTTCTCAGTAACGACCAAAAACCGGGCATTCACCCCTTGAGGGAAATCAGACCCGCGCAGGTCGTCCGGCGCGGGTCAAAGTTTATAAGCGGCAGTCTCTGGTTTCAGGTTTCCAGTTTCGAGTGGCCTGAAACAGGACAAACGATCTCAACCACTTGAAACAAGAAACTAGAAACCAGAAATTGGAAACGGATTTATGAGCACCACTACTGTGAACATTTCAGCAGCACAAGTGAAGGACCTCCGGGAGAAGACCGGAGCTCCCATGATGGATTGCAAGCAGGCCCTGACCGAGGCCAAGGGCGACATGGAGCAGGCGATTGTTGTCCTGCGCAAGAAGGGTGTTTCGGTTGCGGCCAAAAAGGCGACGCGGGTAACCAGCGAAGGCTCGGTGGCCAGCTACATTCACGCGGGCGGTAAGATTGGTGTGCTGGTCGAGGTGAACTGCGAGAGCGATTTCGTGGCGCGCACCGACGACTTCAAGGAACTGGTGCACGATATCGCCATGCACATTGCGGCGAGTGATCCGAAGTTCGTCCGCAAGGAAGACGTCACGCCAGAGGCATTCGAGCGCGAGAAGGACATTTACCGCGCCCAGGCTGCGGCGACGGGCAAGCCGCCGCAGGTGGTGGAGAAGATCGTCGCCGGCAAGATGGAGAAGTTCTATGAGGAGGTTTGCCTGCTGGAGCAGCCCTTCATCAAGGACCAGACCATCTCGATTTCGCAGCTGATTGCGGCCAAGATCGGCAAACTGGGCGAGAATATCGCGGTACGCCGCTTTGCCCGCTTCAAAGTGGGCGACGCGGGCGAGACCATCGCTATCACGAGACCGACAGAGCCGAAAGGCGAATAATACAAGGCGCCCGATGGGGCGCCTTTTTTGTGCTCCCCATATCTTTTCCGGGAGTTCTTACGGGCAACCGGCCACTGGAACTGGCAACTGGTCTATGACCCCTGCTTTCAAACGTATTCTGCTCAAGATTTCCGGTGAGGCACTGGCTGCGAACCAGGGCTTTGGTGTGGATACTCCCCGCATCCACGAGATCGCCGCAGAACTCGCGGACGTTCACACACTGGGCGTGCAAATCGCCGTGGTTGTGGGTGGCGGCAATTTTTTCCGCGGAGTCGCGCAGCAGGCCAAGGATATGGACCGCGTCTCGGCGGACCACATGGGCATGCTGGCGACGGTCATCAATGCGTTGGCGCTGCAGGATGCGCTCGAGAAGCAGGGGGTATACACGCGTGTGCAGTCTGCGATTGAGATGAACCAGGTCGCGGAGCCTTTTATCCGGCGGCGGGCGATTCGGCATCTGGAGAAGGGCCGCATCGTGATTTTCGCGGGTGGGACAGGGAATCCATACTTCTCTACCGACACGGCGGCATCGTTACGCGCAATGGAAATCAAGGCGGATGCGATTCTGAAGGCCACGAAGGTCGATGGCATCTACGATGCCGATCCCATGCTGGTGAAAGACGCCAAGAAACTCACCGCGATCACCTATATGGACGTCCTGAAGCAGGGGTTGAAGGTGATGGATTCGACCGCGATCAGCCTTTGCAAGGACAACAATCTTCCAATCATTATCTTCAGCCTGAATGAGCGCGGCAACATCCGTAGAGTGGTTACCGGGGAGAAGATTGGATCCATGGTCAGCGCGTAAAACCATTCGCCGCAGATGCACGCAGGTCAACGCAGGTTTTTCAACGGCTCAGTCTGGGGATATCTTCAAGTGCCGGTTCGCATGTACGGTCTGCGCATGCGTTCACAGACTTTTCAATTTTGAGCTGCGTGCATACGCCGTATTCTGCGGCGTATAATGCAGCGTTTTGATCCTTGCACTATTACGGAGCTGACAACATGGCTCAAGCAACAATGGCGTCGATTGGCGGCCTGAAAGACACTTATGTGCAACTGAAGACGCGCATGGACAAGGCGGTGGAAGATTTTCGCAAGGCGATGGCGGCGACGCGCACGGGGAGAGCATCGGTCCACATGATGGATGGCGTGAGCGTTGACTACTATGGCTCGCAGATGCCACTGAACCAGATCGCACAGGTACACGCGCCGGAAGCGCAGTTGATTACGGTGCAGCCGTTTGATCCATCGTCGCTGGGTGCGATCGAGAAGGCGATCCGCTCGGCGGAGCTTGGTCTGAATCCGATGAACGACGGCAAGATCATCCGCGTACCCGTACCTCCGCTCACGCAAGAGCGCCGCCAGGAGATGGTCAAGCACCTGCATAGAGTGCTGGAGGAGCATCGAACGGCCGTCCGCAATATCCGGCGTGATGGCAACGATGCAATCAAGAAAGCGCTGAAGGACAAAAAGATTACCGAGGACGACGAGAAGCGGTCGCTGGATGAGATCCAGAAGCTGACCGACGACGAAATCAAGAAGATGGAAGAAATGAGTAAGGCGAAGGAGAAGGAAGTGCTGGAACTGAAATGACCGCGCCTTGCGGGCGTCGGGGCCCGCAGCGGTCATCCCGAGCAAAAGCGAGGGAATCTCGGTAGTCAGAGCAGAATCGGGCCTGCAGGGCATCCTTCACGGGATGCCTTTTGTTTTGCCGGTGGGAATCCACGCGTCCGAGAGGCCGTATAATCGGAGGACCATGAAGAAGGTTGTCCATGCCGCTTGTCCGCACGACTGCCCCGATGCTTGCGGGGTTTTGATCACAGTCGAAGACGGGCGGGCGACCAGGATCCAGGGTGATCCGGAGCATCCCGTGACGCGCGGGTTTCTGTGCGCCAAGGTGGCGAAGTATCTGGACCGCGTGTATTCGCCCGAGAGAGTGCTTTACCCGATGCGGCGGATTGAACCCAAAGGGCCTGCAACGGGCGCCGCAAACGCGGGCGAGGGCCCCTTCGACTGTCGCTCAGGGCAGGTCCGCGCCACACAAAACTGGCAACGCATTTCGTGGGATCAAGCTCTGGACGAGATTGCGACTCGTTTCCGCGGGATCATCCGTGATTTCGGCAGTGAGGCCATCCTGCCTTATTCCTACGGCGGAACGCTGGGGACGCTGAATGGCGCTTCCATGGACCGTCGATTCTTCCACCGCCTGGGGGCATCGCAACTCGACCGGACGATCTGCTCGGCGGCGGGGGAAGCCGGGTTGAAGTCGGTTTATGGAGCCAAACTCGGCACTGAGCCGGAGCAGTTCCGCCATTCGCGTTACATCATTGCCTGGGCGGCGAACATCCATGGCAACAACGTCCACCTGTGGCCGTTCATCACAGAGGCGCGCAGGAACGGGGCTAAGCTCGTAGTGATTGATCCTTACCGCACGCGGACGGCGGCCTGTGCGGACTGGTACCTGCCCATCAACCCCGGCACTGATGCGGTTCTTGCTCTCGGCATGATGCACGTGATCATCGGAGAGAATCTGCACGACAGTGATTACGTTTCGAAGTATACGGTGGGCTTCGAGGCACTTCGCGAGAAGGTGAAGGAATATCCGCCGGAGCGCGTGGCGCAGTGGACGGGGATTGCGGCTGACGACATTCGGAAACTGGCTCGCGAGTATGCGACGGCGCGGCCGTCGGTGATTCGTCTGAACTATGGTGTGCAGCGGTCTGAGGGCGGAGGCATGGCCACGCGCGCGATTGCCATGTTGCCCTGCGTCATCGGTTCGTGGAAGCAAGTTGGCGGCGGATTGCAGATGTCGACCAGCGGAGCGTTCGAGCTGAATAGCGACGCGTTGAAGCGTCCTGATCTCATGAAGACGGCGCTGGGCCGCAAGGCGCGAGTCATCAACATGGTGGAACTGGGGCGGGTCCTGAACACTGTGAACGATCCGCCAGTGAAGGCGCTTTTTGTGTACAACTCAAACCCCGCGGCGGTTTGTCCGAACCATAACGAGGTGATTCGCGGGCTGCAGCGATCGGATCTCTTCACCGTCGTCCACGAGCAGTTCTTCACGGACACGACGGATTACGCCGATATGGTCCTGCCAGCCACGACGTTCTTCGAGCACAAAGATCTGCAGAAGGCATACGGGCACTACTACATGCAAGTATCGCAGCAGGCGATTGCTCCGCTGGGAGAGTGCCATTCCAACGTGGAGGTTTTCCGCGCGCTGGCTCAGAAGATGGGATTCGAAGACGAATGCTTCCGCGAGACTGTGGACGAGATGATCGATGCCGCTCTGGATTCCGGCGATCTGTGGTTAAAGGGGATCAGTCGCGAGCGGCTCGAGCGCGAAGGACATGTGCGGCTGAATTTTGTGTCTCAGAAAGACGCGGGCGACGGCGCCTGCGCCACACAGGCAGCCACACAACCGTTTCTTCCCTTCGCGCAGGGGAACTTCCGGACGCCATCGGGGAAGGCGGAGCTTTACAGTGCAACGCTTGAGGCGGAAGGGCTCGATCCAGTCGTGGAGTTTACGCCGCCGGTCGAGTCGCGGCACGGTCGCCAGAAGACGGGTTTCCCGCTTGAGTTGCTGGCCCGGAAGGCCGACAACTTCCTCAACAGCACATTTACCAATGTTCCTTCGGTTCAGGCGATGGAGGAGTCGGGATTGCTCGAGATGCATGGCAGCGACGCCCAGGCCCGCGGCATCGCGGACGGCGACAAGGTTAGGGTGTTCAACCCGCGTGGTGAGGTCGTGTTGAAGGCTCGAGTCGACGGTGCAGTTCAGTCCGGGGTCGTCTCTGCGAGGCTGAATTGGGCTAAGTTGTCCCCGGGTTTCCAGAGTATCAATGCCCTGACCTCAGAAAAACTTACCGACATGGGCAACTCGGCTACGTTTTATTCCGTCTTGGTTGAGGTAGAGTTGGCCAAGCCGAAAGCCAGCGGCTAGTGGACGAGTTGCGATCAATGACGAAATAAGGGCAGTTCTAAGAGCAACCACGAGATTGGACCTGAGAGTTGCGTTTGGACGCTTCCCGATGCTCTACCGTATAATGTCAGTTTTCTTACATCCCAGAGGCTGAGGTCGTAGCGATTCATCTTCGCTTTCATCCGGAGAACCTTGTTGTGCCCAGGCGCGGCTGCGTTGTCCGCACCGCCGCGTCGCCATCTCCTTCATTTGCAGGATGTTGGCGCTTGTGGCGTGTCTGCTTCGCGTCGCTGCTGATGCTCGCGGCGTCTCTGAGCTGGGCACAGACCGACGTCGTCTCTGAAATCGACGTTAACGGCAATCGCCGGATTCCCGCGGACACGATTCGCGCGCGCATCTTCACCAAGCCGGGTGACATTTACGATCCCGCCAGCCTGGAACGCGATTTCAATTCGCTGTGGAACACGGGCTACTTCGAAGACATCCGCTTCACCCGGGAACAAACACCGAAAGGCTGGCGCATCATCGTGCAGGTGAAGGAAAAGCCGACGATTCGCGAGATCAACTACGTTGGCCTGAGTTCGGTCTCCACCAGCGACGTGCTTGATCGCTTTAAGCAAGCCAAGGTCGGCCTTTCGGTCGAGAGCCAGTACGACCCCACGCGTATCAAGAAGGCGGAAGTGACTATCAAGGAGTTGCTGTCCGAGCACGGGCGGCAGTTTGCCACGATTCGCACCGAGGTCCGGCAAATTCCTCCGGCGGCGATCGGAATTACGTTCGTAGTCAAAGAGGGTCCGAAGGTCAAAGTCGGGAAGATCAAGTTCGACGGCAATAAGAACATCAACAGCCGCCTGCTGCGCGCGGCCATGAAGAACCTGCGGCCGATCGGCGTACCGCACTCGATTTTTCTGGAGAATATTTTCGCCAAGACGTACGACGCGACCAAACTCGAAGAAGATACCGAGCGAGTGCGCGCCGAGTACCAGAACCGCGGCTACTTCAAAGTCGTCGTAAGAGACCCGAAAACGGAAATCCACGACACGGGACACAAGGGTTTCCACGTTCCCCTGCTGCAGCATGGTGCCGGCAAAGCTGTGGATATCACCATGCCGATCGAGGAAGGCGACAAATACCGTCTGGGCAAGATCACGTTCAAGAACAACAAGGCGATCCAGAATGTGGCCGCACTGCGGAACCTGTTCCCGATCAAGGATGGAGACATCTTCAGCCGCGAAAAGGTCGCCAAGGGCCTGGAGAACCTGCGCAAGGCGTACGGCACACAGGGATTCATCAACTTCACGTCGGTGCCGGGCACGACGTTTGACGACGAAAAGAAGCTGGCGTTCCTGGAAATCGACGTGGACGAGGGCAAGCAGTTCTACGTCCGGCGCATCGAGTTTCAGGGCAATACCACAACCCGCGATAAGGTCATCCGGCGCGAGTTGGCGCTGGAAGAAGGCAACATCTACAACTCGCACTTGTGGGAATTGAGTCTTCTGCGGTTGAACCAGCTTTCCTATTTCGATCAGCTCAAGCCGGATGATCCCAACACCACCGACAAGAGGCTGGATGAAAAGACTGGCGCCGTCGACCTGACGCTGAAGGTGAAGGAAAAAGGGAAGAACAGCATTGGCCTGAATGGCGGCGTGAGCGGGCTTGAGGGTGCCTTTGTCGGGCTGAGCTATTCGACCAACAACTTCCTCGGTTTGGGTGAGACGCTGCAGGTTCAAGTCAGCCTGGGAAACCTGGCGCGCAGTGTATTGTTCGCTTTCACGCAGCCCTACATGTTCGATCGCCCTCTGCAGTTCGGCTTCAGCGTGTACGGGAACAAGATCAGCTTCAACCAGGCTCGGCAACTTTCGATTTTCAGCGGGCAGAACCTGAATCTTCCCAACGCCGTGCTGCAGAATCTGCAGAATTACACGCAGTCGAGCGCCGGATTCACGACCTCGTTGAGCTATCCGCTGCGCCGGTCGTTCAAGCGCGTGGGGATGACGTACTCGCTCGACCGGTCGTCGTTGCTGGCGCTGAGCACGGCGTCCAAGAGTTTATTTGAATTCCTGGCTTTCCGCGGGATCTCAGGGCCCAACGCGCTATCGGGAATCATTACGAGCAAGATTTTCCCGAACTTCTCCTTCAACACGCTGGATAGCGGACTGTACCCCCACAGCGGGCATCAGTTGACACTGGGCGCTGAGTTTGCGGGACTGGGTGGGACGGTCAAATCGATCCGGCCGATCGCCTCGTACAAACGCTTTATCCCGGTGCAGAACCACCGCAATGCTATCGGCTTCAATTTTCAGGGATCATTTATCAGCGGTTTTGGGGGCCTGGTAGCGCCGCCGTTCCAGCGCTTCTACATGGGCGGCGAGAACGACATTCGCGGTTTTGACATCAGATCCGTATCCCCGGTGGCGTTTCTGCCGAGCGCGGGGTCGATTATCCTGAGAGATCAGCACGGCAACCCGGTGCCGGCGAATCCGGCCCGGCCCTGCAACACTGCGCTGGCCTCGCCCGCGTCGAATTGTGTGACCGTGCCGATTCCGGTGGATCAGATTGTGTTTCCGGGCGGCGACCTGAGCCTGTCAACGAACGTGGAGTATCGCATCACGATTTTTGGGCCAGTAGTCCTGGCTCCGTTTGTGGACGGCGGCATCGATCCCATCATTCGTCGTTCCCAGTTGCAGATCGCCTCGCAGCAGTACCAGGGCGTGGTCAGCACCTTGTTTGGGTGTCCGCAACTGGATCCAACACGACCCAGCGGCTGTGCGCCGGGCAGCCTGCTGAGCCCCCGTCCTTCGCAGGATCTGCAGGTGCTGGGCTCGACCAACTGGAAGCCGCGAGTGTCCACCGGGCTTGAGTTGCAGATGTTTCTGCCCGTGGTCAACGCCCCCTTCCGCATCTACTGGGCGTATAACCCGTTGCGGCTGAACAGCCCGGCGAATCCGCCGATTCCGATCACGCGGGCGATGTTCCCCCCGGGCGCGGCGGGCGATTACACTTTTGCGCTGGCGAAAACCACGTATGCACCCAGCTTCCTGCTACGGGAGCCCCGGAAGACGTTCCGGTTCACCGTGGCGACTACGTTCTGATACGAAAGGCTGGTTTGACGGCGAAGGAATGGGGTCTCTATAATTACACTGATCCACGCCATTGCAGGAGTTGGCAGGGTGGAAGCAACGCCCGCAGCCTCGGCGTGTGACGCTGGCAATCTAGTGCGCCGTTTCCGACGGCGGCCGTTCGCGGCGGAGACCTCTTTGAGTACGGCCCAGCGTAGACTGAAAAATCTGAAGTCATTCCCGGAACCATGTTCCAAGGAGTTTCAACCAATCCCATGACAAGCAAGGTTGTGCGACTTTTCCTGGCCGCTGCGGTCCTCGTTGGGATCTCCGCGCTCGCTCAAACCGGCAGTGCGGGTACGCCTGTTGCCTCAGCTGCCACGCCGGCGGTTTCCACGCCTTCGGTGCCCGCGACGGCCTCCAGCACGCGAGTAGGCACCATTAATGTGGAGCAAGCCGTTGTCGGCTCCAACGAGGGGCGCCGTGATTTTGAGGCCCTGAGCAAGAAACTGGAGCCCAAGCAGACCGAACTCAAAGGTCAGAACGATGAACTGGAAGCGCTGCAGAAGCAACTGCAAACCCAGCAAGATAAGCTGAATGCCGATGCGCTCGCCAGCCTGCAAAAGCAGATCGAGACCAAGAAGAAGTCCTTCGATCGAGCGGTGCAGGATGCGCAAGAGGACGCCCAGGGTCAGCAGAAGGAAATATTCCAGCGCATTTTGCAGAAGATGGCTCCGGTGATCGTGAAATACGCGCAGGACAACGGCATCGGCATGATCGTGGATACGTCAAACCCCTGGCCCCAAAGTCCCATTCTGTGGGCGGGTCAGGGAGTAGATATCACCCGGCCGATAGTGGAAGCGTACAACGTACAATCGGGCGTGCCTGCACCCGCTTCCGCTGCGACTGCGAAGCCGGCCTCTCCCAAGCCGGTGACCGGTACGTCTGGCGCAACGCCCAAGCCGGCGACGCCGAAACCAACCGAGGCACCGAAGTAGTTCTGAGAAGGAGTTCAACCGATCCAATGACAAGCAAGTCTCTGCGACTTTTCCTGGCGGCTGCGGTTCTCTCTGCGATTTCCGCACTAGCCCAAACCGGCGGTACGACTGCGCCGGGAGGTTCGTCCACCACGCCTGTTCCCGCTCCTTCCCAGCCTGCGACGGGTGCGAGCACCGGCACACGGGTGGGGACCATCAACATTGAGGGCGCCATCTTTGGCACCAACGAGGGCCGTCGTGACTTCGAAGCTCTGCAAAAGAAACTGGAGCCCAAGCAGAATGAGCTCAAGAGCCAGAATGACGACCTCGATGCGCTGAAGAAGCAATTGAGCACCCAGGGCGACAAGCTGAACGAAGAGGCGCTTGCCAACTTGCGCAAGCAGATCGAAACCAAGCAGAAGTCTTTCGATCGTGCCGTACAAGATGCGCAGGAGGAAGCGGGGAACCAGCAGAACGACATCGCTCAACGAATTCTGCAGAAGATGGCGCCCATGATCGTGAAGTATGCGCAGGACAACGGTTTCGGCATGATCGTGGACACGACCAAGCCTTGGCCACAGAGTCCAGTGTTGTGGTATGGCGAAGCAGTTGACATCACCAAGCCAGTGGTTGACGCTTACAACGCACAGTCTGGTGTGCCTGCCCCAGCTTCAACCGGTACCGCTCCGAAGCCTCCAGTTAGCAGGCCGGTGGGGGCGACAACGCCCAAGCCCGCGGGCACGGCTCCAAAGCCGGCGCCAACCCAGCCGCCGAAATAGTCTTAGAGGACACCACGAGTGTCCGGGAAGTTCCCAGAGGCCGCGTCACAACGCGGCCTTTTTTCTTTGCGTTCGTGCCGCCCCGATCAGCCGCTCTGGTGTCCATAGCAGCAACGGCATTTCGCCAAGGAGGACACCATGTTTGCCGATAGCCTGCTGGAGACTTCATGGGCCCAACGTTCTCGCCGCAGCTGGACCACGCTGAGTTCGTTCGGACTGCAGATGCTGGTGGTCGGAGGTTTGCTTTTGCTGCCGCTGATCCGGCCAGTGGCATTGCCATTTCTGAGACCGCTGCCGACACCGGTGATGTTGGCTGTTCCGCCCGGACCACCACCCGCTGCGCAAGTGCACACGGTGCCGAAGGCCGCGGACAGCAATATGGAGAACGGAAAGATCATCATGCCGCCGTCAATTCCTAGACACGTTCGCGTGTTCCAGGAGGAGGTCGCCCCACCGCAGATTGCGCAAGTTGGCCCCTATGTGATCGGCAGCCCAGGTCCGGACGGCGCTCGAGACGGGGTTCCCTATTCCATCGGGCACCCGTCAAACTCACTGCCCATTCCTCCTCCCCCAACGATTACATCTCATCCTCTGCGGATCTCTGAAATGAGCGAGGGCAACCTGGTCCGCAAAGTTCAGCCCGCTTACCCGCCGCTCGCGCGTAGCGCGCGGATCCAGGGGAGCGTTGTACTCGCCGCCATCATCAGCAGGGAAGGCACGATCGAGAATCTGCGCGTACTGGCTGGCCATCCGATGCTGGTTCCGGCGGCGATTGAGGCCGTGCGGCAATGGCGCTATCGGCCGTACATTCTCAACCGGGAACCGATCGAGGTGGAGACGCAGATCACGGTCAGGTTTTCGCTGTCGGGAAACTGAGCGAGGGTCTGACATGAACACTTGTGGTGAACGGAGGACGGCCTCGTGGATTTCTGTACTACACGTGCCTATAGAAACCCGGTTCCGTACAAAAGGTTGCACAAACGGACGCGTCCAGCAACCTATAGACAAAGGCTCATCCCCAGGACTGCAGGCATGCATCCCTGGTGCCCGCTGCCGCATCGAAGGAATTAACCGGATAGTTAATTCGTAAAGATTCGTCAACGGGTCGGAGGTGACCTCTATGACAAAGAAAGGCTTGCTGAAAACGGCGGGTTCACTGCTGATGGTGGGAGTGCTGAGCGCAACACTCGTTGCCCAGACCTCGGCTGCGGCTCGCTATGACAATCAAATTCAAACTGCCATCACGCAAAGGCTGGCGGCGAAAAGTCAATTCGCGGATGTGAAATCGGGTGTGGAAGACGGCATCGTGACCCTGACCGGTACCGTCGATCTATACCAGCGCAAGCTGGACGCGGCCAAGATCGCTCGAAAAACTGCGAGCGTGCAGGGCGTGCGCAACCTGATTACTGTTGCTGGTCCGACTGTACCGGATGCGCAACTCGAGCAGAAACTGGCTCGAAAGCTGACCTACGTGCGCGTTGGGTATGACAACACGTTCGAGTACTTCGCCCTGGGTGTGAAGGACGGCGTGGTGACGGTGGAGGGTCAGGATCGAACCGGCGTAGGTCGCGATGAAGCTTTGGCCGATATCGCGAACATGCCTGGGGTGAAAGATGTGATCGCGAATATCAGCGTGTCGCCAACGTCGATCTTTGACGATGGCATCCGCTTGCGCACGGCTCGCGCCATCTATCGCGATCCGGTGCTCAGCAAGTACGCGATCGATCCGGCGCGTTCGATCCGGATCATCGTGGCCAACGGGCACGTCACGTTGTATGGCTCCGTGGATAGCAAAATGGACAAGGAAGTCGCCGGAATCCGTGCTGGCAGCGTGTTTGGCGCATTCAGCGTGGACAACAAGCTGGTCGTCGAAGGAAAGTCAGGCCAGCAAGGCATGTAATGTGGTTAGCGGTGGGTGAAGAGGGCGCGGTGCAAGCTGCGCCCTTTTCTATTTCGGTGGCGTGTGTTGAAACGGTAGCTTGGTGTACCGTTCCTTTTTCACCTCAATGATCAAGGCAACTCGCCCTTCTGGATTCCTCATGGGGAAGGGCTTGCCGGTGTATTTGTGTGAAATGGGATCCATGGATTTCAGTTCCGGATCTGGGCGGCGTTCGATCACGCGCCCGCGGATCTGAATTTCCTCATAGGGGTTGTCGAGATCCACAATCGACAATGCCACTCTCGGATCGCGGCGGGTATTCTTCGCCTTGAGTGAACCTTCCCCGGTACAGATCACCAGATGCTCGCCTTCGCGTCCGACCCACACTGGCACCGACTGCGGAGAGCCATCGGGCATGAGGGTGGCGAGATGGGCAAAGTTAGGGCGGTCAATCAACTTTCTAGCTTCTGGCGATAGTGTGCTGGGCATAGTACCCACTCTTGATTACGCAATCGGGCATTCGGATTCAGGGAAGGCGGTTGATCAGGGATGCGACGTAGCCCGCGCCGAAGCCGTTGTCGATGTTCACCACGCTTACGTTTGAGGCGCAGGAATTTAGCATGCCAAGCAGGGCGGCCAATCCCTTGAACGATGCACCGTAGCCAACGCTCGTCGGTACCGCGATCACTGGGACTCCCACCAGGCCACCCACTACGCTAGGCAGCGCCCCTTCCATACCGGCACACACAATCACGACGCGGGCCTTGGAAAGCGCTTCACGATTGGCCAATAGGCGGTGAATGCCCGCGACGCCGACGTCGTAGAAATGTTCTACGTCGTTGCCCATGATCTCGGCGGTGACCACCGCTTCCTCAGCGATCGGAATATCGCTGGTTCCCGCTGAAACTACGGCGATCGTCCCCTTGCCGTACTTGCGTACGTCGCGCTGCAGAATAATCGCGCGCGCCAGTTCCCGGTATTCCGCTGCCCGCACTTTCTTCTTCACCGCAGCGAACTGTTTCTCATCCGCACGCGTGGCCAGAATGTTGCCGCCGTGCTTAGCGAGTCGTGCAAAAATCCCGGCCAGGTGTGCCGGCGTCTTCCGCTCTCCCAGAATGACTTCGGGCATGCCAGTCCGGAGGGCGCGGTGATGATCCACCT
The DNA here is from genome assembly GCA_020073465.1 of Terriglobia bacterium. Classification (GTDB taxonomy): domain Bacteria; phylum Acidobacteriota; class Terriglobia; order Terriglobales; family Acidobacteriaceae; genus Sulfotelmatobacter. Next base: position 307,408 of record JAIQFC010000001.1, read on the forward strand.
TGGCAAAGCCCAGATCCTCGAACGGAAGATGACGCAGGCGCTCGACTGCTTCGTCCGGGGCAAGCTTGCCACGTCGAACCTGGTCGAATAATTTGCGGATGGCTTCGGCGTTCACGGGAAGCAATCAGCTGTCAGCATTTCAGCCGATCGACTTCTAGATTAGCATCCGAGCCGGACCCAGGTGTCAGGTGCGTTCAGAGCGGGAGAACGCGCGTGCCTTGGCGATCATGGCGGCGCAAATTTTGCGGGCCAGCCCCGGTTCGTCAAGATGAGCGAGGAACAGGCGGCGCAACCCGCTTTGCCTGACCTTGCCCGCCAGGTAGGCGTTGTACAGGAGGCTTCCCAGGCGGTATCCCCAACTCTGCGCTGCAGATTCGAAGTTCTCCGCATCGGCCCGGACGGCAGTCAGTGCTGCTTTCTCGCAGGCAGCGCGCGATAGCTGAGGCGAGTCTTCGGTGTGCGCCGCGGGCCGCGAAGGATGAAGCACGCGCGAGCCGAAGAACGCCACCGCGTGTTCGATCACTCGCGCGTAGAAATGATCGGCTGAGCGGGCGTGCTCAACAATCCCGTCTGCGGACGTGCCGTTCACCCTGAGCGGCAAACCTTGGCAGGCCTGATGCAGAAAGTGGGCTGCGTCCTCGGCCGCGTGCATCAATTGAAATTCGCGGACATAGAAAGCGTTGACCTGCGGAAGGTAAGCGCTGCCCCGTTGTTCCACGCTGGCCAGCATCGTTTCCCGCTCCTGCTCGCTCACGCCTTTGCGCGACAGCAGGCGCCGCAACATTGCGTCGGAGGAGCTGCCGTGGACCTCCGGCAGCATGTCAATCAGGAACTTGGGCTGCGTACCGTTGTGCGGCGAATAGCGGTTGATCTCGAGAAAGCTGGCGAGGCTGTCGATCAGGTTGTAGATCGTAGGTGCGAAATCCGGTCCGCCGTCGCAGCGGCTCCACTGGTCGAGAAACAGGCGGTAGCTTTCGTATTTTTCGAGTGGCGTGGCATTGAAGACGCACAGGACGTCGTCGTTGACCCGCACAGCTTCAACTTTGTCCGCACGCTCCCCCGCAGCGCGCCAGTATAGGGAGTCGACGTTTTGCAGCACGGTGAGGACTCTTGAGCCGGGCATCTGCTGATCCAGCACGCGGGGCAGGTGACCGGGAGCGAGGTGCGACTCGCCGAACAGAACGAATATCACCGCGTTCGGGTGCCTTTCGCGAATCTCGGCAATCTTGCTGGCGGCGTGCCGGTCTCGCGCCCCGATCTTGCGCAGATCTTCGCGCGGCATGCAATCCAGACCGTAGATCGCCTCGGCGTGGTCGCGGGCCGTCGTCAGCAGCTCGTGGAATGGAGTCCAATCGTAGCCCCAGTCGAGATCAAAGCGGATGCGCTGGCGGAGTTCACTTTCATCGATCTCGCGGCGCCACCATTCTTCGAGAATGTGCTGGTCGCGGGCAAAGATGGTCTCGACTCCGAGGACCACGCGACGGTCTCCCGCCAGGGCCCTCTGCTCGATGAGCGATGCGGCGTAACGCTGGGCGGCGGGCAGAGCGTGATAGTCACCGATCAGAACGATGTCGGCCACAGCCAAGGCGTTTTGAATCTGCTGGGAGTCGAGAAGAGAGTCGTAGTTGCGGAAGGCCTGGCTGAACTCCCGCAGGTATTTGCGGCGATTGTGTGAATCTTGGGCGCGGATTTCGCGCTCCACGCCGGCCAGCGCGTGCAGCTGCACTGCGCTGCGCCGGGATCGCAAATTGGCCGTCGATGCCATAAGGACAGCTTCTAGCTCCTAGCTTCTAGCCACTGCATCCGCGTCCTCCGACGTGCTCGCCTTGACTTCCGCGGCACCGCGTCCCTATGCTCAAGCGCGAACCTATCGTCGGAGACGACTTGCCGAATCACCCGCCCCAGAATCTGACCATCGCCACCACCGGAGCCAGCGGAGCCATATTTCTCAAGCACCTTCTGCTCGCCGTAGTCCGCGACCCGCGCGTGGAAACGGTGAATTTCATCGCTTCCGACAGCGCCCTGCGGGTCATGGCCGAAGAACTCGGACTGAAGGGACGCTCCAATCTCATCGGCCAGATTCTCGGTTCTTCGGGCGGCCGCTCGTTTCGCAAAATCAAAGTTCAATCGAACGCCGACATCGGAGCCAACGTGGCCAGCGGTTCTTATCCCGTCGGCGCCATGGTCGTGATCCCGTGCAGCGTGGGCACTCTGGCCCGTGTCGCCAACGGCGTCGCGTCACACCTGATCGAGCGCGCGGCCGACGTGTGTCTCAAGGAGAAGCGCCCGTTAGTGCTCTGCGTCCGCGAGACGCCGCTCAACAAAATCCACATCCGCAACATGTACCGGGCCGCCGATGCCGGAGCGACCGTCTTCCCGCTGATCCCGGCCTTCTACTACCGGCCCGCGACCTTGGATGCGATGGCCCGCGAGTTTACCTGCCGTGTCCTCGCCCACATCGGCCTGCCCCAACCCGGTGCATTCCGCTGGAAAGGCTGACACTTCAGCGAGTTACGCACCTACAGCCAAAAGGTCCTTTACCTGAGTGATCGGCAAATTCAGGGGAGGATTTCAGTGTAGAGAGCCAGAAGTGCGGGTCCCAGATACCCGCCGGACATGTACGACGGGGCCTTGTGAGAGTCTCAAATCGGCAACGTACAACCTCTCCGGTGGATCCGAGGTTCTTACCCGCCGGGTGCTTGCGATTGACTTGTGCCGCAAGCAGCACTCCCACCAGCGTTCCCTGAGAGATAGGCTGGACACAGTTTCCCGACGGGGAGGAATCCTGATGCGTCACTTGGCTTGCCTGATTGCCGCGTGTGCGGTGTGTTTAGCGGCCGACGAACCGCCGTCGCCATCGCTTACCATCTACAACCAAAATTTCGCCGTTGTGCGGCAGGAGATGCCGCTTGATCTGAAGGCGGGCGTGACCAGTGTCCGCGTTACCGACATCACGATGCACCTGGAGCCGGATTCGGTGATTCTGCGCGACCCGGCGGGGAAACGTCCGGTGCAGGTGCTGGAACAGAACTATCGTGCTGACCCGGTGTCAGAATCGTTGCTGCTTTCCTTGTACGAGGGGAAGACCATCGACTTCCTCGTCCAGCGGGGAGACAAGCAGGAAGTCGTGCCGGGCAAGATTATCCGCAGCGGCTACGTCCCACACAATTCCATGGCGATGAATCGCTACGGCCAGCAATATTACCAGGCGCAGATGGCTTACTCCCAGGGCGAGCAGCCCATCATCGAGATCGAGGGCAAAGTGCGATTCGGCCTGCCGGGCACTCCGATGTTTCCGGTACTCGCCGATGACACGGTACTCAAGCCTACGCTGCAATGGCTGCTGGCATCGGACAAGTCTGGACCTCTGCGCGCCGAGTTTTCCTACGTGAGCGGCGGCCTGACCTGGGAGGCCGACTACAACATTGTCGCGCCCGAGAAGGGTGGGGCTGTCGATCTCGTCGGCTGGGTCACGATGGACAACCAGAGCGGCAAAGCTTTCGAGAACGCGCGCATCAAGCTTATGGCCGGGGACGTGAGCAAGATACAGCCGGGACAAGAGGGCGACCGCGCCTACGCGTTTAGGCAGGCCGTGGAGGTCAACGGAGCCATGGCGCCGACAGTCACGGAAAAAGCCTTCGATGAGTATCACCTCTACACCCTTGCCCGTTCCACAACCCTGCATGATCGCGAGACCAAGCAGGTGGAATTTGTCCGCGCGGGAAAAGTGGCTACCAAACAGGTCTACATTTACGACGGCGCGAAGATTGATCCGAACCGGTACAACGGCTGGAACCTGGAAACGATCCGTAATCAGGCAGAGTACGGGACGGAATCGAATCCAAAGATTTGGGTGATGCGGGAGTTTTCCAACTCCGAGGCCAACCACCTGGGCATGCCGCTGCCCAGAGGCCGGGTGCGCTTCTATCGTCGCAACGAGGATGGCCAGATCGAATTCACGGGCGAGAACGTGATCGACCATACTCCGAAGGATGAACTGGTCCGCGTTTACACCGGGAATGCATTTGACCTCGTGGGCGAGCGCCGCCGCACCGACTACAAGCTGGACCTTAACAAGCACCTGCTGGATGAGTCCTTCGAGATCAAGGTTCGCAATCACAAAAAGGAACCGGTGGACGTGCGGGTGGTCGAGCATCTCTATCGTTGGATCAACTGGGATATCTCCGTGCACTCCGATGCCTTCAAGAAGAACGACAGCAAGACGATTGAGTTTCCGGTGACCATTGCGCCGGACCAGGAGAAGACCATCACCTATACGGCGCACTACACCTGGTGAACTGGTTGTAGTCCAGTTTGAACTCCAGTGATCGGCCGAACCTTGCTGGCCGTCATCCTGAGCGCAGCCGTTTTTCAGGCGGGAGCGAAGGATCTGGCGCGCATCGCTCTTCCTTCGTGCGCAAACTGGACCTCTTCGCATGTGGGACACGTTTTTGTCGCCTTACCGACTGGTGATACTATCCGGTATCTTCCCATCGCCTAATTGTTATTCCTGATAGAAAATGGAGAAGTGAACGTGAGGTCTCTTTTCTTTCCCGCCGTGCGTTGGACGGTATCGATCACTTTCCTAGCAGCGTCGGCGGTTTCACTTGCGCAGGATCGCAATCCGCTGGCGGGAGATCCCAAGGCCGCCAAGGCGGGCGAGTACGAGTTCCGCATCAACTGCGCGCTCTGCCACGGCCTAGGTGCGCGGGGCGGAGGGCGCGGTCCCGACCTGACGCGTGCGCAGAAGAAGCACACACGTTCGGATGCAGAGATGTTCCAGGTCATCAGCAATGGGATACCGGGAACGGTTATGCCGGCGAATGGAACCAACGGGCAGGGCGTCGGCATGACCGACGAAGAGATCTGGCAGATCATCGCTTACATCCGCAGCGTCGAGGTGAAGGCTCCGCCGAAACCGTTGGGTAACGTGGCCCGCGGCAAAGAGCTCTTCTACGGAGACGCAAACTGTTCCCTGTGCCACATGGTGGAGGGTAAGGGCGGACGACTGGGTCCGGAGCTGACCTCCGTCGGCGGATCAAGAGCCCGGGAAGCGATCATCGATTCCGTGCGCAATCCCAGCCGGCGGCTGGCTTGGGGGCTGACTGAGGCCACAAAGGAATTTCCCCAGGAGTACGAGAGCGTCACTGCGGTCACGGCCGACGGCAAGGAAATCAAAGGCGTCGCGTTGAATGAGGACAGCTTCAGCGTGCAGATCATCGATGCGAACGAGAAGATTCACCTGCTCGAGAAAGACAAGCTGCGGTCGTTTCAGAAGAGCCGTGAGTCAGCGATGCCGAAATATGACGCGGACGTCTTGAGTGACAAAGATCTCGAGGACATCGTGGCGTATCTCACCAGCGTGGGGGCGAAATGAGAGCCAGCGTGACCAGCCCCAACTTTTTGCGGCAGCCGCGAAGCGGCGAAAGAATGCAGCCCACGGCGCAAGCCGTGGGTCAACGGCAGAAGGCGATCCAGCGCCGGAGGGACGAAAGAGGGCCAAGTCCTGTCAACAGGGTGACGGTCGTCGGTTTGTCCCTCATTCTTTCTATTGGCGCTCATGCCCAGGTCACATTCGAGCGCCTGCTGAACTCCAACAAAGAGCCGCAGAACTGGCTGACTTATTCCGGCGACTACTCGGGGAAGCGTTTCAGCCCTCTGGGGCAGATTAATGCCAGCAACGCGCCCTCTCTGACCGCCAAGTGGGTTTACCAGACCGCGGCCACCGGCAAGCTTGAGACCACGCCCCTTGTGGTCGACGGGATTCTCTACGCCACTGGGCAGGACGACCGCGCTTTCGCCCTCGACGCACGGACAGGGCGGCCGATCTGGCTGTATCAGCGGCAACTGCCTTCTGATATCCGTCCCTGCTGCGGGCGCGTGAATCGCGGGCTGGCCATCCTGGACGACAAGGTTTTCATGGGAACGCTCGATGCGCACGTGATCGCGCTCGATGCCAAGACGGGCAACGTGGTTTGGGACGTGGCCGCCGCCGACTATCGCACCGGATACAGCTTTACCGTTGCGCCGCTGGCAGTGAAGAACCTGGTCGCGATTGGGGTTTCCGGCGGCGAGTACGGCATTCGCGGCTTCGTCGATGCTTACGATGCCGATACCGGAAAGCGCAGGTGGCGCTTTTACACCGTTCCAGGCCCGGGCGAGGCGGGGCATGAGACCTGGGAAGGGGACTCATGGAAGATCGGCGGCGCGCCGGCGTGGAACACCGGAACTTATGATGCTGCAACCAATCAGATTTTCTGGCCGACCGGAAATCCTTCGCCCTCGAATCGCGGCGAGGGACGCGCGGGAGACAATCTCTACAGCAATTCGCTGCTGGCCCTGAACGCAGACACCGGAAAGATGAACTGGTACTTCCAGTTCACCAAGCACGACGAACATGACTGGGATGCGACGCAGGTGCCGGTGATAATCGACTCCGGCGGCAGGCATCTGATCGCGCAGGCCAACCGCAACGGGTTCTTCTACGTGCTCGATCGCGCTACGGGAAAACTCGTTTCGGCGAATGCGTATGGAAAGATCACGTGGAGCGACACAAAAGATGCCGAAGGGCGTCCAGTGGCCAAGAAAGAAGCTTCGCCGACGATCGAGGGCCATACGGTTTGTCCGGGGGCGCTGGGTACGACGAACTTCATGGCGCCAACGTACGATCCGCAGAGCGGCTTGTTCTATGTAAGCGCGCGTGATCAGTGCGACATTTTCAGTACGGCTCCGCAGCCCTACGAAGCGGGACACGCGTATTACGGTAGTGCGTACTTTCCTTCGGAAGAGGCCAGACCGTATCTTGGATTTCTGAAGGCGATCGACCCGGCGACCGGGCAGGTGAAGTGGCAATTTCAGCACACGTCACCCACGTGGTCAGGAGTGTTGTCGACGGCGGGCGGCCTGGTGTTCACCGGCGATGCGGAAGGAAACTTCATCGCGCTGGAGGCGGCGTCAGGAAAGCCGCTGTGGCATTTCCAGATGGGCGGCGCGGTCTACGCTGCGCCGATGGCCTTTGCCGTGGACGGCAAAGAGTATGTGGCCATCGCTGCCGGGAGCGCCGTGTACGCGTTCGGGTTGCCGTGAAGCAGGCAAGCGCGCAGTTTCTGTTGCCATCTTCGGCACCCACGTTCGTGCCGGTTGACGCACAGGTCATTTTCGTACTAATGTGCGATTGAACCAGAAGATCAGATCAACTGCTTGATTATCAATATGTTAGCTGCAAGAGTGCGATCGCTCAGAGCTTCTAATAGTCAACCTAACAGTCACAGAAAAACCGTCAGTTTCTGAGTCGAAAAGCTCGCGAACTGACGGCACAAGTCGAGCGTTCTCCAGCTGAAAAAGGAACGGCCCGCAAGCTCGAATCGAGCCTCCGGGCCGCCCGGTGGACTGTTTGGGATTGACCAAGAGGTGGTCACTCTACGTGGCCTCTACGGCAACTCCGGGCTCCTGACCGACCTGCGTCAGGCAGAATCAATCCTTATTCACCGGCAGTGTGCGGGCTGTAGCTTCCGGCGTCGAAACGCCCGAAGCCCCGCTTAGAGCAACCGCTCTAAGTCTCAGCCACCTCACCTGGTCTTTGGGTACGTCTACTACTGCCATCAGAACTTGTCATCAGACCACCTCCTTTCCGGTGTAAGCGCAGAGTAAGGCTTGGGAGGATTCGTTGTCAATGACATCCGAGTGTCTCCAGTCGAGATACTAGACCCAACAACAGACGCAACTGCTCAGCACTGGCTCGAAAGCGCAAGGACGCTTGAGCCGGGCCGGTCTATGAGTGTAATGACAATTTAGCAACAGCTACGGGCCGGGCCCGTGGTAAGGTTCGGAGGATGAGGACTGGGCCAGGCCTTGTGATTGTGATGGTATTCGTTCTGGCCGCGGGCGGATGCGTCCGGCGCGATGGGCGTAATTCCGACTGCAGATGGCCGGGAGAAACCTCCAATCACCCTGTTAGCGCTCGCCATCTCAGTGCAGACGCAGAGTTCGCGGAAGATCTTGCGATTCGCTATGCCGATGATCACTTTGGTCCGCGAAGCCCGAACCCGAGCGAGAAGTACGGAGCCGAACGGGATCGATGCATGGAGAGATTGTTTGAAGAGATCGGAAAGGAACATGGCGTTCCGGTCGGGCAAGTATCCGGTTCGCTGGGCCGGAACCGTGCGTACATTGATATGGCTGAGGTTCTGCCCTTCGCACTGCTCTACGGCTTAGCCGCCATCGTGGGGGCCCGCATGATTTGGCGCCGCTACGCACCCGCCGAGGACGGTTGGGCGCCTGGAATCACAATGGCACTGTTCGTTTCCCTAGCGCTCGCGGCAGGAGGCACCATGCTCGGAGAGCAATGGAACTGGTTTGTGGAAGGCCATCGGATCGGCAATAACCATATGAGTTACCGCGCCGATCGATTGTTTTGGGCCAAGCACCAGTTTGAGCTATTTGCTGCCGCGTTGATGATCTTCTGGCTGGCAGCGATCCATGCAGCACGCCGCGTACGCTTGGAACATTTCAATGGACGTTAACAGGCGTGGGTGTTGAAAAAGTAGGTCAGCAGAAGATCTTTTGGGCTGCGAGCAAGCCGTTGGCGAGTTTTCTTCTCTCAGTTCGGCTAAGTAGTAGCTGGCAGAACCGCTGTTGTCGGCTGGCTGAGGAAGCGCACCAGGCGCTTGATGTTCTGGGCTACCGCTGCCAGGAAGAACTGCTCCCGCACGAACTTCAGTCTGCGCAGGCGCAAGCGACGTAGCCCAATCT
>JAIQFC010000042.1 GCA_020073465.1 Terriglobia bacterium
CGGCGCCGTCGAACGCGCCAACCGCACCCACACCGAGGAGTTTTATCAAGTCACCCCTTGTTCCCTGCGGATCAACCAACTCAACCGCGAGCTCCGCCATTGGGAAAAGATTTACAACACCGTGCGCCCTCACCAGTCGCTCGGTTACCTCACCCCGCAGCAGTTCCTGCTGCGGGTCTCATCTCAAAGAAAGGAATGAAAACTGTCACTGATCTACTGGACGAGTACACTTCCTTGACTTCGCTTCTCGGCTGCCCCGATAATGAAAAGTTCTTTTGCCGTTGGTGGACTCATCAGCACGGTCTTATAAGGAGCGTTTCGTGGCGTCAGCCAGTTCTACTGCTCCCGGGGTAACGCAAACTGTCACGCATGGCTTTGCCCCGCTGCGGGCGGGTCAGGGTATTTCATTCCTTCTCCGCCGATTGCACTCGCTGACCGGAATCCTGCCGGTCGGTGCGTTCCTGTTCGAACATATTCTGATTTCCAATTCCACGGCGATCAGCGGGCCTGAAGCCTACGCGCGGCAGGTGAGCTTTCTGGCGAATCTGCCGCTGGTGTTCTTTCTGGAGTTGTTCGGGATTTGGGTGCCCATCGCCTTCCACGGGCTGTACGGGTTCTACATCTGGTATCGGGGGGACGGCAACAGCGTCGCGTATCCCTGGACCGGCAACTGGATGTATACGGCGCAGCGGTGGACCGGCGGCATCGCCTTTGCGTACATCTTTTGGCATGTGTGGACGATGCGATTCACAGGCGTCGACTTGCACGCTTCGCCAATGGCGTCGTTCGGCAAGGTGCAGCATGAAGTATTTCAAACGCCCCTTTTTCTGTTCTATGTGGCGGGTTTGATCGCAGCTTCGTGGCACTTCTCGTATGGCATCTGGCTGTTCTCGGCGAAGTGGGGCATCGTATCCGGCGAGAAGGCACGGAAGCGTTTTCTGGCGCTATGTCTGGCGCTCTTCTTCGTGCTGACAGGCGCGGGCCTGGCCAGCCTGACTTCATTCCGGTCGCGCCCACAACAGCCAACTGAGGCGGGCACTGCGGCCATGAACCACAAGTCAATTACAGAAAGCCGATAAGGGAAAAATGGCAGCGGCTCCAAGAATTATCGTTATAGGTGGCGGACTGGCTGGACTCTCCGCCGTAATCAAGATCGCGGAAATGGGCGGGAGCGTCGATCTGTTCTCGATCGTTCCGGTGAAGCGATCGCATTCGGTCTGTGCGCAGGGTGGTATCAATGCGGCAAAGAACCTGAAGGGCGAGGGCGATTCGACCTGGCAGCACTTTGACGACACTATCTACGGCGGAGATTTTCTGGCCAACCAGCCGCCAGTCAAGGAAATGTGCGAGGCGGCGCCGGGCATTATCGATCTGCTGGACCGCATGGGTGTTCCCTTCAATCGCACTCCGGAAGGGCTGCTCGATTTCCGCCGCTTCGGCGGGACGTTGTACAACCGCACGGCATTCGCCGGCGCGACTACCGGCCAGCAACTTCTTTACGCGCTCGACGAGCAGGTGCGGCGCTATGAGTCCGAAGGCAAGGTGAAGAAGTACGAGCACTGGGAGTTTCTGTCGGCAGTGCTTGATGGGAACCGTGTCTGCCGTGGGATCTGCGCGATGGATCTGCGGTCGATGGAAGTGCGGACGTTCCCGGCTGACGCCATCATTATTTGTACCGGTGGCATTGGGGCGATCTTTGGCAAGTCGACGAATTCGGTCGTATGCACCGGATCGGCGCAGTCGGCGCTTTATCAGCAAGGCTGCTACTACGCCAACGGAGAATTCATTCAGGTTCACCCGACATCGATTCCTGGCGAGGACAAGCTTCGCCTGATGTCGGAATCGGCGCGCGGTGAAGGCGGGCGGGTGTGGGTTCCGAAGACGCCGGGGGACAAGCGTGACCCGAAGTCGATTCCGCAGAACGAACGGTGGTACTTCCTCGAAGAGTGGTATCCAAAGTACGGAAACCTCGTGCCGCGCGATGTGGCGACCCGCGCCATCTTTAAGGTGGTCTACGAACATAACCTCGGCATCGATGGGAAGCCGATGGTGTATCTCGACCTGACGCACATCGACCGGAAGATTCTGGACCGCAAGCTGGAAGGGATTCTCGAGATTTACGAGAAGTTCGTGGGGGACGATCCGCGCGACACGCCGATGAAGATCTTTCCGGGCATGCACTACACCATGGGCGGGCTTTGGGTCGACTTCAAACAGGCCACGAACATCCCCGGGATTTTTTCGGCGGGCGAGTGCGAATACCAATACCACGGAGCCAACCGGCTGGGCGCGAACTCGCTGGTCTCTTGCATCTTCGGAGGAGGTGTGGCGGGGCCAGCCGCGGTGAAGTATGCAGGCGGACTGCAGGCACTGGGAGACGGGAATGGCTGCTTCGACGCGGAACGCAAGAAGCAGGAAGCAAACAATGCGCTGCTGATGAAGAACGAGGGGAATGAGAACCCGTTCCGGCTGTGGCGCGAACTTGGCGATTTGATGACCAAGGATTGCACGGTCATCCGTTACAACAAGAACTTGCAGCAGACCGACGCCAAGCTGGTGGAAATGCTGGAGCGCTATCGCAAGGTCAATCTGAGCGATCGAACGCAGTGGGCAAATACCAGCGTCGTCTTCGCGCGGCAGCTCTACAACATGCTGCAACTGGCGCGGGTTGTGGCCCAGGGTGCACGCATGCGGGACGAATCGCGCGGGGCGCACTACAAGCCGGACTTCCCGGAGCGCGATGACAAGAACTGGCTGAAGACGACGAAGGCATATTTTGCGCCGGATGCGGATGAGCCGAAGTTTGAGTTTGAGCCGGTGGATACGTCGCTGCTTCCACCAAGGCCGAGGAAGTATGACGCGGCGAAGTGAACCGCCGGAGCCCTCCATTTGGGCGGCGCAGGCAGAGTACATGGATTCTTCGCTTTGCTCAGAATGACAAGGTTGAGTTAAGAACTGAAGGCTAAGAACGAATGGCTGACAAGAAATCCGTCATCATCAAGATCAAGCGTCAGAACACTCCGGCCGCCAAGTCGTATTGGGAGGAGTTCGAACTCGCCTACCATCCTGGCATGAACGTGATCTCCTGCCTCATGGAGATTGCCGCCAACCCGGTCACGCGCGACGGCAAGGCGACCACGCCGATCACCTACGACTCGAATTGTTTGGAAGAGGTCTGCGGCTCGTGCGCCATGCTGATCAACGGACGCGCGCGCATGGCCTGCTCCGCGTTGATCGACAATCTCGAACAGCCGGTGAAGCTCGAACCGTTCTCCAAGTTTCCCGTAGTGCGCGACTTGGCCACGGATCGCAGCGTGATCTTCGAGAACCTCAAGGCGGTGAAGGCGTGGGTCCCGATCGACGGCTCCTACGATCTCGGCGCAGGGCCACGCATCAGTCCGCAGGAACAGGAACAGGCCTACCCGCTCTCGCGGTGCATTTCCTGTTGTTGCTGCATGGAAGCGTGTCCACAATTCAACGAGGATACAGGCTTCGTGGGCGCCGCTACCATCTCGCAGGTGCGCCTGTTCAATAGCCATCCGACCGGCAAAGAACTGAAACGGGAGCGCCTGGCGGCGCTCATGGGAGAGGGCGGCATCCAGGAATGCGGGTATGCGCAGAACTGCGTGGAGGTCTGCCCTAAGGATATTCCGCTGACGAAGTCCATTTCTGAGGTTGGGGGCGAGGTCATGAAGCAGGCCCTCGGTGACCTTTTCCGGCGCTAATTTTTGTCACTCCGCAACCAGCCGGTTGACCGGGTCCCACATCGGCTGCCCGCCAAGCTGTTGCTCACGGAGCACATAAGGAGTATCCGAGGTTTCCGCGTGAATGGCCCGCCGCGTGCGGATTGTAGCCCGGGTGTCGAAAACCCTGCCTGAGGGTAACCAGCAGTAACCAGACAGAAGAGCGCCCTTGGGTAGTACGCCAGTAACGGTCAAACTGCACATTGCGGTTGGACCGCTTGACAGCATGGCTTAGAATAACCGCTACTTCCGCCGGAAGCACTGGCAGTAGCACTGGTAAGGTTTTTGTGAAAGCGACCCTAAAGCGCCAATTCGTCGTGCTTTCTTTGCTGGCCTGCTTCTGCGGCGTGGCCTTTGGCGCGAGCGCGACCAATCTGCGCCGGCCGGTCCGGCACCGCAGACATTTCCGGTCGCTGCGCTGGAATCCGATGTTCCGCCCGTCGCACGAGTCCCTGCTGCTGCAAAATGCGGAAGTGGACCGCCTCGAACTGCCTCGCATCCAGAATGACGATGAACTGGAAGCTCTGAAGGCGAGTGGGGCGTTGCTGCCAATCCGGGCGAGCGAGACACTACGCTTTGACCCGCGGCTCGATCCTTCGCGGCGCTACAGCCGTCCGTGGACGCGTGATTTTGTCGAAGACCTGAGCCAGGCCTATTACCATCGCTTTCACCAGCAGATCCAGGTGAACTCGGCGGTACGGACAGTGAAGATTCAAAAACGGCTGCGACGGCACAACCGCAATGCTGCTCCGGCGGACGGCGATACAGCTTCTTCCCACCTGGCTGGCGTGACCGTGGACCTGCAACGGCGCGGCATGAGCAAGGAGCAGGTCCGCTGGATGGAGCACTATCTTTTCTACATGAAGGCCCTCGGCCTGGTAGAGCCCGAGGAAGAGCGCCGGCAATGGGTCTTCCACGTGATGGTTTCGGGACACTACTCCGAGTGGCGTGAGACGCAGGATATTGTTCCCATCGAACGGCCTGAGACCCAGATGACCGCCGAGAACGGCACAAAGTAAGGTTTTCACCCGCCAGCGTTTTCCGTTACGATTCACTCCACAATGATTGTCCTGATGGCCGGACTTCCCGGCACCGGCAAGACCACGCTCGCGCGAGAACTGGCGGCGCGAACCTCCGGCCGCGTGGTCAGCAAAGACGAGATCCGTCACGCGGTCTTTTCCGACGAAGAGGTCGAATACTCTTCGCGACAGGACGACTTCTGCTTTGAACTGATGCTTCAGACGGCTGGCTACCTGCTACGCCGAGACCCGTCGCGCATCATTCTTCTCGATGGGCGTCTGTTCTCGCGCCGCTACCAGATCGACAACGCGTTGGCTGCGGCCACTTCCCTGCACCAGCCGTGGCGGATCCTCGAGTGCTCGTGCTCGGAAGCGACGGCAAGGCGCCGGCTGGACGAGCACGCCACGGCCGGTGCGCACCCCGCTGGCAACCGGGATTACCATCTCTATCTGGAAGTGAAGTCGCGCTTCGAAGCCATTGCGCTGCCCAAGATCGTAATCAATACTGATCAGCCGCTGGAAGTCTGTATTGACCAGGCGATAAGCGCATTACGTTGATCGCGGTTTCTCCTTTCGGCTGGCAACCTATACAATCTTTGGCTTGCCGGCGCACTATAAGTGGTCAAATACTCTATGACTCGATCCAAGCTTTTTCTTTCGACAATCGTCTTGCTGGTTCCGTTGTTCGCCGCCGGTCAGGCGGCGGTAGATTCTCCAAGATCGGCCGATCTAAACATCAGCGCGAAGGCTCGTGCGATCCACGAATCGGCCCTCATCGTCGACACCCACGCGGATACGCCGCAGCGTTTTCTCGACGAAGGATTCGATATCGGTTCGACGGACCCGAAGGACATCGGCCACATCAGCCTCGACAAGGTGCACCGCGGCAACCTGGGGGCGGAGTTCTTCTCCATCTGGGTTGAGCCGGAAACCAACCAGGGGCACTTCGCGAAACACACTTTCGATCTGATTGATTCGGTCTACGAGCAGGCCGCCCGCCATCCGGGCCGTATAATGATGGCCTTCTCTGTGGCGGACATCGAACGGGCGCACCGCGAGCACAAGTTGGCAGCGCTTCTGGGGATTGAGGGCGGACACTCGATCGAGAACGATATTCACCTGCTGCGCGACTACTACCGTCTGGGCGTGCGCTACATGACGCTTTCCTGGTCGAACACCAACGAATGGGCCGACTCATCGGGCGACGTCAACGATTCCAAGGTGCAGCATCACAACGGTCTCACCGATTTTGGCAAGCAGGTGGTGCTCGAGATGAATCGCCTGGGCATGATGGTCGACGTCTCCCACGTTGCTGACAAGACATTCTGGGACACAATCGAGACCACAAAAGCGCCGGTGATCGCGTCGCACTCGTCGGCGCGGGCTCTGGTGAGCGCCCCCCGCAACATGACGGACGATATGCTGCGAGCCGTCGCCAAGAATGGCGGGGTCGTACAGGTCAATTTCTTCAACGGCTTTATTGACCAGAACTATTGGGACGCGGCCAAGGCCCAGGCTAAGGACCGGGATGCCGCGGTACAGAAATATATTGATCAACTGAAGGCTGAAGGCAAGACGGTGACCTACCTGGACACCGATCGTGTCGAGCGGGAGTGGGGGGCAAGGATTCCACGCCCGCCGCTGAAGTCGTTGATTGACCACATTGATCACATCGCCAAAGTTGCTGGCGTGGATCATGTTGGGCTTGGGTCCGACTTCGACGGAGTCAGCGGTGCTACGCCTCAGGGAATCGATTCAGCGGCGGACCTGCCGAAGATCACACAGGCTCTGCTTGATCGGGGATACAGCGCGGAGGACATCCACAAGATTCTGGGCGGGAATCTGCTGCGGGTGTTTCGCGAAGTGGAGCGCGTGAGTCATGAAATGCAGGCTCGCCCAGCAACGGCGGGTGCACAGTAGCAGGCGTGAGGGCAACAGCGCGTTTTCCTGTCGTACAATGCAACTTCGCAACTCAAATCATTGGGACGATCTTCAAGGAGATTCCATGCGCCAGACGTTCGCGATTCTGATTCTAGTCTCGCTCGCAGCAATGAGCGCTTGGGCACAACAGAGTGCGGGCACGGGGACGGCGCCCGCGACCAGGCCCAGCACGACTGCCAAGCCCAGTGGCGGCACGACCAAGACTCAGGCGGCACACGCCGTTTCGGCAAATCCGACTGCAGTCTTCGATACGACCGCAAGTACGCTCCGCTGCACCTTGTTTGAGAAGCAGACGCCAGAGACGGTGGCGAACTTCATTGGCCTCGCGAACGGGACCAAGGACTGGAAGAATCCGGTCAGCGGTAGCACGAAGCACGGCGTGCCGCTCTACGATGGGACAATCTTCCATCGCGTGATTCCGAACTTCATGATTCAGGGTGGCGATCCGGCGGGCAACGGGTCGGGCGATCCTGGCTACAAGTTCAAGGATGAGATCGTGCCGACACTGATGTTTGATCGTCCGGGACGGCTGGCGATGGCGAATTCGGGGCCGGCTACGAACGGGTCGCAGTTCTTCATTACTGAGGTGCCGACGCCGCATCTGAACGGACGGCACACCATCTTCGGTCAGTGCGATGAAGCCACCGTTGCGCTTGTGAAGCAGATTGCGCGGATGGCAGTTGACCCTACCAACGACAAGCCGTTTCGTCCGGTAAAGATCAAGCACATCAGCATCATGCGGGGAGCGGCGGCTGCTGCACCGGCCAAGCCAGCCAGCACAGTGAAGAAGCCTGCTACGGCAGCTCCGAAGGCACCGGCGAATCCGAAGTGAGAAAGCTGAGAGAAGGGACGGTTCGCTAGCCCCGAGTCTATGACGATGCTCGCCAGATCCTTCGCTCCGCCTGAAGAGCGGCTTCGCTCAGGATGACGCCACTCGGTTGTTTTTGGCCAACGGCTAACGCCCAACGACTAACGACGATCCACGAAAGGAATTCCATGACTCGCCAACCTGGACTCTATGCCACGTTTGAAACCAGTGAAGGAAATATTGTCTGCCGCCTGTTCGAAAAAGATGCGCCCAAGACTGTCGCCAACTTCGTGGATCTGGCCGAGGGCAAGCGCGAGTGGATGCATCCTTCGACGCGCAAGAAGTCCAAAGACCGACTTTACGATGGGACGATTTTTCACCGCGTGATTCCCGACTTCATGATTCAGGGCGGCGATCCTCAGGGTACGGGGATGGGCGGGCCGGGGTATCAGTTCGAGGATGAGACCAAAGGGTCTCCGCACAAGTTCGACAAGCCGGGTAAGCTGGCAATGGCGAATGCGGGGCCGAACACGAACGGGTCGCAGTTCTTTATCACTGTCGCGGCGACGACTTGGCTAACGGGCAAGCACACCATTTTCGGCGAAGTCGTCGAGGGGCAAGACGTGGTGGATAAGATCACGGCGGTGCCTTGCGGACGCAATGACAGGCCAACGAAGGATGTGGTGGTGAAGAAGGTGGCGATCGAGAAGGTGTAGAGCACTGCCGTGGGTGCCGCCGCGGGATCGGGAAGGGCACGACTTCCAGTCGTGCCGATCAAGCAACTCCAACTGCATCGGCTTTAGCCGCTGAGGGCCAGGTGTCTAATTTGAATCCGGGGTAGGCGGAGCAATACCGGTACTCGCAGGCGTTCGCGACCAGATTTCTCTGGACCGGGTTTCTGTGGATGTAACTACGGTGAAATTGGAAGTCGTTCTCATCGCGAATGCGATGGTCCGTGAAGCCTCTCTGCCAGATCTCGCAGGAGCGTCCTAACTCCTTGCGAACCAAGTACGAATAGGCGCCTTTGATGAATTGCATTGCCCGCTCCAGCGTGATGTCCACGCTCGGCGTCAGCAAGAGATGAACGTGATCGGGCATAGCAACGAACGCATGCAGTTGAAAGCGTCCCTGCCTTCTGTAGCTGTACAGCGTCTTCAGAAATAGTCTCGAGAACGATTCGACGACAAAGAATCGCCGGCGCTGCCAAGTCGAAAAGGTTACAAAATAGGTTCTGGGAGGAGAAAGCAGGCGAGTGGGTTTCACGGTGGACCTCAGCGGCTGAAGCCGATCTGTTCTGGCTAGATTGGTGCGGCACGACTGGAAGTCGTGCCCTTACCGGTTTTTATCGCAGGCGTGTCACGGGTGTCTGTGACGGATGAACATTGGTCTTGATTGGTCGCTCCTCCGTAGCTGCTAAGATTGCTTTATGAGTGAAGCACAATTGAAAGAATGGATGGAGTGGCTTAAAGAGGAACTACTTGCCCTAGTTACGGATGACGATACCTACTGGCGACTGCAAGAGGAAGTCATACATCGGAACCGTCGGCTTCTCACAATGCGAAGCCCCTATTTCGACATGTTGCACTATGCGTACGTGAGTACAACAACATCGGCCATACGGCGCCTTACAGAAAAGCAGAACAAGGATAAAACGAACGTTTCCTTACGTATTGTTCTTCAAGAAATCGAGAGAGAGCCTACTATCTTCGTCAGCCAGGTCTCCCGACCCCAACTTCAATTAGACCTAACTCAGCTGGAGGCTCTGGAGAAGGTAATCAAGCCGTATGTTGATCGGATAATCGCACACCATGACAGGCGCGGAATAGCGGAAGCGCCAGAATACGGCAACCTAAAGGAAGGAGTCGCGATCCTGAGCGATATTTTTCGAAGATACTACGCCCTGATCAAGGAGTCGATTCATGTCTAAAAATCGACTATCTACAAGATTTTGATATTTTCACATTTCCTTGGGTTGAAAAGCAAAACAGACCGTTCGTGTGATTCTGGAACACGAATACTTACACTCCGATCACTCCCACCAACTCCTTCACCGCCGCGGCGCTCTTGTCGAGGCCTGCCTTCTCCTCTGACGTGAGCTTGATTTCGATGATCTGTTCGATTCCCTTTGCGCCGAGCTTCACGGGCACGCCGACGTAGAGTCCGGTGATTCCGTACTCGCCTTGCAGGTAAGCGGCGCAGGGGAGAATCTTCTTTTTGTCTTTGAGGATGGCTTCGACCATCTCGGTGGCAGCTGCTGACGGGGCATAGTAGGCGGATCCGGTCTTGAGGTATTTCACGATTTCGGCGCCGCCGTCGCGTGTGCGCTGAACCAGAGCTTCCAGTCTCGACTTCTCAATCAATTCGGTGATCGGAATACCTGCGACTGTGGAATAGCGCGGCAGTGGGACCATGGTGTCGCCGTGGCCTCCGAGCACGAAGGCGGTGACGTTTTCGACGCTGACGTTGAGTTCGGCGGCGATGAAGGCGCGGAAGCGGGCGGAATCGAGGACTCCGGCCATGCCGATGACGCGCTCGCGGGGGAATCCGCTGAGCTTGTAGGCGGCTTGTGCCATGGCATCGAGAGGGTTTGACACGATGATCAGGATGCAGTTGGGTGAATACTTCACCACCTCGCCGACTACGGCCTTCATGATGTTGAAGTTGGTGTTGAGCAGGTCGTCGCGGCTCATGCCGGGCTTGCGGGGGATGCCGGCGGTCACGACTACGATGTCGGAGTTGGCGGTGTCTTTGTAGTCGTTGGTGCCGGTGATGTAGGAGTCACGCTTTTCGATGGGCATGGCTTCGAGCAGGTCGAGTCCCTTGCCTTGCGGGACGCCTTCGATGATGTCGATGAGCACTACGTCGGCCAGTTCTTTGGAAGCGATCCAGTGAGCTGCTGTCGCACCTACGTTGCCGGAACCTACGATGGTGACTTTCTTTCGCATGATGAGTCCTTTCGGGTTAAGAGAAGCAGTTGGCAATTGGCCCAAACTACTCTCGTCGGAGGTTCAGTCGTCCCTCCGGTACGCAACAGGTGGGCTCGTTGCTAACTGCTAATTGCCAATTGCTGCCTCATGCCATTACTGCCGCCCCCATGTTCTCGATGATGTGGGTCGCGAACTCGCTGGTTCTGACTTTTGTTGCGCCTTCCATAAGCCTTTCAAAGTCGTACGTTACTTTCTTCTGGAGAATCGTGCTCTCCATGCCGTGCTCGATCTGGTCGGCGGCTTCGTTCCAGCCGAGAAAGCGGAACAGCATGACTCCGGAAAGAATCACCGAACCGGGGTTGATCACGTCTTTATCGGCGTACTTGGGCGCGGTGCCGTGCGTGGCTTCGAAGATGGCGTAGCCATCGCCGATATTCGCTCCCGGAGCGATGCCTAGGCCGCCGACTTGCGCGGCGCAAGCGTCGGAAATGTAGTCGCCGTTCAGATTGGGCGTCGCCAGCACCGAGTATTCGTCGGCGCGCGTGACAACCTGCTGAAAAATCGAGTCGGCGATGCGGTCGTTGATCATGATCTTCTTCTTCCACTCACCGTGGCCGTGGGTGGCGTAGATGCGGTCGAGAACTTCCTTCACTTCCTGCTCCACGGACTGGCGGAACGAAGGCGGGGCGAACTGCATGCCGGGCTCGATCTGTTCGGCATTCTGCGCAATGCTGATGACGGGATTCTTGTCTTTGTTGTCGAGAATCCAGCTCTCGCGCTCGGTTACGACTTTGTCGCGAAATTCTTCCGTTGCGAGCTCGTATCCCCATTTGCGGAAGGCGCCCTCGGTGAACTTCTGAATGTTGCCTTTGTGCACCAGAGTCACCGTCTTGCGGCCGCTTTCGAGAGCGTGCCGAATGGCCATGCGCACCAGGCGCTTGGTGCCGCTGACGGACATCGGCTTGATGCCCACCCCGGAGTCGAGGCGGATCTGCTTCTTGCTGCCCTTGAGCATGTCGTTGTTGAGAAACTCGATCAGGCGCGCGCAATCCGCAGTTCCCTGCTCCCACTCGATGCCGGCGTAGACGTCTTCCGTGTTCTCGCGGAAGATAACGACGTCCATGCGTTCGGGGTGCTTCACGGGTGAGGGCACGCCCTTGTAGTACTTCACGGGACGCACGCAGGAGTACAGATCGAGAATCTGCCGCAGGGCAACGTTGAGCGAGCGAATTCCGCCGCCCACGGGCGTGGTCAAGGGGCCTTTGATCGCAACCCGGAATTCGCGGACGGCATCGACGGTATCGTCGGGCAGCCAGTTGTCGAACTTCGCTTTGGCCTTCTCCCCGGCGAAGACTTCGTACCATGCGACACGGCGCTTGCCTTTGTAAGCCTTCTCGACAGCGGCGTTGAAGACACGCAGGGAGGCCTTCCAGATGTCACGGCCGGTTCCGTCGCCTTCGATGAAAGGAATGATGGGATTGTCCGGAACGTCGTACCTGCCATTGGAATAGCCGATCTTCCTTCCGTCTGCTGGAACCACCACGCCGTTATAGGAACCTGCCATCGAGCCTCCTCGTTTGAAGTCTTGTGGTCTGGAGCCTTGCGCACCTGCTTGGGAAACTTTCAATTATAAAGAATTGCGGTGAACCCATGGCCAGATTCTTGTTTCAGGTTGTGCCATAATTCCTGTTCTAGCAGTCCTATTGTGGCTGTAGGAGGTCCTCACAATGCATCGCAACTGCGGCTACCCGTTGGCAGTACGTGGCCAGTTCCTGCTCTGGTTAGCAGTATCATGCCTCGCGTTCTCAGCTACGGCGTGGGCCAAGGACAATCCCAGCTACACACAGGTGGGCCACACCATCAACGTAGGCCCCAACGATCAGGTGGGTGATGTCACCTGCTTCGGCTGCAGCATTCATGTGCGCGGGCAGGTGGCGGGAGATGTGACCACGTTTGGCGGCAGCATCACGATTGAGGATCAAGCACAGGTTTCTGGCGATGCTACTGCCTTCGCGGGCGATCTGCGGCTCACCAAAGACGCGAAGGTCGACGGCGATGCCACAGTCTTTGGGGGGCAGCTTCGGCGGGACCCGGAGGCCCAGGTCGGCGGGGACGTAACCACGATGGGCGGCCGTGGATGGATCGCGCTGATCTTTGTTGCTCCGCTCATAGTGATGGGTTTGTTTGTGGCGCTTCTAATCTGGCTGATTCAGTGGCTGCGCCGGCCAGCCATGCCGGCGGCTGCTTAGGCTCACCAGCGCCGGATTCCAAAGGTTTTTCGTACGCCGAGACTCATGTAGCGGCCCCAAGGGCCATTGTCGCCCAAGTCGGCGATTCCCAGATTCTTGTTGCGCGAGCCCAGGCGGTCGAACAGAAAGTGCTGGGTGACGCGGAACTCAAATCCCTTGCCGATGTACACCCCTGCTCCCCAGGAGTGCTCGATGCCGATTGGATCAAACGACCAGGTGTAGAGGGTCTTGGGGATCGTCTTGCCAAACAAGAACGTCGGCGCACCATACACCATGAACCGCCGGAGCGGGCCACGGCCGAAGGGACGGACCTCCAGGGTTCCGGACAGCATGTAACGAGCGAACATGCTGCAAGGGGCGTTGACTCCGCCGTACTGTCCGGCATTGCCGGCGCAGAGGTTGGGATCGATCTCGTTGTGCGGGGGAGCAAGGTCGAACTGTGCCCATCCCCAGAACATGTCATGAGGAAAAAACATGCGGTCGTTGGACTCGCCGGCGTTCCAAGTTGCCTGGGACGACTGTGAATTCTGAGCTGCCATGAAAATCGGGAGTGTTGCGACAACTACCAGAGTCCACGCCAGTCTTTTCATTACGCCTCCACAGAGTTGTGTGATTCAAGATCCGGAAACAGTCTTTGCCCCCAGGATGCTCTCGCAGATTTTGGAGAGAGCCGGAACCCACTCCGGTTGAGCAGAGCGCCACATTGTACCCTGCCACAAGTTGGCTGGCTGCCCAACGCAGGTAAGAAGTTGCAGGCTCGCTGGGTGAGAACTTGTGGGGACGACGTTAGCTTCGGAGTTGTTGCCCTTTTCAGCACATGGGAAACCCCTTCCGAGGGCACCTTCGCCGTACAGGGCGTGCTGTGTTTCCAGAATTCATATCCCGGTTGCTGGTTATCCGGTTCGTGGAAGGAAAAATGGAAGTGGAAAAGGGGCTAAAGGCCTGTTTTTACTGGCATTCACGGTTTGGCCGGAGGATTGCATTATGTGTAGTACTAAAGCACTACAGGACCCCTCAAATGCCGCAGGAAATATCCGTTTCGTATCAAGCGATCAAGAGCAAGGTCTACCGGCTCATCGATGCTCTGGTTGTTGGTGAGAAGAACGAAGCGGAGGTCCAGGAGTCAATCCGGCGGTGGTGGGACCTGATTCACCCTGCGGACCGTCCGATTGCTCAGAAGTATCTTCTGGCGGTACTCGGACACTCTTCGGCGGCTTTGGAAGCCATCGGAGACGGTCTGCTGTCCCGCACCAGCGACTCGGACGCCTTGTGCGCAGTAATCCCGTCGAGACGGCTGAAGATGGCGGAGAGGTTCATCAAAGAAACCTCGATGCGAGCCACGGTATAGGCGCTCTTCGGGCAGGAATAGACAAAAAATTGACAATTCCAGGTTGCGCGCGCCCGGCTGTCCCGGGTATGGTCGCTGTCGTCGACCTCGCGGGCGGACTATGTCGCTGGAAATCGGCGGGCAGTCTTCACCCTCATAGAACTTCCATAGGAGTCTCAATGAAATCTCTGTGTATGCTGGCCAGAGTGCGTGGGTATGTGTTATCTGGAGTGCTGCTAATTATGGCTACGACACTTTTCGCTGCTTCCGGGATTTACGGTTTTACCCTCAATTCGATCGACGGCAAGCCGGCGCCGCTCGCCAACTACAAGGGCAAGGTTGTTCTCATGGTGAACGTGGCCAGCCAGTGCGGCTACACTCCCCAGTACAGCGCGCTGGAGGCTATTTACGAGAAGTACAAGGATCAGGGCTTTGTGATTCTGGGCTTCCCGGCCAACAATTTTGGGGCACAGGAACCGGGCACGAACGAGGAGATCAAGACTTTCTGCACCCGCAAGTACAGCGTCACCTTCCCGATGTACTCGAAAATCTCGGTCAAAGGGGCTGATCAAGCGCCCCTGTACGCCTACCTGACCAAGCAGACGGGGCCGGGGATCGCAGGCGAAATCAAGTGGAATTTCACCAAGTTTCTGCTGGACCGGAACGGCAATATCGTGCAGCGGTTCGAGCCTGAGGTTACGCCTGACTCCAAGGAAGTTGTGGCCGCGATCGAAAAACTGCTGGCGCGTTAACGGGGCCGGGAACTACTTCAGCTTCTGGAAGAACTGCAGCACGTTGCCGTCGGGGTCCTGCAGCATAAGAAACCGGTCGTGAAACTCGCGATCTTCGGTAGGCTCCATCAGGAGCTTCGTGCCGTCTCGCTTCAACTCGGCGGCCAGCGCATCCACCTCGGCGATCTGAAAGCCGAGCTTCACGAATCCGAGGAGCCGGTCTCGATCGGTCAACTCAGGGACGCGCTTCTTCACGACCTCGAAGGACATCGCACCGGCAAACTGAATCAGCTCCAGCGAGAAGCCGTTCAGATCCAGGAACACAATTTTGAGATGGTGCTCTGGAAGATCCATCGTTTTGTAGATGTAGAAGTGGAGCTTCTGCTGGTACCACTTCGCACTGGCCTTGGCATCTGCGACCGAGATGCCGGCCCAGTACGCCTTGGCGCTGGCTACGGCGCTGACCGGAGGAGCGACCCGCATATCGGCTGATTGGGTGCGAGCCGGGACCGATGTGATTCCCGCCAAGACAACGATCACCGTCCAAAGTTTGCCAGTCATGCCCTTCCGACGTGGAAAGTGACCTGCCGTTAGCACCTGTTCGCAGCTCGCGGAACCCCTGTTACACTTGAGCCGTTCGGCAACCAGCATTCAGCCGTGCTGGCTTCCGTCGGGGAGGCGGGATACTGAGGCCGCCGTTCGCCTGAGTCCCGACGCGTGCTCCTATGGACTTTGACCAGCTGGAGACCTTTCTCGAAGTAGCCCGGCACGTGTCGTTCTCGCGTGCGGCGGAAAAGCGCTTTCGCACCCAACCCGCCATTTCGTCGCAGATTCGCGCGCTGGAGGAGGAAGTTGGGGCCAAGCTGTTTGATCGATCAGGTGGCAAGGTGTGCCTCACAGCGGCGGGTAAGGCGTTTCAAAAATACGCAGAGGAAACGCTCGAAGCGCGGAAAGCGATGCTGGTGACCCTGGCGGAGATGGAGCGCGTGCCGCGCGGGGAAATTGTAGTCGGTGCCAATGAAGGGACCTGCCTGCATATTCTTCCGGAAGTGTTTGCCGGGTTCAAGAAGCTCTATCCGGATGTGTCGGTAAACATCAAGCGCTCCGACTACGCCAAGATCCTGGAATCGGTCATCGACAACTCGGTGGATTTCGGCGTGGTTTCCCTACCCGTGACAGACAACCGTCTCACCTCGGTGCTGATCCATCGGGATGAACTGGTGCTGATAGCGCCGCCGCAGCATCCGCTGAGCAAGCTCAAGTCGGTGACAGTAGCCGAGATTGCGAAGTTTCCACTGGTCGTGCCGAAGTTGGGTCATACCCGCGACGGGATCGAGCAACTCTTTCAGGAACGGCGGTTGAAGCCGAACTACACCATGGAACTGGATTCCAGCGAACTTCTGAAGCGGTTCGTGGCGGCCGATGTGGGGCTTGGGTTCATCGCCAGTTCGAACGTGCAGGAAGACGTGCGGGCCAGGGTGCTGGTGGCGGTGCCCATCGCAGACGCGCAAATAAGGCGCGACCTGGCATTGGTTTTTCGCAAAGACAAAGCGCTCAGCCGGGCTGCGCTCGCCTTTATCGACATTGCCGTGAAGCACAAGCCGGCGGAAGAACTGGTGCCGGGCCTTAAGTGAATGATGACGGCATCGGCCAGAATCCTGCTCGCGACGCTCCTTGTGGTCCCCGCAACTCTGCGCTTGGGATCGACACAAACGGCGCAGTCGCGAGCCGCGCAGGAGCTGCCGGACTCCGCGCACAAGCTGGTCGCAGTGAAAGTCACCGGGACCAAACGCTATTCACCCGACGATGTGGTTGCCGCGACAGGCCTGCAAATCGGCGCCGAGGTCAGCGATGACGATTTCAAGAAGGCCAGCCGGCGCCTGGGCGATACGGGAGCTTTCACCGACATCGCGTACAGCTTCTCCTATTCCGCGGCCGGAACCAAGCTGGAATTGAAGTTGGTGGACTCTCCGAAGTTTCTTCCAGCTCACTTTGAAGATTTTGTCTGGTTCACCGATGACGAACTGCGGCGCAGGATCAAAGAACATGTTGCCCTGTTCGATGGCGAGTTGCCATTGTCCGGGCGGCTGCCGGACGAGGTTTCCGATGTGCTGCAGGCCATGCTGGTGGAGAAGGGTGTTCCGGGATATGTGACCTACTTGCGGGCTGAGGGACCGAGCGGGCAAATCGAGTCATTCAACTATTCGGTATCCGAAGTCCTGATTCGGATTCGCAACATTGCATTTACCGGGGCCGGCGCCAGCGAACTGCCGGCGCTGGAAGCAGCTGCGCAGAGAATGCCCGACCGCCAGTACTCCCATAGTCGAATCAAGATTCTTGTGGAGCGTCAGCTGCTGCCGATTTACTACGCTCGCGGGTACCTGAAGGCGTCGTTCGGTGCACCACAGCCTACGGGCGTGAAGGAAGCTCCGGAAGAAGGCGCGGACGAACCCAAAAATCTGACGGTCGTAGACGTCACCCTGGCGGTCACTCCCGGACAGCAGTACAAGCTCAGCCGC
Organism: Terriglobia bacterium; assembly: GCA_020073465.1. GTDB lineage: Bacteria > Acidobacteriota > Terriglobia > Terriglobales > Acidobacteriaceae > Sulfotelmatobacter. The sequence continues at coordinate 17,265 of JAIQFC010000042.1, forward strand.
CTGGAGTGGTCGGGGAATCGTGAGATATCAACCGAGATGCTGCAGTCGATGGTACGTTTCGCGCCAGGGCAACTGGCGAATACAGTGCAGCTGTCCGATAACCTGGCGGCAGTCAGGACCCTGTACAGCTCGCGGGGATACATTAACGCGTCGATCACACCTCAGGCGCAGTTCGACGATGCAGCCGGCACCGTAGCCATCCGACTGGAGGTGAAGGAAGACTCCGTCTACCACATGGGCGACCTGGAGTTTCGAGGGCTCGACAACGGCCTGACGGCGAAGCTGCGCGCCGCGTGGAAGCTGCGCCAGGGGGACGTTTACGATGCGACCTATCTGAGGCAGTACCTGGCGGAAGCCAACAAGCTGTTGCCTGCCGCTCTTGACTGGGAAGTGGCGCCTCACGCCACGGCGAACGTGCGCGACAAGACAGTTGACGTGGACCTGCAGTATTCGGCCAAGGCACCCAGGTGAGGGTCCCCGGTTATTCCGGTTTTTGGAACAAATTTCTCTCAAGTTGCAGCTTTTCGGGGTTCCGTGATTCTAATGGGGGGTTCTGCCCGGGCCCTCCCCCAACTACGCCGGGCATGGGCGGGAATGCGCGCCAGCGTGTTCCCGCTATTTTTTTCGATCATTCGCTGCAACTTCCAGCGCTCGGAGTAATCTGTGATAACAGTGAATGTGCCTGGTCCAGGCGCACAAGCGGGGTTACTAACTCACAAGGAGAATATGGAATGAATTTTCGATCGCAGAAGCTGGGATTCTTGATGCTTACTTTGGCCCTGAGCGCTGGGCTGTCCGTCCCCTCGGCCCTCGCGGCCAAGGGAAAGACCTACACCGGCACTGTCAGCGACTCGATGTGCGGCGCCAAGCACGCGATGGCGGGTGACGACGCCGCTTGCACGCGGGCTTGTGTCAGCAAGGGATCAAAGTATGCGCTGGTCGTCGGCGACAAGGTTTACACCCTGGACACCAGCGACAAGGCGGCTCTCGAAACGCTCGATAAGCAGGCCGGGGCCAAGGCCACGGTCATGGGAACTGAAAAGGACAACACCATCAGCGTCAGTTCGGTCAAAGCTGCACAGTAGCCGGGTTCGTCAGGTCGCAGAGGTTGGCGGGGAGCGTCCCACGCTCCCTGCTTTTTTTGCCCCTCGGGTGGAAATTCATGCTTTGTTTACAAACCGTTGTGTTAGATTGTGCATTCTCAACCTCAAAATTTTCCTGGCGGAGGGCTACATCGTTGGGCAAAGACATGGTTCCCAAGCGGATTTTCTTTACCAAGGGGGTGGGAAAACACCGCGAGCGGTTAACGTCGTTTGAGCTGGCACTGCGCGATGCAGGAATTGCCGCCCAGAATCTGGTACGCGTCTCTTCCATCTTCCCTCCCAACTGCAAGCTGCTGGCCCGCAAGGAGGGCGTGAAGTACCTGAATCCTGGGGAAGTCGTATTCGCGGTAGTGGCGGAGAACTCAACTCACGAACCGCACCGTCTGCTGGCATCCTCGATCGGCGTCGCGATTCCTGCCGACCGCAACACCTACGGGTACCTCAGCGAGCATCACTCCTTCGGGGAGACCGAAGACGCCGCTGGAGAATATGCCGAAGAACTTGCAGCCGAAATGCTGGCCACCACCCTCAACGTGGAATTCGATCCCGACCGGTCCTGGGACGAGAAAAAACAGATCTACCGGCTGTCGAACAAGATCGTGCGCACGGCCAACGTCACCCAGTCCGCAGTGGGTGACAAGCGCGGGTTGTGGACGACGGTGATCGCTTCGGCGGTGCTGATTTTCGACTAGCGGGCTGCTGAGAAACTCAACCGGCGAAGAAAAGAACTGCCGTCGGAGCTGGACTCCACGCTGATTGTGCATGTCCTCCGCAGCTTGTTAGACTGAAGTATGTCTGCGGCCAAGACCGCACTTCTCGTCATCGACGTCCAGCGCGGTATCCTGGCCCTTCCCAATCTGACCCGCAAGAAGGAAATCGACCAAGCTCTCGATGAAACAGTCTTGTGCATCGCGGGACTGATCGAGAAAGCGCGGACTGCGTCCGTGCCCGTGATCTACATCCAGCACGATGGGAGTCCTGGTCACAGGCTGGAGCCCGAAACTTCCGGGTGGCCGATTCGAACCGAAATTGCACCCCGACCCGGTGAGCCAGTCATCCACAAACGCGCCTGCGACGCGTTCTTCGAGACGACTCTCGGTCCGGACCTCGCGGCCGCCGGCATCAACCAACTCGTGATCTGCGGATGCATGACCCAGTACTGCATTGATACGACCGTTCGCCGCGCGGTCAGCCTTGGCTATGACATAATCCTTGCTAATGACGGGCACATGACGGCTGACACGCGCACACTCCCCTTTGAGCAGATCATTGCGCACCACAATGCGCTCTTGGACGGCTTCGATGCCGGTAAACACGAAGTCCGCGTCTGCCCATCTTCTGAGATTCGTCTGACGAGAAGGGTCAGCGACCTAGGACGCCGGTCGTAAGATTCTCTTTGCGCGGGCTTCTGACCTGCGGGTTTGCATTTTGTGCAGCAGTTCCGCGCTCTGTGCAGGCTTGACACTTTGGTAACCACTTTCCTGTGCCAGATGTAATCTTTCGTTAACAGAGATACCGTATGATGGAAGTGATCAATAAAGGCAGGGAGTCAGTAGTGGATAGCAATACTCGCAGGCAGAAACGTCAGGCACTGATGGCAGAGTTGGTCGAGAGAAAAGTGCGGACCCGTGCCCGCCAGCTCTATGACACGCGCGGCCAGGTCGAAGGCCATGCTCTGCAGGATTGGGTGCAGGCCGAGTCAGAGGTCCTGGGAAACAGCATCCTTGCGCCTCTCTACCACAGACTTCGGGCGGGAAACCGAGAGATCTCGGAGCAGGATGCCTCCACCTGCGAGGGCCTCGCCTAGACCGGCTGAATCTTCCTCAAACCCGCGGAGTCCCTACTTCTTCGCGCCCGTCTTGGCGGTCTTCCGGGCGGAATTCCCTTTCTTGTCTTTGTCCAGGCGCTCCAGAACAGCAGCAACGATCAGAGGCAGACCAACCGTGGCATCGACGAAGACCTCTCCGAATTTCCCGCCCTCCGCTGGCGGGACAAACTTGCCCCATGAAACGGCCTCGCTGTAAGGACTCCCAGAGAGGCCGCCCCAGTAGACGGGCTCCGGGCAGATGCGCAGGCCGTAGTGGTAGCGCTTGAGGGGAAGGTTCTCCCCCAGGCGCCGGTGGCGCAGTTCGATGAACGGTCCAAATTGCTGCGACCAGTTGCGGGGCACGCCGCCGCCGATCGTAAAAATTCCCAGCCGTTTCTGCCGCAGCAACGTGGCTGCAAAATGTTCCACATCCTCGAAGGGATCAAAACGTACCTTGTGTCTTCCGGTGGATTCCCGCAGGCGATTGTTCAGTGCGGTATCGAGTCCCAGTTCGGAGTCTGTGAACGCCGGCACAAACACGGGTACGCCCTTCTCGTAAGCCGATTTCAGAATGCCGCGCTGCCCCTGGGCATGCTTGGCGAGATAAGCTCCGATAGCGTGGTTCAACTTGTAGGAGCACATCACCTCGTTGTGATCCCAGGATTCGAGCACCGCGGCCATGACCTCTTCCACATCGTCGAGGTTCTGCTCGGGCTCGAGCGTGTCGTACACGCGGTTGTATCCCTGCTCGTAGAGTTCTTCGTCGGAAACCTCAGGATTGTGACGGAAATGCGCGCGCCCGGTGGCCTCGACCAGGCCGTGAGCCATGAGGGCTCCAGTTGAGACAACTGCATTCACAATGCCCCGGTCGATGAGTTCGGTGACGACCAGGCCCTGCTTGGCGACAGTCATGGCCCCGGCGAGGGTCATAACGACGAAGCATTCTTCGTCGCGCGCCATGGCTTCAAGGACATCGGCAGCCTCGCCCAGTTGGCGGCCCGTAAAGGCAGTCCTAGCCATCGCGCGGACGAGATCGTCGATGCTGTGCACCTTGGCAAGATCCAGGGGTTCGAGCGGAATCAGCCGGTCTTCGATCGGGTTGTGCAGATGGCGCTCTTTGCCTTCCCCACCGTTTGCGCTGGCGTCGTGCGCTTTCCCTTGATGCGAGTTGCTGTGATTCCCCTGTTTCAAGCGACTAGCCTCCGAGCTCGACTCCGATTCTTCCCGACAAGATACTCTACAGGAAGCCCGCTCGACGATGCCACGTCCTCGGGAGAGTTTCTGGTCCGGAATCACCCGCGGGCGGAGAGTTGGGTTCCGCATTCGGGTTACACTTCCATCTGTGCCCAGCAAGCGCAGCTTCGAGCAACAAATCGATGCTCTGGACAGGCTTCGCCACGAACCGCCGGAAGCCTGCATCGAACCGCTGCGAAAGGCTCTGGGGCATCGAAACAACTTTGTTGTCGCCAAGGCGGCGGACCTGGTCCGGGAATTTGGTCTGGCTCAGCTGACTCCCGAGTTGCTAGCCGCTTTCGATCGGTTATTCGAGGATCCACTCAAGAGCGATCCGCAATGCTGGGCGAAGAATGCGCTCAGCCGGGCACTCGGGGCATTCGAGCACCAGGATGCGGCAACTTTTCTCCGCGGCATGCACCACACCCAGCTGGAACCGGTCTGGGGAGGCCGCTCCGATACGGCGGGGACCCTGCGTGCTACCTGCGCTCTGGCCCTCGTCCAATGCCGTAGCCTTGTAGAAGCTGATCTGTTGGCCCACCTTGTCGAACTCTTCGCGGACAAAGACAAGTCGGTCCGCGTGGAGGTCGCTCGTGCCATCGAGCAGGTGGGATCGCCGCCAGCTGCGCTCCTGCTTCGCCTGCGGGCTACTCTCGGTGCTGATGAGCCGGAGGTCCTGGGGGCCTGCTACAGCGGCATCCTGCGAGTCGAAGGCCCGAGTTCCATTCCCTGGGTTGGACGTTTCCTCGCTTCGGCGGACGATGCCGCGGCAGAGGCAGCATTGGCAATTGCCGGCACGCATACGGTTCAGGGCTTCGAAGCTTTGCGGGAATGCTTTGCGCATGCAGCGGACCCGTGGTTTCGTTCTGTATTGCTTTCGGCCATCGCTCTCACCCGCCAGGACGCGGCTCTTGAATTCCTGCTGGATCTGGTTCGGACGGAATCCCTGCAGGCCGAGGCGGCAATTGAAGCTATCCTTCGCGCCATGCCCTCCGCCGAAGTCAACCAGCAACTGGAGAAAATAGTCGCCGGCAACCAGCGGCTGGCTCGCGTTCTTGCGAAGCACCGAACCGCCTCTTCGTAGGAAAGGAAGCTGACGGCTGAGAGCTGATAGCTGTCTCTCGGATGCTATATTGATCGCGGAGGTAGAGGACGCCGTGCCGCTTGAGAAATTTCGCGTGGCGCTGGTGCAGATGTCCTGCGGACCCGAGCCGGAACAGAATCTGCAGAAGGCGTTGGAGCGTGTGGCCGATGCCGCAGGTCGTGGTGCGCAGGTGGTTTGTCTGCCCGAGCTTTTCCAGACCCAATATTTCTGCCAGCGCGAAGAACACGCGCTGTTCGATCTGGCCGAACCCATCCCCGGATCCACCACCGAAAAGCTCTCTGCCGCCGCAAAGCGCGGTGGAGTGGTCCTGATCGCGTCGTTGTTTGAGAAGCGTGCTCCGGGCGTCTATCACAACACGGCAGCGATCTTCGACGCGGACGGCTCCCTGCGCGGACTCTATCGCAAGATGCACATTCCGGACGACCCGCTCTATTACGAGAAGTTTTATTTCACGCCTGGAGATCTCGGGTATCGCGCGCTGGATACCAACGTGGGCCGGATCGGCACGCTCGTCTGTTGGGACCAGTGGTATCCCGAGGGCGCGCGGATAACCGCATTGCAGGGGGCGCACGTGTTGTTCTATCCGACCGCAATTGGCTGGCACCCGGCGGAGAAGGCCGAGTTCGGCGTGGCCCAGCACGACGCCTGGAAAACAATTCAACGGTCCCACGCGATTGCCAATGGGGTCTACGTGGCGGTTGTGAACCGTGTTGGCTTCGAAACCGGAAACGTACGCGGCAAATCCGCGCCGGGTCGGGGGCTGGAGTTCTGGGGAGGCTCTTTCCTTTCGGATCCCTTCGGGCGCGTGCTGGCCGAGGGATCGCATGATCGCGAGGAAATTGTGGTCGGCGAGGTGGACCTGAAGGCGCTGGAGGACATCCGCCGAAACTGGCCCTTCCTGCGCGACCGGCGGATTGATAGCTACGCGCCGATTACCAATCGACTGCTGGATTAGGGCCATCTCCCAGAGCGCAAATGCCGAGACCACGACCTGCAAGTGAAACTTTAAGAATTGATTCCCCGCCCCTTGCTGGATATCGCATGCCGGCTGAATGGGAGCACCACGAGGCAACCTGGCTGGCATGGCCTCACTATCAGGGAGACTGGCCCGGGAAATTTGAGCCCATCCCGTGGGTGTATGCGGAGGTCGTTCGCAATCTGGCGCACCGTGAGCGCGTTGAGCTGCTCGTGAACGACGCATCGTCTGAGAGAAAAGCCAGCAGATTCCTGGATCGGGCAAACGCGCTGTCCCGAAACGTACGCTTCCATCGCTGGCGCACCAATCGCGTCTGGATGCGGGACTCGGGATGCATCTTTGTCACGCAACAAGAGCCGGGCCTTGCCCGGCCGGATAGCCGGGGGCCTGCCCTGAGCGTGCCGAAGGGGCGGCTGTTCTCACATGCTCCCGGAAGTCAGGGAGCCTTCGCCTTAAAGTTTCGCTTCAACGCCTGGGCCAAATATTCGAATTGGCGGCACGATGAGAAAATCGGCAGCCGCATGGCCAAAGCCGCGCACGCGCGCGAAATCCGCCCCGTGAGCCGTGATCGCCGGATTGTTCTGGAAGGCGGGTCAATCGACGTGAACGGATGCGGAACTTTGCTGACCTCGGAGGAGTGCCTGCTCAGCAAGGTGCAGGAGCGCAATCCGGGCATGACGCGTGTCCACTACGAGAAGGCCTTTGCCGACTACTTGGGCGCCCCCAATGTGATCTGGCTGGGACGGGGCATCTTCGGCGACGATACCCACGGCCACGTGGACGATCTGACTCGCTTCGTGTCGCCAGACACGGTGGTGACCATGGTCGAGCGCAACTCCAAAGATGTGAATCACGCGCCCCTGCGTGCCAACCTGCGCCGCCTGCAGGCCGCTCGCGATCAGGACGGCAAGCAGTTGACCATCGTAGAGATCCCCATGCCCGGCCCGGTCGTGTTCGAGGGACGAAGGCTGCCCGCCAGCTACGCTAACTTCTATATCGCGAACGGCGTTGTGCTGGCGCCGGTCTTCAACGATCCCAGCGACCGCATCGCGCTCAGCACCTTAGCTGAACTCTTCCCCAAGCGGAACGTCGTTCCCATCTACTCCGGCGACTTGATCTGGGGGCTGGGGACGATGCACTGCATGACGCAGCAACAGCCGGCCGGGTGGCCGTCAGCTATCAGCAAGGGCGGAGCATCGGCGGTATAGAGTGCCTGCGGGACCATCGCCACATCAGTTGCAGGAGAGGTTTCCTGATAGCTGACAGCTCATGTCCGAAATCACCACAAGCCGGCTGGAAGCCTTTAGTGACGGCGTGATCGCGATCGTCGTGACGATCATGGTGGAAGTGCGTGCGCCGGCACAGCCGTCCATCCCAGCGCTCTGGAAGGTCGCGCCCGTCTGTGCTTCATTTTTTACATTCGCACTGATTCCGTCGTTGTACTTTCTCCCGGAAAAGAGAGTGGTGTTGCCGGAGAGCATGGCTCACTAGCAAGCCCGTACCGGCGAAAGGCACTTCTGCGGCGGGGGGACTAACGTGCGTGAGATTGAACCCAGCCGGCGAACGTGAGCCATACAGTCGTGTGGCCAATCGGTAGCGCGATTTGTTGCACGAAAACGAGAAAGGCTCCCGCCCAAAGAGTGACGCGATGAACCTTGTGCGTGGACCACAGGTCATAGGCCACCAGCAGGAGCAGGAAGATGTAGGAGAACCGTCCTGCCATGATCGAATTCCTGTGAACTATGGCAAAGGGCCAGCGGGCGATGGCGGCAATCAGCAGCGACAGTGTTGCCAGGAGGATGAGCCGCTTGTGTGCCGCGGGATTGGAGCGGGCACGAAAAGCAAAAAAGATCAGCGGTGCGAAGACCACCATGTTCGCCAGGGGGATGATGTAGAAAAACTTCGGATCCCGGCCTGGTGGGCCGGCTTCCCGGACAAGCGAATCAGTTGCCGCCAAAACCCCGAGGATCACCATAAGACAGGCCAGGACAAAGCCCACCATGCCGAGGCGGCGATGGATGTCCACGCGGCCCGCCGAGGCCAGGGAGGTTTGGGCCACGAGCAAGAGGATCCAGCAGGAGAACGCCGCCCCGTGCACTTGAATGAGCAGATTGGGCAGTGGTGCATGGAACACTCCGGCCAGGTAATAGGTGGGCGCAAAACCTATGAAAACCGTGACCAGCATGAGCAGCGCCATCCCCGAGAAGAAGATGTGGTCGAAACGGCGGCCGGGTACGCCTGTCATAGGCTTCGCTGGACGGTTGGGATGCGCAACGGCTGTGACCATCGTCCCTCCGTAATCACGACTGAAAACGTACACACTGAGAAAATACGACGCTTTCCGGGCGTGTTGCTCTACCGGGCCAGGGACTGCACCCAACTGGCGAACGCGTGCCACGTGGCCGTATGGCCGATGAATGGCCTGATCTGCTGCACGAAGATGAGAAATGCACCTGCCCACAGCGTAGCGCGATGAACTTTGCGGGTAGACCACAGATCGTAGGCCACCAGCAGGAACAGGAAGATGTACGAGATCATCGCCGCCTTACCCGGGGTTCGGTGGACCATAGGCCAGCGGGCGATAGCTGCGATCGACAGCCCAATGGTGGCGATGAGGATGAGCCGCTTGTGCACTGTCGGATTGGTGCGGGTGCGAAAGGCAAAATAGATGAGCGTCGCAAAAATCACCATGTCCGTCAGGGGGACGATGTAGAACGCCTGGGCATCCCGTCCCGGGGGGCCGGCGTTCCGCAGCAGCGAGTCGGTGCCGGCCACAACACCGAGGATAACCATGAGACATGCCAGCGCGAACGCCGCGATGCCAAGCCGGCGATGGATGTCGACACGGCCGGCTGAAACCAGCGAGGTCTGGGTCACGAGCAAGAGGATCCAGCAGGAGAAAACCGCCCCATGCAGGTGAATGACAAAACTGGGGAGGGGCGCGTGGAATACTCCCGCCAGATAGTAAGTACGCGCAAAGCCCCAAAAAACTGCCGCCAGCAGAAGCAGGGCCATCCCCGAGAAAAAGAAATGGTCGTAACGCCGTCCCGGAAGACTGGTCGCATCTTTCGCGGAAAGGCCGGTGGGTTTACCGGGATGCGCGACGACCGTAACCATGGTGCCTCCGCACTGACTGATTTGACGAGGGTTCTTGAAAAGCCGAGGGGTAATGAAAAGTATTGTACGCGAGGTTCTTTCGGATTACCGCTGGAATTGTTCGCATCAGTCTGCTAGCTGACGACTTACTTCCGATACTGCGTCGGCTGCGGGCCCTTCTCCAGGGTCTCACGGTCCCAGATAGCGCCGTCGCGCGTATAGCTGGCGAGCTCGAAGTCCTGGGTAAGTTCCAGGGCGTCGACGGGACAGGCGTCTTCACAGAGGCCGCAGAACATGCAGCGGCTCAGATCATAAGTGAAGTTCGTGAGCTCTTTGCGGCGAGTTTGCTCGTTGCGTGCGCTGGAGACGACGATCAGGTGCTCCGGACAGGCCAGCGCGCACAGGTCGCAGGCAATGCACATGGTCTCGTCAGTGTCAGGATTGACGTTCAGCCGAGGCGCGCCGCGATAGCGTTCAGCCACTTGCGGCCGCTCCAGCGGGTACTGCTCGGTATAGATTTCCTTGGGATCCTGATAGCGGAAGGTAACCTTCAATCCCCGTAGAAGGTCGACCAGCAAGACCTTGCGGAGCAAGCTTGGCATGCCCATGACGCGGTAAGCATATCATTGACCGGCGAGTCCCGAAAAGAACCGCCGGACGGCGGGGGGAACTTTCCTGAGGCTGGCTTCGTATCTATAGCCAAGAAGGCATTATGAAGGCCTACTTCACAAATCTGCCTGCCAGGACCTGGGCCTTGCTGGCCGTGCCGGTGATACTGATCGCGTACCCTGTGATCACCATTGTTGTACCGGCAGTGGTGCGTGCCGTGGTCCCGGAAGCGGTACGAACGGTGCTGCATCTGATCTAGGGCGCGGTTGGCGCTGCTTCCTGGGTGCAGGCACTACAACGTCTGCGCTGTCCTCCTTCTCTGCGAGCCCTAAACGGCTATGGGACTTGCGGGCAACTCGGAACATGCTGCCGTGTGATGCTCCCTCGCTTTGCTCACCTGCCAGCCAGTCAGCCGTCGAAGTTCGGGGGCTCACGATGGGAAATCTCTGGCAGGACATCCGTTACGGCTTTCGCACCCTGTGCAAGACCCCAGCTTTCACACTGGCGGCGTTGTTGACTCTGACACTCGGCATTGGAGCGAATACCGCCATTTTCAGCGCGATCAACGCGGTGCTGTTGCGGCCGCTTCCCTTCCTGAATTCCGGGCAACTGGTCAGTCTGACGCAGGCGGACCCCGCCACTCCCAGCCTCAACGGCATCGAGATGTCGTTTACCAAGTTCCGCGCAATCCACGATCAAAACCGTTCTTTCGAGACGTTCGCTGCGTATTACCCGCTTACGGTCAGTCTGGTCGGCAACCGTGAACCGGAAGTGATTCCGGCGGCGCGCGCTTCGCTTGACCTTTTCCGCACACTGGGGACAGGGCCGACGTTGGGGCGCAACTTTCTTGAAGAGGAAAATCAGCCGGGCGGCCGCGACGTCGCTGTGATCAGCGACGGTTTCTGGCACAGCCATTTCGGAGGCGACCCCAGCCTGCTGGGAAAGAGTCTGATGCTGGACGGAAAGAGCGTCACCGTCGTGGGCATCCTGCCAGCCGGGTTTCGTTTTCCCCTGCAGTTTCCGGAACCGCAAATCTGGTTGCCGCGAATCTTCGAGACAACTTTCCTCAACCAGCAACAGATCCAATCCGGCTCGGGCTACTTGAACGCGGTGGGACGGCTGCGGGCGGGGGTGAGCCTGGCCGGCCTTCAGACTGAACTGGACACGATTAACGCGACCTATCGACAACAATTCGGCAGCAACTCCGATCCCAGGTTCAAGGTGCTGGCGGCTACGCTGGAAGAGAGTCTGGTGGGGCCGGTGCGTCCATCGCTGCTGGTGCTGCTGGGAGCGGTCGGCTTCGTCTTGCTGATTGCCTGCGCCAACGTCGCCAGTCTTCTGCTAGTCCGCGCCACCGGGCGCCAGAAGGAAATCGCCATCCGCAAGGCTCTGGGCGCCTCGCGAGGGCGGTTGGTGCGTCAACTGCTCAGCGAGAGCATCTTGCTGTCGTTGGTCGGGGGCGTGCTGGGGATCGCATTGGCCGCGGGACTGATGCCGCTGGCACGGGCGATCTCTCCGGGCGCGGTCCCTCGCCTGGAGCAGACCTCCTTAGACGGCCCGGTGCTTCTGTTCACGCTGGGGATCTGCTTGCTCGCGGGTTTGGCGTCGGGCATTGTGCCCGCGTTCCAGATTTCCGGACGCACCTTGCACGATCGTTTAAAAGAAGGCGGCCGAGGCTTTTCCGACGGCAGCACTCGCAACCGTTTCCGTTCGGGGCTGGTGGTGGCAGAGGTTGCGGTGGCGGTGGTCTTGATGACCGGCGCAGGACTTCTTATCCGGAGTTTCGCCCGCCTTATGGCGGTGAACCCGGGATTCGAATCACGCAGCCTGATGGCCTTCCCCGTCGCTCTGCCCCGGGCTCGCTACGCGACTGCCGAGCAACAAGTACAGTTCTACCGGCAATTCCTCGAACAGGTAAGGTCTCTGCCGGGCGTACAGACTGCAGGTCTGGCCAGCAATCTGCCCCTGCTCGGGATCACGCCCTACATTTTCTTCTGCCCGGAGGGACTGGTCTGCCAGGGAATCGGCAAGGACCCGGTGATTGGCCGGGCGTTTGTAAGTCCGGGCTACTTTCAAGCCATGCGCACACCCCTCCGGCGGGGCCGTTTTTTCAGTGAACAGGATGTCGCCGGCAGCGCCAATGTAGCCATCGTGAACCAGACCCTGGCCGACCGTTACTGGCCCAACCAGGATCCCATCGGCAAGCAGCTCATGAATTCGCGGGACAAGGTTCCGCGCCAGGTGGTCGGCGTCGTGGCCAATGTGAAATTCAGTTCCTTGACTATACCCGACTTCCCGCAGGTGTTCCTGCCGATCCTGCAAATGGGGTGGCCGGAGGCGACGTTGGCAGTCCGTTCGCAATCAGACCCAACAGCACTGGTGAGCGCAGTACGACAGCAGTTTGCCAAGCTGGATTCCACGTTGCCGGTGTCGGGTGTACTCAGCATGGACGAGGTGGTTTCGGAATCCGTGGCGCAGCCACGCCTGATCATGCAATTTGTCGGAGCCTTCGCGGGATTGGCCCTGCTGCTGGCCGCTGTGGGCATCTACGCGGTCATGGCCTATTCGGTAAACCAGCGCCGCCAGGAGATGGGAATTCGCATGGCATTGGGAGCACAGCCGCACCACATCCTGAAGTTGGTGGTCGGCCACGGCATGGGCCTCGCCCTGGCCGGGGTGGTACTTGGAGTCATGGGATCGTTTGCGGTTACGCGCCTGCTCGTCACCTTGCTGTTCGGCACGCGCGCCACGGATCCGCTGGCTTTCTGCGCGGCCGCCGTGCTCCTGGCATCGGCTGCGTTCTTGGCCTGCTACTTCCCTGCTCGGAGAGCCACGCGCCTGGATCCCATGCTGGCCCTGCGCTACGAATAGGCTCGCCGTTACAATGGACACGATCGAACCACCTCACTGTGACAGATGAACTCATCATGGAGGAAGCCCTACGCTCAGCCCAGCGAGCATTGGAGGCCGGCGAGGTGCCGGTGGGCGCGGTGGTGGTGTGCGACGGACAGATCGTCGGCCGGGGATGGAACCGGAACATCACCGACTCCGATCCAACGGCTCACGCCGAGATCCTGGCTCTGCGCGAGGCCGGTGCTGCCGTTGGTAACCACCGTCTGGGGGCGTGCGAGCTGTTTGTTACAATTGAACCGTGCGCGATGTGCGCCGGTGCGCTGGTGCATGCCCGGATCCAGCGCCTGGTTTATGGCGCAGACGATCCCAAAGCAGGTGCAGTGCATTCGGTGATGCAAGTAGTGAATCATCCGCAACTGAACCATCAGATGGAGGTTCGGGGCGGGGTTCTGGCGGGCCGCTGCGCGGAATTGGTGCAAACGTTCTTTAAAAGCCGTCGTTAGCCATCGGTCGTTCGTCGTTGGCCCTAGGCTGTTGTCATTCCGAACGAAGCGAGGAATCTGGGTTTGACTGGCAACTGACCACTGGCTGCTGACAACTGCTTTCCGGAGAGGTGCGTGAGTGGTTGAAACGATCCGCTTCGAAAGTTGAGGCTTCTAGCGGGCGTGAGCGAAGCGGGAGCCCGCTGCCGAAATCCTGAGCGTTGTTTGCGAAGGACCCCACAATGGAAGCGTTCGTCCGGCGCGGAGAGGTGCGTGAGTGGTTGAAACGATCCGCCTCGAAAGCGGACATACCTTAACGGGTATCGTGGGTTCAAATCCCACCCTCTCCGCCATCCTTTCAATCTCTCGCCCGACCTGCGATTCCGGTCTGTAAGCGCTGCGAACCGAGCCCATCCCCACCCTTGCAAAAAGCGTGTTCAGTCTCATGACATCCTTTACAAAACGTCCCGGGACATCCTTTACACTCCGGCGCGAGCGAAGCGAGCGCGGGAGTGTAAGCCAGCATGCCGTGGAAGACCATGGATGTGCAAGAACAACGCGTGCGGTTTGTCGTGGCAGCGAGCCGGCAGGAGAAGCCGTTCACTGCCTTGTGCCAAGAGTTCGGCATCTCCCGTCCCACGGGAATGCTGTGGCGAGAACGATATCAACAAGCCGGTCTGGCCGGCATCGCCGAACGCAGCCGGCGTCCGCAGCATAGCCCGCGACAGACGGGGTGGGAGTGGGAGCAGCGGGTGGTGGAGATGCGGCAGCGCTATCCCGATTGGGGAGCCCGCAAACTACAGGTGCTGCTGGCGCGAGAAGGAGTGGAGCTAACCCGCAGCACGGTGCATCGCGTGTTGTTGCGACACGACCTGGTGGGAGCAGGTGCGCGCCATCGGCAAGCGTTGCAACGTTTCGAACGCGCCGCTCCCAACGAACTCTGGCAGATGGACTTCAAGAGTCCGAAAGGCTGGAATGCCGCCATCGGGCCGCTGTCGGTGCTGGACGATCACAGCCGCTACGTGGTGGTGTTGCAGGCGGTATGGAGCACACGAGCCGAGTTGGTGCGGGAGCAGTTGATCAGCGCATTTATCCGCTGCGGAGTGCCGCAGGCCATGTTGATGGACCACGGGATTCCGTGGTGGAGCACGTTGGCGCCGGGTGGAGCGACGCAACTGACACTATGGCTGATGAAGCAAGGCATCGAGCTGCACTGGAGCGGCCGCCGGCATCCCCAGACCCAGGGCAAAGTGGAACGCTTCCATGGCGAGTTGGAGAGGGCGTTGCAGGCGCGGGGAGCGCCCCGGAAAGAACCGCAAGCCTGGCTGGACGGGTTTCGCTGGGAACACAACCATGTCCGTCCGCACGAAGCGTTGGGGATGCAAACCCCGGCCAGCCGCTGGCGGAGAAGTGAGCGCGTCTACGATCCCCAGCCGCCGCGCTGGGAGTATGCGGCCGGAGCGAAGGTGTTGAAGGTCGACAGTTCGGGCAAGTTGTGGGCCTGGGACAAGCACTGGAAAATCAGCAAGGCCTTGTGTGGAGAGTGGGTGCAACTGGAGCGGATCGGACAGCGGGTGCTGGTGTACTACTGCCGCACCCTGATCCGCGAACTCGATCTGGGGAACCAGCACTCGACCGCGGTCGAGCGCTGGTTCCCCCAGTCGGATGCCAAGTGAAAACTGTAAAGGATGTGTCGGGACAAACTGTAAAGTATGTCGTGGGACTAGACAA
>JAIQFC010000019.1 GCA_020073465.1 Terriglobia bacterium
ACACCACGTATTCCCGGATCGGCCGGGACACCCTCGTGCTCGTCCTCACGGCGAGCCGGTCCGATGCGCTCGCGGAGGTCACGTGGTGGTACCCGGTGGTCGGGCGCGTGCCGTACAAGGGTTTCTTCAGGCGCTCGCTCGCCGTGGCTGATCGCCAGCAGGTTCCAAACCCCGAGGAAGGTCCCCGGAAGCAGCATGAACACTAATCCGGTGCCGATGTAAACCATCAACAGGCGCGACAGGGCGGTCTCACGGGCTGCGGTGATGTCAAAGATTTCTAGGTGGGTGAGCGGCCGACCAGCCTGTGTCTCGACGCGCGTTGGCGGTGCGGACATAGTTTCGAACTCCGTTAGCGTGCTTGTTCCATCGCAATGCCGCGGCGAAATCGGATGTTATTTTCGAGACGAATGTGTTGGTGCAAAGCATCTTCACATTCACGGGAGCGATCTCCTCTCGCATGTATTTGTGATGAAAATCGCGCTACCAGGACCATTGCTCCTCCTCGCGGTCGTATCCATACCTCGCGGCCGGGAGTCTGATAGTCCCAACGTAGCCGAGCAGCGGAGGCACGCCGATGACTTCTGTCACGACCGTTACATGTCGGCGCTGATCCATTCGCCCTTCAGATGTGGTGTGCCAGCGGGCGATTACAGACTCCGTCACTCCCACAACGTAGACCGAAAGACGCAGCCTCCATCTCTTCGAACTGGCGCAGATTCCGCCACGCCTCATCGCCCACGGTGCCGGAGATATCAATTTTAGCGTCACAGTAGACATATGCAATGAGCTCCATCGATCAAGCTACGTGGCAGGTACTGCTTTCTCCACAGATCATCTCTAAGAGTCGGCCCGCCAACTGCTCAAATCCATGATGGACGTCAATGCCGATCTCAGACTCGTGCTGCTCAAATCGCGCCGATAATTCCTCTTGCTCAGTGTCGCTCAG
Source organism: Terriglobia bacterium (assembly GCA_020073465.1). Lineage (GTDB taxonomy): Bacteria > Acidobacteriota > Terriglobia > Terriglobales > Acidobacteriaceae > Sulfotelmatobacter. The sequence goes on from JAIQFC010000019.1 coordinate 947, forward strand.
TAGTTTGTCGGCCATCGGGAAGAGCAAGTAGTCCTCCTTCCAGATGTGGGAGGGATACAGCTCGATGAGCCTTCTGAGAGTGCCGATCAAAGCCTCCCTGCCTGCGCCGGGAGTGCGGATGTAGGTTTCGGACGTGAGTTTCAGGTCAGCCATCAGGCTCCGACCCTTCTCATGTTCGTGAAGAAGAACTGCCAGAGGGCACCCGCTCACTGGCACGCCCTTCTTTTCCAGGAGCTTGAACAGGTAGATCTCTTCTTTCCCATGATGACACCTGTCCCCAAAGGTTTGCATGAACTCGAACAGATCTGTCAGCACAGCTGCATCGATCCCTTTGCCCGATTCCAATTTCTCTATGAGCACTGCCATCCCGCCAACGACTTGCTGAATGATGCGGTGTTCGTGTTCCAGCTCTTCTGTTGGTTTTCTGCTAGTCATCTCAATACTCCTTTCGTGCCTTCAACGTCGCCATTTGGCAGTTCACACTGCTGAAGCGACTCTCTGTTACCACGAGCGAAATTGGTAGAGATTCCGCGAGTTGACAACAATGCGACCGTGCGCGATCCGCATTGCTGCCGGAGCTACTTACCCGACGCCAGCATTGGCAACGCTCTGACTATCACGACTCCCTTCATACCGTTCCCTTCATGTAGCGTGCAGACGTATCGGTACACGCCTGGCACTGTAAAGACATGGGTGAAGGACTGGTTAGTCTGCAGCAAACCAGAGTCGAATGGCCTGCCTCCGGAAGGGAGTTTAACGTCTATCCTGTACAAGGCCTTGCCCGTGTCGTCGACCACATTGTGAATGACCTGCGAAGTGTTCTTCCAAGTCACCTGGTCGCCGACGTTAACAGTTACCGTTGTCGGTATGAATCCCATGTCGCTCATTCCGACCATTCCTTTGGTAGCTACTGTAGGCTTCACCAAGGCTTTTCGGAGAGCCGCAGCAGACATCTTCACCGAGCAGTTGGGGGCGAGTTCATCCACCGTATCCACTACGAAACTGGGAATGCGCGGATCTTCCACCGCCACGACACTACCGAAGTACCCATTAACGTGGACAAGACGGTTGGCATTCTCTGAAAACAACAAAGGCCTCGCTTCCAGGCGATAGACCTTTGTTGAATGGAAGAGTCTAAGCATGACTTTGCCGTCACTCAACAAAGTGAGGCATCCATTAAGCCCCCTCGGGACAGGGACTGCGGATTCGGACGTTGCCACTGGATGCATCAGATTTGGACCACGCGTGGGTGCCACCTTCACGGCGATCCCTGGTGCCTCCTGCATGTGCATCATGGGAGTTGAATCTGCATTGCCTTTCTCTCCGGGGATGGTTGGATTAGGGACGGCACTCGTGACCACCGCGAGACCTGTCTCATCCTCTCCGGAACCCGCCGCTGTATCGGCCTGGCTCATGCCACTCACCCAAGTGGATTCCTGTGAATCGGAGGTTGGTCCGGCGTGCATCAAGGCCCCATTCTGCGTGCCGCTGACCTCAAAAACTGCCATGAGGCCCTTGGCCATCCGCGCCATGGCATGATCCATCATGGTGAACTGTCCCGGCAGGCTCGCCGCAAACTCCAGAATAGCTGCAGCACCCGGCGGCACGCTGGCGGTTTGAATTCCGCTCAGCGGAGGCGAAGTCAGCGAACCCAGCGCGTAGTCACGCGTGAAGATTTCGCCGACTACGTGAAGCGAGGATGTGTCATTCGGACCTGCATCACCAAAAAAGACCCGCACAGTCTCGCCCGCCGTGGCATGCATAGGGTGTTCCTTGGTGAGTGCGTCGACCGCCCCGTTAAACACGAAATATTCGGGATTTTCCTCCAGGAGCCTTGCATCGCTGAACTGCTGCACGCCCACCTTGCCCTTGGGCGCAGTGGTATAGATTTCACCCTGCATGACGTAGTACTCGTGATCCACATGAGGCAGACCACCCTCCGGCTCGACAAGGATCAGGCCGTACATGCCGTTAGCAATGTGTTCCGCTATCATTGGCGTGCCGCAGTGGTAGACATACAACCCTGGTGTCGTAGCCTGAAATGTGAAGGTCTTTGACTGTCCCGGAATCACCTGCGAAAATGCGGCACCACCGCCTGGGCCGAGTGCGGCATGGAAATCAACGGAGTGAACCATATGGCTGCTGCCTTCATTGCGAAGAGTGACCTCCACCATGTCACCCTGCCTCACCCGAATCATTGGGCCGGGGACCTTTCCGTTGAACGTCCAGTAGCGGTAGGTTGTGCCGACCGATGGATCCAGTTGACCAAGTACTTCCTCAGCTGAAAGTGTCACGCGGACTACAGCGGGCGCGCGGTTCGCAATTGGCAGTGGAACGTCGGTCGGATCACGGACGATATCGACAGTATTCGCCGTGGGCTTCGCCCCTGACCGGGCGGCAGATTGTGCCCGTAAAGGTTCGGCTCCAGTTATTATGAACAGAAAAAATAGGACACTCAGAATCGCTTTCATGAAAGGAATTTCGTAATGAGTTCTTGTTCCCATATTCCATCTCTTCCCGCCGGCTTCCGGTTGCTCGTTCGAGTCTCGGTTCGCCGGCTGACACATACTTGTATCGTGAGGCGACAGATCTCAATGGAGCATTCGTACTACTCGGATAGGCAGTTGTCACAGGGACGGGCAAATGCTTGAAAGTGAATTGTTTACGCTGCTCCAGCACACTTCGGACGCAGCATTCTCGGTTACCGAAGAAGGCGAAATCATGTCCTGGAACAGAGCGGCTGAGAAGCTTTTTGGCTATCCGGCTGCGGAGGCAGTCCACAAGACCTGCCATGACATCCTGGAAGGTATAGGGCCTTTAGGCACACGCGTATGCCATCAGCACTGCAGCGTGGCTGAGTGCGCCGGCGGGAGTACCGACATTCCCAACTTCGACATGAGTGTGAAGACCCGTTCCGGGCAGCGAGTATGGATCAACATGTCGACACTTGTGTTCGACAACCAGCGCACCGGTCGCCGGCTTCTGGTGCACCTTGCTCATGACGTAACCGAACAGAAGAAGAGCGAAGAATTGATGCGCAAGATGCTCGATTTGTCGAAGCAGCTCAGTTCGGTTGGCGAGGTCTCGGCGCGTGCGGAACCCATATCCCCGCTGTCGGAGCAAGAAAAACACGTCCTCCGTTTGTTCGCTGAGGGCAAGGACAGTGATGAAGTCGCCCGCACTCTCGGCATCAGTCCGCAAACCCTCCGCAACCACCTCCACCACATCAACCAGAAACTGCGGACTCACAACCGTTTGGAAGCGGTCATGAATGCTATCCAGCGGAAACTGATCTGACACTGCTGGTCGGACTCGTCTGCGTTTCCGCCCGATTAGACACGTGTCATATCGCCCAGTACGTCTGTGCCATTGCGGCCTCGGTACAACGGGCGCTCAAATAGGGCTTGAGCAGTTCCCCAACTGCTCGCAGGAGTCGTCGTCATGATCTCTCATTGTGCCAATCCGGACTGCACGCAGCCGTTTCATTACCTGAGGGGCGGGCGTCTCTACCGCTTCGACATCAAATCTCCAAGCACACCTTGTAGCGATGTCCCCAACGCAATCTGTAGCCTGAAGCCGTCGCGCGCAACTGTCTTTTTCTGGCTATGTGACGAATGCTCGTCGAAGCACTCCCTCAGGTTCAACCTTCGCGATGGGATCAGTCTCATATCTCTCACAGAACCGGCGAGGAAACTCAGCACGGCGCCGGTGATTGCCGTCGGGGATGTAACTCCAGACCGCGAGGTGGACCGGGATGCAAGAAAGCTAACTTGAAGGCTCAGTATTTCAACTGCATGGTAACCAAGCTCAAGGAGATAGCAGCAATGGAAACGGTTATTGAATCTCACGAGACTGGCAACAAGTTCGAGCGGTTGCCCTATTTGGCTAGCGCATTGTTGCAAGTGAATATCTTCGAAGAAGCCAAGCAACTACGCCTGCAGGATGCATGGACGCGCGGCACGGGGCGTAGTTCCAAGACTCTGGTCAAGTATCCAGACTTGCGGATCATCCTCGTTTCCATGCGAGCGAAGACCCGCATGAAGGATCATAGGACCGACGCCCGCATTGCAATCCTTGCACTGACTGGTCATCTACGCATTCATACGCCCCATGCACTCATTGAATTACCTGCTGGTAACCTGCTGGCGCTGGATAGTGCCGTCGCCCATGACGTCGAAGCGCTCAAGCAGAGTACATTTCTGCTCGTCATCTCCTGGCCCGACGGCAAACAAAAACCTGGCACTACCTGCGAAAGGAGCAAATAATGACTGCAACAGCCACAACCCCTTCTGAAATTGTTTCAGCGGAAGCTCTGCCCTTGCTCGATTTGGCCAATTACCAGGAGGGCTCCATCGTAAGCCGAGTCATCCTCAAGCGGGAGAAAGGGAATGTCACTCTTTTTGCCTTCGACGAAGGACAAGGGCTAAGCGAACACACCGCGCCTTTCGACGCGCTGGTGCAGGCTCTCGAAGGGGACGCGGAAGTTATGGTCGCCGGGAAGTTGATCACGGCAAAGGCGGGACATGTGGTTCTCTTGCCGGCCGGCCAACCGCATGCGGTCAAAGCCATCACTCGGTTCAAGATGGTGCTGACCATGATCCGCTCGTAGAGAGAGCGGCCAACTGCAACATCTCAACTCGTAATAGGCCGTCGCGCGAAGACCCGAAATCCTCTTGACCCGTATTTCTCACAGTTTTTGAGGATTAGTAATGATAAACGGGCTTGTGGTCATTGACGGGTCAACTCCCGGGTTATCGGCGATCCGGAAGCCCTCACGCGTGCGCCATCTTGGGAGCTTAGATCAGCTCCCCCAAATGAAATGACCCCCTGGCTAGGGTTGCAAGTGGAGGGTTTACATTACGCCCAAACTGGCGTGATTCAGCAAGAATGAGACGGTTGAAGCACCACTCAAATGATTGAATAACAACAAAATCAGCCCCGCGCCCCCAAGTTCGGGACCAGGGGGTCGGAGGTTCAAATCCTCTCTCCCCGACCAATCTTTCTCTCACGCGTCAAATCGCGCTAACCTGAAGACTCAGGTGTGTGCTCCCCACCCCTTCCGCTTCGCTCAGGGCAGGCTCTTTGCAAAAAACGCAAGGATGGGGCAGCATCAGTCGTTATGGCTCCCGAATTTCAACGAGGAAAGGGTTGGTCAACCCGCCCCGCCAAACGTCAGTCCGGAGGTGACGAAAACACCAACCCACAAGTGAGGGACACGGTCCAGGCCGGACTCAGCGCCACTCCAGACCCATGTTGTCATCGGTGATGATCAGGCGGTTTTGCAGCCGGCTTCGAAGCTGATGATTATTTTCGACTGAATTCGACATGCGCCCGGTTGGGTCTTCGGGAATGGCAACAATCTCGTCGAGGTTCTGCAGTTGTTTTGGATCGCTGGCATCGATCATGTGCTTGCCATCGATAACATAGTTCAACAGCACGACTCTCCACCTGGCACGATCAAACACCAACGGAGAATCGCTCACAGCCACACAGTTGATAAAACGCAGCGCGTAGGGATACACCGCTAACGCAGTCGCGATCACATCGTCCGAGCCGGTGGTGTTATAGAAGAGCACGCCACCCGGCTTGAGGTGCTGGCGTACGATCTGCAGAAATTCAACCGACAGCAAATAGCTGGCGTGGTTTCGCCAGTGAAACGTCGTGTTCATTACGATCGCATCAAACTTTGCCTGGGGATTCCAGAGCAACCATCTACGCCCGTCATCGATCACAATGTGCACTTTCGGATTGCGAGGAAGACTTGCGACGGTTGGTTGTTTCGGGATCAGCTCCAAATATCCTGGATTGATCTCCACGACCGTTAGCCGTTCGACCTGTGGATGATCGGCCACAACCTGCGCCCATGACCCTGATCCGAGACCGATCATCAGAACGTCATGCGGCGCAGGATGAAGAGCGCTAAGCGCATAGGGGCGCACGATGACATTGACGTCCCGCAGCAGGTCGATGTTGAACCGGCCATCGTAGACCCCACCTCCGAACACAGTGCCATCGCGAGTCACACCGATCGTGCCGCTGCGAGTTTCGATGACTTCCTGAAAATGCAGGGCTGGATATTTGTTCTTGAAAAGCAGGCGGTCGTACAAGGTCGGGAATATCGGCCCAGCGGCCATAATCACGAACAAAGTGCCGATCACCCCAAGTGCAGGTCCACGATTCAACCAAACCCGTGGGCAACCGGAGACCCCAAACACCGCCGCAGCGAAGCAAGCGCCTCCGACCAGGAGCAATATCGATATCTGGCGCAAGGAAAAATAGTCCATCAAAATGAAGCCCACCACCAGCGTCCCCAGGGTTGAACCAACAATGTTTGCCGCATACAGGTAGCTCAATGAGGCTCCTGCCTGCCCTGCGGGATTCACTGAAACATGCGCGACCAGGGGGAACGTCGCTCCGAAAAAGCTTGCACCAGCGCAAACCAATAGCAGGATGACCGAGTACCCCGGCCAGCCACTCGGGAAGCTGTCGGAAGACGCAAATCTGAGAGCCAGAGCAGACAGAGGGCTCACGGCAAATGCAACCACGGCGGAAGCAAAGATCACCATACTCAATGTGCGTACCGCATTTTCCCGGCGGTGGCTCTGCGAGTATCGCCCAATGGACCTCGATCCGAGAGCCAGGCCGAAAAGATAAGCTCCCAGCAACGCGGGGAATGTAGCTGCAGTATCACCCAAACCGAACGACAGCAATCGGTACCAGATGATTTCGTAAGAAAGCGCCGCAAAACCTGAGAAAGCAGCACAGCCAAGTGCAAGAGAAAATGGCAGCAAGCTACCGCGATCGCCGACAATAACCTCTGATGCACGGTGAGAGTCAGCTTTCTTCGGCTGTCGCCAACGAGAGCTGTAGGCCAGAGCACCGGATGCGACCAATACATTCAGTAAGGCAGCAAGCCGGACGGAACCTGACTGCCCCAGGAGCCGCATCAACCAGGCTGCTGCCAGAAAGCATGCAAAACCAGATCCCAGACTGTTCGCGAAATAGAGGCTCCCAACCGAAAACCCTACGTTCTGCGATGAGCGCACAAGGTGTTCGACGAGGAGCGGCAAAGTCGCCCCCATTAGCACCGTCGGTAGAACAATCGCCAAGAAACCGACCAGGCCTGTTTCCCAGAGCGACTTGCCCACGGTGAATTCGGCGATACGATGAAAGAGCTTCAGGGAGACGACTCCAAAGACCCCCGTTAACAACTCAGCGATAGCAAATAGCATGACTGGCTCGATCCGTCTGCTATTTGAAAGCGAGCCTCCTGCCAGGCTTCCGAGTCCTAAGCCCAACATGAAGCCGCTGACCACGATCGTGACCGATTGAATATTGAGTCCATAAATGGCAAACAGGGCCCGTTGCCAGACGATCTGATAAACCAGCGCGGGAAATCCGGAGCAGAAAAACAGCAAGTGAATCCAAGTAATGTGCTGGCCACCGTTGCGCTCCTCCGTCATAGGTGTCGCTCACTATGTTCAAACCATGAGTTAACGCAGGTTATCTTCCCGGTGGACATAATTTCACGGGATCCCTCCTGTATTTGCATGGAACTGGCAGAATTGATGTTCTCTCACAACCTTGCTTGTGATCAATAGCGCCCAAAGCATCGGCGGATTGCGTTCCCCAATCCTTGTTTCTTATTTCCGATGTTGATCGGAAACAGGCCTGAAGAAGTGTGCGTAGCGTGGTCCAGGATTCGCGTTGCACGGTTCCGATTGACGATGCTTGTGGACGGCCAGCGCCATGCCAGGTCTGAGACGGTAATCCCTGAAGACAGAGTACAGATTAGTCATTTGCACTGGTGTAGACGTTTTCGTAGCGGTCGGAACATCAGTGTTCAATGGAGAAACTGGGGACAGGAGAAACTGGGGAACGTCCCGTGAAGTGCACCCTTGAGGTGAGACAAAGAAACTAGGGACAGTTCTCTTGCGAAAAAGATTGTAAACCGGGGAGTGGGGTGTGGGGCGAGGGGGCGGTTAGCTCCCTCGCCCCACTCATCTCTGTAGAAGTTTGAGGCATGGTTGAGCACCGTAGCTGCTGTTCGAATGCAGCCGGGCTTTGATAGCCCAGAGCGGAATGCAGCCGCTGGTGGTTGTAGGTGATTTGGAAAAATGTCGTCAGATCAGTGCGCAGTGCGTCGAGATCGCGCCAGTCGTTGCCGCGCACTTGTTCCTGTTTGAGGGTTTTCATGAAAGACTCGGCTTTGGCGTTGTCGTAAGGATTGCCCACGCGGCTCATGCTCGGCTGCACACCGTGATCGGCGAGCAGCGTGAGATAGTCGGCGCAGGCGTACTGGATGCCACGGTCAGAATGATGAATCAAACCCGGCGCGGGCTGTCGCTCGGCCAGTGCCATGCGCAAAGCTTCCACCGCCAAGCTCGCGCCCAGATGCCGCGCCAGTGCCCAACCGATCACTCGGCGGGAGTGCGCGTCCAGCAAAACGGCGACGTAAACAAACTCCCCTTGCAACCGCACGTAGGTGATGTCGGCTACCCAGAGTTCATTGAGGTGGCGCGTCACCAAGCCGCGCGCCAGATTCGGCCATACTCGCCAGCCATGCTGCGAGTCCGTCGTGGCCGGCACAAAGCGGCGCGTGCGCAGACAAAGCAGATTGTCCTCGCGCATCAGGCGGAGTACTCGTTTGGCGTTAACCAAGTGTCCGCGCTGCCGCAGTTCCCACTGCACCCGCCGATAACCGTAGAATCGCTTCTCCACGATCACTTGCTGGATGGCGTCGCGCAGCGCCGTGTCCGCCTGCCGCGGCGCCGATGCTTCCCAGTTCCGGTAAAATCCTGCGCGGCTCACGCCGCTCAACTCGCACATTCGTTCTACGGTCAGGCCGCCTTGCCCGGCCCGCTCCGCGATCAACGTGCAGATCGCTTCGCGTCCACTTTTATGCGCCGCAAGGCTTCGCCGAAAAAATCCAGCTCCAATTCCTGCTGCCCCACTTTGCGTTCCAGCTCTGCGATCCGCTTCCGCGCCGCCAACAACTCTCCCCGTCCGGCCAGCGCTTCCGATCCCGTGGTCGCAACCGGCGCTTGCTTGCGCGGTCTCCCTCCCCGCCGATGCACCAGGCCGGCCTCACCCAACTCTGCGTAGCGGTCCTTCCACACATACAACCGCTTGCGCCGGATGCCAAGATTCTCTGCTACTGCCCTTACGCTTTCTCCTGCCAGCACCCGCCGCACCGCCGCTAGCTTCAACTCCGTTCCGTACTCTGGCTGATTCACTTGCTCTCGTGACATGCGTTCTCCTTTTCGAGAACTGTCACCATTTTCTCTGTCTCAGTTTTGGGGTGCACTCCACGGGACGTACCCCATTGTTCGCCTAATCTAACTAATCTCGGAGAACATTCTGTCCCGAGTTTTCCCGCAACTGATTCAGGAGCGCGCAGATTCACTTCCGTCCGCGGGAAGTCTTGACCTTTGAAAAAAAAGGCGGCCCGCACTCCATACAAAGCGACATTTCCAATTCAATCACCGAAACCGGCCTGAAGAGTTGGCCTGTAAATCCCGATAAACGCGCTGCTGGTCGGGAGATCGTTGCCGTCCCGCAAAATCGGATTGTAGGAAGTTTCGCCAGATCGGTGCTGGGAAACGCGCTTATGTCTGCGAACGGAGCCGGTTGACCAGTTTCTCGGAAACTTCGATCGTGGATGCTCGCAAGAGTTGCAGCCGAACCGCACAACGACTTGGACAACGAAAGCGCAAACCCCCGCAGGAAAACTAACGCCTCTAGCGAGCTGTCTCAACTAAAGAGTTTCAACTCGCGAATCGCGTCCCCAGCGCCGCTGAGGTTGGCGAGCCGCATCTCGGAATACTTGCGAGATAGAATCACATCTGGCGCGCCAGCGCGGAGAGCCGCCAGGACTGCTTCCCTAACGCTTTGCGACGTACACTTGCTGTTATTGGGCTCGGTCGGGATGTCGATATCAATGCCCGGCCAGATCAGGGTCCTCGTGCCAGCAACACCCGCGAGTCGGGGGAGCCACGGCGGGCAGCCTTGGGAAGTTTTCTTCCTGTCTATCTGGTTGCTTCCTACAAACGCTGGGCGAAGAACCCGCAGTTGAACGCGTTCGTGCGAGGCGTCACCGCAGCGGCCACAGGCGCGATTGCGGGTGCGGTCGTGGTGCTCGCCCGGCGTTCGGTTTACGATCTACCTACCATTGTGATCTGCTTGCTGAGTGTTGCGGTACTGTTTCGCTGGAAGGTTCCTGAGCCGGTCCTCATAGCCGGCGCGGCAGTAGCGGGGCTGGCGCTGCGGCATGGGTGAAACTTGTGCGAGATTCTCTGCGATGGAGGAAAGAATTGAGAAGAGTGTGTGGTGCTGGTCTCGTTCCGGTAGTGATTGTGGCAGTCGCCATCCAAGCATGGGGTCAGAAGGATTCGAGTCCAGCGAGCGCAGCTCCGCTCGTCTTGACCGGAGCGATCCCTTTACCGAATGTGAAAGGACGCATCGATCATTTTGGTCTCGATCCCACGCACAACAGGCTTTTTGTTTCGGCGCTTGGAAATAATACGGAAGAGATTATTGCCATCGGTGCCCAGACTGTAATTCACACCATTTCTGGGGTGCGGTCCCCGCAGGGTGTGGTGTACTCGCCGGAGACGAACAAGCTATTTGTAGGGAGCGATGAGGGCAAGCTCTACGTCTACGATGGGACCACCTTCGAACTGGCCACATCCATCGACTTTGGGGATGACGTGGATAACCTTCGTTATGATGCGGCGGAGAAGCGAGTTTACGTTGGCTACGGGGATGAAAAGACGGGTGCAATCGGTATGGTCGATGCCGCAACCAATAAGAGACTCGAAGAGGAATTCAAACTGGGAGCGCATCCGGAATCTTTCCAGTTGGCAGGTTCCAGCCCCAACATATACGTGAACCTGCCGGACTTGAAGCAGATTGCCGTAGTCAATCGCACCACGCATTCGATCATCCGCTGGCCAGTAACCTTCGAGAGCAATTTTCCAATGGCATTGGACGAGCCGAATCACCGGCTTTTCGTTGCCACACGGACGCCGCCTCGATTGGCTGTGTTCGACACAAACTCCGGCCGCTTGATTGCTGCGCTTCCGACTGTCCAAGATGCAGACGACCTGTATTACGACTCTGCCCGCAAACGCTTGTACATCCCCGGTGGCGAAGGATACATCAGTGTATTCCGGCAGGACGATGCTGACCACTACCAGCCTCTCGCCAAAGTCCATTCTGCCGTAGGAGCGCGCACTGCGGGGTACTTCGGAAAGGGCAGAAAAGGATTTGACCGTTTCTACCTGGCTGTTCCGGCTCGCGCTGACCACGGCGCCGAAGTGTGGATCTATACGGTACAGGACTAGGGCGAAGGAGCGGCAGCCTCGAGGCTCACTGTGCTCAACTCGGGTCGGTGACCCGGAGGCAGGATGGGCCCACGGGACAGTTCTGGTGCCCGTGACATAAGTCATCGTCTCAGCCCGGTGTGGGCCTTACGCTGACATTGCCGTCAAAGGGGGCCGAGGCATGGGCGAGATTACGGGAAACACAAGCGTAGCCGAGATTCTGAGACGTTGCCCTAACGCACGACGCATCTTTGATCGCCACGGACTTCGAGGTTGTGGCGGCGGAAGCGGACCTGGCGAATCTCTCTCTTTCTTTGCCGCGGTGCATCAGGCGAACTTGGAAGAATTACTCGAGGACATCAAGGCGGAACTCAAGAGCCCGACGCAGCAGCCCAATGCCTACAAAGAAACGCTGCAGGACTACATCTACCGTCGTTTTTTCAAAGCCGGCGTGCTGGTCGTCTTGAGTGTCGGTTGTCTGTGGGGTGCGATCAATCTATTGCAGATTGCTCTGGGCAAGAGTTTCCTCCAGTTGCGATTATTGCCCTCGATTCACGCCCACGCCCACGCTATGGTCTTCGGCTGGGTTGGCATGTTTGTGATGGGGTTTGCTTACCAATCGTTTCCCCGGTTCAAGAACACCACGCTCTGGCGCCCGGATCTGGCCAACCTAAGCTTCTACCTCCTGACGTTTGGGATCGTGACGGGCATGGGTGCGGATATGCTCTTGCCCTCCTTTGCCTCGTTAGTGCTGGGAGGCCTGTCGGGTGGCGTCGAGATCGTCTCAGTGGCGCTGTTCCTGCTCGTGCTGTATCGAACGGCCCGGCAGTCGCTCGAACCACGTAATCCCTATGAGAAGTTCGTCGCCAGCTCATTCGTGTGGTTCCTGTTGGGTACCATCCTGAATGCCGTCTTCTTCTTTGCCAAGGCTACGGCACATTCAGAGAGTGATCTAATCATGCGCATTGCGCTGATTGACGGACCGCTGCGCGACATCCAACTTCTGGGCTTCGCTGCGCTGATCATCGCCGGTGTTAGCCAGCGCTTTGTGCCGCAAGTGTACGGGCTGGAACGGCCGGGCCGTGACCGATTGGCCCTTATTTTCTGGCTGATGAATGGAAGCCTGGTTTTGAACATGGTCAGCTACGTCCTGCTGTTGACAACTCGGAACCTATACTTCGCGATCAGCCTCGAACTGGCCTACCTGCTGATGCCAGTCTGGGCTCTTCTCCTGGCACTCCAGATTGGCGTATTCGGAAAGCCGGCGCAGACGGATCGCACTTTCAAGTTCATCCGTGCAGCTTACGTCTGGCTCCTGATCTCGTGCGCCATGATGCCCCTGCTCCCGGTGTATGGACTGCTGACTCATCAGGTCTTCGCTCACACCTATATGGGTTCGCACCGGCACGCATTTACGGTTGGGTTTATCAGCATGATGATCCTTGGAGTTTCGTCCCGGATCGTGCCGATTCTTGCAGGTATTGACTCCAGGCAGATGAATTCTCTTTGGCTGCCATTCGTTCTTTTCAACTTTGGCTGCACGGGCCGGGTTGTATTGCAGGTCCTAACCGATTTCGTGCTACGCGTAGCGTATCCCTTGGTTGGGCTCACCGGGTTTATCGAATTCGCTGCCCTGTTGTGGTGGGGAGTGGAGTTGTGGCGCACCATGAACGCAGCCCAGACGAGTCGCGCGAAGCTGCTGAGCATGCCCTTCCCACTTGCTGCGCGGTAGGCGGTTGGATGCAGTCCTTTCGCGGTTCGGGCGCAGCGGTCCGGTACAATAGCCACCGTGCCGGAATCGAAAGTGACATCTGGGCAGACGCTCGCAAGGGCGCCGATTTTCTCTGGGCTGACGGAAGGCGAGTTGGCCTTTCTGACGCAGCGCGCGGTTCCACGCCGCTACACAGCGGGTGAAATCGTATTCGCGGAAGGTGAGCCCTGCTCCGGGCTCTATGTAGTTGAGTCTGGCCACGTCCGCATCTTCAAGAGCTCGGCCAACGGCCGGGAACAGGTGTTGAGTATTGATGGTCCCGGCAGTTCAATCGCCGAACTCCCCGTGTTCGATGGGGGAAACTATCCAGCGTCGGTCGCCGTGGTTGACGATGCGACTCTGCTCTTCGTCAGCAAGCAGGATTTTCAAGCCCTGTGTCTGGCGCATCCCCAGGTTGCTCTCAAGGTTCTACGGGTAGTCGGAGCGCGCCTCCGGCGCCTGGTTGGAATCATCGAAGAACTTTCCTTTACCACGGTTCGGCACCGTCTCGCCTCATTCCTGCTCCGCCTGGCCCAGAAGGAAGGCAAGCGTACGAGTGAAGGTGTGGAAATCACCCTCCCGGTCAGCAACCAGGAACTGGCGTCACAGATCGGCACGGTGCGCGAACTTGTCTCCCGCAATCTTTCCCGGCTCCAGGCAGAAGGGATGCTGAAAATGGATGGACGAAGCTTGATCATCCGCGACCTAAAAGCTCTCGAAGCCGAACTGCAGTCTGCAGAGTAGCTCGCTGGGCACCGTTCTTCTACGCTTACACCTTCTGCAGATTCACGGGATATTCCAAGGCACATGGAAAAGGCGGGATTCGGTGTGGAAACGTTCCTAGGAACAAACGCACCCGGTGCTCTAGGGATATCCCACTAAGTCTTTGCTTGATCAGGAACTACTGAGACTTCCCGGGGTTCTTGCTCAGCTGGTCAGCCTGCTGCTGCTCGTGTGTTGCCTGGGCCTTGCGGCCGGTGAGGGTATAGATCTCGGCCATGCGGAGGTGTGGTTCGGGATCATTGGGGCGAAGTTTTGCGGCCTCCTGGAGATAGCGAAGTGAATCGGGATATTCCCGCTGACTTTGGCTTTTTCGGGCTAGTCCCAGCGTCATGCCATACAGCAGAGTTTCGGTTTGTGAGTCCTGCGGATTGAGTCCGTGCGCGTGGCGCAGCGTCTCGTAAGCGGGAACGTCTTCACCAAGTTTCAGCAGGACGGCGCCGTAGAGGGCATTGAGCTGAAACAAGTCCGGCCATCGCTGAAGAGCGTTGGCGAGCGGGGAGCGCGCGTTCTCGAACTGGTTCAGCTGATAGTAGACGAGCGCCAGATTGTATTGCATTTGCGGGGATTGCGGAGCCAACTCGGCGGCGCGGCGCAGGGGCTTCAAAGCCCATTCCAACTCGCCGTGCTGACCGTAGATCGTGCCCAGGGCTGTCAGCGTCTCTGCACTTTCGGGGTCATACAGTTGCTCGCAAACGGTACGTGCCTCGTCATGAGGGCTCTTCTCCAGCTTTTGCGCGCATTCCAGTTTTAGCTGGCTTTCATTGGCGTCGCGACGGCGGAGCTCCGCCGACAGGGCCAACGCCTTTTCTGCTTCCGAGGGACGTTCCTGCTTGCGGTACACGAGACCCAACTGGTAAGGAACACGAGAGTCGCGCGGAGTGAGCCGGGCGGCCTCTCGCAGCCACTTTTCGGCGGAGGCAAGGTCGTCCTGCCTGAAGTAAGCGAATCCCAGGTAGTAAGCAGTGTCTGGAAAGGGCGGCTTGGCGGCGGCCTTGCTCAGGTTCTCGACGGCAGACTCGAAGTTGCGGTCTTCCAAATCCAGTCTGCCCAGGTAATACAAGACGTTGGGATGGTCACCGGTTTCCTTCCGGACAGCTTCGAACTCCTGGCGCGCCGCGGTGGAGTTGTGCATCTCGAAGAGCGCAACGGCCAAGGGAAACCGCGCTTTAAGGACCAGCTTGGGATCAAGACTCAATGCAGCCTGAAATTCTTTGGCAGCGGCAGCATAATTGTCCTGCTTCAGCGCATCGTAGCCTTTGCCGAGATGCAGGTCCGCTGAGTCGGGGGAAGTGGACTTTTCCTGGCAGCTCATCCGCCCGGGCAAGACGGCGACCATTGCCGCGACCCCGATCAGCGTCATGATCGACAAACGAGTGTTGGAAATCTTCATGGTTGACGACGCGGCGTTGGCGTGCGACAGATCATTATAGACAGCGCCCGCCAGCCTTGACGGACCACGCCGTGGCTGCTAGATTGCGGCTCCACACGTGAATCTCCAGGGGACATCGCTCTGAGCCGGACCGTGAAGAACTGTGCTGCGGTTGATCTTCCCGGGATCGATCGGCGGCGGCGCGATTTTCTTGTTCGCTGCTGTCAGGGGGCCTCTCTCGCGTTGATTCCATCGCCTCTTTGGGGTCTGGCCCTTCCCCATGGCAGTTCTGCAGATGCTCAGTCCCCGCTGGGGGCGAAGGGCGAGTTGCATTTGCAGCCGCACTACCGCGTGCAGAGACCGCTCGATGCCACGCTGCTCAAGGCGCGCGCGGCCTTCGATGATTTCGTCACGGAGAAGTATGCCGACCAGATCTCAGCAGTTCTTGGGCAATGGAGCTCAAGCCTCCGGAAGTCGACTCCGGATATCCGGGCAATCGAAGAGGTGCTCGCCTCGGATTTCTCCGGGAACTCTCTACGCCCTTTCACATCGAGTATCCTGCGTGCCAATGGGGGACTGGAGGTCCGTCGAAATGAATTTGGCCAACCTCGGCTCGGGCGACAGGACTTTCTCCGCGAGCTACGGTCCGCGATTCGTGGCTTCTCACAGATCCTGACTGCTGAATTTCAGGTGACAAGCATTGATGCGGGGGTGGCTTCTTCGCCGTTGTCGGAGCTCTCGGGTCGAGTGCGCACCGCCGTGCGCTATGAACTCGTGGGTTCAGGCTCAGGCTTTCATCGGGAGCAGAGGGTCGGAGAATGGGATCTGGAATGGGAAGCCTCAACTTCCTCATCTGGCAGTCCGGAGTTTCGTCTGCGGAAGTGGCAGGCTCTGAAGGAGACGCAGAGTCGGTCCTCCAGTCCGATTTTTGCCGACATTACGGCGCAGGCGCTCGGGGGCTGTTCGTCGTATGCCACGCAATTGCTGCCCGGGACCGACTATTGGCGCACGGCGCTCGACGGAGCGTGCGGTATCGACATCTACGGGCACAACGGTGTAGCGGTCGCCGACATCGATGGCGACGGATTCGACGATCTTTACGTGTGCCAGTCGGCCGGGCTTCCCAACCGACTGTATCGAAACCGAGGCGATGGAACGTTCGAGGACATCACGGAAGCATCCGGCCTGGGTATTCTCGACAATACCGCATGCGCCGTCTTCGCGGACTTTGATAATGACGGCCGCCAGGACGTGATTGTAGTGAGGAGCAGTAGTCCTCTGCTGTTTCTGAACGAAGGCGGTGGCAGGTTCCGGGCAAAACCCGACGCATTCCAGTTCGCCACTCCGCCGAAAGGAACTTTCACTGGGGCCGCAGTTGCTGACTATGACCGCGATGGCTGGCTGGACGTCTATTTCTGCCTCTACATCTATTACCAGGGGACGGACCAGTACAAATATCCGTCTCCTTACTACGATGCGGAGAACGGTCCCCCAAACTTCATGATGCGCAACAGCCGGGACGGAACTTTCCGGGACGTTACGGCCGAGTCCGGTCTCGATCGAAACAATACGCGCTACAGCTTCTGTTGTGGGTGGAACGATTTCAACCGGGACGGCTGGCCCGATCTCTACGTGGTGAACGATTTTGGCAGGAAGAATCTCTACCGCAACAATGGCGACGGAACCTTCACCGACGTTGCGGCGCAGGCAGGGGTTGAGGACGTGGGCGCCGGCATGAGCGTCTGCTGGTTCGACCATGACAATGACGGGACCGAAGACCTCTACGTTGCGGACATGTGGACGGCTGCCGGGAAACGGATTTCGATGCAGGAAGTCTTCCAGAAGGATGCGCCTGACAACGTGCGCGCTCTTTATCGCAAGCACGCGACGGGGAATTCGCTGTTTCGAAATTCCGGTAGAGGAGTGTTCCAGGATATGAGTGCTTCTGCAGGAGTTGAGATGGGACGTTGGTCGTGGTCGAGCGACGCATGGGATTTTGACCACGATAGCTTCCCCGACCTCTATGTCGCCAACGGAATGGTCTCGGGCCCAGGGAGCGAAGATCCGAGAGAAGATCTGAACAGCTTCTTCTGGCGGCAGGTGGTGGCTAATTCTCCGAGCGAAGCCCGGCCTGCCCACGATTACGAGCAAGGATGGAGTGCCGTCAACGAACTGATCCGGGCGGACGGCACCTGGAGCGGGTTCGAGCGCAATGTCTTCTACGCGAATAATCGCGACGGAACATTTTCGGATGTCTCCGGTGCTGTGGGCCTGGACTTTCTGGAAGACGGCAGGGCGTTCGCGCTCGCGGATTTCGATCATGACGGGCGTCAGGAAGTTTTCCTGAAGAATCGTAATGGTCCGCAGTTGCGGGTTTTGAAGAACGTGATGGAGGGGCTGCCACCATCGATTGCTTTCCGGCTACGAGGCACGAAGAGTAACCGAGATGCCATCGGTGCTGTTGTCACAGTGGAATCGGAATCGGGGCGCCAGGCGCGGTCTCTTCAAGCCGGGTCGGGATTTCTTTCGCAACACAGCAAGGAAGTGTTCTTCGGCCTCGGTGAGGCTACGGGACCGGTGCGAGCGTCGGTTCGCTGGCCGAGCGGGTTGGTGCAGGAACTGCATGACCTTCCACTCAATCGTCGGATTTGGGTGGAGGAGGGATCAGAAAAGGTTCGGTCCGAGCCATTCAATCAAGCCAGGAGCGAGGGCCGTCCTGCTGCTGACGCGGCGGCGAAAGGAAAAGAGACGCTGCCGTCGACGGTTGAGACCTGGCTGCTTGCGCCGGTCTCCGCGCCGGATTTTTCTCTGCCCGATTTGACGGGACGGGCCCAGACTCTCGCGGCGCTTCGAGGTAAGCCGGTGCTGCTCAATCTCTGGGTGGCGCGATCAGCCATTTGTCAGCAGAATTTGAGCGTCTGCAATCGTCTTTACGCGAAGTGGGCAGGGCACGGCCTTCAGTTGATGACGGTGAATGTGGACGAGTCCGGTGACAGTGACACGCTGCGTACGTTTGCGCGTGAGCACAATCTTTCACTTTGCATTCTCCGCGGATCGGAGGACGTCGCGGGCATCTACAACATTCTCTATCGGTATTTGTTAGACCGGCACCGTGACCTTGAACTTCCAACTTCGTTCCTGATCAATGACCAGGGAGAAATCGTTAAGGTGTATCAGGGCCCCATCAATCCGGAACATGTCGAATATGACTTTCGCCACATTCCGCAAACGCCGGCGGAGCGTATGGCTAGGGCGCTGCCGTTCCCGGGGATCAGCGAGGTCACGGAATTCCAGCGCAACTATCTTTCGCTCGGCTCGGTGTTTTTCCAGCGGGGATACTACGACCAGGCGGAAGTCTGGTTCCAAAGAGCCGTGCACGATGATCCATCGAGTGCGGAGGCTTCCTATGGTTTGGGCAGCGTCTACCTTCGACAAAGCAAGAATGCGGAGGCGCAGCAGAGCTTCGAACGGGTAATCAAGCTTCAAGCGAGCTATCCTGACACTTTGCCCGATGCCTGGAACAATCTGGGTGTGCTGGCGATGAGGCAGGAGCGCGCCGCCGACTCAGTGGAGTGTTTTCAGGAGGCTCTGCGGCTGAATCCGAATCACTTGCTTGCTCTCGACAACCTCGGGAACGCTTACCGCCAGCAGAAGCGTTGGGATGAGGCTCGCAAAGTGTTGGAGCGGGCACTGAGAGTCAATGCGCAGGATGCCGAAGCGAATTACAGCCTGGGAATGATCTACGCGCAGACCGACGACACAGATCGAGCTTACGAATATCTGCAGAGGGCGCTGAATGCTCGACCTGCCTATCCTGAAGCGCTGAACAATCTCGGCATACTTTATCTGGTCACTGAGCGACCCGATAAAGCGGTCGCAAGCTTTGAACAGTGCATTCGCGTAGCACCCGCGTTTGACCAACCCTATCTGAACCTGGCCAGAATTTATGTGCAGGAAGGGGCGCCGGACAAGGCACGGGCGGTGTTGCAGGAGCTTCTCAAACAGCAACCTGGGCACGAACAAGCGCGGAAGATGATGGAAGAATTGCCGCGATGAGCTGAGCGCTAATCGGCAGAATGTCTCTCGCGGCTTAGGGTTTGTCGCTGGCTCGTGGTGGTGGTGTTGGCGCGGTCAGCAAATCCACAAACATCTTGTAGAACTTCTCGGTGTCGAGGTTGACTTGAATCTCGACCGGCCGTGGTGCGATCTTCGGTTTGTCCCCATCCGCCCACGTCAAGGTGTCTCCATGGTTGGCGCCGTGGTCGAGGTTGACGTCCATGAAGCGCGTTTCCGTCTTGGTGATAATGCTCGGATCAAGCCATGCAGCCGCGGCAAGCTCATCCCACAGATACTCGTACTGACCGGGCGACTTGGTGTACTTGCCGACATAGCGCGCGGCGGGCGCGCCTGAGGCTCGAATGCGGTTTAGCAAGTCAATCGTCATTCGAGTCTTTACTGAGATATCCACCGTTGTGCAGACGATCTTTTTCCACGGAGCACGCAGCACGATGTGCGCGGCTTCAGGATCGAACCATAAATTGAATTCGTGCCTGGGGCTGTTAACAAACTCGGGATCCGTGGTCTCAGGCTGCAAGCTTGCCCCCATGAAGACCAACTCTTTCACCAGGCTGGGGAATTCCGGATCGATGGAGAGGGCGAGCGCGAGGTTGGTCATGGGGCCGCCCTCGTAGATTGTGACCTCGTGGGGGAACTTGTGGACCATGCGCAGCAGAAAATGGGCCGCATCCTCTTCGCTGGGCTTGGTGCTGGGCTTGCCTTCAGGCATGTCGCCAAGATCGTCCGCGGGGTGATACAGCCGCGGAGTCCAGGCTCCCAGCCAGGCTACCGAACCATAACGTTGCTCCCACAGTTCGGTTTCTTCCTTGCGGCGTATCAGCGGGTACTCGGCGCCGGGAACGACTGGAATGTCGGTGCGTCCGATGAGTTCGAGCATGCGCAGGGTGTGCGCCACTTCCGCTTTGAGCCACTGGTCGCCCGTGACCACGGTGATGCCGAGAACCTCGGTCTGCGGAGACTGGATCAGGACCAGGATCGCTTGCTGGTCGCTTCCGGCGGGGCCGGCAGCGTCCTGATCGATGATGACTTTACGTCTCTCCTCCGGCAGTGTGGCCTGGCCCGATGCGGCAAGATCAGGTGCGAGTAGTGACGCAATTGCGAGAAGGAAGTAGGCATATTTCATCGCTGTGCCTCGTGCGGGTAAGAAAGCTGACAAGTTCGCGCCTCTAGAATGCCGAGTCGGAAAGGCCCTGAATTGTATCGCCTCGATGTGGGAAGATGCCAGGCTTTTGAGCTGCCGTCACGACATTTTTCGGTTGATTGCGAATCATGAACTTCGCAGACTAAAATGAGCGGCCACGAGCAGGCGCCCTGTTGGTTCAGCCGAGCCGCGTGTCCCATGAAATATCCCCAGCCTATGACATGCAAGTTGGGATCCGGCGGACCCTGGTTCGCGCTCCAAATCGTCGCTGTAATCGTGTTTCTCGGCGTGCACGCCTGGGGACAAGATCAGACACCGGGCGATTTGGCCATCCTGCAGGGCATGGTGCGAGACTCGAGCGGCCATCCAGTGCCTGCTACCCAGGTCTCACTGCAGATGAAGTCTGGAGTCGAAGTTCCTTCTCTTCTCACAGACTCGACGGGACACTACCGCTTTTCGGGGCTTCGCGAAGGTACCTACAAATTGCGGGCGGAGCGGGCAGGGTACGGCGAGGCAACAGCGGATGAGGTTGCTCTCGAGAAGCAGCAGACGAGGAGCATTGACCTCATCTTGAGAATCGTCGATTCCTCGGGAATACAGAAGGCGCCTGCGAGTCGGCCGGAGTTCTTTGACCAGCCCAGCTTCACGGTGGCGGGGGTGACCGACCCTTCGAATCTCGGCGGACACGGCTCGGACACGATTGTGCGAACTAAGGAATCGTTGGCGAAAGCAACCGCTTCGCTGGGCAGGGAAGCACCCGATGCTTCTCACGTGGAGCTGGCGGGTTCTCAGACTGAGAAGTCTCTGCGGGAGGCCGCTGAGCGCGACCCGGGAAGTTTCGAGGCAAATTATCGCCTCGGAAGATTACTGGTCGATGGTGGGAGGGCCCGGGAGGCGCTGCCGTATCTCGGCCGGGCGTTGGAACTGAATCCTGAAAGTTATGAGAGCGCCTATGAAGTGGCGGTTGCTTACGCTGCTGCAGGCGAATACGAAGACGCACGCGCGAGTGCCCACACGCTGCTTACCCGGCAGGAGACGGCCGGACTTCACCACTTGCTGGGCGAGGTGGAGGAGAAGGCTGGGAATCCCCTCCAGGCGGTCGGGGAATACGAGCGCGCCGCGGAATTGAATCCGAGTGAAGCCAATATCTTTGACTGGGGAGCAGAGTTGCTGATTCACCGCGCCCCGGAGCCGGCCATCGAGGTCTTCACGAAGGGGAACCGCGCTTTTCCGCAATCGGTTCGAATGCTGGTCGGGTTAGGCTCCGCGGAATATGCGCGGGGTTTTTACGAACAGGCGGCCCAGCACCTATGTGCGGCTTCAGACTTGAGTCCCGATGATCCTGTGCCATATCGATTGATCGGCAAGATCCAGAATGTCGATGGCCCGCAGGCTGAGGCGGTCCACGAGAGGCTGGGGCGATTTGCCCGTCTTCAACCCGAGAATCCTGAGGCCAACTACTATTACGCCCTCAATCTGTGGAGGCGGCGCAAGAGCCCGCAGGACGCGGAGGCCGCGCAAGCGGAGACTCTGCTGCGGAGGGCAGTGCGTCTTGATTCCAAATTCAGCGCGGCATATTTGCAGTTGGGCGTCATCTACGCGGAGCGAAAGAGTTTCCTACCGGCCGTTTGGGCCTATCAGAAAGCCATCGAGACGGACCCCCGGCTCGAAGAGGCACACTACCGGCTGGCGCAGGCGTACCGGCAAATGGGTAAGGCGGGGAAGGCTCGGTCGGAAGTCAGCCTCTATGAACAGATCGCGAAAGAGAATGCCGGCAAGGCAGATCGGGAACGGCGGGAGATCAAGCAGTTTGTGTATACGCTGCGGGACCAGGCCGTTCCGCAGAAATAGAGCTCGTGCGTTGATCTTGTGGTCCCCGCTCGAACAAGGAAGCAGACTGGATAAGGGTCCAGTCTGCCTCAAGAGACGTGCGAAGGCCTCGCTAGAAGTTCAGCTTCAGGGCGAACTGGATCACCCGCGGATCTTTAACCACCCCAGTGATCTTCGCGAATGACGGTGTGTCCGCATTTTGCATGCCGCTGGTACCCGGGTCGCCAGGCAGAAAGTACTGTGGGTGGTTGAGGAGGTTAAAGAACTCAGCGCGGAAGTCGAGCTTGATGTTCTCGCGTATCGGAAAGTGCTTGATCAGTGAAAGGTCGGTGTTCACATAGCGCGGACCAGAGACTGGAGCACGATTTGCATTTCCAAGCTTGCCGGGTCCCGCGTCAACGAAGGCGCATTTATTGAACCAGGCATCCACTGTGTGAATCTGCGCCGGTGCGTCACAGGTCGGATTCGCCGCCACCGGACCTGCCTTGTTTGGATCTCCGACCTCGTCCGGCCGGTTCAGGCTCGATCCATTCCACTGAAAGTTCACCTGTGAACCGTTGCCCGAGACGACGAAGAGCGGGAAGCCGGAAATGGCTCGTTCAATCACATTCACTTCCCAGTTTCCCAAGATTGTGTTGGCGGCCCCGCTCCAATCGCCGCCGAACCGCTTGCCCTTGCCAATCGGCAAGTCGTAGAGAAAACTCGCTGTAAACTGGTGATCGAGGTTCAGCGCGGAGAGTGCCCAATCCGCCTTCTGGTTTCCGGGCAGGGGCCAGTATGTCGCCCCAGGAAGAGTACCCAGGCCATCGGCGAAGCCGGAGTCGTAGGTGCGGGAGTAGGTGTACCCCAAGAGTGCGTAAAGGCCATGCTGTGAACTCTTGGTTTCGGCTTTGATAGCAAAAGAGTCGTACTTCGCGTTGCCGACGTCGTTAGTATTCGCTACAGTCGTGAAGGGGCCGTAGGGAGCGACGAGAGCGCCTCCGCCTGGAGCACAACCAAGGGTATAGGTCGGATCGTAGTTCGCACTCGTCGGATCACACGCCGAGGGCGACCCCACGTTCAAGTTCACTCCGTCCATCAGAATGTGATGACTGCGGGAGCCTACGTACCCCGCCGTTAACACGACGTTGCCTGGCAATTGCCGTTCAACATTCGCATTGAACTGCTGAACTCTGCCCTGCTTGAAATTGACATTCTGTGACTGGATTGTTCCCGTAAAGTTTTGCGGGTTCACAGGCGAAGTAAATAAGAATGGACCCGTAAAACTCTGCATAACACCGCAAGGAACCGGATCCGGGGAAGTGCCGTTCCCGAGTGGGCAGGTGATGAATGGGAAATTGTCGGATTCGGCAAAGTAGGGCGGGTTTTCCCACAGCCCCTGCCCTCCTTGGTTCCAAGAAGAATCGTGGAAAATCGAGTATCCCACCCGAACTGCTGTCTTTTGACTTCCCATGGGCTTCCAGGCCAGTCCGATCCGAGGTTCGAGAGCAGTTTTGTCCATTTGGATGCCCGCTCTTCCATCCGTGTGAACGCAATTGGAGCAGTCGCTGATAAGAGAAGTCGGGCCAGCCACCAGATATCGTCCGGTGGCAAAGTCGAAGTCTGCTTGCCGATTGTGAGCTTCTGTAATGGGTGTTACGAGAGCCCAGGCAAGGCCGATATTGACCGTCAGATCGTTGGTCACGCGCCAGTCATCCTGAATGTACGGACGAAACAGCTTCCATCGGCGCCCGGTCGTCGCACCCAGGAAAGTCTGATCGTGAAGGGCACCCCCCACTTGACCGAGCAGCAGATCAGCGGCTGAATCTCCCGTGAATTGTCCGGGGAATAACTGAGCAATAAAGAATCCATCCTGGAAGGCGTTGGTCTCAACGTTCATCTGCTGCGCGCGGATTCCGCCGCCGACTTTTATGTCATGCTTGCCCCGAATCATGTCGAAAGAGTCGGAAATGGAGAACACGTTTGTTCCGCCTTGGAAGGGAGCAAACCCGCGATCGCCTAATGGCCAGTAGGCTCCCATGAGGGTCGAAGTCACGCCACAACTGATGCAGTCCTTCGTCGACTGGGTGGTGACTCCCGCCGGGGCGTTCGGGCAGGAGCTGTTTAGATTGGCATTGACAATGCCGAGGTTAGCCGCTTCGCAAGTGCGGTCCCCGAATGACAGAATGTGGTTGAAGATCCGGTTGAATCCGAAGGTGAACTGATTGATGTTGCGATCAGAAAAGATATGCGTTTCCGAGATGACGGCATTGCGACCGTGATTGGTAATGTTTTGCGTGCTGGCAAAAGCGCCCTGTTCCGCAAATCCTGGGGACCCACCGGGCACAAATGAGACAGCCTGATCGTAGCTGAATCTGGCAAATACCGAGTCCTTGCTGGAAAAATTGTGGTCTACGCGGACATCAAACTCGGCCTCGTTAAGTTTCCTGGTCGGCACATTCGTGAAGTTAACGCCCAGCCCTGGATTGCTGGTATTGCTGGTGGGATACAGATTCATCATGCCCTTCCCAGCCGGGTCGAACATGTTGGTTGGAATCTTGTTGCAGTCCACACCGGCCGGCTGCACGCCCCCGGCTCCGGCATCGAGGGGATCACCGGTTATTGCGTCACATTGGAAGGGAGTAAACGTGTAGGGGTTCACGAGATCGCCGAAACCGTCGGGATTGGTGTCCCCGTCAAAGGTATTCGGGCGGGATACGCCAAAGGGATCCTGAGAGAAGTCCCCACCGATCATCGCCGGCGTGGGTATCAGGCCTGAGAACGGAACGCCTCTGCGCTTTCTCGTCCCTTGGTAATCTACAAAGAAGAACGTCTTATCCTTCTGGATCGCTCCGCCGAGTGAGCCGCCGAACTGATTCAGGTTGAACTTATCTTTTGTTGAAGCGAAGTCTTGGGTGGCGTCCAGCTTCGTGTTGCGGAAGAACTCAAACAGGCTTCCGTGCAGGTTGTTAGTTCCCGATTTCGTCGTCACGAGCACCGTCGGACCTGCGCGAGTACCCCATTCTGCAGAGTAGGTATACGTTAGAACCTTAAATTCCTGGATGGCATCGATCGATGGCAGGATCGCAATACCACCGGCGGTCAATTCGTTATTGTCATTGCCGTCGAGCAGCCAGTCAGTGCTTTGTGCTCGCGAACCACCAACTGAAAGCGAATAGGTTCCCCGTGTCGACACCTCGCTACTAGGACCACCGTTGAAGAAGCTGGCGGGGCTGGTCTCTTGTGTGGTCCCTGGCGTCAGGGTTGCCAGTTGCACGAAGTCGCGGCCGTTCAAGGGCAAGTCGGCGACCTGTTGGGACGTGATGACTTGTCCTAAGGTCGCATTCGTGGTTTGCACCGCCACCTCGGTCGCGCTTACGTCCACGGATGTGGTCACGGATGCGGGTACAAGCTTGAAATTCAGTTCCCGGCGTTCATCCACTTGGAGGCGTTGATCCTTGCTCTCGGCGGCTTTGAAGCCCGTGGCCTCCACGCGGATGGTGTAATCGCCGACGGCAAGGAGGGGGACGAGATAGTGACCAGTGTCGTCGGTCGTCGTCCCGCGGGAAATGTTTGTGGCTTGGGCCGTGATGGTGACTTTCGCGCCGGCGACGACGGCTCCGGAGTTGTCGGAGACCGTGCCGGAGAAACTCCCGGTTGCCTGGCCGAACAGTGACGGGCAGATGGGAAGTATGAGTGAACAGAAAAACACTACGAGCAGGCTTTTCTTGGTCAGCATCCGAACGCTCCCCGGCGGCCCTGGTTTACGGACAGAGCTCGCGCTTTCCCCACAGCAGAAAGTCTGAACTTGATCTGGCGCAAGACGATATTCTGAGTCCCGCAGTGTTGTCAACCAGAATGCTGGTCAGCGCGACGGACAAGCGCAGCGTATTTTTGAATCATGAAGATTTGTTGCGCATCGCCCATTCCGCGTCGTAGCGGGAGCGATCGTAGAACGACTTTTGCGTTCCGACGCCAGTGGTCGAGAGTCCGGCATAAAGGTTTGCGCGGCGGACGGCTTCGCGCTCAGGCAGGCCCTCGGCGAGAAATACGGCGAAGCTGCCGATAAAGGCGTCGCCGGCTCCGGTGCTGTCGATGCTTTTCACCGGGAAGGCAGGAACATGCTCGACGCTTTTCCGACTCGCCAGCAGAGAACCATTTGATCCTAGAGTGAGAATGACTCCAGCCACTCCGCCCGAAAGAAGCTTCTCCGCACACTTCCTCGCATCATCAGGATTGCGAACCGCCATGCCGGTGATGGTCTCGGCTTCACTCTCGTTCGGAATGAAGTAGTCGAGCCCAGCGAGGGCGCTTATCTCGATCGGATGGGCAGGAGCAGGATTCACGATGCAACGAATGCCGTGCCGGCGGGCAAAACTGACGGCGTAGTACACAGTCTCGAGCGGAATTTCGAATTGCAGGACGATGCAGTCGACGGTCCTGAGCAGGTCGGCTGCGGCGTCGACGTCGGCGGGCTTGAGCAGATCGTTCGCACCCTTCACGACGAGGATGCGATTCTGGCCGTCAGGCTCAACGAAAATCGGCGCGACACCGCTGGAAACGCCCTGGATCTGCTTCACGTGGGTGGCGTCGATGCCGAGTTTCTGGAAGTTCTGAATGGTTGCGGGACCAAAAAGATCACTGCCGACTCGGGCCACCATGAAAACGTCGGCGCCGCAGAGCCGAGCCGCGACAGCCTGGTTGGCTCCTTTGCCGCCGAAGCCCAGATCGAACTTCTGGCCGAAGATGGTTTCCCCTGCCTTGGGAAAGCGATCGCTGAATGTGGTCAGGTCAATGTTTGCGCTTCCGATTACGGCGATGCGAGGGTGTTTGGCCATAAGGGATCGATCGAATCCAGCTGCCGCAGTTTGAATCGAAAATCGAAGAAGGCCGAGTCTAGTCAGGGCTTTCGCTGGTTGTCAATGGACTCTGGCGAGGAGAAAAGGCGTCGAGCGGGACTTGCTGGTGCGCGGCAGCGCGAACCGTGTCGAAAAAGCTGGTCAGTTTCACCCGATCCAGCTCCCCATTGGTTCGGACGCCGGAGCAGAGATCCAGGCCGAAGGAGCCCACGTCTTCAATCGCCTGCCTCACGTTGCTGGACGAGAGACCGCCGGCAAGAAATACAGGAACGTCGACGTGCTCCCGAATTTGCCGACTGAGCGCCCAGTTGTGAGTTCTTCCCGTGCCACCGAGTTCCTTTACCAACAGCGATTGATTACCGGAATCGAGCAGGAGCGCGTCCACCGAAGACGCGACGGCGACTGCCTCTGCAATAGACTCGGAGACGGTGACGTGGATGACCTGGACGATTGAGATTCCAGGTAGAGCCGCTTTGAGATCTCGATGTGAGCCTTTGGTGAGGCGGTCGCAGAGCTGAATGCAGTTCGTCCGGCAGCGGCGATGTTGCGCGATGATGTTTGCTACGTCTTGCTTGCTGGTGAGAAGAAAAGAACCGATAGGCGGAGGGATGCGGGAAGCAATTTCCGCAATGCGCTCTTCGGAGATTACGCCGGGGCCGCTGGGCATTTCCGAGACCAGCCCGACTGCCGAGGCGCCGCACTCGATGGCCAGCAGGGCTTCATCGACGCTGCCGATGCAGCAAATCTTGATGCGGGGTGTGCGGGTAGGCCTCATCGTTGGTTGCTGAATCAGGCAACAGCTTTACTCGCCGTAGGGGACCCAGATATTTTTCACCTGCGTGGCATGCTGCAGGAACCAGCGGCCTTCGCCCTGTTGCACGTTGAACCAATCGATGGCACGGCCTTCATTGGTGAAAACCTGCTTCAAGTTTCCGGTTGAGAACGATTTTGCGGCTGCAGCACTGGCCTCGTCGCTGAAGCACCAGAGGGCATCTACGTCCTCGTGCTCGGCAAGAACTTTGAAGAGTTGCGAGGTGTATCCAGTGACAATATTGATGGCCCCGCCGGGCAGATCGCTGGTGTCAAAGAGTTGGTACAGGTCGCCCGCAATGAGGGGGTAGGTTTCCGAAGGCACAGCTATCACGGTGTTGCCCATCGCCAGCGCCGGCATGACGAGCGAGAGGAAGCCAAGCAAGGGCGCTTCATTGGGGCAGATGATGCCCACGGTTCCGATGGGTTCGTTCATCGCGATGGCGATGTTACGGAACGGCGGATTGTGCACGGCGCCATCGAATTTGTCAGCCCACGCAGCATAGGAGAAGACGCGCTCGATACCGGTGTTCACTTCGGCTACGGCGCGCTCCTCTCCCACTGCAGCGGCGAGGCGGCGGGCAATTTCCCCGCGGCGCTGGGAGAGATTTTCCGCCATGTAGTAGAGGATCTGAGCACGGCTGTGGGCGGTGCTCTTGGCCCAGCCTGTGGCCTTACGAGCGGCTTCGACGGCGTTGCGGATGTCTTTGCGGTTGCCGAGCGGCGCTTCACCGACTAAGCGGCCATCGCGGCCGCGGACTTCGACGCTGTAACCTGAGTCCGGTCTTACTTGCTTGCCGCCGATGTAGAGCTTGACGGTGCGATCGATCTCGGAGGCAGCGGGCTCAATTTCGCCGGCTGGACTTTCCGGAGGAAGCGGTTTCGCGGCGGGAAGAGAAGGGGCGTTCTTGAACCACACGGGTTCCAGATACTCCAGCAAGCCTTCCTTGCCACCTTCGCGGCCGTATCCGCTTTCGCGATAGCCTCCGAAGCCGCAGGAGGCGTCGAAAAGATTGGTGCAATTCACCCATACCACGCCGGCTTTGAGTTGCGAGGACACATCCAGCGCGACATTGACATTCTCGCTCCAGACGCAGGCGGCGAGACCATACTTGGTGTTGTTGGCAAGTTCGACCGCTTCTGCGGGAGTGCGGAAGGTCATGGCCGCCAGCACGGGTCCGAAGATTTCCTGCTGAGCGACGATTGATGTGGGATGAACGTTGCTGAGCAGGGTTGGCGGGAAATAGAACCCGCGAGATGGCATTTGTATGGGAGGCTGCCAGCAGGTCGCGCCCTCCGCCATACCCTGGTCGACCAGGCGCTGAATGCGATCCAGTTGCACGCGGGCGACAATCGCACCGATATCGATGGCCTTATCGAGCGGCGGTCCCGCCCGAAGGGTACTCATGCGATCGCGGATCTTCGCGATCAGCAACTCGGCGATGCTCTCCTGCATGAGCAAACGCGAGCCCGCACAGCAGACTTGTCCCTGGTTGAACCAGATTCCGTCCACCAGGCCTTCAACGCCGCTATCGAGGTCCGCGTCCTCAAAGATGATGAAGGGAGACTTGCCACCCAGTTCGAGGGAAAGCCGCTTGTGACTTTTCGCGGTTGCGCTGCGGATGGCACGGCCGACTTCGGTGGAGCCAGTGAAGGCGATCTTGTCGACATCCGGATGCTTGACCAGGGCTTCGCCGGTGGACCCATCACCGGTGACGATGTTCACAACGCCGGCAGGCAATCCGACTTCATGGCAGATTTCGGCAAATGCGAGCGCGGTCAGCGGCGTGAATTCGGCGGGCTTCAGGACCACGGTGTTGCCCGTCGCCAGAGCGGGCGCAATCTTCCACGCGAGCATGAGCAGAGGGAAGTTCCACGGGATGATCTGTCCTACGACGCCGCACGCTGTGTAGCCGGGAAACTCCTGGGGTAAAAGCTGGGCCCATCCGGCGTGATGGTAAAAATGTCTGGTGACGAGTGGGATGTCGATGTCGCGGCTCTCGCGAATCGGCTTTCCGTTGTCCATGGTTTCGAGGACAGCCAGACGGCGTGAGTGTTTTTGCACATGGCGGGCCAGCGAGTACAGGTACCGAGCCCGCGCGTGTGGCGTAAGAGCTTGCCACTTGGGGAGCGCTGCCCGTGCAGCCTTGACCGCGGTGTCGATGTCGGCTGCTGTCCCTTGCGCCACAATGGCCAGCTTCTCGCCGGTGGAAGGGTCCGTCGTGTCGAAATACTCGCCTCCTGACGGCTCGTTCCAAGCGCCATTGATGAAGTGACCGAAGCGTTGCTTGTGATAGTCGAGCCAGGCCAGCGCCTCTTTGGGATCTTCCGGCGCTGGGCCGTACTCCATGGCGACGAACTTTTCGGCGATGCTCATTCGAGTAGTTCCTCTGTCACCAGCAACTATGCAATCGGATGACGGTAGCTCGCGGAGTAGCGTCCCGTAGCGTGATGCTCCAGTTGCCGCTCAATGTCATTCAACAAGCCACTCGCACCGAAACGGAACAGATCTGCCTTCATCCAGGAATCGCCAAGTTCTTCTTTCATCAATGCAAGCCAGTCCAGCGACTGCTTGGCGGTACGAATGCCGCCCGCGGGTTTGAACCCGACCGCCATTCCGGTTTCCTGAGCGTACTCGCGGATTGCGCGCGTCATCACGAAACCTACAGGCAAGGTTGCGTTGGTCGCCTCTTTGCCGGTCGAGGTCTTGATGAAGTCGGCGCCAGCCATCATCGCAACCAGGCTGGCACGGGCAACGTTGCGGAGAGTAAGTAGATCTCCGGAGCCGAGGATGACTTTCATGTGAGCAGGAGCGCCGGCCTGCTTGAAGGCGGCGATCTCGTCGTAGAGTTCCTGCCACCGGCCGCCGAAAACGTGGGCACGAGTGATGACCACATCAATCTCGTCGGCGCCGGCTTCGACGGAGCGACGGATTTCGGCGACACGCTCAGACAATGGGGAGAGCCCGGCCGGAAAGCCGGTGGAAACGGCGGCGACTTTCACACTGCTGCCTTCGACTGCCCGCCGCGCGGTTTCCACAAATCGGTGGTAGACGCAGACGGCGGCGACTTGAATCTTCAGATCGTCGATTCCGAGTTGCTGGACAACGTCGTGCTGGATGGGTTGTTTGGCTTTGGCGCAGAGGCGGCGGACGCGCTCGTCGGTGTCGTCTCCAGAAAGAGTGGTGAGATCCATACAGGTGATGGCGCGCAGAAGCCACGCGGCCTGCCACTCTTTTTTCACGGTACGGCGGGCAACATGAGTCTGTGCGCGTCGCTCCACGGCACTGGTGTTGACGCGAGCCTGCCTCACCCAGTCCAGGTTCAGAGGGATGCCGCGATTTGACAGGAGCGGACGCCCGCCCAGCACGGCTTGCGGTGTTTGAGAGTCTCGCTGCAGATCACCTGCTGAGGCGCCTACCAGGCCGTTCACGAGACCGTATCGCCTGCCGTTTTCCATTGACAATTGGATGTTCTCCGCCGGAAGCACGATTCGCCGCCAGCCTGGGAACTCGGGACTACGCCGAATGATTGTACGGCAGAATATTGGAAAAGGGATCGCGTGAGAACCCGGAGATGGTGCACTCGTCCTTGAGCCGTCGCGATACGCGCAATATCCTTCGCTCCGCCTGAAAAACGGCTGCGCTCAGGATGACGCCATACTCACGCGGGCACTGGGACTCAAGTCAAATTCCCCGTGGGAAATTCTTCGTAGCAGAAGGGCGCCCAGAAAGGCAGCAAACCTCACTTTCACCTTGACACTCCCGAAGCCCGCGGCTAGGCTCATCGCCGAATCCTTCCGCCGACAATGAAACGTCCTCACCCCGCTGGAGTTCTGTGCTGCAGCCGCGCGGCCGGTATTCGTTTCGGGCTGCTCGCGATCTTTCTAGCAGTTGTGCTCGCCGTGCCGGCCTCGGCGAGCAAGAAAGTCATTTTCGATACAGATCCTGGGACTGACGACGCGCTTGCTCTGATGCTGGCGCTCAACTCGCCCGAGTTGGATGTGCGAGCCATCACCGTTGTACCGGGCAACGTAACGGCGGAGATGGGCCTGGAGAACGCGTTGCGCATGGTATCGCTGGCCAACCGCTGCGATATTCCGGTAGCGGCGGGGGCGCGTCATCCACTGTTCCAGAAGCTGGTGACCGCGGAGTTCTGGCATGGCAAGAACGGCTTGGGCAATGTGGAACTGCCTGCGAGCAAGTGCAAAGTGGATGCGCGCTTCGGGCCCGACCTCATTATTCAACTGGTGCATGCTTCTCCGCACGAGATCACGCTGGTTCCGGTGGGGCCGCTGACCAACATCGCGCTCGCGGTGGAGAAGGATCCGTCTATCGTTCCGCTGGTGAAGGAAGTGATCCTGATGGGAGGTTCCATCACCGGTGGTAACGTAAACGCGGCAGCGGAAGCCAACATCTACAACGATCCCGAGGCGGCGCAAATTGTCTTCCAGGCTGGATGGCCACTGACGATGGTCGGCCTTGAAGTCGGGGATAAAGCTCTATTCACGGGCAAGTACCTTGATGAGCTGAAGAAGACTCACGGGCCGCTGAATGACTTCATCGTTTCGGTTGCCGGCTTCATGGTGAACCTTTCGGCATCGTTCGGCTCTCCGGGATCGCCGATGTACGATCCGTCCGCAGTGGCAGTCGCGGTTGATGCCACATTGGTGAGAGTGCAGGAAATGCATGTGGACGTCGAAACGCGAGGAGAGTTTACGCGCGGAGAAACGGTTGGCAACCGGCATGGAGGCGTCGAGCGCAACGTCCTCCGCGGAGATCGCTATGTGATTGAGGGCGTCGACAAAGTCATACCCAACGCGAAGGTTTGTGTCGATGTCGATGCGGATCGGCTGTTGCAGCTTTTTGTCTCGAGAATTCGCGGTAAGTAGATTCGAACGAGATTCGCTGGATGAGCGGCAGGCTCCGTAGCCAGAGCGTGCGCGGGTCGTTAAGGAGAAACGATGTTCACACCCCATAGTCTGGAAATTGCGCTGTTGATGATGATCACGAGCGCCATCTGCTGGGGTTCGTGGGCCAACACCTTCAAAGGCGTCAAGAACTATCGGTTCGAGTTGTTCTATTGGGACTATGCGGTGGGAATCTTCCTGATCTCCCTGGTTCTGGCTCTCACCATGGGAAGTACGAGGAATGATGCAAACAGCTTCCTGAACAATGTTCGTTCCGCGGACCAGGCGAACATTGTTTCCACGATGGTGGGTGGAGCCATCTTCAATCTTGCCAATCTCTTGCTGGTGGCGGCGATTGACATGGCGGGCCTGGCGATTGCCTTTCCGGTGTCCATTGGCATCGCGTTGGTGGTGGGCGTGGTTTCAAGCTACATCCTGCAGCCGAAAGGGAATGGAGGATTACTCGCCGCAGGAGTTGTTTGTGCGCTGATTGCGGTCATCCTGGACGGCAAAGCATACGGCAGCCTGGCCAGTGCCGGCCGCACCGTCTCAAGGAAGAGCATAGTCACGTGCGTGGTTTCCGGAGTACTGATGGGGCTTTGGGCGCCTTTCGTCGCGCACGCCATGACGAAGGGCAACACGCTGGGGCCCTACAGCATTGCCGTGTTTCTGACGTTGGGAGCGCTGCTCTCCTGCTTCATCTGGAATGTTTACTTCATGAAGAAACCCCTGGTGGGAGAGCCGGTGAGCTTCAGTGGCTTCTTTCAAGGTCCAGCTTCGGGACACATGCTGGGATTGCTTGGCGGCGTGATTTGGGGGACGGGCATGGTGTTCAACCTGGTCGCCGCAAATTTTACGGGGGTGGCGATTTCCTATGCGATTGGCCAGTCGGCTCCCATGGTGGCGGCGCTGTGGGGAGTGCTGGCGTGGAAGGAATTTGCGGGGGCAGGCAGTAAAGCCAGGCTCTATCTGGGCCTGATGTTCGTTTTCTACTGTCTGGCGATTCTGGTGGTCGCGAAGGCCAACGGCTAGGGACGTTCACCAGTCGCCCGCGGCGCCCGCGCGAGTTCGCGAATCTGGTTCAAGTAACCGACGTAAACCGGAATCGGGATGTCGGGCGAGTCGCCGTCATTTAGGAAGTGTTCCAGCCGAATCTCCATCGGAATCGACCGGATGACCTCCCGAAACCGGGGCATCTGCAGGTATTTCACCTTCCAGATTTCCAGCATCAAGGAACGGAACTCCTCGCTGATGAAGCCCATCCTGCGGTCGCCCAGATAGATGGCGTCAAAATGATGTTCGGCCAACATTGTTCGGATTGGATCTTCGGGCGGAGAGAACGTGTAGACCAGGTGGAACAAGTCGGCCAAATCGCCCCACAGGACCTTTTCTTGATACGCGCTGAAGCGGAAGGGCGTGTTTCCGCGCTGTTGCAGTTGACGGGCGCGATCGGCGGGCCGGACACCGTTCCGATCCAGTTCTTCGCGAAACCATCGGAGGCGATCCGGGGCCAGGTTGTAGCGCAGGAATTCCACCGCGTAGGCGTTGGGTAAATAGACGGAGGGATCGCGGTCAAGACGCTCGAGCCAGGAGGCCCAAGTCCTAGCCTCGAGAGCGTGCAGCAAGTCCACCACATCGGCGATCGCTACGTCAGGCTGATATTTTACCGCTTGCCAGAAGTGCTCGGTGGAGTCGTAAGTGGCGCCGTAGAGTTGGATGCCTTCTTGAATCGGGTACCAATTGGAGAGAACTCTTCCCTGAATCGATGGGGAAGCACTCCAGCAGTTGAGGGAATGCTTCCATTTCTCCTGAACGGCCAGGAATCCCTCGGCATAGCCCGATGGCACGGGCTCTTTTACACGCGTAAGAGCCTCCTGCAGCTCTTGGGTGGTGTGGGTGACGAGCAACTCGAGCGGGCGCTCGTCGGTCATTGAAATGATCCGGCTCTCGATTCCGCGGCGCAGCAACTGACGCTGGAGTTGGCTTCGCTGTGCATCGCCGATCTGCTCCGGTTTCCAGCGTTCAGCCTGCGACTTGATATAAGGAAACAGTTCAGCCAGTGATTTGAATTCGATGAAACCGTGGATGGCAAAGGTGACGACGTGGCCGTCTTTCGAAATGATCGTGGAAGGTGTAACGAGGGACTTAAGGGAAACGTCCTGTGCGGATGCGGCCAACCCAAGAGTCAGCACTGCGAGGGCCGCTGGCGCGATCACTCGAAACGGGGTACCACACCTGCGAAACATGGGCGTGAATTGTAGCAGTCCTCGAGCGACACCGCTTTGTGATCGGCTGGTCTCACGTCTGCTTGACGTAGTAGGCCGCATCAACGGGCCGCACCACGCGGGGGATCCATAGAGGACGTCGCAGTCCGCCAGGCCCCGGTCCGGGGCGGGCTAGAGCCTTCCATCTTTGATAGACGGCGTGAGACAGATTCGTGTCGACGAAGATATCGCCGTAGCGATCTTCAGAACTTGCTCGTTGCACCCGCACCATCTGGTGCCAGCAGTGCATGCCGCTGATAGGGTCGGGATGCACGGGGAATGTGATGTCCTGATGGACGCCGGCGTCGCTCCACCAGATTCGTTTCGTGTCGGGGTCGGCGCTGTCGTAGGGTTTCACGCCTGCAACCTGCCGCATCTTCCATTGGCCCTTGCCGACTTCCTTCAGGTCAACCCATGCGCTGGACATGCGCTCAACCTGCTCGTCTTCGTTGATGCGCCAGCGTCCCAGGTGGTGCGAGCAGGCAACGACATTTGGCGCCAACCCTTCGGTTACCCAGGCGTGCAGCACGAAGTAGCCGATTTCGGTGTGCACCTTGATTAGGTCCCCGGTATGAATATCCCCAAGCCTCTTCGCATCAACCGGATTCACCCACAGCGGATTCTTGTGGGAGATTTCGTACAAGAACTTGGCATTGCCGGAACGAGTGTGAATCAGGTTGGGCAGACGGAAGATGGGCAATAGCGTGTACACGTCTCCGTGCGCGTCCTTCGGCCATTCGACAACCGGCATGTATTGCGGGTCGAAGTCTTCGTGCGGACTTCCTACGGACGCGGACTGCGCCGAGCGGTGAATGTGGCTGCGGTAGTACTCGGGGAGACTGAACTCGGGCCACTTCCAGTCGGCCATGGTTTTCGAAAACAACTCCAGTTTGCGCGAAGGAGTTCCGTAGCCAACGACAGCCTTGCCTTCAACCATCACCCCTATGGGCTTGCTTTCTTTAGTGATGACACCGTTCGGTTCGACTTTCGACCCGGCCAAATTCTCGGGCGATAGCGCCTTCTCGTTGAGTCTGTACACGTCGGTCGAGACTTCGAACGCGCCGTACTTGCGCATGTATTGCAGTGGCGTCAGGCCTTCCTTCTTTGCGGTTTCTGGCAGACCAGGCACTGAGTTCTCGAAAATCCAGCCGTAGTACTCATCGACGGTGAGCTTTTGCCCGGGCCGGTAAGGTGATTCGAACCATTGCCGGATACCCATCGAGCCATCGGGATCGATGGCCCACGACAGGTTGATCCAGAACTCGTCTTCCTCCCAGACCTCGCCGGGATTGGCCTGGTAGGTGTAATCGAACTTCTCCCCCGCTCTTTCGCGCAGAGTGCGAAGAACGGGCTGGCGGAATCCGATCCACTTGCCGGCGTGCGTCTCTTGACTCATCAAGTCATGCCGCTCGGAGCTGAAGCCCATGGGCAGGACGTAGTCGGCGAACCATGCGGTTTCGTTCCAGGTGGGAGTGAGCGCGGCGTGCAGCCCGATTTTCTCCTCGTCGCGCAGCATCTCGATCCACGAGAATCCATCGGGATAGGTCCACACTGGGTTGAAGACGCGTGTGAAATAAGCCTCCAGCCGGCCGCGGCCTTCTTTCAGGAAGTGTGGTAGCAGGAATGACATTTCATGCGTGCAGAGCGGCCACTCCTGTGGATAGAGCAGTTCGTTCCAGCGCTTCTGCGGTGGAGGCACCTTGAACGGGCGGGGGACAAACTTGTTCCACGCATTCAGGTTGTGTCCGCCTTCGGTTCCGACCGAACCTGTGAGAACGTGCAACAGTAACAAGGCGCGCGCCGGTTGCCAGCCGCCAAGGTTGCCGGAGGCGGCGCCGCGCCATAGATGCGAGGCAAAGCGACTGCCGGCATTGGCGATCTCACGCGCGAGCTTGACCACGGTTTCGGCTTTCACACCGCTTTCTTTCTCGGCGAACTCGGGAGTGAAACGGGCGTAGTGTTTCTTCAAGACTTCAATAACGGCTTCGAAGGGCTGACCCTTGGCGCGGAATCCGTCGACTTCCAACTCTTCCCAGTTTGTCCAAGTCTTCACGAAAGCGGCATTGAAGCGGTCTTCATCGAGAATCACTTTGGCCATGGCGAGAAGTACCGCTGCTTCCGTGCCGGGATAGGTCGGCAGCCAGTAATCGGCCATGCTGGCGGTGTTGGAGAGGCGAGGGTCCATGACGGCGAGTTTGGCGCCCGCCATTTTTCCGTCGATGATGCGCTGTGCATGCGGATTGAAGTAGTGCCCCGACTCAAGGTGCGCAGAAAGCAGCAAGATGAACCGCGCATTGGCGTGATCGGGCGATGGCCGATCCGCATAGTGCCAGAGCAGATATCCGAGGCGGGCAGAGGATGAGCACACGTTGGTATGGGAGTTGTGCCCGTCGATGCCCCACGCTTGCAGCGTGCGCTCCATGATGAAATCGTGGCCGGGCCGGCCGACGTGGTACATGACTTCTTCGCCACGGCCTTCCTGAATTGCTTTGCGAATCCGGCTGCCAAAGGTTTCAAGTACTTCGTCCCAGGAAACGCGCGCCCACTTGCCGCCGCCGCGAGGGCCGGTACGTTTCATGGGATAAAGCAAACGGTCGGGATCATGTATCTGATTGATGGTGGCAGGGCCCTTGGCACAAAGGCGTCCACGGCTTGCCGGATGTTTGGGATTGCCCTCGAACTTTGCGACTTGACCCGTCTCCTTGTCGACGTAGGCCAGAAGCCCGCAGGCGGATTCGCAGTTAAAGCAGATCGTGGGAACGAGTTGGTAGTGCTTCTCGACGCGGCGAGGCCAAGCCTGGGGATCGTATTCGACCCAGTCGTCCCACTTTTCGACCGGCGGACAAAATGCGAGGTGGCTGCCGTCGCGCTTGAAATCGGTCATTGCGGAATCTCCATACTCGTTCCTAGCTGTTGGGCACGCTCTGCCCGGCCATCACAAAACACCATTCGAAGATCAGAAGACCTGCCAGAGCGAGGGCGCCGGCGAGCCCCACGACGAGGCGGTTCGACATGCTTACTAGCAAGAGCGCTGCTGGGAGGATCCCGCCGAAGCCAACCGCGCCTACCCAAAAGGCGCTGCGGAAG
Source organism: Terriglobia bacterium (assembly GCA_020073465.1). Lineage (GTDB taxonomy): Bacteria > Acidobacteriota > Terriglobia > Terriglobales > Acidobacteriaceae > Sulfotelmatobacter. Next base: position 39,128 of record JAIQFC010000019.1, read on the forward strand.
GGCCCATGCGTGATCAAGCGAGCGGCGTAGCGTGCGTTGTCGGTCGTGTGCGGGATTATCACTTCACCGAGCACCATCAGCAGATGCAGGCTCTGAGCGACGAGGAGCACCAGGGCCGACGTTGCCGTTAGTGCCAGACTGCCTCCGCCGAGCCTGCCGGGAAGGAGTGACAGCACTGCGGCTCCACACAGCAATGCCTGCACGATGAGATGGACCGGTAGAAGCGGCGTTTGCCAGAGGTCGCGTCCTTCGCACTGTCCGAAGAGAAATGCGGTGTACATTGCGGCGAGAAAGCCCACGATCACCGTTGGCCAGAGCAAGACCGCGGCGATCGTGGAATAGCCCGTGACCGCGCCCAGCCAGAAAACTCCGCACAACGCGCTGTAGGCAATCAGAATGAAAGCGCCACGCGCCAGCCACGACTTGCTTTGCGGCTTGAACACGACGCGCAGGAATCGTTCCTTGTGGTCCAGGTCCCAGACCAGCAGCAGTGTGGTGAGCGCGGTGAAGAGCAGGGCAATCGTGGCCAGCGCGATGTCACGAATCCGGTCTCCGGACATTTTGCCAAGGGCCATGGCAATTGCCGGAATGGCCAGCACGCCCGAGCCAATCGACTTTGTCCAGCAGTATGCAGGCACTTGCCAGCCCCAGGGACGGGCATGAGAAACGTCATACGCTGCCAAGGCACTCTTTTGCAGCAACGGACTGTCGATGGGATACATCGCGCCGCCGCCGTGTAGGGTCTCGTTCCGCTGTGACCACATGTACATGGATTCATGACGCGCAGCGGTGGGAACGATTGCGCTCTCGTCGGCGTCGATGTAGTAGAGCTTCGGTCTGGTGCCCTGTTCGGGCTTGCGTACTCGTGCCGTTTCGCGAGCCAACAGCTGAGCAATCTCTCCATCGCATTCGTCCAGATCTCCGGCGATGATGGCGTGTTCGGGGCAGACCACAACGCAGGAAGGCTCTAATCCAACTTCGGTGCGATGGGCGCAGAAATGGCATTTGGCGGCGGTGCCTTGGCTGGGATCGATGTAGATCGAGTCATACGGGCAGGCTTGCATGCAGGCACTGCAGCCGATACATCGTTCAGAACTGAAGTCGACGATGCCGTCCTCGCGCTGGTACATCGCGGTGACCGGACAGATGGTGACGCAGGGAGGATTCTCGCAGTGGTTACAGCGCGTCACCTGGAAAACGCGCCGCGTGTTAGGAAATTCCCCCTTCTCCACGTACTTGACCCAGGTGCGGTTGACGGTTAACGGCACGTGGTTTTCGGTCTTGCACGCCACGGTACAGGCATGACAGCCGATGCACTTGCGGTTGTCGATGATGAATCCGTATCTCATGAATTGGGGGATCGGGTTAGGAGGTTGGCCCATCCACATTAACAAACCAAAGGGGACGCTGCTTGTTGGAAACGGGGTAGGGGGTTCAAAGGTTGGTCCCGCAACTCCCAGCGCTGCAAGCGTTTGAGGCGCTTAGTAGGGTATCGGTGGAATATTGCACCTTCGTAATTTGATGGAAGCACGAGAGAAAGTTAATGATCGGAGAAATGTCAGTCCCTCCCAACACGCGCCGCTGGCCCCGGCTGCCCGTCGACATACCGGTTCGGGTCGTGACCGCGAAAGGGTTCTCCACTACCGTTGTGGAAGGGCGCGGAACTGAGATCAGCGAGGGCGGGATGGTTCTCTACGCTGGAATCCTGCTGAATCCGGGAGACTTGCTGGAAGTCGAGTTTGACATGCCTACCCATTCCCGGATGACGGCGATTGTTCGCTCGAAAACTGGTTTCTGTTTTGGCCTGGAATTTATTGCGCCGCTACCCGCCTGAACTTGACCCACCCTGCGTGTCACCCGTTTCATGTAGCCGTGCTTAGGCATGACAAAAGCTGAAGACTTGGTCTAGCATTCCGTGCTGGCGAGGAACGGTCATGTACTTCGAACAGTTTTACCTGGGCTGTTTGGCGCATGCGTCGTACATGATGGCCTCGGAAAGCGAGGCGGTGGTGGTGGATCCGCAGCGTGATGTTGAGATGTACATCAAGGCGGCTGAGGAACACGGGGCCACCATCCGCCATGTCTTCGAAACGCATCTTCACGCCGACTTCGTCTCCGGGCACCGGGAATTGGCGGCGCGCACGGGGGCTAGAATCTACATCGGCGCCGAGGCTGGGGCCACGTTTCCTCACGTTCCTGTGCGCGACGGGTTTGAATTGAAGGTAGGCAAGCTGTCGCTGCGGGTGCTGGAAACTCCTGGCCATACGCCGGAGAGCATCTGCCTGGTAATCACGGACCTCGAGAAGTCCTCAAGTCCCTGGGCAGTATTGACCGGGGACACGCTCTTTCTGGGAGATGTGGGCCGTCCTGACCTGTCCAAGACGTTCACTCCTTCGCAGCTTGCGGGCATGCTCTACGACAGTCTGCATGACAAGGTGCTCAAGCTGGCTGACGATGTCTTGGTGTATCCGGCTCACGGAGCTGGCTCACTGTGCGGACGGAATATGCGGGCCGAGCGTTCTTCGACTATCGGCACGGAGCGGCTGACCAACTACGCTCTGCAGTTCAAAAGCAAGGAAGAATTCGTGGCGGAACTGACCAGCCATCTGCCGGAGCGCCCTGAGTATTTCCTGCAGGATGCTGAGATTAACCGCACGGGAGCTGCGGCACTCTCGGATCTCCCGCTCCTGCGCGCCATTGCGCCGGGCGAATTGAAGACGATGCTGGAGAACGGCGAGATCGCGCTCGACATACGGCCTGGAGAGGATTTTGCTGCCGGGCACGTGCCCGGATCGGTCAACATTGCGCTTTCGGGTCAATTTGCAACCTGGGCTGGGACGATCCTAGGGCTGACTGCACATCCAGTTCTCATTGCCGGATCGGAGCAGCAATTATCGGAGGCGCGTATCAGGCTGGCACGGGTCGGCATCGAGGAACTGGACGGACATCTTCGCGGAGGGGTGGCGGGGTGGAAAGAAGCGGGACTCCAACTCGCCACAATTCGTCAGGCCGGCGTGTCTGAGCTGAATACGCAGATGGAGGCGGGACATCTGCAAGTGCTCGATGTCCGCCGTGAGCCCGAGTGGGAAGCCGGGCACATTGAAAATGCGACATGGTGGCCGCTCGACAACTTCAAGGTCTCGCCTCCGGAGATCGACCGGGAGACGCCGATCGCAGTCCACTGCAAGGGCGGTTATCGCAGCATGATCGCGTGCAGCTTGCTGCAGCGGGCCGGATTCCTCAATGTGATCAACGTTGTGGGTGGGTTCGACGACTGGCAGCAGGCGAAACTGCCATTCGTCAGCGAGAAGCCCGTGGGGGCGTGAGGTTCCGATCTAGGAACTCTGCCACTCTCTTTCCAGTTGTTCCCCTTGCTGTGCCACGGTGCGAACAAGGCTCTCCATCTGGCTCTCTGAGACCGTTGGATTCATACAGGTAAACTTCAGGCATTGCCTTCCATGGACCCGGGTATGACCGACGACGGCGATCCCGCCATCAAACAGGAGTTGCCGAAGCTCGGCATTCAGATTGTCCGCATCAAGGTCTGCGCGGGAAGGAAGGTAGCGGAACACGACCGTGCTCAATTCAGGTTCATGAAGCAGATGTAGTCGCGGGGTATTTCTAACTGCGTTCGCCGCGCAGGCCGCCAAGTCAATCGTTCGTTCGATCATCGCGCTGAGCTTGTCCCGCCCTAGAGCTTGAAAGGAGATCCACAACTTCAAGGCATCGAAGCGGCGGCTGGTGAGCAGGGAACTGGTGACCAGGTCAGGGATGCCGCTTACCTCATGGGATTCAGGGTTCAAGTAGTCGGCATGAAGTTTCATCGACTCGAAATGATGCTGGTCACGAAGCAGGAATGTACTGCAGGGGATGGGCTGCCAGAAGAGCTTGTGGAAGTCGATGCTGAGAGAGTCTGCGGCTTCAATACCTGCTAGTTTGTCGCGATGACGCCGGCAGAAAAGCAATGCGCCGCCGTACGCAGCGTCCACGTGCAGCCAGGCCCCGGCTGCGTGAGCTAGCGAAGCGATCTCAGGCAGCGGATCGATCGAGCCGAAGTCTGTGGTGCCTGCAGTCGCCACGACGGCGAGTGGAAGCAGCCCCTCTGCGCGCAACTGCCGCAAAGAAGCCTCGAGCGCTGAGAGTTTCATGCGGAAACGATCATCGACGGCAACCCGCACCACAGCATCGGTTCCCAAGCCAAGCTGCGAAGCCGATTTTTCCACGGTGAAGTGCGCGACCTCTGAGCACAGAATTCGCAGGCGGCGAGTTTCGGGCGGGAGCCCCGCTTTCTGCGCGGACCAATTCCACTGCGACTGAAGGAACGCATCCCGGGCCAACAGCAGGCCCATGTAGTTGGACTGTGTTCCACCGGTCGTGAAAGTCCCGCCCGAGGTGTCGGGCATCCCAGCTTCGACGCACAGCCAGCGGATCAACTTCTGTTCCAGAAGCGTTGCGATGGGCGCCTGATCGAACGAATCCATCGACTGGTTCAGCGTGCTGATCACAACTTCGGCGGCCAGAGCGGACACCAGCGGAGGACAATGCAAATGCGCCACCGTCTGCGGGTGGGTGACGACGACGGAGTTCGAGACGATTGTTGCCAGCTTGCCGGCGATCTCTCTGGAGGAACCAGCCTTGGGAAAGATCTCAGAATCGATCAATGTTGCCAGTTCGGTTGCAGTCTTGCCCCGATACGACTGCGCGGGAAGGGAAGAGCAGATCGTCTCAACTACCCGCGCGATGAACTGGCGGTACGCCTCCTGGCTCTCTTCGGTGGCCGTCAGAAACTCGGATTCGAACAAGCGGTGCCCTCGGGACAAACCAGGATGATAAGAGTCCGCATGATTGTAAATTGTGCGCCGGTGCGCCATGGGGCTCAATCGGTTGCGCGGTGTAGACTCCGGAAATAACGTCGCACTTCAAATCACGGAGCGTGAGGGATGAAAACGGGCAAGTTGGCCAAAACTTACCGGGTAGACAGCGGCAAGTATTTTCGGATGAAGGATTTTGATCCTACCGATACCGGACACTGGCGCTCCAAAGAGCATGCTGAACAGGCGCTGCTCGAGAGCATCGCACGTACTGCCGAATTGCAGGACAGGCTCTACGCTCAGGATCGCTGGTCCTTGCTTCTGATTTTCCAGGCGATGGACGCAGCCGGAAAGGACGGAGCTATCAAGCACGTCATGTCGGGCGTCAATCCGCAGGGCTGCCAGGTGTATTCCTTCAAGCAGCCGTCGTCACAAGAACTGCAGCACGATTTCCTTTGGCGTACGACCTTGTGTCTGCCGGAGCGCGGGCACATCGGTATTTTTAACCGTTCCTACTACGAAGAAGTGCTTGTCGTCCGGGTTCATCCGGAGTTGCTGAAGAACGAGAGAATCCCGGATCCGCTCGTGACCAAGCATGTTTGGGAAGAACGCTTTGAGGACATCCGAAGTTTTGAAAAGCACATCGCCCGCAGCGGGACACTCATTCGTAAGTTCTTTCTGCACGTCTCCCGGAAGGAACAGAAGAAGCGGTTTCTTGCGCGGCTGGAGGAGCCGGAGAAGAACTGGAAATTCTCTGCAGCCGATATTCGGGAGCGGAACTGCTGGGACGACTACCAGGAGGCTTATGAGGACCTGATTCGCAACACGGCCACGCCGGACGCTCCCTGGTACGTGGTGCCCGCTGACAATAAGTGGTTTACGCGGCTGGTGCTGTCTTCGGTAATTGTCGATACGCTTGAGGGATTGAAGCTCTGCTACCCGAAAATCGACGCGGGCAAGCGTAAAGAACTGGAAGCCGCGCAGAGACTGCTGTTGAACGAATGACGCGTACACCGGCTTGTCTGGCCGGAACGCGGCTCTTTGCAGGAACCCTTTGGCGGCAGTACCATTGCCAATTGTCCAATTCTTCGCCGGAGAACCCAGAACATGGTCGGTCCCCACACGTCTAACGGATCCGCATCGTTCCGAGCCGTTTGTTCGATCTGTCTTGCTGTAGTGTTTTCAATATTGTTACTCAGACCGGGATTCGCTCAGTCGAAGCCCGAGCGCCAGTCCAAAGCGGTCAAGCCCACGGAGGCGAAGTCTCCCACGCCTGCGACCACCACGGACCAGAGTGCGGCGAACAACCCGACAGAAACCACCAAGTCAGAAGAGAAGTCGTTCAAGGGAATGAAGTACCGCTTAATCGGCCCCTTTCGCGGCGGCCGGTCGCTGACCGCGGCGGGCGTACCGGGTGATCCAACTACGTACTACTTCGGAGGCACCGGCGGCGGAGTCTGGAAGTCCACCGACGGCGCTATGACCTGGTCTTCGGTCTTTGACAAGGAAGGTACGTCGTCCATCGGCAGCATCGCCCTGGCGCGCTCGAATCCCAACGTGATCTACGTGGGTACAGGCGAAGCCTGCATTCGCGGGAACATCTCACACGGCGATGGCGTGTACAAATCGCTCGATGGCGGAAAGACTTGGAAGAACGTTGGCCTGCGCGACTCTCGGGCCATCGGCAAGGTCATTGTCAATCCTTCGAATCCCGATATTGTTTTTGTAGCTGCCCTTGGCCATCCCTTTGGTCCGAACTCCGAGCGCGGCATTTTTCGCACGATGGACGGTGGCAAGACCTGGGAGAAGGTTCTGTCGAAGGACGAGAACACCGGCGGCATCGATGTCGCCTTCGATCCCCACAACCCGAACATTCTGTTTGCCGCATTGTGGCAGGCACGGCGGACCGCATGGGGAATGTCGAGTGGCGGGCCGGGAAGCGGACTCTACCGCTCCAACGATGGCGGTACTACCTGGAAGCACTTGGAAGAACATGGGCTGCCGAAGGGTCCCTATGGAAAGATCGGCGTAGCTGTAGCCGCCAACTCGGAGCGCGTCTACGCCCTCATCGAAGCCCACAATCCGGACGGCGGACTCTACCGTTCCGACGACGGCGGCGAAACCTGGCGGCTGGTCAATCCGAGCCACAGCCTGTGGCAGCGGCCCTGGTATTACATGCATGTCATCGCCGACCCGAAGGACGAGAATGTCCTCTACATCATGGATGTGGACGCGTACAAGTCGACCGACGGCGGCCATCTGTTCAACAAGGTCAAGGTTCCGCACGGGGACAACCACGGCCTGTGGATCGATCCGATGGACACGCACCGCATGATTGCCTCGAATGACGGCGGAGTCACCGTGACGCTGGATGGCGGCAAGAACTGGACGCCTGAGGACAATCAGCCCACAGCGCAGTTCTACCACGTGATCACCGATACGGCCACGCCGTACCGCGTCTATGGACCACAACAGGATAGCGGGACAGTGGCCATCGCCAGCCGCAGCGATGATGGCTCAATTAGCCGCACCGACTGGTACGACGTTGGTGGCGGCGAGGCCGGCTACATCGCGCCTTATCCTCCCGATCCAAATATCGTTTACGCTGCCGACTACCAGGGAAATATCACGCGCTTCGACAAGCGCACCGGCCAGGTCAAGGCGATTACGGTCCAACCCGAACTGTCCGACGCTCACGGTGCGGCCAACCTGGAGCACCGGTTCCAATGGACAGCGCCCGTCATGCTTTCTCCGCATGATCCCAATACGCTCTATCACGCCGGCGAGCGTTTGTTTAAGACCACCGACGGCGGCGTGCACTGGCAACCCATCAGTCCGGATCTCACGCGCAACGACAAGAGCAAGCAGAATGTGTCGGGCGGCGATATCACGTTGGATGATTCCGGAACAGAGTATTACGACACGATCTTTGCCCTGGCCGAATCTCCAATCACGAAGGGATTGCTCTGGGTGGGCACCGACGACGGCTTGATCCAACTCACCCGTGACGAGGGCAAGACCTGGACTAACATCACGCCGAAGGACTTGCCGGAGTGGAGCCGTATCAGCCAGATTGATGCCTCGCCGCACGATGCCGCGACCGCCTACGTTGCCGTCGATCGGCATCAGTTCGACGATCTGCGGCCCTACGTCTACAAGACCAGCGACTACGGGAGAACCTGGACGAAGATCACGAACGGAATTCCGGACACGACGTTTGTCCGTGCTGTCCGCGAAGATCCCAAGAAGCGGGGCTTGCTTTACGCCGGAACCGAGGAAGGCGTGTATGTATCCTTCGACGACGGGGCCAATTGGCGCTCGTTGAAACTGAATCTGCCGACCACTCCTGTGCATGATTTGGTCGTCAAAGACAACGATCTGGTAGTCGCCACGCACGGGCGGGCGTTCTGGATACTCGATGACCTGAGCCCGCTGCGTCAGTTCAGCGACGACATCACGAAAAAGGAAGTGTTTCTCTACACGCCGGGACCTGCTTACCGCATCCAGGCGGGCACGGCGGGAGAACGCCATCCATCCAAGCGCACGGGGCAGAATCCACCCGTGGGAGTGATCTATTACTTCCTTAAGGACGCGCCGAAGCCAGAGACGGAAACGAAAATTGAGATCCTGGACGCCTCGGGCAGTGTGATTCGCAAGTACTCCAGCGCGGAGCTCAAAGTCCCGGAAGAGCCTCTTGATCCCGACGACAAGAGACCGGAGAAAGAGATCAAGCCAGAAGCGGGGTTGAACCGTTTTGATTGGGACTTGCGCTCGGAAGAAGCCCATCGGGTTCCCGGCTACTACCTGTGGGAGTATGGTGCCGGCGCGCGCGGGCCGGTGGTGGCGCCCGGACACTATCAGGTCCGGCTTACGGTAGGAACGCAGACGCAAACGGCGCCGCTGGAGGTGAAACTGGACCCGCGGGTGAATGTCAGCCAGTCTGATCTGGATCAGCAATTCAGCCTGCAGATGCAGATTCACAATGAACTCAACCATGTCTATGACGCCGTCAACCAGATCCAGGACGTTCGCTCGCAGTTGGCGGGCCTCAAGCGGCGTCTGCCTGCAAATGCCGGTGCGAAGACGATCTCCGCTTCGGCCGATGATCTGGAGAAAAAGATGATCAGCATTCGGGATCAACTCATCAACCTGAGGATCTCCGCGAACGAGGATTCGCTGGCTTATCCGCCACAACTGGACGCAAAACTGGCATACCTTGCCATGGACGTGGGCACGGCCGACTCTGCGCCCACTGAAGCGGAGCAAGTCGAATTCGCCAAGCTGAAAGGCCAGACCACGGAACTGCTGGGCCGTTGGACTGAACTGCAGCGTGGCGATCTCGCGGCGTTCCAGAAGCTCGCCACGGAAGGCAGCCTGTCCACGGTCGTAGTTCCGCCGCCAGGCCGTGCCGCAGAACCGGAAAGGGCGGAGGCGCACTAGTTTCCTGGATTGATGCCGTCTTAAACGGCTGTCCCGCGGGCATTCTGCCCACGGGTACATCCCCCGACGAACAAGTCACGGGCGAAATCCTGGCTGATGACTGCGCTGATTACTCCTATTACTTCCGTGCCACCACCATGGCACTGATGTGCCTTGTCCGCCTTCTGTCGCGTTGATATTGTGCCGATAGATCATGTGACTGTTCCTCCCCTAAGGTGCCTGCCAATCCATTGGGGGTGTTATGCGGATAATGCATCTGTGCTATGCGGCAATTGGATTTGCGGTGGCCCGCTGGATTTTCCGGCGGCAGTCAGTGCCGTTAGCCGATCCGGTCACACGTTTCCGGTCTTCGGGCCTTCTGTAGAGTGTAGCTTCTCAGAGTTGGGCGCGCGCCCCGTTGCGCCTCCATTTCGTCAGCGCGCGCCCCTTTCACTTCCGTCCTCAGCGTTTTCCATCCTTCAACGGGCAGCGGATTCTGCCACCCTCCACAGTCGGCCGTTGCGAGGTGCCAAGCTCTACACCTGAGAACCTCCATCGAGCGGCAAGACGGCTTGAGCCTCGTGCTAGACTAAACGGAAATCCACACAATTGAGGTGGCGATGAAATTCGGTGTTATCATTTTCCCCGGCTCCAACTGCGATCATGATGCCTACTGGACCGTACAACAGGTTGCCAAGCAACCTGTAACCTTTCTGTGGCATGAGTCGCATGATCTGGAGAACTGCGACGCTGTGATCGTGCCGGGCGGTTTCGCGTATGGAGACTATCTCCGGACGGGAGCGATCGCGAAGTTCTCTCCAGTGATGGAGTCGGTGCGGAAGTTCGCGGCGAGTGGCGGGCTTGTGCTTGGCATCTGCAATGGCTTCCAGATTCTCTGCGAATCGGGGCTTCTGCCCGGGGCCTTAATGCGCAACGTGGGGCTTAAGTACGTCTGCAAACCAGTACAGGTGCGTGTCGAAAACGTGGACACTCCTTTTACCAGTGGATGCCAGCGCGGGGAGGTTCTCACCATTCCCATCGGCCACATGGATGGCAACTACTTTTGCGACCAAGCCATACTCGACGAACTTCAACGAAACAACCGCATCGTGTTCAGGTATTCTTCACCAGCAGGAGAGATTACTCCCGAAGCCAATCCGAACGGATCTTTGGACAACATTGCAGGCATCTGCAGCGTCGGCGGCAACGTTGTCGGCATGATGCCGCATCCGGAACGCTCTGCCGAGCCCGAACTGGGCTGCGTGGACGGACTAAAAGTCTTTCAATCGATGGTCGGCGCCATGGCAACGCGGTAACATGTAAAATTGTTAGTGCTGGCTCGAATTTTCCTTGGTATTCACTGACACCTTCGATATATTGTCCCCGTAATTTGCTTCCCCTGCCGTTTGACTCAAAACAGTTTTTTTCGCAGGCACACGCAGGGAGGCGTGTCTCTCAATGACACCAAAGCAGATTCTCGATTCTTTCTCTGAAACTCTGATGCAGGATGAACGGATTCTGAGCGCGCAGGAGCGGGCGTTGCTCACCATTCTTCTGCAACACGCGAAGGCAGCATCCAACGACAGTCCAGAAACGCACGCAAGGGTCAATGCGGTGATCGCCTCGGCGGTGGGTGAGGCCGTAGCGCAACGAGCCTTTGCAGTCTTGGGGGGCAGTATTGTCGATCGCATTCTCGCACCTTCCGCAAGCGATGGAGAGGCCGAGGACAGAACGATCTACGCTCGGCCAGGTCCGATTCCACCGGGCAGTCCCAAGCCGCCATCTCCTGGACCGATACCACCCGGGCATAAACCGCCGCACAAACCTCCACACAAACCTCCGCTGAAGGATGAACCCAAGGGACCGATACCTCCAGGCCATGGCCTGCACTCGGTCGAAACGAAGATGCAGGAACAGCCGGGTGGGTCGGACGGGACGACAGACGTCGGAATTCTGGACAAGCCACAGAATTTGCCTGCACAGTGCGTTGTGCTCGATGAGTTCCTGGCGCCGCAGGAACTGGAAGATCTCGTCAGCTACACCCTGCAGCACGAGGCCGACTTTCGGACTAGCGAAGTGATCACGCCGTCAGCGGATGACGGAATCGTCGACTACGACCACCGGCGCTCCCGGGTTCTGATGAACGCCGGGAAGCACGAGAGCGTCATTTTCGATCGAATCAAGACCGTACTGCCGCTGGTGTTGACCCGACTGGGCATGGAGGAATTCCCTATCGCCTCCGTCGAGTCGCAGATCACAGCGAGCAACCACGGCGATTACTTCCGCGAACACCCGGACAACGGCCAGGAAGGGGTGGCTTTCCGCCACCTGACCTTTGTCTATTTCTTCCATCGCGAGCCACGCCAGTTTGAGGGAGGGGAGTTACGCATCCACGACGCGCGCTTGCAGGGAGAACACTACGTCAGCACGGGTAACTACCAGGCTATCGTGCCGCAGCAGAATCAGATCGTATTCTTCCCGTGCTCGCTGCTGCACGAAATCACTCCGGTGAAGTGTCCATCACTGGCCTTCGCCAACAGCCGCTTCACGCTGAACGGATGGCTTCGCCGGTAAACAACTCGGAATGGCTCGCATGGGTCGCGAGTCTCATGGGGGGTGTGTCGAGGCATACGTGTGCCTCGACGTACCCCTCGGACCGGTTCTATTGCCTGCTCGACGAGTTGCCGTTGCATTTGATTCCCCGACAAATGTTGTCCTCCGTGTATTCGCCTGGTGAACACAAGGAGGAGCTTCGTCTCAATCCGCTCTGCCAGTTTCTGCGGGACGGCGAGGTGCCTTCAGACCTTGGTGCTTGCCGAGATTTCCTGGACGGGTTCGCCCTGCAGGGAACGGTTGCCTGGGTGAGACAGCCCGAAACGGATGTCTTGTCCCCATTCTGGGTAGGCCCGAAGCTGGAATCAGTCCTAGCCAACTACAACTCGGGGCAGTTCGAACCCGGGTGTCTGTCAGAATCGGACGCACAACTGCTGTCGTCGGCTGGCATCCTGAGCTCGGCTGGGAGTTCCGTGCAGGCCGGCCAACTTTGGCGCGCGCAAATCGCCAGAAGCGCGCAGATGTTCGAGCAACGCAGTTACGCTCCCACACGCAATTTGATCCATCCATTTCACGTTGCGGCCCTCCGTCGCTACTACCGCAACATGATTCGTGCCGGGAATATCCTTCTGGGTGACGTTCAAAGTTCCCGGCGCTACGTCGCGCACAACGAGAGTGTCGCACGCTTCTTCCACCATCAGATTGCACCAGCGGTCAGCGCGGTCGTGGGAGAACCGGTGAAACCGTCCTACGTATATTTGGCTTCGTACATGAGCGGGGCAGAGTTGAAGAAGCACACCGATCGCGAGCAGTGTGAATTCAGCATCACGTTGTGTCTCGACTTCTCACCCGAACCCAGGCATGAGACTCCGTGGCCGATCCGCCTTGAGCCTTCCGGAGGTGAGGTGATCGTGTACCAGGGACTTGGTGACGGCCTCGTATATCGTGGAACCCGCGTCCCACACTACCGCTCGCCGCTCCCTGAGGGGCAGACCTCGACCTCGATGTTCTTTCATTATGTGCCCCAGGATTTTGCGGGATCGCTGAACTGAGGTTCTGCGTTTAGCCGGCTATCGGACTCCAGAAACCAGGTAAAGAGTAGACAGCACCTGGTAGTAGCTGTATGCAAAACGTGAGGCTTCATGATCGACGACGACCGGGGAGACCGCCACGACGCCTACGGACTCCGGGGTGAGCAACTCCTGAATCACAGCTTTCTTGCCGCTTGCAATGTCAATGCGGTAGACCTTGGCAGGAATCTCACCAGCTCGGTATCCGTAAAGGGCGGAACTATCCTTGGACCACTGCACAGGGACGAAATCGGAACCCACGCCTGGCACTGTGCGCGGCGTGCCGCCATCAGCCGGATAGAGGACCACGCCGGGTACACCGCTGGATGCCAACACATATCGGCCATCCGGCGACACAGCTATGCCCGTGACTCCCTCCGGTGTCACCGGCCGGCGCTTGCCCCCGTCGATATCCACAATATAGCAACGGACGGCATGCCCTGCCTCATTGCCGTTGAGGGTGATTCTGGTTCCATCGGCGAGAAACCGTGCACTGCCGTTCTTGATATGCAGTCCAATCACGGGAACCGGCCGCGGTTCGCCCGGCCCGATGGGCAGCAGTTCCACTCGCTCCGGTTCCCCGGTGAAAACCGAGATGGCCCATTTGCCGTCCGGCGACAGGCCCCCAGCACTGCCGTCGCCCAGACGAATCGGGGGCGTTCCGTCCAGATTGCGAATCGCGACCGAGTAGTGACTACCGGAAGCCTCGCTGGCGTCTTCAAACAATAGCCGCTGTCCGTCAGCAGATATATCCTTGGCGATGTCAAAGTCGTGCCAGGAGAGATCAACCTCCGTTCGGCCGTTCCGCGTTGCGGCAGCCATTGCGACGCGTTCTGAATTCAGACTCATCAAGACGCGTCCGTCAGGGGACACATCTTGCAGCGTCAGGGCTGCGGGTAAGTCCAAAAGGGTACGGATCTTCCGTGACAGGTTAACGGCCATCAAGTCACGATTGGTGCCCCGCTCCACGGCGGTGAACCAGACCTCTTTTCCCTCAGGACTCCAGGCCAGACCGTCCTCCGACTCCCATTCCTTCGAAAGCACGGTCACATGGCCTGCCAGGTCGACTGCGCAGACTACTCCTCGATCGTCCCATAGTGCGGGATGATCCATGAATGCAATCCTGTCGCCCTGTGTCGAGATGCGGATATGACTGATCCACCCGGCGCTTTGATACAACACACGCCCAATCGGATATTCGAGCCGACTGCGACCTTCGACCGAATGGACTACCGCTAGTTCTCCATGGGCGTCCCAGTCTGCCCAGTGAACGTCTGCGAGTACTTCACGAGGCGAACCCCCAGCCAACGGTGCCCGCGCCAGTATCCCGTTTACTGTTTCGAGGTGCCCTTCGCGAATGCCGCCCGTCAGAAGGGCCAACTCGTTCGAGGGGGAGATGCCGAGAAGATTCGCGTCGGTAAGGTTCAGCGGCTGGGCGAGCAATGAGTCGCCGACCGTGACAAACAGTTGCAATGGCTTGCCGTTCCACGCCGCGCTATAGACGACGGACCGCCCTTTCGGAGCGAAGCGAGCCGCATACACGGTGCCGTGTTCAGAGGTCACGCGCTGGTAATCGAGTGCCAGCGCTTGGGGGCGCGGCTTCACGACCAGGAGGAGAAGCAACGCGACTGCAAGCAGGCTCGCTATCGCCCAAGGAAGCGCCGTCATGGCTCGTGTCTTCGACCCAAAGTTGAGGCGCGTTTGTTGCCCGGAGGCCCCCGAGAGCGTTTCCAGGGCAAAGGCCAAGTCCTTGGCCGATTGAAAACGGTTTTCCGGCTCCTTTTCCAGGCAGTGTCGCACCACACTTCGGACTGCTTCAGGAATATGGGCCCGCTCCAGGCTCATCTCCGGCGGTTCTTCGCGAAGTACGGCGGACATGGTGTCCACTTCGGTTTCGCCGCGAAATGCACGGCTCCCCGACAGCATCTCGTAGAGGATTGCACCCACACTGAAGATGTCGCTGCGGTGATCGACAGGCTTGGCCCGCAGTTGCTCTGGCGACATGTAGGCCACGGTGCCGATGACGGCCCCTGCCTTCGTCACCGTCGTCATGCTTTCCACCGGGAGTTCGGACTCTGACGGCTGCAGCTTGGCGACCCCGAAATCGAGGATCTTCACCCGCCCGTCCCGCGTAATGAACAGATTCTCAGGCTTCAGGTCGCGATGGATGATGCGCCGTTCATGGGCTGCGCTTAACCCGTGGACGATGTGCAGTGCATAGTCGGTGGCCTGGCGCAGCGGGAGCGGACCTTGCCACAGACGCTGCCGCAGCGTTTCTCCCTCCAGCAACTCTGAGACGATGTAGGGAACGCCCTTCTCGACTCCGACGTCGTAGACGGCAACGATGTTGGGGTGGTTCAGCGCGGCGGCTGCCCGCGCTTCCTGCTCAAAGCGACGAAGATGGTCCGGATTATCGCTGGAGGCGGGGCGAACGAGTTTGAGAGCAACATCCCGGCCAAGCCTCTCGTCGTGAGCACGAAAGACCTCGCCCATTCCCCCGGCACCAATCTTCTCGAGGATCCGGTAGTGTCCGACAACTTGGCCAGTCATAAATGCCGGGGCGCGCCTTGACTGGCATGTTAGGTGCCCTTGACCGGACAGTCAATAATCAGGGAGGGACTCATAGCTGGAAACTACAGGAAAATAGAGTGTTGCCGGAGCCAAGCGTGCTATAATTTTAGTTCGCCTGCGTACTTACCGAGGCAATCCTGTGATCTCCTCTGAGGGCGAATCCTGCGCCATTCAAGATTCTTAGGATAACGAGGTCTAGCCATGTCTGGCCATTCAAAATGGGCCACAATCAAGCACAAGAAGGGCGCGCTCGATGCCAAGCGCGGCAAGATTTTCACCCGCCTCATCAAGGAAATCAGCATCGCCGCGAAAAACGGCGGAGGCGACCCTGACTCCAACCCGCGCCTGCGCGGAGCCATCGTAGCCGCCAAAGCCGAGAACATGCCCGCCGACAACATCAAACGGGCGATCCAGCGCGGCACCGGCGAGCTTCCGGGCGCGACCTACGAAGAATTCTCGCTCGAAGGCTATGGCCCGGGCGGGGTCGCGATTCTGCTTGATATCAATACCGACAACCGCAACCGCACGGTCAGCGAGATTCGCCACGTCTTCGGCAAGAACGGCGGAAATATGGCGGAAGCCGGTGCCGTCTCCTGGATGTTCCACAAGAAAGGCGACATCATCATCCCGAAGAGTGCCGCGAAAGAGGATGACCTAATGAACATCGTGCTCGAGTCCGGCGGAGAGGATCTGAACGACGATGGAGATAACTGGGAGATTCTCACCGAACCCCACGCCTACGAAGCCGTACTCGAAGCTGTGAAGAAGGCCGGGATTGAGCCCGCATCCTCCAGTGTGGCGTTCATTCCGCAGAACTACATCAAGCTGGAAGGGGCTGCGGCCAATACAATGATCCGCCTTATGGAGGCACTCGAAGAACACGACGACGTGCAGAATGTGCACGCCAACTTCGATATCGATCAGAAATTGCTGGAAGAGGTTGCAGGATAGTTGCTCGCAGAATGACCGATTAAAGGCCGCCTCCTGAGGCGGCTTTTGCATTTGGGTTGCCTGAGTTGAAAAAAGTTTTCAACATGACGGTGGAAAATTCTGTGGAAAAACAGCTATCTACTCTCCTAACTGATTCATCCGAAGACAGTTCAACACTTTGCACTGGACGGAGTGCTGGCACTTTCGTGGTAAAACTTGTGGTCGACAGCGAGAGTTGAGTGCGAACCTGCCTTTGAGAATCAGACTCGACAAGCTCCTGGTTGATCGCGGACTGGCTGCGTCACGCGAGCGCGCGCAGGCGCTCATTCTTGCCGGAAAAGTATTGGTTGGTGACCAAAAGATCGACAAGGCCGGTGCTCAGGTGGCTGCCGAAGCCGTCATCCGCCTGCTCGGCGAAGATCTGAAGTATGTTGGCCGCGGCGGCCTCAAGCTGGAACGCGCGCTGGAATACTGGAAGATTGCCGTCGATGGCAAAGTCTGCCTCGACGTGGGTGCGTCTACTGGCGGTTTCACCGACTGTTTGCTCCAGCACGGCGCCGCACGAGTGATTGCAGTCGACACCGGCTATGGTCAGATGGACTTCAGGCTTCGGCAGGATTCGCGGGTGCGGCTGCTGGAGAAGACGAATGCGCGTTATCTCACGCGTGAAGACATAGGCGAGATCGTTGATCTAATCGCAGTGGACGTGTCATTCATCTCGGCAACGTTCGTGGTACCCCCGGTCGTGCGGGCCGCGTTCCCTGAGTCGTCCGCCGAGCGTCACGGACGTCAGCTTGTCGTGCTCGTGAAGCCTCAATTCGAGGCGGGTAAGGAACACGTTGGCAAGGGAGGCATTGTGCGCAACGAAGCGGCACAACTCGCGGCTGTCGAGAAGGTGAAGACGTCGATTCTCATGCTGGGTTGCGCCGACACAGATGTTATCGATTCACCAATTCTGGGCGCGGAAGGCAATCGCGAGTTCCTCCTGAGAGCGGTTTTCTAAGTCTGAGAGCGGTATTCTCAAGGCCGGCTCCCTCTGTGGTTTGGACTATTCTTCTGTACAATCTGTTTTGCACCATGGCCAGCTCGCAAGTGTCTTCCCCAAAAGCCGCCGCGATCATCTCAAGACCGGCTCGCCCCGAGGTCGCCCAAATTGTTCCCGACCTTCTCGCCTGGCTGGGTGAACACGGGTACAAGGTCATCGTCGATCCGGAAACAGCAAGATACGCAAGCGGGCAGCAGGAAGTTGTTGCTCGCGCCCAGATGTCCTCAAGGCATCTCGACCTGGTGGTGGTACTAGGGGGAGACGGCACGTTGCTGTCCGCAGCCAGGGTCACGGCGGCAGCTGACGTTCCGTTGCTTGGTGTCAACCTCGGTTCTCTGGGATTTCTTACGGAAGTTCCTTTTTCCTCGCTTTACAAAATGCTGGATGCGATCACGAAGGGTCAGGCGCGGGTGGAGCAGCGCTCGCTGATGCAGTGTCAATTGCTGCGGGGAGAGACTGTCCGGGGCACTTACCTGGTCTTTAACGACGCCGTAGTTAACAAGACCGCGCTGGCCCGCCTCAACAACTACGATCTGTATGTCGACAAGGCGTTCGTTTCGAGCTACCGGGCCGATGGAATGATCGTGGCCACTCCAACGGGGTCCACCGCATACTCTCTGTCAGCGGGCGGGCCGATTCTCATGCCGACAGTGCAGGCGTTCGTGATCACACCAGTGGCGCCTCACTCGCTCACCCACCGTCCCCTGGTGGTTCCCGATTCGGTGGAAATTGAAATCCTGCTGCGAAGTGAGGAGGAGGTCGCCTATCTCAGCCTGGATGGCCAGCCCGGCCTCGACCTGTGCGATGGGGACCTCGTCCGCTGCAGCCGCTCGGAGCACAAGGTCAGTCTGTTCCGCACCGACACGGATTTCTTCCAGGTGCTTCGCACCAAGCTGAAGTGGGGAGAACGATGAAGAAAGCAAATGACTGCCGAGCCAGGTTCACACTTCAGGTCGCATCAAATCGGAAACTCTCTCCCGCCTGCGAATAACCTTGACGGACTTTCCTGACACCATCACTTCCGTCGGCCGCGGACGCGTGTTGTAGTTCGACGCCAGTGCCATCCCATAGGCTCCAGCATCGAGAATCGCCAGCAAGGCGGCCTCTTCAACGGGGGGCAGTTCGCGATCGCGTGCGAAGAAATCCCCGGACTCGCAAACTGGGCCCACCACGTCAACGAGCTCGGGTTTGCCGTCGTTCTCTCCGAGTAACACGGGAACAATCTCATGGTAAGCACTGTAGAGCGCCGGCCTGATCATGTCGTTCATGGCAGCATCGACCACCAGAAATCGCTTGCCATCGTTCGCCTTGCGGTACACCACGGAGGTGATCAGCGCTCCGGCAGGCCCCACAATCGAGCGGCCGGGTTCCAGCAGCAGGTGTACGCCCAGCCCGCGCAGGGGCTCGGCAAGAGCCCGCGCGTAATCGGTGACATCCTTCGAAAAACCATTCGGATCGGGCTTCTCGTATGCAATTCCCAGTCCGCCGCCGGCGTCGATGTACTCGATGGTGTGTCCATCGGCGCGTAAGTCGCGAACCAACTCGGCCACACGAGCCAGTGCTTCCCCAAAGGGCGCCACGTCGGTAATTTGCGAGCCAATATGCACGCTTACGCCGGCGACCCGCAGAGACTTGGCGCCGCTTGCCTGGGCGTACAGCGCCCTTGCATTCCGGATGGGCACACCAAACTTGTGTTTGTGCAGCCCGGTTGAGATGTAGGGATGGGTTTCTGCAGCCACGTCGGGATTCACGCGCAGAGCCAACGGGGCCTGGGTTCGCAAACGTGCCGCACACTCCGCGAGCACCCACAGTTCCGACTCACTCTCCACATTGAAGAGCAGGATGCCGGCCTTCAGAGCGGCATTCATTTCCTCCCGCGTTTTACCCACGCCGGAAAAGACGACCCTGCGCGCAGCCTTCCGATCGGCCGCCAGCACACGCTCCAACTCTCCACCGGAGACCACGTCGAATCCACAGCCGTGCCTGGCCAGCAGGCGCAGGATACTCAGGTTGGAGTTCGCTTTCACGGAGTAGCAAATGGTGTGAGGAATCTCGCGAAATGCGTCGTCGAAAGTGACGTACCGCTCGCGGATCATGGATGCCGAGTAGACGTAGAGCGGGGTGCCATACTTCTCCGCCAGCTTCGGTAGAGGAACGTCATCGCAGTGAAAAATGAGACTCTGTCCACGGCGCAATATCCCTCGCCGGTTCTTGTGGTAAATAAATCCGGGTGGGCGTCCCGGAGAGGGGCTCTGGCTGCGGCGAGTCATTTCTTCCTGGGGGCGGCCTGGGAACCGTTCTTCACCCGGATGGCCACTACGGTCTGGTCGTCAAAGGTTTCCACTCCCGCAGAGTGTTCGGCAACAGCCTGGAACAGCGAATCGACGACACAGTCCGCCGACTTGCCGGTGCATTGAGAAACGATTGTCTCCACGCGTCCCCGGCCGAACAATTCTCCGCTGCGATTGCGAGCGTCGAGGATTCCGTCGCTGAAGAATACGAACATGTCTCCTGGCTTCATGTGGAACTTGAACTCGTCGTAGTCGGCTTCGTCGAAGAGTCCCAGGGGCAAGCCCGTGGCCTCGATCACCTCGTTCCTGCCTCCATGCATATAGATCGGCCGCGGGAGGCCCGAGTTCGCCACCGTCAGCATGCGATGTTCATCATCCCAGACCGCGTAGATCAGAGACACGAATTGCGCTTCAATGCGCCGCTCGGCCAGCGAGAGGTTGACGGCGGAGAGCATCTCGGACGGTCCCGGCTCGATAGGCGCATGCGAGCGCAGGATACCACTCACAAGTGCGGCATAAATCGCAGCCGGAGCGCCCTTGCCGCTGACATCGCCGATGACCAGTCCGAGCCGGGACATGGAGTAGGGAATGAAGTCGTACAGGTCGCCACCGATCGCCCGCGCCGGGATAAATTTCGCGGCCACGTCGAGGTGAGCAAGCTTCGGCCTGGCCTGGGGCAGCAGGCGTACCTGCAGTTCGCGAGCCAGGGCGAGATCACGTTCCAATCGTCTTTCCTGCCGCGCGATCTGTTCATAAAGCCGCGCGTTCTCGATTGCAATGGCCATTTGCGCGGCCAGTGTCGTGATCGTCCGCTTGTGCTCTTCCGTAAAGAAGCCACGCCGCGTATGCTCCAGGTCCAGCACGCCGATGACTTTGTCCTTGTAGATCAACGGCACGGCCAGTTCGGATCGCGTCTCCGGATTCACGGCGATATAGCGGGGGTCCTTGGCTACGTCCGGGACCAGCACCGCCTCCTTGCTCACAGCCGCGCGACCGACCAATCCCTGACCCAACGCGATGTCATGTTTAAGATGAATATTCTCGTTGAAGCGCAGCGAGAACCGGTGCTGCAGCTTCTCGCCGGAAGGGTCGATCAGCAGAATGCTGAACATCTGGTAATCGATCAGCCGCCGCAACAGTTCGGCGATCCGCCCCATCAGTTCGTCGAGATTCAGAATCGACGTAAGCTCGCGCGCGATCTCGTTCAGCAGCAACAGAATCCGCGCCTGCCGGGTCGTCCTGGTATAGAGCTGGGCGTTCTCGATCCCGGCGGCCATGCGTGAGGCGATCAGCGTAAGCAGGCGGCTGTGCTCCTCGGTGAAGTACCCAGGTTCCCTTGCCTCCAGGTCAATCACCCCAATCACGCGGTTCTTGGTAATCAGAGGAACGGCGAGTTCCGCACGGACGTTCGGGATGGCGGCGATGTACGCCGGATCCTGAGTAACGTCGTCCACCAGGAGCGCCTGCCGCAATTGTGCGGCTCTTCCGGTAACTCCATCGCCAACCTTGAGACGGGTTCGCTCGGCAAATTCGGGAGGATAGCCCGTTTGAAAACGGATCCTCAACTCCTGGGTTTTCTCATTCAGCAGCAGAATCGCGAATATTTCGTAGTCGATGACCTTGCGCACCACCTCGGCCACCCGCTTCAGGGTGGTGTCGAGGTCTAGTGACGTAGCCAGCACGTCGGCCACCTCGAGCAGCAACGGCTCGACTGGCAGGGGCTTTTCCGCCTTGGAGAGAAGAGTTCCCATTCTTTTCGGTAGTTCTATGATAGCAGCCGCACTGCGATGGCCCGATGAGGGTGAAGGTTCAGTACCGGGTTCTACTCTCGCGGCACAACACAGATGTCTGCAAGGTTCCGATACCGTTCGGCATAGTCCAGTCCGTAACCCACTACAAACTCGTCCGGAATCTTGAAGCCTACATAGTCGCCTTCAAGCGGCAGTTTGCGCCGCGAGGGCTTGTCGAGCAAGGCGGCGATCTTGAGCGTACGCGGCTGGTGTGCCAGGAGCAGTTTCCTCAGATAGGTGAGCGTGAGCCCCGTGTCCAGAATGTCTTCCACGAGAATCACGTTCCTGTCCTTCATGGACTGGTCCACGTCTTTCGTCAGCCGGACTTCTCCGGTCGAATCCCACCCGCTCTTGAGCTCCTGGTGCGGGCTGGGACGGTTCCCGTAGCTCGAAACTCCGATGAAATCAAAGGTGGAGTCCAACTTGACCTGCCGCGCCAGGTCCGAGAGAAAGATCGCGGCCCCCTTCAGCACGCCCACAAAGATCACAGACTGCCCGGCGAAGTCGCGAGTGATGTCGGCAGCTAATTCGCCCACGCGTTTCGCAATTTCCTCCCGAGAGATCAGCACCTTCAAGTCGTTCATGGCGTTTCATATTAAACTAGGCGAGGGGAAAACAAGCATTCAGCAATCAGCACTCAGCCCTGACACTTCTATTCTGGTAGGCAGGATCTCTATTGGCTGAATGGTGAGTGCTGACTGCTGAATGCTCGAAACTGGCAGCTAGAGGCTAGGAGCCGAATTTGCATGAACCTCAACGGGATCAAACTCACATGGTTGGGTCACGCCACGTTCCGCATGGAAACTCCGGGTGGCAGGATCATCATCATCGATCCGTGGGTGATGGGCAATCCCAAGTGCCCGGACGCGGAAAAGAAAATGAAGCAGGTCGATGTCTTGCTATGCACCCACGGGCACTTCGACCACATCGGAGACACGGTTGAGATCGCGAAGCAGCACAACCCGTTGGTGGTAGGGATTCCCGAATTGTGCCACTGGCTGGGCAGCAAAGGGGTCAAGCAGCTGGCGGAGATGAACAAGGGCGGAACGCAGACGGTCGGCGACATCAAGGTGACCATGGTTCACGCCGTGCATTCCTGTGGGATCAGCGACGGCGACCAAATCGTCTATGGCGGCGAAGCGTGTGGCTACGTCATCGAATTCTCGAATGGCATCAAGATTTATCACGCCGGCGATACCAACGTTTTCTCAGATATGCAGATCATCCGGGATCTCTACGCGCCGGAGATTGCGATGCTGCCCATCGGGGACCACTACACCATGAGTCCGCGCGAGGCGGCCTACGCCTGCAATCTGCTGAAGCCTAAAGCGGTGATCCCCATGCACTTCGGAACGTTTCCCATTCTGACGGGAACTCCCGGCGAACTGCAGAAGCTGGTGCCCGGCGTCGAGGTTGTGGAGATGAAGCCGGGACAGACTGTTTCTTAGCATTTGATTGAACAAAAGATCCATGTGGGGACAGCCATCCCGGCTGTCCGGCCGAGTGAAGCTCGGCTTCTTGGTTAACAGGAGGCGAAAGTGCTGATGAAAGATGCTGCCAAGCCCAACTGGCGCCACTACAACTACACCACCGCGGGTCCCGTGGACGACTATCTCTACTCCATGCTGCCGAAGCGCGATCCAGTGCTGGCGGAGATGGAAGGCTACGCTACCGAGCACAATATTCCCATCGTCGGACCAGCGGTGGCCCGCGTCCTGCAGCAACTCGCGCTGATGATCAATGCCAGGACCGTCTTCGAACTAGGCTCTGCGATTGGCTACTCGACGATCTGGTGGGCACATGCCGTGGGAGAGAAGGGCCGAGTTGTCTACACCGACGGGGACTCCAAGAACGCCGAACGCGCTCGCCGCTACTTCGATCGAGCTGAAGTCACGGGGCGGATCAAAATCCACGTAGGCGATGCCCTCGAATATCTCTCGGAGCAGAAGCAGGAATACGACATCATCTTCAATGACGTCGATAAGGAAGATTATCCCCGGGTGCTTCGCCTGGCCATGCCGCGATTGCGCAAAGGCGGTCTGTTCATTACCGACAATGTTCTGTGGAGCGGCCGAGTTACGCAGAAGAATCCGTCCGACGCTCGAACCAAGGCGATTCTTGAATTTAATCGCTTGCTATGCGGGTCGCCGGATTTCCACACGACCCTCCTGCCCATTCGCGATGGTCTTGCCGTCGCCCTCAAGAAGTGAGACAACTCAGTTCGGCAGCAGGCCGTACACGTCAACTTCCGTCCGCGTGCTGACGTAGACCTTGCCGTTGGCGATGGTAGGCGGCACGAACTTGACAGCGTTTCCTGCTCGGTCGCGGTTGCTAGCCGCCTGCGTGCTGTTCCAGTATTCAGTGGCCAGGTTGGCTGCGTTGTAGGCGTGCAGAATAGCGGGACCCGTACAGGCCGCCGGCACTGGCACCTGATAGCAGTTCGTAGTGCCTGCATTCGGACTAGTGTAGCCATACAAGCCGGCGTCGATCGCCCAGACAATGCCATTGGAAGGTCCCTGGGAAGAGACCGATGGCGAAACATCCGGGAAGCCATAGACCTGGTTCGACTGCGACGCTGGGGACGGGCTGCAGGGTTGGGGAGTGCACGGGAATTGCCCGGTGGTCGGGTCGAAGGAGAACTGCTTCAGAACATCGCCGGCACCTGCGAAGTAAAGGTTGTTCTGCCAGAACGCGGGCGTGCCCCAGAATCCACCTGTTGCACCGAAGTATTGCACGATCTGATTGTTGTTGCTGGGCTGGAACTGCCCCATGTTATCGCGGTCGATCAAATAGATAACCCCCTCCTTGCCCAGTTGGACCAGCAGATGTGGCGCCAGTCCCGAGGTTTGATCGGGGAGAACTATCGGTGCACCGGATCCAAGGTCGGTATCGTTCTGCTCGAGCGCCGACTCGTCGTAAGGGGTGAACCAGCCCGCCAGAGCCAGGTTCGCGCCGTTAGGTGTGTTTCCAGCGACGGGATTCAGACGGAGAACGCTGTCGCCATAGTCGTTATCCAAAGACATGCCCGAGCCCTGGTCAAACACGCCGTTTCCGGTGGAGACATATACATCGCCGAATCCGTCGACCGCGGGAGCGCCGCCTCCGCCCCAAATCCCACCGTCGGAGCCGCGGATTCCGTTCGGCGTCGTGTTGAAAACACTGAGCTGTTGCTTCACGCTGGCAGCGTTGTAGCCGAGCAGCCAGCCGTGATAGGGCGTAGCGTCCTCGTGCGCAGCGAACGCCACATAGACGACTCCATTCGACAGCGCCAGGCCCGATCGTTGGTGGTGCAGCTGCGAGCTGAAGGTCACCATGCCGCCAGAGGATCCATCCCCGGTTCCCGCTACCTGAGCCGCAATCGTCACCGGCGCGTTGGGCTGCTCATTCCCCGTGGTGATGTCCACAGCATGGAGCCGGTGGTAATACGAGCCCGGCGGTAGACTGCAATTGCCCGACGACGCGCCAGGGATCTCTGACGCGGAGACTAAATAGATCGTATTGGTCAAGGGATCAATCACCGGTGTTCCGGTCACTCCTGCCTCCGGATAGATGTCACCATAGCAGTAGCCTACGTCGGTCCAAACTACGGGTCTTTCTCCGGATGTGCCGCCGTGAAGTGTATCCAACAGATTTGCTTTCCAGTACGTCACGCACGGGCTGGTATCGGCATCGAAGGCATAGAGGCTGTCGTGTTGTGTGGCTACGAAAACTACGTTGTGCGTTCCGACGCCGATGCTCAAGCCCGGCACCCAGAGCGGCTGAGTGTAGGCTGCGCCGTCCACCGCACAGGAAAAAGTTTTCCAAAGGTCGCTATATTCACGTTAGAGGACGTCAACGCGTATTCCTGTTCGTTGGCTCCGTCGCGCGCCAGGTCGTTGTGGTAGGTGAAAACGCCGGGCATGCTGGCGGTGCCTGAGGCCGAGGACAAAGCAACGCTGGTGGCGGTGATGGTGTGAATTCCGGCTTCAGCGGGTGGGGTGTAGAGGCCGCTGCTACTGATCGTTCCAACAGCAGGGCTGCCGTTCACGGAACCGTCCACGCTCCAGGTGACGCTAAGGTTGCTAACGCTTCCCGTGACCGTAGCGGTGAACTGCTGCGGCTGGCGGACGGCTACGACAGCGGCCCGCTTCGGGGAGATGCTCACCGTTGCATTCGGCGGCAGCGTCATGCCACCGCCTCCGCATCCTGCCAAACCCGCGGCCGCCACTACTACAAGCCATGCGCCCGTAGAAGCCTTGCTTCTTCCCATGCGTTGCACCTCGCGACAATTTTGAATGCCGAATGCGAAGGACTCTGAATATGATTGCAGCTACGCCCGGCACAGACCAGCCCTTGTCAGGAGGCTACCGCAACTCGCCTACACTACTCAGATGGACTTCACTGGGATTGCCAACAAATCTTCCACCAACCCAACTTCCTTCTGCAGGAACGGTTCGGCGTACTTGACGCCGCCCAGCATGCCATAGAATCGCGCCATAGATTCCACCCGCGCAAGTATTTCGTCGTGGGCCGGGAAGAGGTCTTTGCCCGCGTCCTGATCGCTGAACTGCGACTTGTAGGCCAGAATGGAAGCGAACTTTGCCGCAAACTGCTCGCTGATATCGACCACGAACGTGGGCCGCACATCGTAGTACAGCGTGGCGTAGATGATCTTGAACGGACGGTGCGGCGCGAGTTTTGTAGCGCCGGCATCCCACCGGCTGTCCTGAGGGCGTCCTGCCTTCAGCGTGGCGGCCGCGTCGGCCGGGTTGCCCTCGCTGAATGCTGAGTGCTGAGTGCTGAGTGCTGAGTGCGGATCAAGTTTCTGCAAACCCGCGAGAAAGCAAGCCTCGTACCCCAGCACCGAGGCAGTGTAATGATCCGGATGCCGTCCCTTCCAGTAAGGCAGAATCACCACCTGCGGACGTGTCTCGCGAATCACGCTGGCGACCTTCAGGCGGTTCTCCCAAGTGTTCTCGACACGGCCATCGGGAATGTCGAGTGCCCGGCGCCATTTCACGCCCAGAATGTTCGCCGCGTCCGCCGCTTCGCGCGCCCGATCTTCCGCGGTGCCGCGTGTGCCCATTTCCCCCTGGGTCAGATCGAGGATGCCGGTGCGTTGTCCCCGCTGCGCCGCCTTCAGCAGCGTGCCGCCGCAGGTCTGCTCGACGTCGTCACGGTGTGCGGCGATGGCAAGTATGTCGAGGGAGGCGCCAGGGGGAAGGGAAGACATGTCAGTCGAGATTGCCCTGCTCCAGCACGACGTTTTCCCGCACGATCAGACGGTGAGTCGCCATTTCCTTCAACGTAGGCAGCACGCGATTCACATGCTCGTCGGTGTCGACGAAGATGATGATCACAGGCAGCTTGCCGCCGGCCTCGACCAGGTGCGCCGTCTCGACGCGATGGCGTCCCAGAAATCCCGCGACCGCATGCAGTGCAGTAGCGGCGTAGACTCCCTCTTTGCGCAGGTAGTTGAGGATCTCCATGTGCAGGGGCCGGTGACGCCACTGATCGGCTTCGTTCAAGTAGAGGGTGACTTGCACTGCCATCGCGTTCGCCATTCTACAGCACCCGCGCCAGCGCCATGCCGGCCAGCGCCCCACCCAGGCACAGAAGGTTGTTGCCGAGGATATTGGCGAACATCAGTCCCCACTGCCCTTGCTCGAAGTAGGCCATTGTTTCAAATGCGTAGCTGGAAAATGTGGTGAACGATCCGCAGAAGCCAATCACCACCAGCAACCGCCAGCGCGGATCGACCAGGGCTCGCTCCGTCGTCCAGATCACGAAGAAACCCACGATGAAGCTGCCCACGATGTTGATGAACAACGTCCCGTAGGGGAAGACTGGACCAAATTCTTTGGCGGCGAGACGGCTCAGCAGGTAACGAAGGTTGGCGCCGGCGATTGCGGCCAGGGATATGGGGAGGAAGTCTTTCACGATTGGAATTCTCCTACAAAATGAAAACAGATTTGTAGGAGTTATCAGCCCGAGCCCCCAATGGTGGTGCGGGCGGTTGTGGCGAACTCCATCGCCGTAAGGGCTATTAAACCACAAAGGGTACGAAGTCCCGAAGAAACTGCTGGCTTGAATCTGATCCGCGCTTGCAGAACATCCCCTGACCTGTTAACAAGGGAGACGCCCGAGAAGGTCATGATCCCGTCTCGTCTCTGGTCCGATCTTCATTTTCGAGGTAACCCGCGCTTGCGCTTTGTTTCGTTGCTGTTCCTGTTGGCAGTCGTCTCTTGCTGCGTCATCTGCTCTGGTGTGAAACCGGCGCCGCCACCGGTGACCCAGGGGCCGGTCGTGCAGCCGGTGTTGACGACCGGCGATCAAACGATGCTGCTTCGCGCGCAGCCAACCGTCTCATTTGTTTCCGGTGGCGGCAGTGGCCCGCTCGTGATCACCGCGGATGAATCTGTCACCTACCAGCAGATGGATGGCGTCGGTGCATCTCTGACCGATTCTTCCGCGTGGCTGCTGTGGAACAAGCTCGACGCTTCTCAACAGACGACCCTGATGCAGAGCCTGTTCAGTCCCTCGGCCGGAATCGGGATCAGCTTTTTGCGCCAGCCCATGGGCGCGAGCGATTTCTCCGCCGGCGGCAACTACAGTTACGACGATGTGCCCAGCGGCCAGACCGATCCAAGCCTGCTCAGTTTTTCGATTTCTCACGATACTGTGTACATCATTCCCCTGGTGAAGCAGGCGCTCACCATCAACCCGGCACTCAAGGTGGTCACGTTGCCGTGGAGTCCTCCGGCATGGATGAAGACGAGCGGAACCATGAATGGCGGGAGCATGAACACTTCGTACTTTCCCAGCCTGGCGCAATACTTCGTCAAGTTCCTCCAGGCCTACCAGCAGCAGGGCATTCCGATCTATGCGATTTCGGCGCAGAACGAGCCTCTGTATACCACGCCTGCCTATCCGAGCGAGTCTCTCCCGGCCAGCGACGAATCCGACTTCCTCGCGAACCATCTTGGCCCCGCGCTCACCAGTGCCGGCCTGGGCAGCGTGAAGGTCTTTGGCTACGAGCACAACTGGGATAATCCAGCCTATCCGGAATCGGTCCTTGGGAGCGCCGCTTCCGGTTATGTTTCTGGAACGTCGTTCCACTGCTACGCCGGAGACGTCTCCGCGCAGTCACAAGTTCAGGCTGCCTATCCTGCGAAGGATATCTGGTTTACCGAGTGCACTGGCACAGTTGGGTCGAACTTCGCGGGAGATCTTGCGTGGAATGCGGAACACCTGTTGATCGGCGCGACCCGTAACTGGGCGCGCAGCGTATCGTTGTGGAATATTGCCCTCGATCAGAACTCCGGACCCAAGAACGGCGGCTGCTCCAACTGCCGCGGTGTGGTGACGATCAACGATGGCGCCACTCCTCCGACCATTACCTACAACGTGGAGTATTACGTCCTGGGACACCTTGGAAAGTTCGTGGTGCCAGGGGCGCTGCGCATTGCATCGAACACGTTTGGTCCGGGAAGTATTGAGGACGTCGCGTTCAAGAATCCCGATGGGTCCAAGGTGCTGCTGGTGCTGAACGGGAGCAGCGCGTCCTCCAGCTTCGCCGTGAACTGGAAGGGCGAGAGCTTCAACTACACATTGCCCGCAGGAGCTCTGGCGACCTTTACTTGGAAATGAAGGCAAACCCTCTGCTGCGCGCCGTTGGTAGATTCTGAGGTCCGAGGTCCAGGGTCCGAGGTCTGACGCTCACTTCTTTCGTTCCACCAGGAATCGGGCCAGTTCCTTCAGCGTGTCGGCGCGTTCCCCAAAGCTATCGAGCTCGGAAAATGCCTGCTTCACCAGCGCATCCGCTTTGCGCTCGGACTCTTCAATGCCAAAGAGCGCAGGATAGGTCGCCTTCTCCGCCGCAGTATCTTTGCCTGCAGTTTTTCCGAGCTGTTCGGAAGTCTGGGTCACGTCCAGAACGTCGTCCACAATCTGGAACGCCAAGCCCACTGATTGCCCAAACGCCCGCAGCCTCGTGACATCGCGATCCTTTGCCCCGGCGTACAAGCCCCCGCTGACTAGGCTTGCCGTGATCAACGCCGCCGTCTTCGCTCGATGAATGTATTCCAGCATCGCCGCGTCGGGCCGAGTGTGCTCGGCCTCCAGATCCACCACCTGTCCGCCGATCATGCCATCGACTGTGCCCGTGGCGTGTGCGATCTCTTCGACAATCCGCACCCGCGCGTCCGCCGCGCACTTCAGCCGCGCCAATACTTCGTAAGCCTGCGTCTGCAATGCGTCCCCGGCGAGAATCGCGATCGCGTCACCGAATACCTTATGACACGTTGGCCGGCCCCGGCGCAGATCGTCGTTGTCCAAGGCAGGAAGATCGTCGTGGATCAGCGAGTATGTGTGCAGCATCTCCAGAGCCGCGCCCAATTCTTCGATTCCTTCCGGCAGCGATCCGGCCAGCATGCGTCCCGCTTCCATGCACAGCACGGGCCGCAGGCGCTTGCCGCCGGCAAATACGCTGTGCCGCATGGCCTTATGAATCGAAACGGGGTGCTGCGTCTCCAGCGGAATCAGCCGGTCCAGCGCTGCGTCCGCCAGGCTGCGCCCTTGTTCCAGTGTGTCTGTCAGCATGCGGAGTGAGTATAACAAGGCATGGCGGGTGGCGACCTTGGGCGGGGGTGAGGGAATCGTCAGTTTGGGAGTGCGGCAATGAAACGACGGTACCCCGAGAGACGGATTCGCAGAAACAGAAGAGGACGCCCTCAGGCGTCCTATGGATTCATGGTAAGGAAACGAACTAGGCTGCTGCGCTGCGCGACACTTCCAAACTCCGCAGAACAGAAGCCAGCACATTGTTCACATCGTCTGCCGGACACACATCGACAGCGCCAGCTTCCAACGCGGCCATCCATATCTCTTCATCAGGGATGCGATGGGTGCAGACAATGGGCAGGGCGGGAAAGTCGCGGTGCAAGCTTTCTACGTCAGAGAGCCGTGAAAACTCGATGTCAAGAACCACAGCTCCGGGCCGATTCCTGGCGACCTTTTCCCGCAATTCCGCGCCGGAACCAGTTATGTGAACAGCATGAAAGTGGGCTCTCAGCCCTCCAGCGAGGGACTGAGCTACCTTCGGATCGCGTGCCAGCAGGACAACACTTGCAGTCATAGGTCCCCCCAAAAGAAAACCATCGTCAACGACTGGCGCTGACTTTGGACCAAGGCTGCGGGGAAGAGCTGGGAACCTCGACTCCACAGACAACTCAAATTACCGATTTGCTAACAGACTAAGCGCCTACCTGCGTGCAGGTGCCTTTTCCGTCAGCGGCTCGAACGGTTCAGCCTGGAGCTTCCCGTTCTTCTTCAGCAGAATCTCTACTTTGCCTTCCGCCTGTTCCAACTCCTTGCGGCAGGCCGAAGAGAGCTGCATGCCTTCTTCAAAGAGGGTGAGGGATTTCTCAAGAGGGACCTCTCCCTTTTCCAGTTCCTGAACAATCTTCTCAAGTCGCTGGAGGCACTCTTCGAACTTGGGCACCGGGGTTACGCTCCACTTCTATTGTAATGCTACGAAAGGGGTAGCCGTGTCCAGTATTTTTTTCCGAGAAATCCACAGGCAGGAACAAACTATTGCCAAAGCGGGAACTCAAACCGACGCCGGACTCGTTCCTAACGCCTCCAGAACATCCACGGCGGAGCTATAGCGTCCTAACGGGGCGCTGATCTGGGCGCCTTGCACAGTCTGCCGGACGGCGATCAGCATCTCCCGCGCAATCGCAACGCCCTCAGCGCGGGCCGCTTCGGGTGTCTGAGTCCGCGCCATGCGCTCCAGGATCGAATCCGGCACTGAAACTCGCAGTTCGTTCTTCATGAACTCGGCATTGCGGACGCTTACCAGCGGCCAGATCCCGGCCACCACAGGAATACGGCAATGCTCGATCCGTCGCAGGAAGTTCTCCAGCAGGCGAATATCAAACACCGGCTGCGTGACTGCATACTCCGCTCCGGCCTCGACTTTGTACTCAAAGCGGCGGATTTCTTCGTCAAGATCAGTCAGGCCGGGATTTGCCCCCACTCCGATCACAAATCCGGTCCCGGACCCAATGGGGTTCCCGCCCAAGTCAAGCCCACGATTCAGGTTGTGAACGATGTTCACCAGTCCAATGGCATCCACATCGAAGACTGCCGTCGCATCCGGATAATTGCCCATCTTCGGCGGATCGCCTGTGATGCAGATCAGGTTCCGGATGCCTACGGCGGCCGCACCCAGCAGATCGCTCTGAATGCACAGCACATTGCGATCCCGGCAGGTGTAGTGCAGAATCGCGTCGATTCCCACCTCACGCTGAATAAGCAGCGCCAGCGCCTGGTTGCTCATGCGAGCCGAGGCCCGCGGACTGTCGGGAATGTTGACGGCATCCACCCCAACCGACTTCAGAAACCGCGCCCCCTCCACCTCCTTGCGTATATCGATTCCCTTGGGAGGCACGATCTCGACCATCGTGGCAAATTCACCCCGAGCCAGCTTTGCGCCCAGTACCGAGCGGTTTTCCAGAGGCACCGCAGGGACTGCGAGCGGGACGGCCTGGCCTCCCACCACGTGCACCGAAGGTACCTTTCCTCGGGCTTCCCCGGCGCGCAACGCGGACTTCATCACACGAATGTGTTCTGGAGTCGTCCCGCAGCAACCACCCACGATTCTCACCCCGGCGGCGACGAACTTGCGCGCATAACTTGCCATGTACTCCGGCGAGCAGAGATAGATGTTCCTGCCTTCCACGGAGCGTGGAATGCCGGCATTGGGTTGCGCCGAAAGGGGCAGGGAACTTGCTGCGCGCACGCGCTCGATGGCGTCCAGCATGGCCACCGGACCCACGCTGCAGTTGCACCCAATTACGTCGGCTCCCCACTCCGCCAGCTTGGGAGCGAAAGTTTCGGGATCGGAACCGTCCAGACAGTTGCCATCCTCGTCGATCGTCACCTGGGCTACGACGGGCAACTTGCTTCCCGCGTCCCGTGCTGCCAGCAGCGCCTGGTGGATCTCTTCCAGATAGCCAAACGTCTCCAGTATCAAAAGATCAACCCCGCCTTCGACCAGGGCTGCAATCTGCTGGCGGAAGGACTCTCGCGCCTCGTCGAAGGACGTCTTGCCGAGTGGCTCGATTCTCGTTCCCAGCGGGCCAACCGATCCCGCCACCCACACATCGAAGCTCTTGGCGGCCTCACGAGCCAACCGCGCCCCGGCGAGATTGACGTCATGTACTTTGTCCGCAAGGCTGTGTCGAGCCAGGCGGAACGAGTTGGCTCCAAAGGTATTGGTCTCGATGATCTCCGCCCCAGCTTGGAGGTAGTCGTGGTGGATTGCGCGAATCAGTTCGGGCTGGGAAAGATTCAACTCGTCGTACGAACGGTTGATGAAGATACCCTTGCTGTACAGCAGCGTGCCCATAGCGCCGTCACAGAGCACCGGGGACTGCTTGATCCGAGCTAGAAGGTCAGTCGGCATGTATTGGCTGAGAATACAGGATGAGTGCGGCTTCGTGCATCTCGACTCTTAGCGAAGGCAAAGGCCGACTGGAGGTTTGCGGCCTGCAAGCCCTGGTCATGAAGGTTTGCGTTCTTGTGCCTCAAGGTCGCTCACGGAATCTACTAAGCCGGGAATGAAGAGAATGTGGAGGTCTGCTATAATCCACCATTTCGCACGTAAATCTCCATTTTTCATGTCCTTAGGAGCCCCGCGTTTGAAGAGAGTTGCTCTCGTTCTGCTGGTTCTGGCCGTTGCTTCCGTCAGCCTTCTGATGTCCTGCGGCTACAACAGTTCCTCCTACTACAAGCCTCCCAGCAAGTTGACCCAGCGGGTCATGGTTTCGCAGGATGTCAATTCCTCGTTCACATTCGGCGGTTTGAGGATGGTCAACGGTCAGAACGATACGCTGGCCCGCGTGGGCGAGCTCCCTGCGGGCAGCAACCCTAGCCGTATGGTTCTCTCCCCGACCCGCGCCACACTGCTTGCATTTGACCCCACCAGCGGTTCCGTACAGATCATCAACACCGTCACGGAGTCGAACGCGGGATCGATCACGCTGCCTGGGCCGAACTCTCAGACCCCAGGTACGACCACGAGTATGGTGATCCCTGCAACCACCAGCATCGGCTACGCCGCCGATCCAGTCGCGGTGAGCAATCTGTGGACGTCTCCCGGCGCAATCGTGATGTTGAACCTCAGCTCAAGATCGATTACTGCGCAAATTGGCGTGCCGGGCGCCCAGACCGTGGTTTCGAATCCGAATGGCACGCAGCTTCTGGTTTTCAGCAGCGATTCCGACTCGGTCAGCGTGATTTCTCCCCTGCTCGCGGTTCCTCCTATCGATCAAGGCTGCGACACCGCGCCGAACTCAGTCTGCACCGTGGTCCCTGGTTTCGACCGCCCGGTCTCTGCCATTTTCAGCGGGAGCACAGTCTACATCCTGAATTGCGGAGCAGAGTGCGGAGGCACGCAGGCCAGCGTGCAGACGCTGGATCTCGGAACCATGACCCCCGGGACGCCCGTTCCCGTTGATGCCGCGACGGCGGCGTTTCTCAGCGGATCGACGCTTTACGTTGCAGGCACATCGCCGACCAACAACGCCTGCACCGGACAGACCACGGCCGCCACGACTTGCGGTCGGCTTGACGTGATCGATCTCAGCGCCAACCCGCCAACGGTCAGCAACAGCGTCGTAATCACCGACGGCTATCACGATCACATCGACCTGAGCATCAATGGCCAGCTCTTCGTCGGGGCACGCGCCTGCACCAATGTCGGCAACGTCAACAATCCGAGCGGAGAGGTGCGGGGCTGCCTGGCGATCTTCGATACGACGAAGGCAGGCAATACGACGGCACTCATTCCTCCCGACAACGGCGACGTGACGGGACTGCAGAGCTTCACCAGCTATGACAAAGAGTACGTGGTTCAGGGCGGCAACGTGCGGGTTTACGATACAGTCACGAACACTCTGAAGATCAACAGCCTGACTCCGACCGGAACTATCCCCGTCGTAGGCCAGCCCATCGACGTGAAGGCCATCGATTTCTTCTGATTCGCACTGACCGTCTAGCGACCGTTGCCCGGTTCCAACACCAGCCGGTGCACCTTCGAATTCTCGACCGCTTTGGCAGTGAACGGAAGCGCAAACGTTGTGCCCTCGTACCATGCCTTCCACTGGTCCATGTAGTAGGGACTTAGAAAATTGCCTCCCTGTCCGGTCACAATGTTCAAGGTGGATTGATCGAGGTCCGCCAGATTCGCGGTAAAGCGTTCCGAGGGCCCGTGGGTCGGAGTCACCGCCTTCACGGTGTAGCCGCTCCCTGACTGTTCCTGTAGGCCCGGTCCGGCCCAATGCCGTACCACGGGTATCCGGTCAAGGATGGGGTGTTGAATCTCAACTGCGTTATAGGCTCCCCATCGCCAGGAAGCCAGGTCAGCGGGTGCCTCGGAGCGAGCCACCGCCGCCTCCACTGCAGCGGTCAACAGTTCGTCGTAATTGGGATACTTATCCGGCAGCCAGCGCCTAGGCCGGTGCAGCAAAACGTTCTCGAACCACACGGAACGCATTTCCCACGAATAGGTCTTCCAACTCAGGACCTCCTGCTCTTCTTTCGGATCGCTGGGCGCCGCTCCCAGCCTGGGCTCGAGAAGCAATCGCCTGAGCTCCCTGATCGAGAACTCGGTGATCACGGGCGCGGCCGAGGCGGCCACCATGCGTCCATCCCAGTTCCGCATGAGGTCGGCGGCTTGCCTGGCGCGTGCCGAGGGTTTGGAGGCGTGGTCCACGGCATACACAAGACGCTCGGCAGCAAACTGGTCAGGCTCTGAATGGATGTCGGTCTGAAGGGCGAGCATGTCAGCCGGAGAAAATTTCCGCCCCGACTCCAGCACGTGGTAAATCCGCGCCGTCCGCCAGGGAGCTTCCCACTCCATGCTGATCGGGTAGGGATAGCCGTCCGGGGAAATCCTCCCGTTCGCAGTGGCAATAATTCCCGACGGCGGGTTGTACACACTGGGCAACCTCTCGAATGGAACGTAGCCTGTCCACTCATGAGCATTGTCGGCGCCGCTCACGGGAAGACTCCCGTCGCCCGCCGCACGAATCGGCACCTTGCCCGTGGTCTGGTAACCGATGTTGCCATCGACATCGGCATAGACCACATTCTGTCCCGGCGCATCGAGCAGGGAGAAAGCGTGGCGAAATTCTTCCCAGTTCTGCGCGGAGTTCACGTCGAAGAACGGAATTCGCAGCCCGTCATACAGCGTCCAACAGAGAGCCATCGGCCGGGTTTCACCGGGAACCAGTTCCGTGATCACGGGGCCGTGCCGGGTAATCTTCACGTCGACGGTGACGTCCGGCTTGCCTTTTACGTGGATCACTTCGGTGCGGTGCTCCGGCTGCGCCCAGCCTTGCGGAGTCTGATATGCGCCCTGCGGGTTGAAGTTCTCGATGTAGACATCCGTAACCGTGGGGCCGACATTGGTGAATCCCCATGCGATTCGCTGGTTTTGACCGACGATCACGAACGGCATGCCGGGCAACGTTACGCCCGCCACGTCGAGATTGCCGGAGCGCAGGTGCGCCTCATACCACAGGTTCGGCATCTGGTGGCCGAGATGCATGTCATTTGAGAGCAGGGGCTT
Source organism: Terriglobia bacterium (assembly GCA_020073465.1). Lineage (GTDB taxonomy): Bacteria > Acidobacteriota > Terriglobia > Terriglobales > Acidobacteriaceae > Sulfotelmatobacter. Next base: position 75,225 of record JAIQFC010000019.1, read on the forward strand.
CCCCGTGACGGTGTGTGCGCCGGAAACTACCCAGTCATTCGATCCATTGACGGGCAGGTCGTCGTACGCATGAGGAGCGACGAGCCCAGGCTTCCGCCGTTGCGTTACCGAGTTGTCTGCCCCCGAATCGTCTTCGTCATCCTCGTCGGAGTCGCTGTTGTTGGTGGTGTTCTCTTCGCTCATATCCTCCCGTATCACCGTCGGAGGACGATCGTGCCAGGACCGATTGACATAGAGATCTGCAGTGAGCTCCGGGCCGAGCTTGGCTAGAATTTTCTCCCGGGCAAGCGTGTCGCCGAAGTAGTGATAGTTGAGATCCTTGACCATCTGGTTGGCGATGACGACGGAGTCCTCCGGCACCCAGGGCCTGGGCTCGTACTGGATCGACGGCCCCGGCTGGTGGCTCAGGATGCGGAACTCGATCGGAAGCTGGCCTCGATGCGTGGCAATGTATGCGTTCACGCCTCTGGCGTAGGCGTCGAAAAACGTCCGGTCCCGCGCGCTTGCCATCGCGATGGATTTCTTCGCGGCCGCGCGCAGACCTAGAATTCGCTGCTCACGGTCGATCTTCAACGTGTCCTCGCCGAGGATCTCAGAGAGCTCTCCGGAGGCAAAGCGCCGCATGATGTCCATCTGCCACAGCCGGTCTTGTGCCGTGACGTAACCCTGCGCGAAGAAGACATCGTCGAGCGATTGCGCCTCGATGGTGGGCACACCGTGCCCGTCGCGGGTTACGGTGACAGGCGCGGACAGGCCCGAAACCTGTAAGCGGCCGTCGAGTTGGGGCAGGGCGACGCGCACCACCGAATATAGGTATGCCAGCGTCGCCACGATGAGTATGAAGAGGACGCCGCCCAGCCAGGCGAGAACGCGCCAAACAGACAGCCGGCGGGCAGGCATGGTGCTGAGAGTTGCGGGTGTGCGCATGAGGAATCTTTGATTGTATTCCAGGGTTGCGCGGACTGGGCGAGCCGGTGAAAATGAATTTCATTTTCAAGATGCCGGTGGTATCCTGACGGCGCGACGTTCCGCGGTATTTTTCGCCTGAAAGTCCCGTCGGAACACCCGTTCTCTCGCCGAACCCATGCTGCAAAAGCGCATCGATGATCAGCCCACGATCTCCCGCGAGATGGTCCGGGAGGCGCAGGGCATCCTCCATCGTCACCTGAAGGACGTGGGTCTGAAGCAGACGGCGCAGCGCGATACCATCCTCCGCACCTTCCTTGAGACTCGCGACCACCTTTCCACCGACGAGCTTCATCGCCTCGTGCAGAAGAAAGACGCCCGCATCGGCTACACCACGGTGTACCGGACGCTCAAGCTATTGTCGGAATGCGGCCTCGCCAGCGAAGTTGCCTTTCACGACGGCATCGCCCGCTACGAGCACCAGTACAATCGCCGCAGCCACCACCACATGGTCTGCACCGGGTGCGGCAGTTCGGTAGAATTCTTTTCGCAGGAAGTCGATCACCTGGAGCAGGAAATCGGCCGCAAATACCGCTACCTGACCACGCGTCACACCTTCCAGATTTACGGTGTCTGCGAAGACTGCCGCAAGAAGAACCACGCGCCTCGCCCCCTCTGAGGGACTTGCGGTTTCACTGGGGAGAGGTCGTGGGCCTGACTGCGGGTGATCTTTGTGCCCGTCACGTTCTCAAGAAAGGACCGCCAGGTTTGCCTGTCCCGCTGCCGTTCTGTTAAGGTGCGCCACAGCACACTACCGCCAGCCATGACCATCTCCTGCCCGCAGTGCGGCTTTCAGATGCCGGATACTGCTTCCTTCTGCCCAGGGTGCGGCCGTCCCACGCATTCCAAGGCTCGGGCCCAGGGCACTGTCGGAATCTTTGCCGAGAGCGTAGCCGGTGCACTTGCCTATGTCACTTTTATTCCCGCAGTCACCTTCCTGCTCCTGGATCCCTACAACAAGAATCGCTTTGTGCGTTTCCATTCCTTTCAGTGCAGCTTTTTGTGGATCGCGGGCCTGCTCATCGCCGTGGCCCTCAGATTTGTCGGATTGATTCTGCTCATCATCCCCGTGATTGGTCATCTTCTGCTCTATCTGATCGCGATGGTCCTTGTCTTGGGTGCATTTGTGATGTGGCTCGTGCTCATGGTCAAAGCCCTGCAGGGCGAATCGTTCAAGCTGCCGCTGATTGGCGACCTTGCGGAACGGCAGGCAGGCTCTTTCTAGATTCGGGGTTCTACTCGTGCCCGCAATCATTCATTGCGTTCAGTATGACTTTTTGGTAAGTTGCCGCTGCGTCGCCTTGGGCCATATTCTCTCTCCCTGACACGGCGCCTGATCTCAGACAGAAGCACGGAGGTGGTTTATGGCGTTCTGCAATATGTGTGGTGCCCAGATTGCCGATGGCACTACCACTTGCGCGGCTTGCAGCGGCAAAGCCCCAGCCGCCGGAACCAGTACGCAGGGCATGGCGGAGAATGTGGCGGGAATGCTGGCCTACGTGACATTCATCCCTGCCATCATCTTCCTGATCCTGGAGCCATACAACAAAAGCCGGTTCGTCCGGTTTCATGCATTCCAGTGCATCTTCCTGACCCTGGCGGTGTTTGTTCTCCACATCGGCCTGATGATCGTTGCCGTGGTTCCATTCATGATTTTCCTTACGGCGCCTCTTCATCTGCTGGTTACTCTGGCGACGATTGTGCTCCTGGTTTTCCTCGCGCTGAAAGCGAACCAGGGGCAAAAGTACAAGCTGCCCGTGATCGGCGACATGGCAGAAAAGCAAGCGAACACGGTGTAGATTCAAAGGGCTCGACCATTCGCTGATCCTCAAAATGGCGCGCGCCGGGTTCCTGGAACCTTGGCGCGCTTGACTTTCTTCCTCCAAGCTGTCAATCCTATTAGCTTTTACTCCACCGCCAGGAACACGCTGCAGTGTGGGCCTGGGGGCACGGCGGAAATCTGGGCAGACTGGGGAATTCATTGCGAATCAGGGTTTTCTATCACGACAAGTGTTTTGACGGAGCTTCTTCCGCCGCGCTTTTCGCCCGCTTCTACCGGGAGCGTGTCCGGGGGGACGTAGATTTCGTGTTTTCCGGACTCTTGCACCGCGCCGGCTCTCTATTCAATGAGAGCGACTTCGACGGCGATGAGAACGCCATCGTCGATTTCAAATACTCCAGTTCGCCCAAGATCACCTGGTGGTTCGATCATCACGAGAGCGCCTTTCTCTCTCCCGCCGATGCTGCGCATTTCGAGCAGGATCAGAGCAATCGCAAATTTTATGATCCGGACTTCAAGTCGTGCACCAGCTTCATCGCGATGATCGCACAACAACGGTTTGGCTTCGATCCCGCGCCAGTAGCGGATCTGGTGCACTGGACCGACATCATCGACGGCGCTCTTTATTCTGACGCAAAGACGGCAGTGGAGATGCAGGCGCCTGCCATGAAGCTGACGATGGTGATCGAGTCCGCACCTGACCAGGGGTTTGTGCCGAACCTGATTCCGCTGCTGGCCGAAAAGCCGCTTGCCCGGATCCTTGAGGAACCTTTCGTAGCTCCGCTGCTACCTCCGCTGCTCAGGCGCCACGAAATCTCGATGGAAATCTTGAAACAGCGTACGGAGTGCAAGGACGGAACCATTTTCTTCGACATCACCGATCATGATCTTGAGGGCTACAACAAGTTCGTCCCGTACTACCTGCATCCGGAGTCGATCTACAGCGTGGGCCTGAGCAAGAGCAGCTTCCGGGTGAAAGTGTCGGTGGGATCGAATCCCTGGGCTCCGCAAGAGCCGGTGGTGAACCTGGCGAAGATCTGCGAACGCTACGGCGGCGGCGGACACGCGCGAGTGGGTGCGATTTCGTTCAACGTCAACCAGCACGCGGCGGCGATCAAGGCTTCGCAGGAGATTGTGGGGGAACTGCGAGCCGCCGTGCGGCAGAATCACAAATAAGCAGAGGTTCGTAGAGACGTAGATCGCTACGTCTCTGACGAGGTGCAAGCAGCCGGGCGATGCAAGCAACACCTCTACGATTCATTGCACAGGTGTCCCGGATGCCAGGCAGGTCGCCGCATTCCCATCCGTCGAGGAGCGAATGACATTAGATTGGTCGGCGCAAAATGCTCGACGACCGTAGCTGGTTCCGTTCGGCACGGCCGTCAGGTGAAAGGTTGTGGCCGGGGCGCCCGCGCAGTGGGAAATCGAGAATATGTAGCCATAGCGCTTCCCACTGGCCAGTCCGCTGTGGATGAGCATCGCCTGGTGCTCATTTCTTTCGGCGCCACCGAAGCCATCGAGATAGGACAGCGTGCAGGCGAAGCCAGCCGCCGGATAGGTGGCTGCGTAGGTGACTTGCGCAGTAAGAATGCTGCGCATGGCCGCGATCACTGCACTGTCATCCCCGGCAGTCTGTATGGTTGTATCCATTCTGGGAGTGATCTGTCCCGAGACAGCAGCCGAAGCGGCGGCCTGTCCCTTCATAGCCTCGCTGATACCTTTGAGGAAATCCGGATCGGCCAAGGGCAAACGGATGGTGACCGCAACCTCGTTCAGCTTCCAGATTCCCGATTCCATTTTCATCCCGAAACTGATGCGAGGCATGAACGGGGTTCTTTGCGCCTGGCCATTCTTGTAAGTCTGAAACGACACCTCAATGTCGTCCTCATCGCCGCGCAGGGCATCGTTTTCGACGGTGACTTCGATTTTTTGACCGCTCTTGGGATCTTCTGTCGAAAGCAGTATCGATCCAGTCTCAAAGGTCTCGAAACTCTTTCCTTGGGTCTGGAGTTGGCTCGCCATCAGGGAGTACTGCTCCAGAGTCTTGAGAGTCCCGGACTGCTCCAGCGTGCCGCGTGTGGCTTCGGGCAGGTGCTTGAGGAACGTGCCCGGCGCCTTGCTGAAGAGCATCTCGGTTAACGCTTGCCGCGCAGTCTGCGGTGCGGCGTGAACGGGCCCCTGCTGGCCCCAAAGGCTGATGGCGCAGAGAACGACGGATGGCAGAACAACTCCGAGTTTTCGCATGATTGACGCTCCTGGCAGGGGTCTTCTGAGATAGTGACATTCGCTTGCCGGAGGCTCCAGTTACCGAGGTAAGAAGCGGCGTAGCGAGGGTGCGGGTGCGGGGCCAAGGCTAGCCCGTGATACTCTGCCTGCAGTGGTCCGCCAGCAAGAATGCGCCCGAACGGACATAGAAGTGATCCCCACCGTCGCCAAAGACAGGCGCTCCGGGCAGTCGCCCTTTTCGAATTGGCAAAGGGGATCTTCGTCCTGCTGATGGGCCTTTGCGCCCTGATGCTGGTTCACCGCGACGTCTGGCTGATTGCCGAAAGCTTGCTGGCGTTGCTGCACATAAGTACTGATCGCCACCCTGCGCAGGTCTTTCTTGATTTCGCCGACAACGTGACGGACGCGCGTCTGTGGGGCGCCGCGCGCATCGCGTTCGCCTATGCTGCACTGCGCTTTACGGAAGCCTATGGTTTGTGGCAGGAGCGCCCGTGGGCCGAGTGGGTTGCCTTTGTATCCGGGGCCCTGCTCTTACCCCTTGAGGTGAGAGAGTTGTTGCGCGGAGTCACCGTGCTGCGGGCGGTGCTGTTTGGCGGGAATCTGGGAATCGTGCTGTACATGCTGCACATCTTGCGCTTCAACTACCACCAGCGGCGGAATACTGTCGCTGCCGGCGAGTGACCCGAAAAACCGCGCCAGACGCCAGAATTGGAGTCCAACGACTCTGGTAATTTCAACCGATTCCGCTCCATAATCAGCACACGAGGAACGTTCGCCCTACCGGGCGCTGGGAGGCTCCATGAGAATCTACGTTTGCGTCGGTTTGCTGGCCCTGGTCGTGGGAAGCTGTGCCGCCCAGGAAACGAACTTTGCTGTTGGCCCGCAATACTTGATGACGTCCGGCTCGCCCCTGTTTGCGCGTCCCATCGCCACGCCGTCGTTGTCGTTCGAGACACCTCTGCCGGAAGCAGTGACCAGTGAGCCCGCCGCGGAGCCGGTATCCGGCTTCCAGTTGGAAGCGATCTCTGCCGCGATGGAGGAGCAACGGCAAATGGCGCTGATGGCGATCTACTACGGAGCTCCGACGGTCAACGTAATCGAGATTAGTTTTCGTGAACCAGCAGGAGAGGAATCAACCCGCCCGGCGCTTCCCTTCAGCATCACTGAAAGCGGTGTTACCGCACTTACGGACGCTGAAACCTTGCGCCGGCGCGGCTACGGAGTCACGCTGGCCGAGGCAGCGCAACAGTGGAGAGCCAGAAGAAGCGTGGCTCCGCACGTCTTTACCAACAGCGATCTCGAGAACCTGCAAGACAAGAAGTAGGTCTCGCTGCGGCCGGTTCGCAAGCAGGTAGAAAAAGGGACACACCACTATGGGTGAGATGGACTGATCGGATCGTCACCGCGGCAGATAACCCAGCACACTCCGATCCCGATGCCTCCCAAGGCAAGCTCTTTTGCCCATGGTGAGTTCAGGAATGCACCCTTGCCGGCGATGTGGCCGGGGAGCTTCTCGTACGCGCCGCATTTTTCTTCCCGGGTAGCCTGCTCACCCTCGTGGACGATGGCCCTGTCCGAATCTTTCTTTTCTCGGATCTGCTGCGACCGTGTATCCCGCCGCTCGACATACACATCTCTCGTGTGGGCATTCACAACGATTTTTCCGTCAACGTCGGTGATATCGTACTGCGTCCACTCGGCGTTCACAGGGATCACTGTCAGGCAGCCCACCCGCACCGCCATCGCCCGTGAAGTGCTCACCAGAACTGTTCCGTGTTCGAGGAACAGTTCGTTGTCCTCGTACTGAATCATGGTTTCTTCTTTGACCGTCACGGTCGAGCCCGTCGTGTCGATGGTCGCTTCCGAGTGCCGCGCGGTTTGGACGTTGTCGTAGCGGAACAATGCTGAGGACGGCGGAGCCGGATTCCCGTTCAGCCGGACTCCACCCTGGTCGCGCAACATGGCAGCGCCGGCGTCGTCGGCCACAAGATAGACCGGAAGGGTGATGATCATCGCCCCGCACACGAGTTTGCGCCATTCAAGCAAAAGTTCACCCACGCTTCTTCCACACTACGCCTGCTGCCAGCTTAGTCTGCGTTTGGGCGCGACGCCTATTGGCTCTCGTGGTGACCCGAGGGAGCGGCTCGGACTTGGGCAGTCTCAGGATTACGCCCGGGCGAAGTCGATGTATCCCTTGCTCACGTCTGTGCTGACCAGTTTCACGCGGAGTTTGTCGCCCACGTCGAGTCCGTGGTCACCCTGCAAAAGCAAGCCCTCGACGTGAGCCTGGAAGGCTCGCACAAACGTACCGTGCGGGGTCACACCCGTGACCACCGAGTCGAAGACTTCGCCAATGCGACGTTGCATGGCCACTGCGGCCAGGCGCTTGGTCATCTCGCGCTCGACCTTGCGCGCGGCGTCTTCTTTCTTGGTGCAGTTGGCGGCGATGTCGGTCAGTTCACTCTCCGAATAGGGATTCCGTTGTCCCGCCAGCTTGGCCTTGATGAGACGCTGCGTCACCACATCGGCAAACCGTCGGTTGGGAGCCGTGGAATGCGTGTAGTCCTGCACCGCGAGTCCGAAATGTCCGGGCGCCACGTCGCCTGCGCGCTCCAGCACGTACTCGCCCGGGCCAATCAACTTGATCACGGCGAGGGAGACGTCGGCAAAGTGATCCGGATTGGACGTCTTCTGCTTGAGCAGGAAATCATTCAGCGCTTTGGAATCCGGTTGGGCCGGAAGCCGACCTCCCTTGGAGGCGGCAAGCTGCACGATGCGATCCCAGCGTTCGGGAGACCGCACGATTCGCCGCAGGGAGGAAACATCCTCGAGAAAGCGCGCCACGACGCCATTGGCGGCCACCATGAAGTCCTCGATCAGTTCCGTGGCCCGGTTCTTCTGCTGCTTCACTACGTCGATGACTTCCTCGTTCAGCACGAGCGGATGAAGTTCGTCGGTTTGCAGGCTGAGGGCTCCGTGCTGGTGGCGCTGATCTTTCAACTTCTGTGCGACTTCATCCTGCAACCTGAGTTGCGCCTGCAGGTCGGATGAAGCAGCAACCTTTGGGGGCGCAGCCGAACTCGACTCCAGCCATGCCCCCACGGAGTTGTACTGGAGTTGCGCCTGGTTACGGACGACCGCGCGGTACACGCTGCTCGCCTGGACCATGCCGGTGCTGTCAACTACGAACTCGATGACTACGCTCAACCGGTCCTGGTTCTCGAGCAGGGAAGTCTGTCCTGTGGAAAGCTCTTCGGGGAGCATGGGAAAATTCCGTACTCCGGCGTACACCGTTGTCGTTTCGCGAGCCGCGTGCTGGTCGACCGGCGTCAGCTTGGACGCGAACGCATCTACGTCGGCGATGCCGATCATGATCTTGACGCTGCCATCGGGCAGCCGCTCGGCGACCTCGATCTGATCGAGATCGCGCGACGTGTCGTTATCGATCGAAGACCAGAGCAGGCCTCGGAGGTCGCGTACATTTACATCGGGGGCGACTTCCGGCGGATGGTTTCGGAGCGCTGCGAGCTGTTCCGGTACAGCCGGCGGAAACTCCGGCTCAAAGCCGTGCTCGATCATGATTTCTTTCGCGATGGCTTTCAGGTCGCCGTGATTGGGGCTGGGATTGTGCATGCACTCCTCGTTCCAGGAAGAATAGGCTAACACGCGAGGAACAGGGTCAAAGTGACAGCCAGTCGCGGCAGGCGCGAGGCAGGGTAGTCAGAGCACAGGGAAGGGCAAGCCGCGTTACTCCACGACCACAGCTTTAACCAGATTTCTCGGGTGATCGACATCGTAGCCCTTGCGCACGGCCACGTGATAAGCGAAAAGCTGCAGGGGGATGACTTCGACAATCGGCAATAGCAACTCGGGAGCGGCGGGAACAAAAAACACGTGATCGGCGATGGCCGGGACTTCCTTGTCGCCTTCGGTTGCGACCGTGACCAGCGGACCACGACGTGATTTTACTTCCTTCATCACTTCGAGGGTTCGGCGGTAGCGGAGGACCGAGTCGGGATCGTTGTGGTCACAAGTAGCGAGCACGACGACAGGGAGCTTGTCGTCGACCAGCGCGTTGGGACCGTGCTTGAGTTCCCCTGCCGGGTAGCCTTCCGCATGGGCGTACGAGATCTCCTTCAGCTTGAGCGCGCCCTCGCGAGCGATCGCGTAGTGCACGCCGCGCCCCAGGTAAAGAAACTTCTCCGCCTGAAAATGCTTGGCCCCGAATTCCTCTGCGAGATCGTCCCAGGCCCGCAACTTCTCTTCAATCGAGTTGGGAAGCCGCAACAACCGCTGCAGGTACGAACGCGTGACTTCCGATGTCATGCGGCCGCGACGGCGCGCGAGGAATAGCGCCATTAAGTAGAGAATTGTGACTTGCGTGGTGAAGCTCTTGGTCGCGGGCACGGAGAGTTCTGGCCCTGCGCCAGTGATCAAGGCCGCGCCAGCCTCGCGCACGATGGTGGTGTCGGGCACGTTGGAGATCGCGATGGTCTTCACGCCGCGGGTGAGAGCCTCGCGCTGAGCCGCAATCGTGTCAGCCGTTTCGCCCGACTGCGTGATCACCATAACGATCGGATCGACCGCTGCGTGCGTCGAGCGGTAGCAGTATTCGCTGGCGTACTCCACGTCCACGGCGACGCCGGAAAGATCCTCGATCATGATTTCGCCGGCAAGGCCAGCATGACGGCTTGATCCGCTGGCGGCGATGATCAGCTTTTCGAATGTTCGGAGTGCGCCCTCGATGGCTTGAAAGTGGCCGGGAAAGATCGTGTCGTCTTTCAGGTGTTTCTCTACGGTCTTGGCGATCGCCTGGGGCTGCTCGTAGATTTCCCGGCGCATGGCGTGGGAATGTTGCTGGTTTGAAGCGTTGGCTTTGTTGTTGGTCGGAGTCATGGTGACTGCGGCTGAGGGTAAATCATTTGGTGCGAATCGATCAAACGGACATCATTAGTCCGCAATAGTCTCCGCGCCCGACTTTGTGGACCCCTTCTCAAAATGTTCTTCGATTTCTTCGAGGGTTTTTCCTTTGGTCTCTGGCAACAACCAGGTGGCGGTGATGAAGTAGATCACGGTGCAGCCAGCAAACCCGAAGAACATGGTGGAGTAGCCATACTTACCAACGGTCGGCAGAAAAATTGCCGCGATCGTTGTGGAAACGGCTTGGTTAATCAGCAGGGCAATGCTCATGCCGTTCGAGCGAATACGGGTCGGCATCAGTTCGGACAACGCCAGCCACACGCACACTCCGGGACCGATGGCAAAGAATGCCATGAACACGAACAGGGTAATCGCCACCAGCCAGCCATTGCGTGCGCTGGGCACGGGAGTGATGAGCGCGTTGTCAATTTTCAGGGGAGCTTCGCGCGCCACATCGAGATTGCCGAAGGGATTCGAGAAGAAGGCAACCACCTTGTTCGCAGGGACGCAGCTTTCGCGCGTGATCTCGAGCGGCTTTGCCGCCGTGTCGTTCGAACGAGCCACCTTCGTGGCTGCGCGGAAATCTCCATAAGAGTAAATGATAACCAGCGAAGTCGGCTGGTTGGCGCCCACTCCCGCGGTCTTCCCGGTTTCGGCAAGCAACGTCTCAGCGGCCTTCCTGTCGTAAAGCAATCCAAGTTTCTGGTCCGGAGTAACCATGGATTGGATCGAGCTGCTGGCTTCCACGCGCAGACTTTCCGTGCCGCGGAAGATGACGCCGGTGCAGACCAGCGACACGATAATTCCGGCGCTCCCCACGGCGAGCAGGAACTTCCTGCCTTTGCGGTCCACTAGCACAACGCCGCCGAAGGTGACCAGGAAGTTCACCAGCGTGAACACGACGTAGCCCCAGTGCGCCGCAAAATCAGAGAGACCACTTTGCAAGAGAATATTGGTGTTGTAGGCGATGATCGAATTGATTCCGGTGGTCTGGTTACAGGCCAGGATGATGCAGGCCAGCACAAACGGGATTACGTACTTGCGCCGCAGAAGGGATTCGCTGGTCTTCGCCCCGCTTTCACTCTTTCCATGTTCCGCAGCGGTGACCGCTTCCATTTCCTTGAATTCGAGGTCCGCCTGATCTGGCGTGCGGGAACGAAGCAGTGCTGCGTAGGCAGCCTCTTTCCTGCCACGCCGCAACAACCAGCGCGGCGATTCCGCGACCATCAGGCTGCCGATCACAAACAAGATGCCCGGCGGCAACGAAACCCAGAAAATCCCGCGCCAGGCCGTGTCCTTGAAGGAGAAGAGTCTGTCGGGATCATGGAGTTGAGCCACTTGGTCAACGCGGAAACTGAAATACGCTCCGACCAAGGCAGCGGTCACAATGCCGAGCGTCAGCAGCCACTGGAAGATGCCGGTGCCCTTGCCCCGGCTCGATGCCGACAGACACTCCGCAAGATAAAGAGGGACGACCACGCCGATCAGCCCGGCGCTGACGCCCTGCAGCAACCGGCCAAAAACCAATGGTCCATAGCCGTGAGACAGGGCAATCATGGGGATGCTCACGACAAATAGAACACCGCTGACCGCCATCAGGGATTTGCGGCCCATCCAGTCCGCCAGCACGCCGGCGAACAACGTGGAAATCACGCTGCCCAGCAGCACCGCGGCAACAACGATGGAAAGCTGTCCGGCATTCAGACCGGAGGTCGCCTCCAGATATGGCAAAGCGCCGGCAATGATTCCGACATCCACTCCGTAGAGCAATCCGCCCAGACCAGCCACTACCAGGAGAAAGCGGTTATAGGAAGACTTCTTGTCGACCACAGCGGTAGCGCCCATTGCGATCTCAGCAGCCATAGATATGTTTTCACCCGATGCGCGGGAGGCTGAACCCATGTCCCGTCATTCTCGAACACAGACGATTGTAGCCTTGCATGTGGGAAACGCCGAGAATACTGCTTCATCCATGATCTCCGCAAACTTCCAACATTGATGGGCTGTTATGGCGTCGGCCATCCGGTCCCAAGATTTCATTCCGGATAGACAAAAAATCTCCTTACGAGATCGAAACGATCCAGCCCTGAGTGTCACTACCCCTCAGCAGTCTGCTGGGGAGGTGTTGTATGGCGCGGAATGTTGAGGTTTTGACTCCACTGTCGAAGCCCGTGGCCTTCCTACCAGGGGCCTGGCGGGTTCCGCTATTGGGGTGGTTGTGGGTTCTGTTCAATATATCCGTGGTCTGGCTCGGTATCACCTTGGAGCGGACGACCCTCTGCTCGGTGGTCGTGGGGAGCGTCGATGGTGTAGTGATCGCCATTATCGCGGTGGCCAAGGCGAGCGAGAAGTTTCAGGCTGCGGTGACAGGGCTCCTCGGGGGTATGGGACTTACCAAGGTTGGTGGCGACACGAACTTCCTGAGGACGGCGGCCGACAGTATTCATCACGCGGTAGACAGCTTCATGGACGTGATCGTCGGCCCGTGTCCCAATTGCGAAGAGACACATAAGAAGATTGCAGGAGCCTTGCTTCTGATCATCTGGACCGCGATCTTCGTCGTGCTCGCCTCGTTGATCGGGGAGTGGGTACGGGCATCAAAGTCGAATCATGGTCCGGAGCACAACAACGGCCACGGACCTATTTGAGGATGTGATGGCAGAAGTCAAACCTTCCGTGAAACGAAGTCGATGATTCCTGCACTATCGAAACGAGTGGGAAGGGTCGCAAAACCTAGCGACTGTACGACCACGATATCCCGACAGGGAAGGGCCCTTAGCAGCCGGGGGGAAGCTGGGGTACTTCAGAACGCCGGAGCCCAGGGGGAAGAGGCTCCGGCGCTCTTCGGGATGTTTTCCGAAGTCGCAGGTCTCCTGCATCCTTGCGTACACTGATGTCCTTGATTTGAACTTCAGGAGGCTAGCCATGCCAAACAACCTCTCTTACGGCAAGAATGGGCTCTCTCTGACGGAATCGTTTGAGGGAGTGCGGCTCACTGCATACCAGGATCAAGTAGGCGTCTGGACGATCGGCTACGGGCACACCGGTCCCGATGTCCATGCCGGACTTACAATCACCCAAGACCAGGCAGACAACCTGCTGAAGGGTGATGTTGCCCATGCTGCGGGGGCGGTGAACCGGTTGGTGACGGTTCCGCTGGCCCAGGACGAGTTCGATGCCCTGGTGGATTTTGTCTTTAACGTAGGAGTCGGCAACTTCACAGGTTCGACTCTCTTGCGAGACTTGAACGCTTCGAATTTCACAGATGCAGCCGCCCAGTTTGAACGATGGGACCGCGCCGGTGGCGTCGAGGTCGCCGGATTGCTGCGTCGCCGCCAGGCAGAAGCGAAGCTCTTCCAGGAGGGTGCGGCCGCAACCCAGGACGCATAGCCGCTGGCTGAGCGTTCAGCAGCCGCGTATGCGGTGCTATTAGAGGTCATTCATCGGTCATTCATCCGGGGCGATGCAGTTTCACCGGGCAGGAACTACGAAATCCTGCATGTTTCCTGTCATCCGGGAATTCCCTGGGACCTAACGAAAAATTCGAAGGGCGATCACAACAACGGTGGGCGCTGTGCGTCTCGCTAAGGCACCGAGCTCGCTGAGCTTGCATGCCCAGTATGCGCCGGATCTGGCAATCACTCGGTGAAGGGAACCCGACGTTCCCCGCTCGGTTGGGCGGGGACGCCGGTTCTTCGCGGACCATACGCGCTGAAGCGCACTTGCGAGAGCTGTCATTTCGTGCGCTCCGCGGTCCCGGAATTCTTCCAGTCACCGACTTCACGGCGGGCGCGTTTGAGCCGCACCATCGCGGTATCGACTGTGATTCCGAGCATGGCCGCGATTTCTGCGAGCGTGTGTCCCTGAATCTCCTTCAGCAGAAAGACTTCACGGTACGCCCGCGGAAGCTGGAACGCTCGCAGAAGGAGGCACTGGAAGGCGCCTGGTTCCTCCGTTGGTAAGGGAATTCTGCGGGTCTCGAGCGGCAAACGGCGCATCACGGATCGACCTCGGATTCGGAGACTGTTTTCCATCGACTTCCTGGGGCATAGTGCGGCGCCTGCCCGCTTCGTTACAGGCCAATTAACCTTTTCCATCTGTTTGACGCGGGTGCTACACTAGCTGCCACTCCAGCTGCCCGCGAGGGAAGTCCTTGCAATTCCAGACCTTTGACGAGTCCTATGTGGAGCGTCTTCGCGCCGGAGACTTCCGTACGCAGGAGCATTTCGTTGCCTATTTCAGCGAACTGCTCCAGCTCAAGCTCCGTTCGCGCCTGCATTCCCCACAGGCGATCGAAGACGTGCGGCAGGAAACCTTTGCACGGGTCCTGGCGGCCTTGCGCGGGGGAAAGATCCGGCAGCCGGAACGTCTGGGCGCGTACGTAAACTCCATGTGCAACAACGTTCTACTGGAGCACTATCGCGCGTCGCAGCGGGATAGTTCCCTCGAAGATGAGGAAGACCAGGAGTTGCCCGCCAAGGTCGTCGACCTGCTCGGGGCGCTGGCTGCAAAGCAGATGGAAGAAAAGGTACGGGAGATTGTCGACGAACTGCCGGAGCGCGACCGGAGGCTGCTGCGCGAAGTCTTTCTCGAGGAACGAGATAAGGACGCAGTCTGCCGCGATTTCGGGGTGGACCGCGACTATCTGCGAGTGCTTCTGCATCGGGCGAAGCAGTCCTTCAAGGCCTTGTATCTAAAGAACATGTCGGCGCGTCCCCCAGGGGTGGCAGCGGCCGGAAGGCAGTGAAACGATTTGGCAGCCGGTGTCACTACTCTAGTGAGGGGGATCGACAGATGGACCATGATCAGGCGGTCCGGCAGAAGGCAACCGAACGATATCTTCTGAATGAACTGGATCCCGGCCTCCGGGACGAATTCGAGGAGCATCTTTTTGACTGCCAGGAGTGTGCGCTCGACGTAAGAGCTGCAGCGATGTTCGTCGAACAGAGCAAAGTGGTGCTGGCGGAGCCGCCGGCTCCGGCTCCGGTGCGCGTGCCCTTTCCTGTCCCGGCGAAAGTGGGATGGATGGGCTGGTTGCGGCCGGCTTTTGCCGTGCCCGTTCTAGCCCTGCTACTCGTGATTGGGTATCAGAACCTGGTCACCCTCCCGCGGATGACGCGCGCGATGGGGACTCCACAGCTATTACCTTCGGTCATGGTCAATGTCAGCACGCGGGGTTCTGAAGTCCAGGAGATCGCCGTACCTAAGGGCAAGGGCTTCCTGTTGTACGTCCGCATACCACCCCAGGACGGCTATTCGCGATACACTGCGGACTTGTATAACCCGGCGGAAAAGCTAGAATGGTCGCTCGCGATTCCGGCGACCCCGGGCAAGGACGTGTGGCCCGTACAGGTGCCAGCAGCCGATCGGGAATCGGGAAAGTACACTCTGAAAGTGCAAGGCATTACGGCCTCGGGACAAAGTACGCAAGTCGGGTACCCTACCTCGTTCGAATTGCAGACCCAGAAGTGAGCGCACACGAGGAGCAAACATTATGGCGGCATTGCCGAACTCACAACCCGGAGTTGATACCACCCACCTTTACCACGCAGACGCCTACATTCTCGACGCGAACGTTGAAGAACCGGTCCACACCGATCTCAAGCGTCAAGTGCTGGTAGAACTGCCAGACAACGGCAAGATCCAGTACGAGAAGGCCATCCCGTACCAGTTGAAAGGGATTCTTTCCTACACGGGCGGCTACAGCCAGGTCTCAGGGCACAAGAACACCAAAGCCGCCGGCGGGTTCACCACCGTGACCACTTCCGTGGTCGAGGGTCTCAACGTTCTCGACGTAGTCACTGCGGATCGCGTGGTCGGACAAATTTCCACGACGCATCCTCCGTATGATCCGAAGAGCGGCCTCACGGATTCCGTTCCTTCCGTGACGTTCCTGGGCACGCGCTTCGAGAACCTGAAAATCGACGGGCACGAGGTGAAGCCCGAGCGGCGTCTCGACATTCTTGGTCCCAAGCCGCCGAACGCCAGTTCATACCTTCAAGACAAAGGCGTGCTGGCGCGGATTGACGGTCAATATGAGACCCTCAACAGCGTCGTGCTTCCTGACTGGGCCCGGGAACGCTATCGCCGGGATCGGGCCGGGGTGCAGCGAATCGACGAGCATTCCTCGGCGATAGACTGCTCCATCGTCGGCGCAGTTCCAAAGGCTCCCGGAACATCGTTCGGCCACGTCATCGATCTGCCGCACTTCGGCAAGATTTTTCTGGGCGAGCTGAAAGTACGTCGCGAGCTGGGACAGCCTGCCACCCCACAGTCCGACCAGTCACCGGACAGGTACACGTTCCACCTGACCATGATCCGGCTGGAAATGGGATGCCTGGCCAAAGGGACGGCAAAGATCGTGGCCTTGGACTCGAACGGGACTGGCAGTAAAGGCGGCGGCCACTAGGTCGCACTCTCCTCAAGCCTACGAAGCAGGGGACTTGTGAAGGATGCCGAGAGGATCCTTCCAAGTCCCCACTCACCATGACGCTTTCGAGCTTTCCAAGCTAAACTCTTGAGCGACGGGATCCTCGATGCCTCTTGTCGCCAAGGAACCAGGCTCCGCCCCGTTAGGCGCTGCGAAAACGCGTCTATCGCAGTCCTGTCCAGTCGTTCGTCTCCTCACGGCTGTCATTTTCCTGTCAGCACTCCTCGGATGCCGCACGCACCATGATCCACAGTCTGCATACGATCATGCTAGAAAGACGCTCAGCTCTGGCGATTTGGCAGCCGCTGCTAAGGAGACACAACAAGCCTACGACGAGTTCCACGGTCTCAGCGCCGAGTGGGCGTGGAAGTTCACCATTCTGAGAGCGAGGATTCTCTATCGCCAAAACCAGAATGAAGCAGTCCTGAAGGTTCTTGCGTCTGAGACCGCTCCGGTCCTAGGTGAACTGGCGATCCAGAAGCAGAGATTTGAGGGGCTAGCCTATTCTTCTCTTCACAATTTTTCTGAAGCCGAGCAGAGATTTACCGAAGCGGATCGTCTGTGCGCGGTTTCCTACTATCCCGCCTGTACGGATGTCGTCCATGCTCGAGGTGAGTTAGAGATGGAGCGGGGGCACTACTCCGCCGCGCAGCCCTATTTCGAGCGCGTGTTGAATTCTGCGCGCGCCGGCGGTGATCGATATTGGGAGGCGAATGTTTTGTTGGATCTTAGCTGGTCGGCCGATGAACAGACCCATTTTGATGAGGCCCTAGACTGGGCCAACTCTGCGCGTCGAATTTCTCTCGATCAGAACTTCGGCAGCGTAGCCCAAAAAGCGCTTGGCAATATGGGATGGGCCTACTACAAGCTGGGCGAAACTGAAAGAGCTGAGGGGATGTTCATTGAAGCGAAGAAGAAGGCTGAGGATACGGGCGAAACTGTGGATCAAGTGAGATGGCTCACGGACCTCGGATACATCTACCTGGATGCACGAAAGTTTGCTCTCGCCCAGCAATCCTTCAGCGACTCTCTAAAACTCGCCGAGACCGCCAAGAGTCGCGAAGACATCATCAACTCCCGCATCGCGCTCGCTTTCGTCTACGAGCAAACCAACAAGCTCGACGATGCGAAGCAAAACGCCGACGAAGCGCTCAAGATGGCGCAGGCGGACGATAACAAGCGCGACCAGGTCTATCCGCGGCTGGTCCTGGGGCGAATCGCCGCGCAGCAGCACGATGCCGCGACCGCCGAAGCGGCCTTCCACGAAGTCGCCGAGGCCCCCGACGCGCCCGTTTTCCTCAAGTGGCAGGCCGAGCACTCGCTGGCGCGGCTGTATGAAGACGAGCATCAGCCGGATGCCGCTGACCGCGAGTACAAGGTCGCGCTGTCAACGTTCGAGGCTGCGCGAAAAGATCTCAAGAAAATGGATTCGCGCCTGCCCTTCCTGACCAATGCCCGCGCGATCTACGACGACTACATCAATTTCCTCGTGGCCCGCGGCAAAAACGATGAAGCCTTGCAGGTCGCCGACTTCAACCGCGCCCGCACCCTCAGCGAAGGATTGGGGCTGCTGCCGCCGGGCGGGTCGGCGACGTTTCAGCCGTATCCGCTGAATGCGCCGCAGGTCGCGCGCCACGCCGGCGGCACCATCCTTTTCTACTGGCTGGGCCAGAAGCAGTCCTACCTGTGGACGATCACTCCGCAGAAGACCAGTTTGTTTACGCTTCCCCCTGCTCCGGAAATCGAAGCGGCGGTGCAGCGTTACAGCAAGGCCCTGACCGGGCCGGAGGACGCTTTTGATTCCGCTGCGGATGATGGCACTCAGCTGTACCGGATGCTGGTTGCCCCCGCGCAGGAGTTGCTGACGGGCTCGAAGAATCCCTATGTCTCACAAACCCGACGAGACGTGGGCAACCCGGTCTTCATCATCCCCGACGGCAGCCTGAACACGCTGAACTTTGAGACCCTGCTCGTGCCTGACCCGCAGCCGCGCTATTGGATCGAGGATGCGACCATCTCCAACGCCAGTTCGCTGCGGATGCTGCAAGCCGCGCGCCACGATCAGCCTCGTTCTTCGTCCAACCTGCTTCTCTTCGGTGACGCAGTCGCGGCGGCTGTCGACTATCCGCCCTTACCAAAGGCCGCCGCGGAAATGGACCAGATTGCGAAGCACTTTCCAGCGGCGAAACAAGTGGTGCGGGCGCGCGAGCAAGCGACTGCGCCCGCCTATCTCGCCAGCAAGCCCGAGCAGTATTCCTACATCCACTTCGTGGCCCACGGGACGGCGAGCCGCCAGAGTCCGCTGGATTCGGCCATCGTGCTGTCGAAGGCCACGGAGCAGGACGATTCGTTCAAGCTCTACGCGCGAGACATCATTCATCATCGCCTGCGGGCGGACCTGGTCACAATCTCGGCATGCTACGGCGCCGGCACCCGGGCGTACTCCGGTGAGGGTCTGGTGGGACTCTCCTGGGCATTTCTAGGTGCCGGTGCGCACAACGTGATCGGCGCACTGTGGGAAGTCAGCGACGTTTCCACGCCGCAACTGATGGACCGGCTTTACGACGAACTGAGGAAAGGAAAGAGTCCCGGGACGGCCCTCCGCGCGGCCAAGCTTTCGCTGCTGCACTCAAACAACGCCTTCCGCAAGCCCTTCTATTGGGCGCCGTTTCAGCTCTACACCGGATCGTAGCCAGACGTGCCAGTTTTCTGAGAACTCAGAACTGGGAACTGAGAACTGTCGTTAAGGCCTTGTCATTCTCTCCGGCCGCACCAGTTGATCGAACTCCTCACCGGTCAGGTACCCAAGCTTCAATGCCGCCTCGCGCAGGCTGGTGTGCTCGACGTGCGCCGTGTGCGCGATCTGCGCGGCCTTGTCGTATCCGACCTTCGGAGCGAGTGCGGTTACCAGCATCAGCGAGTTCTTGACGTACCAATCCACCTTAGCCCGGTCAACCTCAATCCCCTTGAGCATGTACTCGACGTAACCGTGGCAGGCGTCGGTGACCAGCGTGACCGAGTGCAGGAAGTTGTAAATAATGACGGGCTTGAACACGTTGAGTTCAAAGTTGCCCTGCGATCCGGCGAAGCCCACAGCGGCCGTGGCACCGTGCACCTGCGCGCATACCATGGTCATGGCCTCGCACTGCGTCGGGTTCACCTTTCCGGGCATGATCGACGATCCCGGCTCATTCTCGGGAATCGAGAGTTCTCCCAGTCCGCAACGCGGCCCCGAAGCCAGCCAGCGAATATCGTTCGAGATCTTCATCAGCGAGGCGGCGAGCGTTTCCATCGCGCCCTGAGCAAAAACAACCTCATCATGCGCCGACAGCGCAGCGAACTTGTTAGGATGCGAGCGGAAGGGAAGCCCGGTGAGTTCCGCGATCTTTTTCGCGGCACGCTCGGCGAATTCGGGATGGGCGTTCAGCCCGGTTCCTACCGCGGTTCCGCCGATCGCAAGATCGTAAAGTCCATCCAGTACCTGCTCCAGCCGCTTGATGTCACGTTCTAACAGGCTGGCCCAGCCGCCAAACTCCTGTCCAATGGTCAAGGGCACGGCATCCTGCAGGTGCGTGCGACCGATCTTGACCACGTCGCTGAATTCCTTTGCCTTGGCTGCGATGGCATCGCGAACCGTCTGGAGCGCGGGGATCAATGCATTCTTCACTCGCTCGGCGGCCGCAATATGCATCGCCGCCGGAAACGTGTCGTTCGACGACTGGGACATATTCACGTGGTCGTTGGGATGAACCGGCTTCTTCGATCCCATCTCGCCGCCCGCAATTTCAATCGCGCGGTTGGAGATGACCTCGTTCACGTTCATGTTGGTCTGGGTTCCGCTACCGGTCTGCCAGATGCGCAGGGGAAACTGGTCGTTAAGCTTGCCGGCGATGACTTCGTCGGCGGCCTGCACGATGAGCTTGGCCTTGTCCGCGGGCAGTTTGCCGAGATCCTGATTGACCAGTGCGCATGCCTTCTTGAGAGTGCCGAAGGCCCGGATCAACTCCGGCGGCATGGTATCGCGGCCAATGTTGAAATGAAGCAGCGAGCGCTGCGTCTGCGCTCCCCAATACACGTTTGCGGGGACTTCAATCTTCCCCATACTGTCGGATTCAATTCGAGTGCGGGAGGCTGGTTCTGCGGAGATTGCCATGGCGGTTCCTGATCAGTGCGCGAGGGATAAGAGAACCCTGAATTATAGCAAGCTGGTGCAGGGCGAAACTTCAAGCAAATCCCTCATGCTAGAATCAACGGTTTCTGGCCCTCGTTCGCCCTCCGTATGCGAGACTTCCTCACCGCCGACGACGTCGACACCCTGCCCAAGGCCAAGGCGCAAGCGCATGCTCCCATGCATAGTGACGTGATCGTAATCGGGGCCGGGCCCACCGGGCTCGCCTGCGCCATTGAAGTTCAGAAGATCGGGCTGAAGGTAATCGTGCTCGATAAGGGATGCCTGGTGAACTCTCTGTTTCACTATCCTGCGAACATGGTGTTCTTCACTACCCCCGAACTGCTCGAAATCGGCGATATCCCGTTTACCACGGCGCAGCAGAAGCCGACCCGCGAGGAAGCTCTGGAGTATTACCGCAAAGTATCGGAGCACTACCGCCTCGACGTGCGCCAGTACGAGTGGGTCAAGACGGTTGTGGGCCAGGATGGCAACTTCAGCATCACCGCAACCGATCGCGCCGGACGCCCGCACGACTACCACACGCGCAAAGTAATCGTTTCGACTGGCTACTACGATCTCGCAAATGAGCTGGGCATTCCCGGGGAAGAGCTCCCTAAAGTTTCGCACTATTACGGCGAGCCGCATCCTTACTACGATTCCGACGTGCTGATTGTCGGAGGCAAGAACTCCGCCGCCATCGCGGCACTCGATTTATGGAGGCATGGTGCGCGGGTCACGATCGTGCACCGCGAGTCGCAGATTCATCACCACGTCAAGTATTGGATCAAGCCCGACCTCGAGAACCGGATCAAGAACGGGGAGATTGAAGCTTTCTTCAGTAGCAGTGTTCAGGAAATTGGCATCGATCACGTGGTCATCAATACGCCGCATGGTCCGATTCGCCTGAAGAACGACTTTGTGCTGGCGCTCATCGGCTACCATCCCGACTACGATTTCCTGCGCAGTATGGGCATCGAATTGTCGGAACAGCAGTGCCGGCCGGTGTGCGATCCGGTTTCTCTGGAGAGCAACGTCCCTGGAATCTACGTCGCGGGCGTGATCGTCGCGGGATCGCGCACCAACGAAATCTTCATTGAGAACGGACGCTTCCACGGCAAGCAGATCGCGGAGGACCTAAAGCGCAAGCTGCGGCCAGAATCCTAAATCGCCGCGCTACTTCAGCAAGAACTCCTTCACGAACATCACGGTCGCATCAAACTGGTAATCCCGATTCTTCTTCTTGCTGAAGCCGTGCCCTTCGTTCTTGCCCAGCAGCCACCACACCGGAGTCCCGTTCTGCCGCACGACCTGCACCATCTGCGATGACTCGCTGGCCGGAACTCGCGGGTCATTCTGACCGGCAACTACGAACAGCGGCTTGGTGATGTTCTTGGCTTTGTTGGCGGGCGCAATCTGCTCCAGAAATTCACGCATCTTCGGGTCCCGCTCGTCCCCGTATTCCACGCGCCGCAGGTCTTTACGATATCCGGACGTATGCTCGAGGAATGTCACCAGATTCGACGGACCCACCACGTCCACCGAGCAGCAGATTCGGTCGTTGTAGCTGGTCGCGACCGCCAGCGTCATGAAGCCGCCATAGCTGCCTCCGGTGATCAGGACCTTGCCTGCATCCAGATCGGGCTGCGTCTGAATCCAGTCGAGCAGGGAATTGATGTCCTTGTACGATCCCTCACGTAGAAATCCATTGTCGAGCTTCTGGAAGGCTTTGCCGTACCCGGTCGATCCCCGCACATTCGGGTAGATCATCGTGATACCGATTTCGTTGATGTAGTAATTGTCGCGGCCGAGAAAATCCGGACGAGTCTGGCCCTCTGGCCCGCCGTGAATATCGATGATCACCGGGCGTTTGCCGGTGAATTTTGCGGGAGGCTTGTAGACAAATCCTGAGATCGCCCGATCGTCCCAGGATTTCCAGTGAATCAGCTGTGGCTGTGAGAACCCCAAAGTATTCAGCCCCCCCGTCTCGCTGAAAGTCCAGCGCTCAACCTTGCCCGTAGCCATGTCAAGCGAATACACGTCGTAGGGTTGGCTCGCGGTACTTAGGCTGACTGCCAACTCGCGGCTGTTATTTCGCCACTGGATGCCGTACATGACCCCAACCGGCAACTTGGGCACAGGAACCTCTTTGCCCGTCTTCGTGTCCAGAACGTGCAGTACGCTGATGCCGTCTTCGTTAGCCTCGAATGCGATCCAGCGGCCGTCTTTGGATAGATCCAACTCGTCGACATCCCACTTCAGAGCAGGAGTCAGCACCGTAGTCTTTGATTGCCCAGATCCATGTAGACCAGGCGCTGAAACTCCGAATCTTCGTCGCTGGTCATGTACACGCCATTGCCATCCTTGGCGAACCTGGCATTGGCGTGGGCCACGGTCTCAGGTCCAGTCTTGGGAGTCAGCAACTCTTTCTTGCCCGAGGCCACATCCGCCAACCAGACATAGTTTTCCGCGGCCGAGATTTCATTGATGAGCAGCAGTTGCTTGCCATCCGGCGACCAGTCCGAGACTCCCCAGCCGCCACCCTCCATTTGCGCGACCATGCGCGCGCTCGCGGGATCAGAGGCACTGACCACCCATATGTCCACGTCGTTTCCCGTACGCTGGGTGGAACCATACGCGATCCGATCGCCCTGATCCGACCAGCGGGGACTGGTGTTCCGCGACTTGCCGTCCGTCAGCAGGGTGATGTCACCGGTCGCAAAATCGTAACGATAGAGCTGAAAGAACTCGCCTCCGCCCACGTCCTTGAGGAACAGGAAGGAATCCCCGGTGCCTGGACGGTAGTCGGCCGTGGCCACCCGATCCGGGAAGAATGTGAGCTGTGTCCGAGCGCCGCCCGGAAACTTCACCTCGTGCACCTGGTAAGTGTCGCCGAAGCGGGTCTCGATCAGCATCTCGCGCCGGTTCGGATGCCAGCTGGCAAAGCCCGCCGTGCGGAACTCGCTGTAGCGCCCGACAGTCTCGGCCAGCTTCGCGGGAATCTTGGGAATCCCTTCGGCGACCAGGTTCTCGTTGGGAACAATCTCGTCGCTCTGCGCAAAAGCCAGCGTGCTGAGAAGCAGAACCGCGACCAGATGGGAAAAACGCTTCATGAATGCCTCCTGCATGATTCCGACGACGACGTACTGCTTAGGTTAGCGGGAAATATTGGGAGATGGTGCGCGTGCATGGTAGGCCGTTCGGCAAGCCGGCGTCAACGCAATCGCTCTCTCAGTGCGTGGGGGAAACTAGAAACTGGAAACCAGAAACCGGAAACTGAGCCTCTGCTTTGCCTCGCCTCGACTAACCGTTTACCCTAACCATTCGCATGGAACCCGAGCCAGAGCACGGAGCGCCGTCGATTTCCCTGAGATCGTACACGCGGCTGGTGAGCGCCAATCGCAACTTCCGCCGGCTGTGGCTCGCGCAGATCGTCAGCGAGATCGGGGACTGGTTCTACACGCTGTCGATCTATACCCTGCTGCTGCAGTTGACCGGGCATGCCAGCTCGGTGGCGCTTGCCCTCGTCCTGCAGGTCCTGCCGCAAACGCTGGTCGGGCCTACAGCAGGAGTAATCAACGACCGGCTCCGGCGAAAGCACGTAATGATCGCGGCCGACCTCGTCCGCTTTGCCATTGTGCTGGCGATGCTGCTGGTGCGCTCACGCTCGATGGTGTGGCTGGTCTATCCACTGCTGCTCGCGGAAACCGTGATGGCAGCCTTCTTCGAGCCCGCGCGCAGTTCGGTGATTCCCAACATCGCGGCTCGTGGAGAAGTGCTCATCGCCAACACGCTTTCCTCGGCGACGTGGTCCGTCAACCTGTTGATCGGAGCCTCGGTGGGTGGAGTTGTAGCTGCCTTCTACGGCCGTGACGCCGTCTTCGTGCTCAATGCCCTGTCGTTCCTGGCGTCGGCAGTCCTCATCAGCGGGATGCGCTTCGCCGAGCCGCACGCTGAATCTGCGGCACCGCTAAGGGCACGCGATCTTCTCGATTTCTCACCCGTGCTCGAAGGCATCCGTTACGTGCGCAGTCACCGCACGCTGCTGCCGACAGTCTTCGCCAAGGCCGGCGAACTGATGATCGGCCCCAGCTGGGTGATCTTTACCGTCATGGGCGAGCGCGAGTTCGCGGTCCACTGGCACGGCATCGATCCCGCGCGCGGAGCCATGCTCGGCATGAGCATCCTGCTGGGAGGACGCGGCCTGGGCGCTCTGGTCGGTCCGCTCGTCTCCGCGCGCTGGGCAGGCCGCAGCGATCATCGCTTGCGGCTCGGCATCTTGTTTGGCTATTTGACGATCGCGCTTGGATACGGGTCGCTCGGCGCGAGCCGCACCGTCTGGTTTGCCAGCGCCTGCGCGATGCTCGCGCACATGGGAGGCTCGACCGTCTGGGTGTTCTCGACGACGCTGCTGCAACTCCACACCGACGACCGCTTTCGTGGCCGGGTCTTCTCCGCCGACCTAGGCCTTTCCATGTTGACCATCGCCGCCGGAGCCTATCTCTGTGGCCGACTGTTAGATTGGGGCATCGCCACGCGCACCGTCGCCACCGGCACCGGATTGATCATGCTCCTGCCGGCGGCCCTGTGGGCGTGGTCCATGCGTGCGAGCAGGACTGGCGCCTCAAGTATTGTTTCTTAATTGCTGCCCCCGGTTTCGCGGCTTCGGGTTCCGGCTAGCGCGGGTTTCGCGTCGAGCGTGCGAATGGATCGAGGGATTCCACAAGTTTCTGAAGCTGTGCCTTCCCCTCTTCCGGCACTTGAGTGAACTTGATTCCGTTTCCAAACGATGGATGGTTACTCACGACCACGCCCTTCGCCACGACTTTCTCCTGCCCGACCCAGAGCGTGATTTCCACCTCTTTTGCGACCGGCTGCGTGGAACTCATCTCCACATAACACCCGCCCAGGCAGATATCGCCCGTCTGTGCCCGCACGGGAGCACTCGCGCCCGGCTGGCGCAACTCAACCGGCAAAGCGGCTTTGAATCTTGGGAACTGTCGCTTCTGTGCGTATGCCATAACCGTTCACGTGCCGATCAGACCCAGCTGCAAATCGGCTTGCCCTCCCAGGTTGCAGTTTCTCTGCCAACCGGCACTCTCAAGTAAGTACCTGATTTGAGAGGAAGATCTAGTTTACTGGGAAGATGCGACTCCCGGGAGTGACAAGTTATGTCAATCGCAACGCCGTTTGGAAAGTGCCCGGATGCGCACCGGTTCAGCGAACCGGGAACTCTGCTCCGGACGCTATCCTACTCCCCGGCAAGCCGGTCAATCTTCGCCGCCATGATGAAGTCGCTTTCCGTGAGCCCATCGATCTTATGGGTCCAGAGCGTAATCTCTGCTTTACCCCAGGCCAGCAGAATGTCGGGGTGATGCCCCTGCTCCTCTGCTAACTCGCCAACTTGGTTTACGAAGGTGAGGGCTTGCTTGAAGTCGGGAAACTTGTATGCCCGCGTGAGGTGGTGTTCATTCACCGCCGTCCACTGGGGAACAACCTTCTGCAGTCCTTGCAGCTCTCTCCCCTTGATCGGCGGGACTCCACCCCTGCAGGGAACGCACCTCTTGTCGGCAAGCTGTTCAGCCATCGCAAGACTCCAATGAGGCAGTATACCAACGGCCTAGCATCTCGCTCACGATCCCGATCCGCTGGCTGGCGGCATGAAAGACGCGTCTGTCGCCGCCGAGGATGCCGGAGCGGCTCCCCTGAAGTAGCGTTTAATCCACACGAGGTATCCCAGAAACACCAGGGTAAGGATCAACCCCCACCACATCATCCCGAGCCCGCTACGAAACGCGGGATTCGAGTGCATCTGGTCCAGTTGGCCTTGCGACCAGCCCATCTTGGAATAGGCGCGGAACAGATCGTCACGACGGTACGTGATGATCGCAGAGACCAGGCGCAGCAACAGCAGGGTCACCGCAGTCCACCATGCAGCCAGACGCAGACGGTAAATGGAGAAAGCCAAGAATCCATCCACTGCGGCTAGTGCGGCCAGCATGGCAGATGCGGGCAGGCCGGTCAGGTACCTCCCGAAAAAAGGCAGGATCGGAGTAGTCACGGCCAACAACAACGCGTAGGTTCCGCCAAAGGCGAACAGCAAGCTCACCGCCAGTACCGGCAGCGGACACCGGTCCGTCCAGCGCTCGACCGGATCGCGCCGCCTGCAAGTTTCCTCCACATCTTTTCGGCGGAAGAACAACAGAAAGGCCAGCGGGATGATCACGAAGACGATCGAGAAGAACACGATCACAAACGTCAGGATGACGGCGATCACCGCTTTCGACATCGGTGGCGCGTCGGGAGTATTCGCCGCCGCTTGCTGAAACGCAACCATGAAAGTGCGGGGCAGGAATGCCGTTATGGCGATCGTCGCGAACACTCCGAAGATCAACCCAGCCCAGGAGAGAATCAGATTCAGCGCCCGCGCCCATCGTCGTGCCTGGATCGAGCCGATACCGAGCGTGACCAATGCAGCAGCCGCGAACGAGTAAGTACAAATGCTGGCCACGTAGCTGCCCGCCGGCATCCCCGCGCCCGCGATCTTGCGCGACATCGCCGCACCCAGGAGCATGAAGGGAATCATCAGCGCCGACAAACCGCCCAGAGCAATCTCAAGGATGCCGAAGATCATGAGCCCCGTACTGCGGTCAGGATAAGCAGGAGCTGTGGGTGGCGCCTGAACGACTGGGACCGGCGCGGCTACCGGTGCGGCGGTCGCCGGGGGCGTTGCGGCGGGAACGGGCGTCGATGCGGGATCTGGTGGCAGTTCGGATTCCACAGGGACCTCCTGGGAGAAGGTATCTTAGCAGCAAGGCGAAATCGAACACAGCGACGAGGGCGATCCAACTCGAGCGGCGGAAGAGAGAACGAAACGGGCCGCACGAACGGCGGCCCCGCTTGCGAAGAAGGAGAGCCTTCTAGAACGGAATATCCTCATCCGTAATCGGCCCTGACGCTGGTGCATGCTCGGGCTCCGGCACGCGCTGGTCAAAGTTGTTGCCGCCCCCGGCCGCTGCCGCGCCCCGCGAGCTGCCGCTGTAGTCTCCGCCACCGCCGCCTTCGCCGCGTCCTCCGAGCAGGATCAGATCGCTGGCTACCACTTCGGTCATGTATTTCTTCTGGCCGGACGTCTTGTCATCCCAGGAGCGGGTCTGCAGGCGGCCCTCGATGTAGACCTTGCCGCCCTTCTTAAGATATTCACCGGCGATCTCCGCCAGGCGCTGCCAGAGCACAACGTTGTGCCACTCGGTGCGGTCCTGCCACTCGCCGCTCTTGTCTTTGAAGCGCTCGTTCGTGGCGATCGTCAGCTTGGCCACGGGAGTGCCGCTGGGTGTGTACTTGATCTCCGGATCTTTTCCGAGATTGCCAATCAGTTGAACTCGGTTCAGGCTTTTTCCTGCCATGGCGTGCTCCTTTGCAGGGGTTCACTATAGCAGAACGAGGCCAGTGGATATGGTGCCTCCTGTCACAAGCCCTTGCACGGAGTATCATTTTGGGTCGGGCCCCTTCAAGTATCGCTTGAGCCCGCTATCTGTCCGCAGGAGGAGCCTCATGTCTCTCTCCGGTCCTACCTGTTTTCGCCCTCTTTCAAGAATTGTTGCAATCATTTTCGTGCTAGCAGTCCTGCTACTGTTGCCGGCCTGCTGGGTGTATTCCGTCGAACCGCTTTACGAAGAACGTATCCTGAATCCCGATCCGGACCTCACCTTTGATCAGACTCTCGTCGGCTCGTGGGCGCAGGTCGACGTAGATTGCGTGTGGATCCTGAGCATCGAGGCTGTTCAGCAGAGATATGAGTTGACCATGGCTCCGGCGCCGGACTGCAAAACCGAAGACAAGGTCACCCACTATGAAGCCCACCTGGTAAAGCTCGACAATCACCACTTCCTCGACGTCTCTCCCAAGGGCGATGATGTTTGCGATCTGTGCCTGCCCCTGCATTCGTTTTTGCTGGTCTCGCAGGAAGCCGATCGTCTTGCCCTTGTTCCGGTGGACCACGAATGGTTGTCGCGAGCCCTGACCGAGAAGAAAGTTTCCCTTGCCAGCCTCGCGAGTCAGGAACTCGGGAACGCTGTCGTGCTCACCGCATCGACGAAAGAGCTCAAGGATTTTGCGCGCAAGTATGCCGACGACAAAGCCGCATTCAAGACGGGCTCCGAGTTCAAGCTTAAGTTCAAGCGGAAGTGAGGAGGGTGCCTCCCGGTCGATTGAGGCGGGCCCAAGTGGGTGATGCCGAGAACAGGGCAAAATTGGAGCCAGAATACCCTAGGTGGTACTCCACGCCAGATCCTTCGCTCCGCCTGAAAGACGGCTGCGCTCAGGATGACGCCTTGTGATTGCTACAGGGTCTAATACAAGGTGCATGCTGCCTGAAAGGCAGGGAGATCGACACTAAGACCTGAGTGTCCTGAGTCCTGAGCCCCTGAGACCTGAGTCCTGACCTGAGACTCCTCCGCGTTTTGCGCTATAATCCCGTCCATGCCTGCCGCACCCGGTGCCACCAAGGCCGTCGGGATGGTTCCCGACGAGCTCAAGTTTGAACCCAAGTCCAAAGGCCTTGCCACCCCGCGTAAGAAGAAGCCGAAAGAACTGGCCGTCATTACCGAATGCTGCACCGGATGCGCCGGTTCGCCTGCCTGCGTCGAATACTGCCCGGTGGAAGACTGCATGTTTTGGGTGCCCGACGAAGACCATCCGCCGTTTGGCCGCATTCAGGTTGATCCCATCCTCTGCATCGGCTGCAAGAAGTGCCTCAGCAAGGGCCCCGACGGCTGCTTCCTCGACGGCTGCCCCTGGGACGCGATCGTTATGGTGGACACGGCTGAGGTGGAAAAAGAAGTCGGGCCAATGGCGATTTGAGAACCGGCTCTTAGCTATTAGCCATTGGCTCTTAGCTCTAGCCCCAGAGACGACTGTCATCCTGAGCGGAGTCGAAGGACCCCATACCCGCTTGCAGTGCCACAAGCCCAGCAAGGAGTTTCCGCAGCGAAGTTTGGCTGAGGTTCAAAGTCTAAGGCCGGACAGCGGAAAGCCAACAGCTATTTCGCTCGTTCCCGGATCGCCTTCTCCGTCTCCGCTGCCTGCTGCCGCACGTGCTCCGGAATCTCAGGCAATTCCCGCTCATAGGGCCGAACCGCGGGTAGGTCATCCGTCTGCCCGACAATGCACAGCGCTCGCAAAGATTCCCACACTTGCTCCGTTGCGGGATCGACAACGGCGATCTCAGCCCCGGCCGCCACATTCGCTCCGGTCTGCGCCACCGAGCGAATGCGTCCGGTAATTGGAGAACGGACCTCAACCGTTTGCTGCGATTGCGACGGGTCCGCGGGCTGTAACTTGGCGATCAATCCGCCCTGATGGATGGCTGTGCCTGGGCGGTCCGCGTCGACAATGCGGCCCGTCAGCGGAGCGGTAATCTGCGCCGGTTGCAGCAGAGCCACGATCTGCGGACGCCCCGTCGCATCCCCAAACCGCACCAGCGATAGGGCCGCATTCCCCCGCACCATGGGGGAAGGATCGTTCAGCATCTTCAGCAGCGTCTCGTGAAATCCCGCCGCGGACGTGTCCTGCCCCATGACCCAGGCATCGGTGTTTCGCACTTCCTCGACCGGATGTCCCGCCAGCCGAGTCAGCTCTGGATACCACTGTTTGACCGCCGCGTCCTGCCGCGACATGCGCTCGCCCAGTTGCACCAGCGCGTGCTGGATGTGGCGTGGTTTCTTCTCATCATGCAGGTATTCGTTCACCTGTTGGTCTGAGAGATGACGCCCAAACCACGTGTTCCACCAGAACAGGAACGGCATGAGCACGATCAGCCAGCCGGTAGCGAAGAAAAGAATCTTCTGTTTTCCCGACATGCCGCGCTTTGGCCTCGGCCCGGGCACTTCAGAGCCGTCTGGACCTACCTGTGCTTCAGGCTGAGGAATGTTAGGTTGTGATGGGGTAGGCTCTGGTTGGAGAGGCATGGAGTCCCGACCATGAAAATATAGCAGAACCGGACCGCATGCCTCTCGCAGCCCAAGCGGGGCAGGAATCTCACTCCTCTCGCAGCATGTACCACGAACTGAGGCCGACGAAGATCAGGGTCCCTGTAAGCCCCAGGAGAAGCGGGGTGCCACCGAGCGCCGCGGGCCAGAGATGCCCGCCCGATCCCAGATTCTTAAGCGAGAGGTCCGGCCATCCCGCCGTCGGAGGAAATGCGGAACCCAGCCAAACTGCTGCGAAGGCCGCAGCCACGTAGGCGCACGTCCTGACCAGCTGAATCGGCCGAGTGGCCCTGGCAAGCGCTTCTTCCCGCGCCAGGGCTCGCGCCTTCCGCCAGATCAGCCCGGCGTCCGGCAGAGCGGCGAGTTCATGCTCTGCAAGCGCCATCTCCTTCTGGAGAGACTCGCTCACCAGTAGAACCTCGGAGCAAACCGGGCACGTCTGGGCGTGAGCCAGAATCTCCGGATCACGCTGACCGCCGCAGAACGCGGCTATGACCTGTCGTTCCTTCTCGCAGTACGGTTCATTCATACGTGCACCCTTGGGTCCAAGCCTCGACGGCTGCGGTGGATCAGGTCCGCGAGCTTGCGCCGTGCCCGGAACAGCAACAGCCGGACACTGCCCGCCTTCAGGCCCGTGCAATCCGCGATTTCCTTGTGACTCGATCCTTCGACGTAAGCCAACCAGAGCAGTTGACGCTCACGGCCCTTCAAGCGCTGAAAAGCCTGCCGCATCTCAATCTTCAGGTCGGGGTGGGGATCAGAAGATTCCGCCTCGGGCAAATCGTCCCGCAGCGGATATTCTCTGTGCCGCCGCCACCAGTCGTGCAACAGGTTGGTCGCAATGCGGAACAGATAACTCCGGCTTTGGTCTTCATCCATGGCCGCAAGCCTTGCGGTGAGCAGTCGACAGTAGGCTTCCTGCAGCAAGTCCTCTGCCAGCTCGCGCTCGCCCGAGACCCGCATAGAGATAGCTGAGTAGAGGTCGTGCGGTCCGTTCGTAAAACCGCCGGAAGGCAAACTCGTCCATCTGGAGCCCAGCGTCAGCAGCCAGCTCGCCGCTTTCAGCCGGCGCAGACGCTACGAGTTCCAGATGCAGGGCACGAGGCTCGATTCCATCCACCATCGTGTTTGTTTACCGCTATGCCCGACTACCGTTCAGAAGACCGAAGGACTTTGACAGGTAATAGGAAGCGGCTGCCGATACTCCAAAGCCCACCCCCAGCACGCTGATCACGGTACCGAGCACCAGGAAGCCTTCCTCTGCCTCGGGAACGCGACCGCGCAGGAACAGGAGGGCCAGGCCGAGCGAGACCATGACAATTGCGGTCTGCAAAGCGCCGATGATCCGGGCGTGGGGCGACACGCCCTCCACCCGAAGCGAGTCGAGCAGATGCTTTCCGGCGTCGGTTTGCGTGTAGGCCAGCAAGTCCTGGCTCGAACTGAAGCGGTCAAGCAATTTGTGTTGCACTTCTGCCTGCAGTCTCGCGATCTTGTACCGCCGGATGGTGCTGAAGATCATCCAGACCAGCCAGGCGAAAAAGCTGAAGACGATGGGCACAATGATAAGGTCTTCGTGCATCGGGATCTCCTCGGGGCGGGTAGTTCTGTCTACTGAATGTCTGTCCGCCCTCACTAGCTATAACGTCTGGCGGGGTGCTTGGTTAACAGTACGGAAAAAGAAGGTGGGAGGTTCCGTTCTTGAAGGTCGGCGGCCGCGTGGCGTCGGCTACTCCTCTGCGTCCGCGTCCAGTACGCGCTCCTGCTCGAGGTAGTGCGACATGGCGTACTGAGCCAGCAGCGGCGTCTGCAGGCGGATTTCTGCGCCGATCCATTCGCCTTTGCCGTGAGGGGTGTCGGGCGCGTGATGGCAGCGGCCTCCGCTGCCAAACTGTGGTCCGAAATCGGCACTCTGAATCTGGTCAAACTGAAGGATCTCCCGCCAGGCTTCATCACCGACCGTACCGGAAACATCAATTTTCAGCTTCACGACAGACATAAGAAAGACCATTCACCACAGAGTCACGGAGGCACAGAGAAAAGCACAAAACTCAAAACCCATGAGGGGTTACTTTCTGTTCGTCTCTATGTCCCCACAGTGGAAACTAGCTGTGCGGAAACCACTGGTACAGCATGAAGTACACAATCACACCCGTCACCGAAACATAGAGCCACAGCGGAAATGTCCAGCGCGCAATGGCACGATGCCGGTCATATCGAGCGCGCAGCCCACGGCTTAGCGTAATTGCGACCATGGGAACAATCACCATTGCGAGCACGAAGTGAGGAATGAGGATCGCCAAATAAACCGCGCGCCATACCCCGTGGCGTAGAAAAATAATATTCCCCACGTGCGCATGAAAATAAACGTAGCATCCCAAGAACAATGCCGACGCGCTCACCGCGGCAATCATACAAGCGCGGTGGGCGGCCATGCGTCCACGGGCAATCAAAACTCGTCCCGTAACCAGCAGCACCGCGCTGGTTCCGTTCAACGTCGCATTCAGGGCAGGGAAGAAAGCGTATTGCTCAGGGATCACGCGGGTGGCCTCTTGGAGCGCCGGTTGGCCATCAGGAAGGCCAGCCCGAACATGACCAGCGAGAACAATACCAGGGTCGCGATGGACGAGGAGAGCGTAAACGAGGCCGGAGCTCCCGGATACAAGAGGCTGCGCAGCGCGTCAACCCCGTAGGTCAGCGGATTCAAATGCATCAGAGCGCGAATCCAGCCTGAGGCTCCCGTCATGGGAAACAGAGCGCCCGACAAGAGCCACAACGGAATCAGAAACAGGTTCACAATTCCGTGAAAAGCCTGCGACGAATCCATCGGCCACGCAATCGCGAAGCCCAGCGCCGTCAAAGAGAACGAAACCAGAAACACCACGGCAGCAACCAGCAGCACCTGCAGCGGAGCAAGATGAACCCCCGCAAACGGCGCGAAGATGAGGAAGATCAGTCCCTGGATCGCCGAGAGCGTCGTCCCGCCCAGAACCTTGCCCAGCACAATCGCGGAACGAGGCACCGGCGCCACCAGCACGGAAAGCAGAAAGCCCTCCTTGCGGTCCTCGATGACCGACATCATGGTGAAGATCGAAGTGAAGAGCACGATCATGATCAGCGCGCCGGGGTAGAAGTAGTCGAGATAATGTTGCTGCCCCGGCCCACCGCCAGAACGAAACGAAGTGCCGAACCCCGAGCCGATCACCAGCCAGAAAACCAGTGGCGACGCGAGCACTCCAATCACCCGTGTCGTCTGCCGGTAGAACCGCACGATTTCCCGCCACCACAAGGTGAAGGCGGGGAGGAGCACTCCCGCCGAAGCCGCCGACGCCGGTCTCGCCAAAGCTGTACTCTGAGTGGCCAAATTCAACTCGCTTTCGCGACCGGCGTCTTTGCTGGCGCAGCAACTTCTTTCTTATGCAGGAAGCTCAGCATGCCCTGATCGCGCATCTCCCAGTATGCATTCAGCAAGAAGCACAACGAAAGGGTAAGCAGAATCAGGCTCATAAAGAGCCCATCGACCGTGGCGGCGGGCGGCCATAACGTGATCATCCCACTCGCGAAAATCCACCCCACGCCCAGCAGTGGAAGGATTCCAAGTACAAGGGAAAGCACAAGCATCATGGGACGCAAGCTACCTCCTTTTGGGTGCAGACTCCGACTGCTCGTCCTGATTCTCACTCCAGAACTTATGGCCCGTCCGGTGAATGAACACGTCTTCGAGCGCCGGCTTGCTTACCGAGACTGCCTGGATCTCGCCGGGGAAGGCTTCCACCACGTCGGTGATGAACCGGTGCCCTTCCTTGCGCTCGATTCGCACCTGATTTTCCAGCACTGTCGTTTCCACATGAAACCGCACCCGGACTCGCTCGGCCAGTGATCCCGCTTCGTGCGCCGCATCCAGGAGGATGACGTCGCCGCCGATTTCACTCTTGAGTTCCGTAGGAGTGCCCAGCGCCACCAGGTTGCCCTCGTTCAGAATGGCCAGCCGGTCACAGCGCTCGGCTTCCTCCATCAGGTGAGTCGTTACCAGTACGGAAACATGCTCTTCATCGCGCAACATCTGCAGGTACTGCCAGAGATCGCGCCGCGCGCCGGGATCAAGCCCGGTGGTCGGCTCATCCAGCAACAGCACTCCGGGATGATGCAACAAGCCTTTTGCCAGTTCGATCCGCCGCTGCATGCCGCCCGAAAACGTCTCCACACGCTCCTTGGCTCGATCCGCCAAACCCACCCGCGCCAGGATTTCCCCCACGCGCTGCTTCAGTCCCGCTCCACGCAGGCCGTATAGATGTCCCTGGTGCCACAGATTTTCGTAGGCCGTCAGCTTGGGGTCCACGCTCGGCGCCTGGAACACGACGCCGATCTGACGCCGGACTTGCGCAGGCGCCTGAACTGCATCGTATCCCATGACAATCGCGCGCCCGGCCGTCGGGATCATCAGCGTAGAGAGAATCCGAAAGAGGGTAGTCTTACCGCTTCCATTCGGACCGAGCAGTCCGAACAGCTCCGCAGGACGCACGTCGAAAGAAACTGCGTTCAACGCGGTCCGGTCCTCATAGCGGTGGACGAGGCTCTGAACAGAAATGACGGCCGCAACGGAAGGACGTACGACTTCCGGCTCAGCGTCAGCGAATGCAGGAACTTTCGAAACCAAGGCGATCCCCGGAGAGACTTCACTACCAGTTTACGACGAGATCGTGTCCAGCATCATCACCATGAACAAAAGGGGCAAATAGAACACGGTCGCCTGCAGCAGTTGCCGCGCGCGTTGCTTCGACACCGCTGCCGTAATCGGTGCATCAAGAGAAGCGAGTCGCATGCCCACGTAGAGCAGGGCAAGCCCCATCGCCAGCGCTGCCACCAAGTAGACTCTCCCTGCCATTCCCATGAGTGCGGGAGCCAGCGTTACAGGGATCAATCCAAGCGAATACACCACAATCTGCCGCGCGGTCGAACGTCCGTCTTTCTCAACAACGGGCAGCATGCGGATCGCCCCTGCCGCATAGTCCTCACGATAAAGCCAGGCGATCGAGAAGAAGTGAGGAAACTGCCAGAAGAACACAATGGCAAACATGATCGCCGCGCCCCACTCCAACCGGCCCCGCGCCGCGGTCCATCCCAGCACCCCGGGCATGGCGCCGGGGAAGGCGCCCACGAACGTGCAGATGGGATGAACTTTCTTCAACGGCGTGTAGGCCGCCAAGTACACCGCGGCCGTGGCCAGCGAAAGCCAGCCGGTGAGGGCGTTCATCACCAAGCCCAAGTAAACTGCGCCTCCCACGGTCATGACCAGCCCGGCAATGAGGGCGTGGAGACAGCTCATGCGGCCTGCGGGCAACGGACGCTGCGCTGTGCGCCGCATCCGACCGTCGATGTCAAACTCCATGACTTCGTTCAGCGCCGCAGTGCCCCCCGCGACCAGACCAATGCCCACGAGTGCATGCAAAAGTCCCCACGACAAGGAAGAGACGCCAGACCGGACTGCGCCGAAGTAGTAGCCGCACCACGCCGTCATCACCACCAGCGTGGTGACCCGGAGCTTGGTCAGTTCGGCGTAGTCTCGCGCCAGAGCGAGGGGGCCGCGCGGCAGGGCTAGGGGTTGGCTTGCGACGCTCATGCGGCGGAGGGATCCTGTTGCGCCTGCGGCACCCTTTCTTCGAAAGCGACCGGAACGTGTCTCCAGACCTGGATCGCGAGAATGACGGTCGTCGCCAGCAGCAATGCTCCCACAGCGACATGCGTGACGGTCGAGACCACCATGGGAAGCTCCGGCTGAGCCGCATTGTGGCCCCAGGCCACTCGCGTCAGAAATGCCGTGAAGCCCAGGCACAATTGCGTGATCAGCAGCGAAAGCATTAGAATCGCTGGCCGCCGCACGGCTTCAATGCGGGAATAGACGGAAAGCGCCCGGACCGCCGTCCACACCAGCACGAATGAAACAACCGCTGCATGCACGACGTGCGGCCACCAACTCAAGCCGTGATGACGGAACATCCCACCCAGAACAAGTTGTACGTACAGCACGAAGATGGACAGCAACGTCAAGGTGAACAGGCTGGGACGTCGCGCATCGAACTCTACGCGGGGCTGCTCCTCCACCCATTTGCGTCCGGTGAAAAGCGCGATCGCGACGGCAATACAGAAAAACGTCTGGGCGACCGTGGCGTGCGCCGTAGAGATTGCGGGCGGCTGGAAGAGCAAGACCGTAAGCCCGCCGAGAACAGCTTGTGCCACAACAGTGCAGAACGCGCCCACTGCCAGCCAGCGTAACCATCGCCGCCGCTCCACGACGACCGTCCAGAGGGCGATCGCGAGCGTGAGCGAGACGAGAGATCCCGCCACCATCCGGTGGCTCCACTCGTAGCGGATGCCGCCCACAAAATGGGGCACCTTGATGAGATAGCCGAACGATGTGGGCCAGTCCGGCACCGACAAGCCGGCATCATTGCTCGTCACCAGTGCGCCTGCCGTGATGACGACAAGCGTGGCACACGCAGTGAAGATGGCGAAAGCGTGGTGCGCGCGGTTGTACGGTGTTTCGATGGCCTTCAGACGATTGCCCATTGGGTCAAGGAAGGTTCGCAGCGGACGGGACCGGGATCACGCCCTTTTTCATCACGGGGCAGGCCACGCTACGCAGCCTGCCCCGCTCGATGTTCCATTTTACTAAATCAACAGCAGATGCGGCTGCTCCTATTCCGCAGCGGCCTTAAAGCTCGCGTCCACGGTCTTCGTGTCCTTGGGTGCGACCGTCACTTTCTGGTCCTGCTCACCCAGTTTCTCGTGAACGAACGCCAGCGTGTAGTCGCCCGGAGGCAAGCCTTTGATCTCGTACTTCCCGGACTTGTCGGTCACCGCATAGAACGGACTCTTCACCACGTTGATGTACATTTTCATCCACGGATGCTGGTTGCACTTCACCGGCAGCATGATTTCTTCGCGCGCAAAGCTCTTCTCGATCGCGGGCGAAGACGGCGGCTGCGACTCGTTCCATTCCCGATTATCCTTCGGCGTGGGGTGAATGTTGTGCGTCGTAGGATCATCGTTCTTGATCTGCACCGTCTGTCCGGTCATTACGCCGAGCACGTGCGGATGATACTTGCAGCCGCTCTGATCGAGCACCACGGGGTCTTTCGGGGCGTCGAATGTCCGGCTGCCCAAACCGTCCTTCACATAGACGAAAACATTGGCCAGGTCTCCACCCGTGACCACGACATTTTCGGCTTCATTCGCGCCCTTGCAGCCTGGGTCCTGGCTCATGTCGATCTTCGAGGCCTTGGGAGCCGTGCCATCAAACTTTACCGTGCCGTTCACGGTTGCCACGGTTGCGGGATCAATCGGCGTTGCCGCCGCTGCCGGAGCAGTCGATTCCGCCGGAGCGCCGCTTGATTGCTCGGCATTCTCTTTCTTGCTGCAAGCCGCCAGTGCCAGCAAGCCGCACAGGGCCAGCGTGCCGACCGTCATCATTGCCCAACCTGTCTTCTTATTCATGATGTCGCCCTTTCTTGGAAAAGTAGCGCCGGCGTCCCGCCGGCTGTTGCCAGGGCATCTTGCCCTCGCACTGCCAAAAATACAACTTGCGAACCGGCCATTTTACCGCGAACCGCCACCTGACGCTCGATGCGATTCCACGGCCGCCTGCTTACGCTGAGTTGGAGGCTGAACTGCCGCCCGCGCCCTCGGCATCGACGCAGCCACTCTCCGCTGCTCCTCCGCCGTCAGTTGGAAGATGTAATCGGTTAACAGTCTCCGGTGATCTCCCGCGTAGCCCTGGAACGAAGGCGGCGTAGGCCCGGCAAAGACCCACTGATTATTCTGCTGCTTGAACAGGCCTGAAGGCATGGACGTCCCCGGACTGACCGCCTGCGGGTCGGTGATCCAGCGTTCCACCCAATCCGGCTTCAACCGCTCCTTCGCCAGCAGGAAATTCGGCGCCGTCGCGATCTTGTCATGCCCCGGATCCCCGGTCGCATGGCATTTCAGGCAGGGCGCTGCAGTGCTCGAAAACAAACTCCGCGCCATGTCGTTTTCCTTAGCCGTGAGCACTGGAATCTGCTCCGGAATGTACGGCAGTGGCTGCTGCGATAGCGCCTCAAAGAACCGCACCAGCTTGCGCAGTTCGTTGTCCGAGAACGAGAACGTCGGCATGCGGACCTTCAAATATGGCCGCACGCCATTCCGGTTCGTATCCGTCGTGCTCAGCGCCGGGTTCGACAAGAACTTCCGCAGCCACTCGGGATCGACACGCGCGCCTTCGGTCAGGAGCTTCGGAGGCAGTTGTTCCTGCGCGTCCTGGTACTGCTTCAGGCCCATCAGAATCGTCTTCTGTCCCGGGATGAACTGGTGGCAGCCCATGCAGTTGTACTTCTTGATGATCCACCAGCCTTCCTGAATATCGTGCCGCGCATCGCCCGGCTTGTACTGGTAGCTTGCGGGCAGGGAAGTCTCCTGGCTGCCCAGCAGGAAGGTGGTCAGGGCGAGCACCTGGTCCTTAGTCAAGTGGACATTCGGCATGCGCAGAGCTTCGGTCTCAGTCTTCACTTTGCCCTGGTCGTAGACGTTAGGCTCCGCCAGTTTGTGCTCGAAAAATCCCTTGTGGTCGTACCACGGCTGCTTCGCAGGACCATCCGGCAACCGCGCCAGGTCTGCCTTGTCCTTGATCGGCTCCGCATCCTTGCCGCCACGCCCGGCCACTTCGGTGAATAGCGCGAAGTCTAGACGCTCAATTGGTTTACTGCCTTCAAATGTCAGTTCGGTCCCGATGCGCCCTTCGTCTTCGAACCCTGCAATCTCGTGGCATCCAGAGCAACCATAGTGGCGCACCCATTTCTTGCCCTCAGCCTTCAGGTTTGGATCGTCCATGAACGACGCATCCGCATACGACGATGCCTCCTGCTTCTTCTGCGTCATCAGGTACGTGGCAATATCCTCGGCGTCTTCCGGACTCAGCCGCAGGCTCGGCATGACGGTCATGTTCTGCACTTGCAGTTCGTGACCATCATTCGGACACTGGCTGTGATCGAGATCGAACTGGAAGGGAAGTCCCTTCTTCGCGTAATCCTCCGGTCCGATGTCCTTCTTCTCATACGGACAATACGGCCGGGTACGCTGCCTGGCGTTGTGAATCCAGCGCACAAGATAGTCGTAATTTGCCTTCTCGCCGACGCGAGACAGGTTCGCAGCGAAAGTTCCACGCTGCAACTGGTCGCCTTCGCCAATCGAATGGCAGGCGAGGCATCCGCGAGTCTCAAACAACTCCTTGCCATGTGCCGCATTGCCCGGCTTGTGCTTGGGCAGTGAATCGGTGAAACCTGACTGCCAGATATACGCCGAGATCGCCTGAATCTGATGATCGGTCAGCCGGAAGTTCGGCATCTTGGTTGTCGGACGGAAATCGGTCGGCTTCTTCAGCCACACCGGGATCCAATTTTTGTTCAGCTTGAGCCGAACATCTTTCAGGTTCGGCCCAAGCTTCTTCTGATCCTGCATCAGGCTGTGCGACTGGAAGTCGAGCTGCTGCAACCGCCCGTCCAGCTTGCTGTTCGCAACCCGCAGGGCGACTGCCTTGTCATTCAGCTTGTTCGCTTCCTCGTTCGACGCAGCGGCGTCGGCTTGCTTCATCAAGTAACCGGATTCTTTCTGATTCTCTTTCTTCTGCGTCTCAATCTGCTTGATCTGCTGGCCAACTGAATTCAGGTCTTCCGGTTCCCGGTCGTAGCCCTCGTAACGGTGGCAGCCCATGCATCCCCGCTGCCGGAACAGATCCTTCCCATCATTAATGGTCTGCCACTGCACGTCGCCGCTGGCGAGCACCATGTCGGCCGAGTGACAAGCCTGGCAACCGGCTTCCGAGTTCTCCTTGGGATAAAGCGGCCACAGCCAGTGCTCGTAATTCCCGTGTGCCTTCTCGACGCTGGTGGTGGCGCGGCCATTACCCTGATGGCAAGTCGAGCACCCAAACTTCTCCGGATCGTGAATCTTCAACAACTCCGGCTCAGGATGGCTGACAAATGCGGAGGCATACTCATCCGGCTTCTTCTCGCCCTTGGGAGTCATGGCTGCTGCCGTGATCTTCAGCGGTTCCCGCGCCCCCATATGGCACGATTCGCAGCGGTCGACGATATTGGCTTCGGCCACATTGATCTGCACGATCGTGGGATCCCAGTCCGCCGTCTTTTTCTTTAACCCGTCGATCTGCGCCGGCGTCAAGTCGACCATGTGATCGGTCACGTACTCGTCCATCCTCGCCTTGGCCGCGGTTACCGGTTTCAGCACTTCGCCAAGTTCGAGGCTCAGCCGGGTCCGCTCATCGCGGATCTCGTTGTAGGTCTCCTCCAGATGCGGGAAGTCGAATTTCTTCTTGCTGCCGTCGGGGAACTCAACCGTCGCCTGCTCGCTCTTGTAGGCGTCAATCTCCTTTTGCTTGCTGGCCTTAGACGAAGCGCTGGTGCTGGTTTCCAACTCGTACGTGAGGGCATTCACGTAAGCGCGCCGGTCCGTGAACACGCTTTGTACCGCCAATAGACGTGCGCTGGCGTCGTCCAGTTTCTTACGCGCTTCTCCCGCCGCAACCGCGGAATCGTCGCTGGCCTTCTTCCAGGCGGCGTACAGGGCGGCGTAATCCGGATTCTTCTCGACATCCGTCTCAGAAGCTGCCGACTTCGACTTCGCGGCATTCAGGAACGCGCTGTACCGTGTCTTCCACTGCTCTTGAAAAGTCTTCCACGGACGCTGCCCCCAGGCCTCATCCCACAAGGCCCAGAACAGCGTGGCGATAAGGATCACCGTCGCGATCACGTAGTAAGCCGCGTACGACTTGCTGGTTATCGGATCCTGCTCGGGGATAGGTTGCTCAGGCACCGCTTCCTCCGAAAAATCGGTCTTGGGTCTTAGGTGTTAGGCACTAGACCTTAGTCAGTCCTCTCAGGTCGAGGGCCCAACCCCTAAGACCTGACGCCTAAGACCGCTCTCAAACGTTGAACCACGGCGTAATCCACACATACTTGATGTGCCACAACAGCCGCAGCCCCATCTTCAAGGGCAGTGCCACCATGGTCAGCAAAAGAAACTGCATGATGGAAAACTGCAGCAGGCTCATCCTCTGGAAATCTTTGCCCATCTTCCGCCGGAACAGCGAGTACACCAGTCCACCGCCCAGCAGGTAATACCCGCCCACCACAATCGCGCCGAAAATTCCTTTTCCCAGATTCGACGCAATCCCGAAAATGTCGGGCAGATCGCGATTGACCTCATAGATCAGCCGGTTGTGATCCCAGGTCTGCCCCGGCCAGAACCACTGCCAACCAGGCCCGCGAATGAACGTTCCGATGATGATCATCGCAACCCAGAGAATGACAAAACCGAACATGAACGTCGAAATTGAAAATTTGCGCTGCTTCCACGTGTAGTAGCCGCTGCCCAGCGGATTGGTATCGATATAAGGGATGACCATCAACCCGATGATGATCATGGTCGGCATAACGACACCTGCTATCCACGGGTCGAAGTAGACCAGCATTTCCTGCAGTCCGAGGAAGTACCACGGCGCCTTCGCCGGATTCATCGTGAGATTGGGATTCGCCGGCTCTTCCAGCGGCGCATTCAGTGTGATCGACCAGACCATCAAGATAATGGTCACGATGATCGCTGCCAGAAACTCAATGCGCAGCAGAAACGGCCATACATGAACTTCTTTCTGCCAGCCGGGCTTGAACGGCCAGGTTTTGCGATGATGCGTCTTGGCCAGTGCCGGATCAGCTTCCAGTTGT
The DNA here is from genome assembly GCA_020073465.1 of Terriglobia bacterium. Lineage (GTDB taxonomy): Bacteria > Acidobacteriota > Terriglobia > Terriglobales > Acidobacteriaceae > Sulfotelmatobacter. Next base: position 117,472 of record JAIQFC010000019.1, read on the forward strand.
TCGATCAACTGGTCGTTGGCCCGCGCCTGCTTCACCGCCAGATAAATGTAGAAAGCAAGCAGCGGGATCAATCCGACGATCGGCACATTGTCCGGAGCCGAGCAAATCTCCCAAAGTTGTCGCCAGTCCATAATTTGTCTCGCGTCAACAACTCAATAACTGTTTGTCAAATCGACGACTTGTCATTCCGAGCAAAGCGAGGAATCTGCTGTTCCTGCCAACTCAACTACTCTCATTCTCCCGCGGCCTTCGGACCTCTCCGCGGCTTGTCCGCCTCCGCTGACAGCATCACCTGCGCCGGACCTGAAATTCCGCCATCCTTCCGCACGCGCCAGAAGTGCACAATCATCAGCACCGACGCCACGATCGGGATCCCAATGCAGTGCCAGATGTAGGACCGCAGCAAAGCATTGGCATCGACAATCGACCCGCCCAGCAACCCAAACCGCACATCGTTGTAAGGCGTCATGCCCAGCATGGAACCAAATGGTCCCTCATGCCCCAACAGCGGCGTAGCGCGCGCCATGTTCGTGCCCACCGTGACGGCCCAGAATCCCAACTGATCGTCGGGCAGCAGATATCCGGTGAACGAGAGCAGCAGGGTGAACACCAGCAGCAGCACGCCGATATTCCAGTTAAACTCGCGCGGTTTCTTGTAAGACCCGGTCAGAAACACCCTGAACATGTGCAGCCACACCCCAATCACCATCAGGTGGGCAGCCCATCGGTGCATGTTGCGGAGAATCTTGCCGAATGGCACGTCGTGCTCGAGGTAAAGCACGTCACGAAATGCCTGCACCTTGCTGGGGTGGTAATAAAACATCAGCAGCACGCCCGTATAGGTGAGGATGATGAACAGGTAAAACGTGATCCCACCCATGCCCCACGTATAGCTGTAGCGCACCGCATCCCGATTAATTTTCGCCGGATGTAGGTGCAGGAATACGTTCGACAGCACGCCCAGCGCCCGGTTGCGCGGCGTGTCGTCATGCTTGTGGCGGAAGATCGAGGTGTAGACCTGGGTCTTGGTCGGATCTTTTAGCCCCTCGATCTGTTCCTTCGCCTTGGCGGGAATGTCGGTCTTGAGCGCCTGGATGTCGTCCTTCACCCCGGCGGCGACCTTCTCCAGCACCCCGACCTTGTTGCCGTTTTTTCCGTTCGGATTGTTTTCGTCAGCCATGATGAGTCCTGAATTCAAGATTGACTCAATGAATCAATGAGTCATTGAATCAATGGGTCCTACACTCCCGTCAAAAACGCCCCCGGATCGTTGAACTTGCTCGGCTGCCCCTTCGGCCACTGATACAAGCGCGACGTGTCCACGATGATCTGCCCATCGGGCGCCAGTTCCACATGCGCCCGGTCCATCGGACGCGGCGCCGGACCTTCGAAGTTCACTCCCTCGCTGTCATATCCACTGCCGTGGCACGGGCACTTGAACTTGTTCTCGCTCGGTTTCCAGTCCGGCGTGCATCCCAGGTGCGTACAGCGCGCATAGATCACGAAGAGCCGGTCGGGCGTGCGGTCCACCCAGATGCGGTACTTCTGTTGCCATTTGGTGTCCACGCCGAGTGCGTACTCAGACGGATACCCGATCTTGAATACCGAGTTGGGTTCGAAAAGAGTGCGCGGAAGGAAGAAGCGGAAGAAAGCAAGAAACCACGATGTGAGGAAGGCCGTCACCCCTACCCAAACCAGACGTCGCCGCCGCTTGTCGATCTCCGTGTTGGACGGACCGATCGCCGCCACGCCTGCCGCTGCGGCTGCTTTTGAGGTGCCCACCGCCGGCGTGCCCACGTACTTCGTGGCATCCACCGCAGCCTTCGCCGCCGGTTTCGCTGCCTCCGGATTCGGATTGACCTTCTCGGTCTCCGGCTCCGCCATGTGTCCCCTCCTGGTGCTTTGATGACTTGGGCCCTAATCCAAACCGGCGGCAGCCGCGTACGTCGGCTCCGCCACCTGCCTCCCTGATCCCGAATGAAGTGCTGGAGCGAATCGATGAACGGTTACTCCCATGGCCTCCAGCACGATCTGGCCCAGGGCGCTTATGAATTTCGGAGAATCGTTGAGACCCGCGCTCATTTCGAACTGCGTGAAGCCCAGTTGCTGCGCTTCATGCCGCGCCTCATGGTTGATCTCGCCCAGCGTCTCGACGTGATCCGAGACAAAGGCGACGGGCACGATGCAAACTTCCCGAATGCTCTCTGCTTCCATCGCCCGCAGAGTCCGATGCAGGGAAGGTTGCAGCCACTTGCTGGCTCCGACCTTGCTCTGGTAGCAGAGCCGGTGATGATTCCGCCATCCTCCCCGCTCCATCAGCAGTTCGACGGTTGCTTCAATCTGACGCTGATACGGGTCTCCCTTTTCGATCACAGAAATGGGAACGCTGTGCGCGCTGAAGACAATTTCGGCTCGCTCGGGGACCGGAAAACGCACCAGAGCTTCCTCGACTTTTTCGACCACCGCATCAAGATACATTCCGTGGCGGTAGAAGCTTTCTACCTTGTGTACCGGCACATCGTCGCAGAACAGGCGCCGCCATTCATTCAAGCTGCTGCCTGTCGTAGTCGAGGAGTACTGCGGATATAGCGGCAGCAACACGACTTCGTCGCGCTCCGCCGCACGGAGGCGTTCAATTGCTTCCCCCGTAAACGGGTGCCAGTACCGCATCGCCACGAAGCAGCGCGCATCCAGCCCCAGATTTCCGAGTTCCGCCTGCAGCGCCCGCGCTTGTTGCTCCGTAAATCGTCGAATGGGCGAGCCTCCGCCAATGGTCGCGTAGTGATGCTGCACCTTGCGCGCCCGCGTGGTTGAGATGAGCTTTGCCAGAGGTTTGCGCCCGATGCGGGCAAAAGGGAAGTCAATGATGTCAGGATCGCAGAACAGGTTATAAAGAAATGGTTCGATCGCTTCCAGCGTGTCGGGACCCCCGAGCTGAAAGAGAACTACCCCCACACGCCGTGATGTGCGCGCCATTCCCCAGAAACCCCAGAACGGGGCAATGTACTCCGTCAGCGCGCGTGAGTCAATGCCGCACCCGCAAAAGCCTGTGGAGAAAGTGCCCGCTACACTCGAGGTTCGCAGCTAGAGCAGTAATCTTACGGCAGCAATGAATGAGCGGGCCTCATGAAAAGGAAGCCCACAGCGTACGCTGTGGGCTTC
>JAIQFC010000043.1 GCA_020073465.1 Terriglobia bacterium
GACTGAAGTTCGTGCGGGAGCAGTTCTTCCTGGCAGCGGTAGCCCAGAACATCAAGCGCCTGGTGCGCTTCCTCAGCCAGCCGACAACAGCGGTTCTGCCAGCTACTACTTAGCCGAACTGAGAGAAGAAAACTCGCCAACGGCTTGCTCGCAGCCCAAAAGATCTTCTGCTGACCTACTTTTTCAACACCCACAGGCGTTTACACTCACACCCCCCAGTCAATGAGTGCAATGGCGATTTTGCGCCAACAACCTGCCAAGCCAACGTTTCGCGACGGTTAGCCTCAAGAACGACCCCGAAATCGACACCTATGCAAAATGCTTGTCGCAACGACGATTCTCTATCAGAAATTCTGTTGCGCGCGATCACTTATTTGGATCGCCGCATCCTGAGGATCAGTGATTGACTGTCTGCGCCTGATCAACTAAAGTACGGCCAGTCATTGTGGCCTGAGGTTTGCGAGCGTACTTCAATGGGAATCAACGCGATCCGCGCTGTCCGGGAGGTCCGAGTGGTAGGGGTCATCTTTAGTGTGGCCATTCGTGGCCTGGTGCTTGCACCTTCTGGATTCAGCGGATGAGATAGCCGGTAAATTGAGATTCTGAAAAGGGCCATCCTCCGCAGCGGACGATGGCCCTTTCGATTTGGCCTGGGAACCGGACTTCCACAAAGCCGGACTCAGGCGCATCATGAGAGAGACTGGGAGTTGGCCATGAAAACCGGAGCACAGATCCTGTGGGAATGCCTGGAACGTGAGGGCGTGAAGCATGTTTTTGGATATCCAGGCGGAGCGATTCTGCCTGCCTACGACGCGCTGAAACACAGCAAGATCCATCATGTGCTGGTGCGTCACGAGCAGGGCGCGACCCACATGGCCGACGGCTACGCGCGCGTGAGCGGAGAAGTAGGCGTCGCGGTTGCGACCTCTGGACCCGGCGCCACCAACATGGTGACCGGCATCGCCACGGCGATGCTCGATTCCTCGCCCATCGTCTGCATCACCGGACAGGTGGGGAGCCGGCTGATCGGCTCGGACGCTTTTCAGGAGACGGACATCACCGGCGTCACGCTTCCGATCACCAAGCACAACTATCTTGTGACGCACGCGAGCGAAGTGGCGCGCACGGTCCGCGAAGCTTTCTATGTGGCGAGATCGGGACGGCCTGGCCCGGTGCTGGTGGATATTACGAAAGATGCGCAGCAGACTTCGTGCGAATTTGACTGGGAAGCGGCCAAGCCGCAGTTACCGGGATACCGTCCGGACCTTTCGCCGGCTCCTGAGGAATATGCCCGGGCGCTGGAATTGATTCACAAGGCCAAGCGGCCGGTGATCCTTGCGGGACACGGCATCATTATTTCTGGGGCGATGCGCGAGGTACGCGACTTCGCGGAGCGTGCGGGCATTCCGGTGGCGCTGACTCTGCTCGGGCTGGGCGCATTCCCGGCGTCGCACCCGCTGAATCTCGGCATGATGGGCATGCACGGCGAAGCCTGGGTGAATCACACAATCCAGGAGGCCGACCTGTTGCTGGCTTTCGGCATGCGCTTCGACGACCGCGTTACCGGCAACCTCAAGACGTACGCGCCCAACGCCAGGAAGATTCACGTTGAGATCGATCCTGCGGAGATCAACAAGAACGTGAAGGTAGATGTGCCTCTGGTCGGCGACCTACGGGAAGTTCTGCACGAACTGCTACCGAAGATTGAAAGCATCGACCGCAGCGAGTGGCTCGACCACATCGACCAACTGAAAGGCGACTCGGCCGTTCGCGATATTCAGAACCTGCCTGACTCCGGACATCTGTACGCGGCGCATGTCATCAACGATCTGTGGCACGAAACGCGCGAAGGCAACACGGTCGTGGTCACCGACGTCGGCCAGCACCAGATGTGGGAGGCACAGTACTACAAGCACGAGCATCCCCGGTCGCTGATCACCTCCGGCGGATTAGGCACGATGGGCTTCGCGCTGCCCGCGGCGATTGGCGCGAAGGTGGCGCGTCCCGAGTCCGAGGTCTGGGTGGTCGTCGGCGACGGGGGATTCCAGATGACGATGGCCGAGTTGGCCACGATCGTCCAGGAGAATCTCAAGATTCACATCGCCATCATCAATAACGGATACCTCGGCATGGTGCGCCAGTGGCAGGAATTTTTCTATGAGAAGAATTACCAGGCGACGCCATTGCTCAATCCCGATTTCCAGAAGCTCGGCGAAGCCTATGGAATCCGCAGCATGACGGTGAGCGAGCGTTCTCAGGTTGTGCCTGCCGTGCGCTCAGCCCGGCAGCACGACGGTCCGGTGCTGATCAACTTCCGCGTGGAGCAAGAAGATTCGGTGTATCCCATGGTGGCGGCTGGCGCTTCGTTGCACGAGATGATTCGCCGCCCGAGTCCGCTGGTCGAAACTGCCGAGGACGAGTGAGAAACAACATGCTAAACACATTTGTGGTGTACGTGGAAAACAAGCCGGGCGTGCTGACCCGCGTGGCGTCGCTGTTCCGGCGGCGCGCTTTTAACATCGACTCGTTGACCGTCGGCCGCACGGAGAAACCGGAAGTCTCGCGCATGACGATTACCGTGGATGCCGACTACGACCAGGCGCGGCGCATCGAAGCCAACCTGTACAAACTGGTAAACGTGTTGCTGGTCGAAAACATCAGCAACGAACCGGCGATCGTTCGCGACCTCGCCATGATCAAGGTCGGCGCAACGCACGAGGCCCGTTCCCATGTGCTCGAACTGGCCAGCGTCTTCCGGGCCCGCGTGGTTGATGTCGCTCCGGACTCGCTCACGATCGAGATCACTGGCGGCGAAGACAAGATCGACGGCCTGCTGGAAGTGCTTCGTCCCTATGGCGTGCTGGAGATGGTGCGCACTGGCATCGTTGCCATGCGGCGTGGAGGCAAGTCGTCCGCTGTGGTTTCAGAACCAGCCACAACAGTCCGCGACCTGAATCACGACGACGCGTCGTACTCCGTGTGACGTGCTCCGATTTTTCCCTTGACTGAACAGATGGCATTGTTTCAATATGGCGTTGTACGATATGTCGTAGGAGGCCATATTGGAGGCGTTGCCCCTCACCGAGCCCGTCCTGCTCATCCTGCTGAGCCTGGCCGAGCACCCGCGGCACGGCTATTCGATCCTCAAAGACGTTGAGGAGGTGAGCGACGGCCGCGTCATGCTCAGCACCGGCACACTCTACGGCGCGCTCCGGCGCCTGCTGGATGATGGCTGGATCGAGCGCTTTGAGGAAGACGACACATCCCGGGGCCGGCAGGCGTACCGGCTGACTCCCGCGGGCCGGCGCAATCTGCAACTCGAAGTCAGCCGCATGAAGCAGCTGGCCAAGATCGCGAGCCTGCGCGTGGCGCGGAACGAGACCTAGGCATGCTCGCGCTCTTCCGATGCCTGCTCTGCCTGTATCCGGTTGCGCACCGTAGCGTCTATGGCAAAGAAATGATGAGCGTCTTCCATGAGGCGCAAGGCGAGAAGCGCGTGAAAGGCCTGGTTTCGAAGATCGGCTTCTATTTCCGCGAGTTCATCGGTTTGCTGCAAGGCGCGAGCGAGGAGCACCTGCGAGCTCTCATGGGCTCGCACGGCTGGACGTTATTTCCGGTCAGGAGATTCCACATGCGTTCCGAATTCCGCTTTCCAAAATCCACCACGATACTCATGGTGATTATTCTCGCCGGGGTTGTAATGGCGATCGAAAAAGCCAAAGCCATTCAAGCTTCCCTGCCCTACGTGAACCCTCCGATCGGCCCGATCCAGCCGGCACACTTTACATTCTTTCCCACCATCGCACTGATGTTTTTGATCTTCTACGCAGCGGGAGTGATCGGCTGGGCAATCTTGTTTGCCCTGCACCGTTCCGGCGTGCACCGGTTGAGAGACATTGAGAGTCCAGCGCAACCGAGGTAACGCCGGCAAGATTTCGTGGAGAGAGCCGCTCCCGGCTGTCCGGCGGCTCAGCCCGCTCTTGCCTGATTACTCGTCCTTCTTCTCCGGTTCTTTCGGGAGCGGCTTCTCGATCGGCTTGCGCGGCAGCATCTGGTCGCGCATCGCCGCGTCATACACAAAGCCGGCCACAATGACTGCCGCCTGCTTCAAGTCCTCCGCTTGTAGCCGGTCGTAAACATCCATGTTGGAGTGGTGCGTGCGCGTCTCGTATTCAATCGGATCCTGAATAAACTGGAATCCCGGAATTCCTGCCGCATCGAACGAAAGATGGTCCGTGCCGCCGGTGTTGCGCATGGAGAGCGTGGTCATGCCAAGATCTTTGAAGGGCTTCATCCACGATTCAAAGATCGGTGCGACCGCCGCGTTCTCCTGCAGGTAGACGCCGCGAATCTTGCCCGTCCCGTTGTCCACGTTGAAGTAGGCAGCGACCTTGGCCTGCTCCGGCTTTACGGTGACCTGCCCGGCCTCGCGGCGCATCAGGGTTGGCATGCCCTTCATCAACGGGTCGTCCATCGGCGGGCGCGAACCAAAATGCTGCTCCACATAATGCTGCGATCCCAGGAGCCCCTGCTCTTCCCCACTCCACAATCCGATACGAATGGTGCGGCGGGGCTTGATGTCGAGCGCTTTCAGGATGCGGACCGCCTCCATCATGACGACGCTCCCGGCACCGTTGTCGGTGGCGCCGGTGCCGGAGTGCCACGAATCCAGGTGCGCACCCAGCATGACGACTTCGTCCTTCTTGTCGGTGCCGGGAATTTCTGCGATGGTGTCGTACTGCATGGGATCGTCATCGTAAAAAGTGTTGGTGACGTTCAACTCGAGAGTCACGTCTTTTTTCTGCTGCAGCAGGCGGGCAATGCGGCTCCAGTGTTCCGAGGCCATGGTGAGTTGAGGAACGGTCGTGGTCTCGCCTGTCTTGTAGGATCCGCCGGACTGCACGAAAACCGTGCCGCCGCCTGCCGTGCCACGGCTGTGATCGATCACGGCGAGCACTTTTTCATCGGCCAAGAACTGGTTCAACTCTTTTACGAACTGCTGGCGCTTGAGAAAATCGACAAAGCGAAACGGCGGCCGCTCCCCGGGAATCTCATACTCCGCCCTCTTGCTGAGATCGTCGTCACTCAGCCGCTTGTACGGAGCCTCGGTGATGGGCTTCACTTCCGCGTCAGGCCCGAAGATCACAATCATTCCCGCCAGCTTGCCCTTGTATTTGTCAAAGTCCTTCTTGTCTTCGATGTTGACGCGGATGCACTTCCCCGTGACCACACCATTCGTGCCCGGTGTCCAGGCCTTGGCATACACGATCAGCGGAACGATGTCGGGCGAGGTCATGCGCGCATTGACGTACTGGTTCGCCCAGCCGCGGCCAAACGGGCCCCAAGACTCCAGATGAGCGTTGCTCAGCCCCATGGCGGTGAACTGGTCGCGTGTCCACTCGTTCGCCTTCTTCATGTTGGGAGAGCCGGTCAGGCGCTCGCCGATCGAGTCCATTAACCCGCTCGCCAGATCCATAACCTTCGAGTTGCGGAAGCCTTCGTAACGGATGCGCGAGGTAGTCTCCAGGTCTAGCTTCTCCTGCGCCCACACAGGCGTAACAAAGAAGGAAAGGACAACCAGAACGCAGACCAGCCGGGACGGTTTCATAAACTTCATGATGAGGGGCTCCTCGCGCGGGAATCAAAGGCGGGATTATACAGCCTGGGTGGAAGGCGCTGGGGTGCGCGATTGTAAAGTTATTTCAATGAGTGGCGTCAGTCTTTCTTGGCGGCGCTTCGTGGGGGGCTGCGTTCTCTTTGGAAGGCTCTGCTTCGCCGGGTGAGGACTTTGCATCTTCTTCGGCGTTGTTTTTCACGACGTACTGCACGATGAGCGAAATGCGCCGGTTGGACGGATCGAGCGGGCTCTCGGGCTTGCGCAGTCGCTGGTCGGCAAATCCGCGTACTTGGATGACTTGATCGTCGCGTACTCCATTGCTTTGCATCAGACGGCGCGCGGCGTTGGCGCGGTCCGCGGAGAGTTCCCAGTTCCCATAGTTCGCCATGGCTGCATACGGGCTGGCGTCGGTATGACCTTCGATCGAAATCTTGTTTGGCAACTGGCCCAGCTCTTTCGCCAGCATGATCAGCAACTCGCGTCCGTCGCCGTTGAGCTGGTCGCTTCCCGTGTTGAAGAACGTGCCTGCCGCTGACTCGGACAATTCAATTCGCAGACCTTCTGCGGTGACCGTCATCTCGATGTGACTTTTGAGTTTCTCGAAGTCATTCATCTCACGGATCGTCGTCTGCAGCTGCTCTTTCAACTTCGGCATGTTGTCGCGGGTGAGCGTGAAGTTCTCCCCGCTTCCTGACAGGTTCGATCCCACTTGTTTCGACGTGCCCGTGGGGTCTTTGAAATATCCGCCTACCGCCACCTGAATCTGCTTGCTGCTGTTGAGCAGCCAGAGCACGATGAACAGCGCCATCATGGCCGTAACGAAGTCGGCATACGCGACCTTCCACGCGCCGCCGTGATGGCCGCCGTGGCCGCCTTTCTTCTTGACGATGATGATGGGCCGGGTATTTTCCATGCAGGGCTGCCTCTCAGGCTGAAGCTGCTGCCGCGGCAGCAGGGGCTCCTCCACCGCGACAAGCCTGCTCGAGTTCCTTGAACGACGGCCGAACATGTCCGGGGACGGCCCGCCGCGCCACCTCGACAGCCATGATCGGAGCCGTGCCCTTCAGGAAAGAAATCATCAGAACGCGCAACACATAGAGGTAGGCATGCTCCTCTTCCGCCGCCTTCGCCATGTTCTGTGCAATCGGTCCGACCAGACCGTAGCAAAGCAGAATGCCGAGGAACGTGCCGACCAGCGCGGCGGCCACCTTGTGACCGATCTCCTCCGGAGGGCCGCCCAGCGCGCCCATGGTGATGACAACCCCAAGCACCGCAGCGACAATTCCCAGTCCGGGCAAGGAATCGGCCATGGTGCTCAAGGCAGTGGTCGGCTGGGTTGAGTCGTGGTGATGAACTTCCATATCCAGGTCGAGTACCTGGTCGAGGTCAAACGCGTCGATCCCGGTCACCGCCATGCGCAGCGAGTCACACACAAAATCGCGCACGTGATGGTTCTTCATGAAGGTCTCGTTCTTTGACAGGATCGCGCTCTTTTCCGGCTCCTCCACATCGCCTTCCAGGGCCATCAATCCATCCTTGCGCGCCCGGTTGAGCAGGTCATACATCGTCTTGAGTGAGTCGATGTACACCTGCTTGGTGAACTTCGATCCGCCGAAGACGACGCCGATTCCGCTGGCGATTTGCTTCAGAATGTGGAGCGGGTTCGCGACCAGCACCGTGCCCGCACCGGCGCCGCCGATGATGATGAGTTCCGCCGGCTGCAGCAGCACGCGCAAGTTCCCGTGCTCCATCAGGTAACCTGCCACCACCGCGCCGAAGACCACGACAATGCCGATGATCGAAAACATAGCCTAGCCCTTCGGCTCCTCCCGGGTGCTGGCCACCGCTGCCCAATCGGCTGGCTGCGAATTGCAGGCCTCGGCCAGTGACTGCCGCACTCGTGCCACCAGCGTCTCCACCGAATCGCCGCTCTGAGGAAAGGCCTTCCCCATCGCGATCATGCCTGCGAATACCTCACCTCCCCACCACTCGATGCTGCCGCTGGCAATCATTTTGTGCACCCGCTCGCAGACCGCGGGCAGGCCCACTTCGCTGCAGCCGGTCAGAATCGCCAGAAACTGATCCTCACTCCAATGGCCGACGTAGTCCGTAGGACGCAGGGCACACTCCAGAGTTTGGGCAACGACACGCAGGATCGAATAGACCGCCTCCTGCCCGTATTTCGCGCGCAACCCTTCGACTTCATCGAGGCGCACACAGATCACGCCAAAGGGGACCTGCATTTCCGTGAACGTGGAGAGCGCCTCGCGCAGATGGGACTGCATCATGGCGTGATTGGCCACGCCCGTCGCCTCGTCCAGCCAGGTATGGTCGCCAGTCCGAAGACCGCCGGATGCCGACGACGCAGCACGTAGCCGCTCAAAACTCTGAGCCGCTCCAATAATGGAGCCGTGCTGATCCCGGACCGGCGCGGCCCAGATGTGCACCGGCGTCCGATGTCCCGCCTTGTGATGCAGAAAGGCGCTGGCTTCCACCGGCCTGGCATTGTGCACAGCTGCGGCCAGAGGGCAGCGCTCCGCGCACGACTCGCATTTCCTGTGACTGCAGTGCTGCTGAAAGTTCTCCTGGCAGGATCGGCCCATCACTTCATGCCGCAGGTAGCCGGTGATCCGCTCCGCGCCGTCATTCCACAGCAGAATCTTGTTCTCGAGATCGACCACGCACACCCCGGTCTGCATCGACTCCAGAACAGTTCGATAGATTTCCGGATCCTGAATCGCAGACACAGCTGGTCGCGGAACTCCTCTCGCCTGTGATGTCATCGGCAGAGATTCACCAGGACTTCAAGGTCTTGAACCACCCAGTTCCCTGCCCGGCGCCCAGCAAAGGCAGGCTTTTCAGGGACATAGCCGGTTGGCACTTTGGGGGGATGAGCTGGCACGGAAGTGCCATTTGCAGAATCCGGCCCTGCGTTTAGCCTCAACGGTGAGCAGTTCTGGGGGAGGGCTGCCCGGGCGTCCTGGACTCGAAAGAGTTTCAGGGCGCTCGTTATTTCTTGGGGCAAGGTTCCTGAGGCGATCTCAGGTCCTGCGACCCTTCGCTGACCAAACCCCTCATGCCGGCTTCTCCGTCCGCTTCGAAAATTCCCCGTTTCTTCTGACCCAATCTTCCTCCGCTTTTCACATATATGGTTAGGGGCTGAAAAGCCCTTCAATTGGGGCAACCCCCCGGGGTCCTACGGAGGAAGCATGTCACGCGTCGCTCGTCTCGTTCAACGTGTTGTAGAGAGCCTTCATTACGGTGCAAGCACGCCGTTCCATGGCGTATACACGCTACTTTTCTCCTGGGGCCACCGCAACCCCAGCTGCGGACTCGCGCTGTTCTGCACACTCGGGCTCGCAGTGGCCCTGGCAGTGCCGCCGCTCCGCGCCCAGACCTACACGGACTTGCACGACTTTGATTGCACCGTGGAGGGCTGTCAGCCCACGTATCCTGAAGCCCTGGCCCAAGGCCGGGATGGGAACCTCTACGGAACAACAGAGGCTGGGGGCACATCGGGCATGGGCACGGTATTCAAGGTAACGCCGTCCGGCGCGATGACGACGCTCCACAACTTTTCCGGAACTGACGGCCAGAATCCGAGCAGCGGGCTCACCCTGGGAACCGACGGCAATTTCTACGGAACCACCGAACTCGGCGGTGCGAGTAACGATGGAACGATCTTCAGGATCACTCCCGCGGGCGTGTTGACCACGTTGCACAGCTTCACAGGCGCAGACGGAGCAATCCCGCGAGGGGCGCCGGTGCTGGGCAAGAACGGGAGCCTCTACGGAACGACCTGCTCTCAGTTTGGACCCTGGACGGCATACTCGATCACGCAGGCTGGCGTGTTCAAGCTGCTCAGCAGCTCCATTCCGCCCTGCCCGTTCGGCCCACTTGAACTCGGAGGTGACGGAAACTTCTATGGAACATCGCAGGTCGGGGGAACGACCTATCAAGGGACGGTATTCCGGCTGACACCGTCCGGGGGCGTGACCGTCATCTACAACTTCGACTACACCCACGGAGCTTATCTCTACTCGCCGGTGGTTCAAGGCAATGATGGGGTTCTCTACGGCACTACCAGTGGGGGCGGGTCAGCGCAGGCGGGCGTAGTCTTCAAGCTCACTACAGCCGGGAAACTCACCGTGCTGCATACGTTCGATGCGAACATTCTGACCGACGGCACGACGCCATTTGCCGGACTGGTTGCGGCATCGGATGGGAAATATTACGGCGCTACCAGCGGGGGGAACAACTTCGGATCGGCGCCGAGCGGAACGATTTTCAGGATCGGCAGCAATGGCGCCTATTCCGTGCAGAACACCTTCGACTCCACGCATGGTGCGCTGGAGGAAGCGACCCCGATGCAGCATACGAATGGCAAGATCTATGGCCTTACGGAAAGAGGCGGCGCACAGACTGCCGGGGTGCTCTACGATCTCGACGCCGGGCTGCCGCAGTTCGTGGCCCTGGTAACAATCTTCGGCGGCACGGGGCAGAAGGTGCAGATCCTCGGGAATGGATTGACCGGGACGACAGCCGTTCACTTCGGCGCTGCGTCGGCCAGCTTCACCGTGTCTTCCGATACCTTCATAACGGCGACCATCCCTGCCGACGCAACGACGGGATTCGTCACCGTGACCACACCCTCTGGCACGCTCACCAGCAGCCGACAGTTCCACGTTGTCCCAACGATCAGCAGTATCGCACCGACCAGTGGTCCGGTCGGTACGCTGGTCACAATCAATGGCACAGGGCTGCTCGGTGCGACCCGGGTTACATTCGGCGGCGTAGTCAGCAGCTTCACAGTGGTCTCATCCTCGAAGATCACTGCAACCGTGCCAACCGGCGCCGTGACGGGAAAAGTGACCGTAAAGACGCCGGGCGGGAGTGCGAGCAGCTCAGCGACGTTCACCGTAACGCCATAAACAGGCGCTTCGCGAAAATGAGCGGGAGTAGATGGAATAGGGGGCGCCGGATGCGCCCTCTGCTCTTTCGTTGACGAGTAGTCCCCCCTTGTCTTGACCCGTCCGACATTAATTCATCCAGATCGCTACGCAGGCCACAACCGGATCCGCACGTTATAATGACGCGCACACATGGCTCTGGCTGCTGGCACAAGACTCGGTCCCTATGAGATTCAATCCCCGCTTGGTACCGGTGGCATGGGCGAAGTGTATCGCGCCAGAGACACACGCCTGGATCGAGCCGTAGCGATTAAAATTCTTGCTTCCCATCTCTCTTCCTCACCCGAACTGAAGCAGCGCATGGAGCGCGAAGCGCGGGCCATCTCTTCCTTGAACCATCCGCACATCTGCCACCTGTACGACATTGGCTCGCAGAACGGCACCGATTTTCTGGTGATGGAGCTTGTCGAAGGCGAAACTCTGGCTGAACGGCTTCGCAAGAGTGCGATGCCGCTGACCGAAATACTCAAGGTCGGAATTGCCATTGCGGAGGCGCTGGCCGTGGCGCACCGGCAGGGCATCGTGCATCGTGATCTGAAGCCGGGGAACATCATGCTGACGCAACAGGGCGCCAAGCTCATGGACTTCGGACTGGCGAAGTCTTCGGTCGCAGGTTTTGAGCCAGCAGCCTCGAACGCGCCTCTATTATCGGCGGCCCGGACGATGAGCGAAGCGAGTCCTCTATCTCCACTGACGACCGCCGGCGCGATCATCGGCACGATCCAGTACATGTCGCCGGAGCAGGTGGAGGGCAAAGAGATCGATGGGCGCAGCGACATTTTTTCGTTGGGTGCTGTGCTGTACGAAGTGGTCAGCGGCAAGCGCGCGTTTGAGGGAAGGAGCCAGTTAAGCGTAGCGAGCGCGATCCTGGAAAAGGAACCGGAACCTGTCGGCACCCTGAAGCCGATGACTCCTCCCGCACTGGATCGCACCATTCGGAAATGCCTGGCGAAAAAGCCGGATGATCGATGGCAAAGTGCGAGCGACCTGGCGACGCAGTTGAGTTGGATGATGGATGCGGGCACGGGCGCCACGGGAGTGCCGGTGCAGGGGGCGGAGCGCCAAAGGAACTTAAAAAGGTTAGTTTGGCTGATGAGCGGGGTGACGGCGCTGCTGATTATTGGCGCGGCATGGGCTTGGATGAGCTCGCACGGAGCGACCGCGGCGAGGCGGGTGATGCGATTCAGCATCGGCTTGCCAGAAGGAGATTCGCTTGGCGGAACGTGGTACTGGTATCGCAGTCTGGCGATTTCTGACGATGGAGCGCAGATCGCCTATGTCGCGCATCGTGGAGGCGAATCGCGGATCTGCCTGCGGGGGATCGGGGAAGCGATGGCGCGGGAGGTTCCGGGGACCGAGCGAGCCGATATGCCATTCTTTTCGCCCGATGGACAATGGCTGGGAATTTACTCCGGCGGAATGATCAAGAAAGTGCCGCTGGCCGGGGGACCGACCGTGACGATTGCCAAGACTGCATTCAAAGGAGGTACCTGGGGGGCGGACGACACCATTTATTTCGGAAATGGCGCGGGACTGATGAAAGTGGCAGCCACGGGCGGAGAGCCGCAGAAGGTGACCACGCTCGACGTCAAGAGGGGGGACGTGGATCAAGTCTTTCCCGAAGTGCTACCAGGAGGGAAAGCGCTTCTGTTCACTGTGCGGAACATGGAACAGCCGTCATTTGACGAGGCCGATATCGCGGCGGTCAAGCTGGCGACCGGAGAGCGGAAGATCCTTGTGAAGGAAGGAACCGACCCGCACTACGTTTCCAGTGGACACCTGTTGTTTATGCGGGCGGGAGTGCTGCTGGCGGTTCCATTTGACCCGGAGAAACTGGAGACTAAGGGAGCGGTAGTGCCGGTGGCGGAAAACATCCTGGAGAATCCGCGCATTGGCGCGGGGCAGTATGCGATATCGAAGGATGGGTTGCTGGTGTACATACCGGGCGGGGTTACGTACGGGGAGCACGAACTGGTGTTCGTGGACAAGGCGGGGAACGCCAGGCCGCTGACGGCGAGCAAGAGGCCCTATGAAGATTTCACGATTTCGCCGGACGGGAAATCGATTGCGGCGACGATCGAAGGGCCAGTCACGAATACCTGGATCCACGACATCGCGCGAGATACGGAGACGCGATTTAATTTCGGGATCGAGAACCGGGACCCGGCGTGGTCGGCGGACGGGAAACACATTGCGTACAGCGGATACAAAGATGGGAAGTACGCTGTCTTCTGGAAACCGCTGGATGGAAGTACGCCGGAAGAGGCGCTGATCCTGAGCGATAAAAATGTGGATGCGTGGTTTTTCTCGCCCGATGGAGGCACGCTGCTGTATGCGGAATATCAGTTCGATGGCGAGCAGAACATGGGAGCCTTGCCGCTGCATGACCGAGAACATACGCGGATGATCTTTCCGGCGGAGTACAGCGTGGAGTGGGCGATCTTGTCGCCGGATGGAAAGTGGATCGCCTACGACTCCATCGAATCCGGAAAACCAGAGGTGTACGTTGCGCCCTATCCGGCGATGGAGCCGCGCGAGCGGATCTCGACCGATGGAGGGCTGCATCCACTGTGGGCGCCGGACGGGCGGGAGCTTTACTATCGTACGGGGGCGAGTCCGGAGGAGTTGGAACAGCGCGCACTGGCGCAGAAGACCCGGGTGATGGCTGTACCGATTGAGACCAAGCCTGGGTTCAAGGCTGGTCAGCCCCGCATGCTGTTTGAGGGACCGTACTTCGAGAGCGGACACGATATCGCAGTCACACCGGACGGGAAGGGATTCATTCTGATCAGGGAAACCGATTCGCAGACGGGGCCAAGGCGGATCGAGGCGGTGGTGAACTGGTCGGAGGAATTGAAACAGCGGGTGCAGGTACGGAAGTGATCGCGTGCGTTTGAAGGTTTAAGGCATGGTGCGTGGACACGAACTGCGGCTGTCCGCACCCCGGGCAGGTCGATTCCTACAAGCGAAAGTAAAACCAGTTGCATGAACTTTTGCGTCGTGCGTGGATGACCAGAGGCTTTTGAAAGAGAGCCTATTTGTGGAGATGGTACGGTTGGAGATCGGCACTATCAGGCGTATTGCACGAGCAATGGTGGTAACCTGACTTTCCTGGGGGGCAGCTATGCCGAAGATTTCCAAAACACGCTTCGTCATTGCGGTTCCGGATTTGAAGTCCTCTGCCGCGTTTTATCGAGACGTCCTGGGATTTACAGTGCACACCATCCCAGACCCACGTTTCCTCTTCTACACCTCGGGCGCATGCACAATCTTCGCCGGGCAATGCCCGGATGCGCTTCCCCCGCGCGAACTCGGGGACCACTCCTACTTCGCCTACCTCGAAATCCAGATCGACGAGATCGATTCGTTTTACGCGTCGGTCGTTGCTGCGGGCGCCGAGATCTGCAAGACCATTCGAGATGAGCCTTGGGGGATGAGGGAGTTCGGCCTGGTCACCGCCGACGGTCATCGAATCATGTACGCAGCTCAGAAGGCGGCGTAAACCGGCGTTTGGCAAGCTGCGTTACTGGCGAGAAATCGGACTTCCTACAATCTCACCTAAGCTGTGGGGCACGTGTGTCTTAGCCTCTTTGCCAACGTATCGAGGGGCGGTACTGATCAGGAAATCAAAGCACCACCGCCGGGAAGCTTCGTCGCTTATGGCCGCCCGTAACGCCCCATCCATTCCGTCTGTGCGAGGATGTGGCCCTTCATCGCGGCTTCCAAATCCTTCTTGCCCGCGCTGTCTTTGAGCGTCAACTTCCCATCCAGTGCGAACAGCTTGAAATAGTAGCGATGCGGCTTGCCGGGCGGCGGACACGGCCCGTTGTATCCGGTCTTGCGGAAGTCGTTCGTCCCTTGCTGCGAACCATCGGGCAAATGCGCGGTCTTGCTTAGTCCTTCAGCCAGGCTGCGAGCCTCCGGCGGCAGGTTCCACAGAACCCAGTGGTTCCAGTTTCCGACCGGAGCGTCAGGATCGTCGACGAGCAGCGCGAAGCTTTTGGTCCCCGCCGGAGGTTCGTTCCAGGAAAGTTGCGGCGACACATCGGCTCCGTCGCAAGTGAACTTCTTCGCGACTTCACCGCTATTCGGAAAACTTGGGCTCGAAATTGTCAGCGACATGTTGTTTCCTCCACTGCGCCCACCTCTCTCCGGGCGCGAACGGTGAGGGATGGCAAACACTGAGGCCACCTGTGAGACCACGATGAGAATGAGACCCACGCGAAGAATCAACCACGTCCAGCGACGTGCCCCGCGTGACGAAGGAGGCTGCAATGTATCGGTCTGTTGGCGTGAATGCAACCCATCCCCCCGGCGGAGGATTCAATTCGTTGAGATGGTGAAGTTCACCGTGATCTTGGCCTGGGTTTCGACCGCTTCGTTGCCCTCATAATGCGGTTTGAAGTGCCACTGCCGGACCGCGGCCTGCGCGGCGCTGGCCAGAATCGGCGGCCCGCTGACTACGTGCAGATCCTGAATGATCCCGTTCTTGCCGATCAGTGCCTGTAGAATCACCGATCCCTGCACCTTCATTTGCCGCGCCAGCAGCGGGTAACCGGGATTCACCGGGTGGCTGACGACCTCGGCCGTATCAGCCGACATCTGCACGCGCTCGGCGGCGTTGTTGGTCATATTCGCAGCCGTCTCGGCTCCACCGCTGGCACCTGCGTCCGTGGCGGCGCGTGGCGGAGAACCCGGCTGCAAGTCAACCCGCACAGAATTGCTGCCCGGACGAACAGTGCGGTGGGTGTCGCCGGCAATCACCTCGACTTCGAGCGGCGGCAGGACGGTGCGATTGGCGGTTACCGACGCGGTTGCGGGAGCAGCAGCAGGCGCGGTCGCTTTCGGGGTCTCGGTCTTGGTGTTCGCGCCGTGGAGCTTCGACTTCGAGACTGGCGAAGAGGCTTTCGCCACTGCCACCACCGGAGGCGCTTGCGCAGGAACTACCTGGGCCGGCATGGTCTCGGCAGGCTGCTCCAAGTCCGCTTCCTGCGTGTCCGGGAACCAGAAGTCACGATTGCCGTAAAGAACTCCACCCAGTGCCACCAGAAGCATGCCCAGCGCGACTAACATCAGACGCCGCTGCTTGGGATCGTAGGAAGATTGCCGCTGAGGCTCTCGGAGGGCGATGCGGTCCGTCTTCGGAACCAGTGGTTTTAACTCGAGCATGCGGAGACCTGGGGATCGCTCCTAGGGGACTACTTCTCAGGCTAGTATGCCTCGAAAGCCCCCGAAAGGCCAGCAAAAGCGTATGCTTTGGCACTTCCGTGCCATAGTCCGCCGGGGATAGTTTGTGGTGTATATTCCCTCGTCAGCGAAACTTTGGGGGCGCTGGGCAATCCCATGGAGAAGAGCGGCCGGAGCACTTCCTGGCACACTCCGATGAAGCCACATGAAGCCCAGGATCATTGATTCAAAGATGGATGAGCGAAAGTTCAGGCAGGTAAACCGGCGCGAACTGCTCAAGCTCACGCCGGTGATCGCGCTGGGAGCCTTGGCCATCCCCAGCCTGCAGGAGTCGTTGCTGAAAAAGGGGCTCGGCTTCAGCGACTGGGCCTCAGCGCGCTTATTCTGCCCCGAACACCTGGCCACGACTTTCGCTGACTCCGACTTGACCCCCTTCGAGAAGTTTCCCATCAACGGCTACGACGTCGACGACCCGGGCGTGATCCTGGAGAACTGGACGCTGACCGTCAGCGGCGCGGTGCAGAGGCCGGGCGAATACACCCTGGCCCAGATCCAGGCCCTGCCGCGAACGCGGCAGAACATACGCCACGTATGCGTCGAAGGCTGGGACGTCATCGGACGATTCGGCGGCGTGCGCCTGTCCGCCTTTCTCAACCTGGTCGGGCGGACCCAACGGCGCGGTTCATCACCGTCAACTGCGCCGACGATTACTACGAGTCTCTCGACATGGCGACGGCGCAGCATCCGCAGTCCCTGCTTTGCTACGAAATGTATGACCGGCCGCTCACGCGCCAGCACGGCGCACCCCTGCGTCTGAACGTGCCCACGAAAGTGGGCTACAAGCAGGCCAAGTATCTGACGGATTTGAAAGTCACAAACGTGTTGGAGAAAGCCGGCTACTGGTGCTCTCGGCGGTCAGCGTCGGCCTCGATGCCGAAGAAGAAGAACCGCACGGTCATGGCGACTGAGTTCGTGACGGCTTGGAGTGACCTGGCGACCGCCCTCGTTCCGCGTAAGTCATTGATTCCCGATAGGGTGATCGCCAGAATTGTCGTTATATTTCTGTAAGCTATAAGTAACCACGTCCTAAGCCATTGAATCTCAAGGTGCATTTTTGACCCCGCAAGGCAAATCGATTTGCCTTGCCCGCAGCGCCAGTTCTCGAAGTTGAATGACCCTCTCTTCCCCCCCCGCGCCCCCCCCCGCCCCCCCGGGGATGGACTGCACAGCGTTCCCGCTTCTGCGGGCCTGCAAATGGCGCTACGGGGCATTGTGGGGGATGGTCGGACCCTGCCGGGTACCGTCCGGCCGAAATTTCTATTGGAGCAGGGGATTTTGTAGCGCCGCCGTCTCGGCGGCTGTCGTGAGGGCGTCCTCGCCCTCACTGCGTGGGCAGGATGCCTACGCGACAGCCGGCCAGAGGCCGGTGCTACAACTACTGGCTATTGCGATTGGCAGCAGAGATACCGAAAGCGGGCGGCGCGGGTTCAATGGCCCGCGCCGGAATGTGGACGCCGAGTCAGTTGTTCTTCATCTCGTCCTTCTTCATCTGGTCTTTCTTCTTGGCGACTTTCTTCTTGTCCTTTTTCATCTGGTCTTTCGCCATGTCGTCTTTCTTCATGTTGTCGTGCTTCATGGTGTCCTGGGCGAAGGACGCCATCGGCGCGGCCAGAACGCAGGCAAGCATCAAACTTCCGAAAATCTTCTTCATGGGTATCTCCTTGGCGGAAATCTAGATTTGAGTTTGCTGGCAGGTCGAACCTGCAGGCTCAGATGGGATGAGGCAGGCGATGAGAAGTTACAAAGCCGGCAGAATTGTTTTTTTATCGTCCCCGGAGGTGGTGGACATCCTTATTGTCCTCATCCCGAATTGTTGTCATCCCGAGCAACGCGAGGGACCTGGGTTCTTGCCTTGTGCTGCGTAAGGTCGTGGCAGTGCATACAGAAACCCAGATCCCTCGCGTTGCTCGGGATGACAATGCCTAGGTTTTCTCGTACTTGACGGCAACCTGTGCGCCGGCCTGTCCTACCTCTTTCCCCCGACATGAACCTTGGTGTGGATTGACCGCACTGCAAGTTGAGTCATAATCGCATTGTCCGAACCGGCTTTGCCGCCGCGGAGACCATCCACCATGAAACGCCTCGTACTGGGCTTCGGCCTTACCCTGCTGCTTCTCAACCTTTCACCTTCCACCAACGCGCAAGAACCCAAGACTTCCAGCGATGATTCGTCCGCGGTGCGGGCCACGGTGACGAACTACATCGAGGCTTACTATACCGGCGATGCTCGCCGCATGGAGCAAACCCTGCATCCTCACTACCTGAAGCACATGATTCACGGGACCATCCCGATGAGGGAGAAGACCGGGGTCGAGATGGTGCGGGAGGTACGCACGCACGGCGCGGCTGACATTCCGCAGGCGCAGCGCACTGAGCAAGTGAGCGTACTGGACGTGGCGGGAAATATCGCGTCGGCCAAACTCGTTACCCCGGGCTGGGTCGACTATGTGACGCTCTCGAAAACGGGCGGAGAATGGAAGATTCTCTCGGTGGTACAGCAGATCGAGAACTGAGAGATAGCGGCAACGTTTATGTGTTCCCAGAGGGTAATTTGAAGGTGCCTCAGGGGACAAAGAGACTGCGTGAGAACCATTCTTTCGCCCCGCTGGGGCTTGCCTGTTTCCCCGCTTGTCCCACGGCTTGCGCCGTGGGCTGCATTCTTACGCCGCTTCGCGGCTGGGTTTGCCGGAGCTGGGTTCCACCGCGGCGAGGAATTCTCGTTCTCGCGCACCCTCTAAAGCCCGCATTCTTTGACGACTGGTAGCGGCACGACTGAGGCCTGCCCTTCCCAAAGCCATTGATGAGGCCAGTTAATCAGCAGGCGAGCTGGTCGCGGGTTATCTTCAGGCCGCTGAGGTTGCCGAGCGCAGTCACCGCGACCGAGTCGGTCTGGAAAAACTCGTTGGCCAGCGTCTGCAAATCTTCGACGCTGACGGCTTCGATCTTCTCGATCAGCTCGTCGAGATCGGAGAAATGATCGAAATACATTTCCTGCCGCGCCAGATTCGACATGCGGGCGGTGCTCGATTCGAGCGACAGCATCAGGCTGCCTTTGAGCTGGGCTTTCGCGCGGGCTAGTTCCTCTTCCGGCACCGCTTCAGTCTTCAACTTGCGAAATTCGCTGATCACCGACTGCACGACTTTCGCGGCTGAGGCGAGGGACGTTCCGGCATAGACGGCGAGGCATCCGGTATCGCGGTAGGGATTCAGATCGCTGTAAATGGAGTAGGCCAGTCCCTGGCGCTCGCGGATGTTCTGAAACAGGCGGGAGCTCATGCCTCCGCCGAGCAGTGTGTTGAGCACGTATCCGGCGTGACGCTTGGCGTGCGCGATGGGATGCGAGGGCACGCCGATGCAAAGCTGCACCTGCTCGAGCGCCTTCTTGTTGCGCAGGATGATGCGGGAAACGATTTTCGGCGCCGAGGAGTGGAAGCCGTTCTTCAAGGGCTTCATGTGCTCGAAGTGTTTGGTCACGAGATCGACGAAGCGGTCGTGATCGAGATTGCCGGCTGCCGACACGATGATGTTGCCCGGAGCAAAGCGGTGGTGGTAGGCGTCGACCACGGGCTGGCGCTCGAAGCGCTTCACGGTTTCCTTGGTGCCGAGGATCGGCTTGCCCAGCGGGTGGTCCTTCCAGAAATTCTGGGTAAAGATTTCGTGGACGAGGTAGTCAGGGTTGTCCTCGTCCATCTTGATCTCTTCGAGAATTACGCCGCGTTCGCGGGCGATGTCGGCAGCGTCGAAAACGGGATGCAGCACCAGGTCGCTGAGAACGTCGAGAGCGATGGGAATGTGCTCGTCCAGAACCTTGACGTTGAAGCAGATGCATTCCTTGGCGGTGAAGGCGTCCATGTTGCCGCCGATGGAGTCCACCTGGCGCGCAATCTCTTCGGCGGTACGGTGCTTGGTCCCTTTGAAGACCATGTGCTCGATGAAATGGGAGATGCCATTCCATTCGGGGTCTTCGTCCCGCGATCCGGTCTGGAGCCAGATGCCGATCGAGGCAGAGCGGATGTGCTGCATCTGCTCGGTAATGACGGTGAGCCCGTGAGGCAGCACTTGACGCTGAATGTTGCGGACTTCTTTTACCATGAACACTTCGCTTCTTAGGATCCCGGCTGTGAGAAACCCCAGTGAAGCCGGTGGCAATTAGGGACTTTACTATTCTGACATAGGGGGACAGGGCATGCGAAAATAGTTAGTCATTTAGAATCAGCAGCTTGAACCGTGCTGTATTTTTGGGAAATTTTCGGCTGATTGGCTGCCAGATGGTACGCGCGAGATCCTTCGCTCCGCCTGAACAACGGCTGCGCTCAGGATGACGCCCTCCCCGTAGATGACGCCTGCACAGGGGAGGGGCGTCGGAGTCTAAACTGCACTACTACCAGAAATCCAATGGGAAATCGCTCTGAGTGTTTGATGGGTTTGGACCGCGCGGAATGCGTCGCGCTGGTCGAGGAGGCGGGCGAGCCCGCTTACCGTGCCCAACAGCTCCTGGACGCGGTTTACCGGCAGCGCGTGGATTCGCTCGATCAGATCTCGACATTGCCTCTGCCATTCCGCCGGAAGCTCTCGGAGGAAGGCGTGGCGGTCGGGGTGCCGGGCATCGAGAATAAATTCGTGTCGCAGGACGGGACGGTGCGGTATCTCATCGGTTTTGCGGATGGGCAGAGCGTCGAGACCGTCTGGATGCCGGAGGGCGATGGTGGCGAAGCCGGGGACGGCACGGAAGCGGGGGATACGGAGGAACGGTTTGCTGGGAGTTCCGGCCCCAGTCCCTCAGCGGCTAAAGCCGCGGCTGATCAGGATGAGTCTATCGCGGCGTTGAAACGCTGCGCCACCCAAAATCATCGGGCAACCATCTGCGTATCCAGCCAGGTGGGTTGCGCCGTCGACTGCCAGTTCTGTTTGACCGCGCTGCTGGGGGTGAAGCGCAACTTGTCGGCGGGGGAAATCGTGGGGCAGGTCTGTGCTGTGCTGAAGGATCAGAAGGTTACGCCGCCGCAGGATCGTATCAATCTCGTCTTCATGGGAATGGGCGAGCCGTTCCTCAACTATGACAATTTCATGAAGGCAGTGCGGTTGCTGGTCGAGGAAGTGGGCGTCGCGGAATCGCGGATGACAGTTTCGACGGCGGGGATTGTGCCGCGCATCCATGACTTCGGGCAGGAGGCGATCCGGCCGAAGCTGGCGATTTCGCTGAACGCATCGAACAACGAACTGCGGGAACGGCTGATGCCCTTGAACCGGAAATGGAATCTGGAGAAGCTGCTGGGGGCGGCGCGCGAGTTTCCTTTGCGCAATCGGGAGAGGATCACGTTCGAGTACGTGCTGCTGCGCGAAGTGAACGACTCGCGGCAGAATGCCGAGGAAGTGGTGGAGTTGCTGCGCGGCCTGCGCGCGAAGGTGAATCTGATCGCGCTGAATCCTGGGCCGGGAATTGATTTTCAGACTCCGGCAGACGACAGCGTGGCAGCGTTTCAGCGAATTCTGGTAAAGGCTGGGATTCCGACATTTGTGCGGCGTCCGCGCGGACGGGACATCTTCGCCGCCTGCGGGCAGCTCAAGCGGACGGTTGAGATTGCGCCCGCAGAGGCCCCGGCGACGCCGTAGGTCCCGGCGCGGCGCTATCGCATGCGGGCAGTTCTACGCGAACGACCATCCCACCGTCATCCCGCGGCTCGCAAAGAATCCGGCCGCGATGTTCCTGTACGATGCCCTGGCATGCGCTCAACCCGATTGAGTCCCCGGTCTCGGCGGCGCTGTCCGGTGTAGCGGGCGAGTCCTCCGAGACTTGAAGCACGGCGGCGCCGGCGTGGTGGTGGGTGCTGACGATCAGGGTCCGGCCGCCGCGTTCGCTCAACCGATGTAACGCGTTGCTCAGGATCTGCGAACACGCCTGCAATAACCCGTTCGAGTCGCCGGAGACTTTGGGAAGATCGTCTTCGAGTTCCACGCGCACTTCAACCCGCAGAGCCTGGTATTGCGGCTCACACAATTTCACGGCGGTACTGACCAGGGTGTTGAGATTCAACGGAGTCCAGGCCGAGGGGGCGCGCTTGGCAAAGCTGAGCAGGCTGGCGACCAGCGACTTGGTGCGGCGGACTTGCTGTCCGATTTTCGTGGCCAGCGCGTGCTGTTCCGGCGCAAGTTCGGTGCTCAACAGCAGGTCGGAATAACCGAGCATCGCGGTGATCGGGTTATTCAATTCGTGGGCGGCGCCGCCGACGAGCTGGCCGATGGAGGCAAGTTTCTCGGATTGTACGATCTGGGACTGCAGGAGCTTCAGATTCTCGATGGATTGCCGGGAATGTTTGAGCAGCCGCACCAGTTCGCTGTCGAGGAGGCGCTGGCGGACAAAGACCATGCCGCCCATGACCACGGCGACGGCCAAGGTCAGGATCAGACGAACCATGCGAATGCGCACCGGGACACGGCTGTCGGATAAAGCCCAGGCGGCAAACAGCGGGAGAGAAAAGGCGGCAATCATGCTGGCTCGCGCCACCCAGACTCCATAGGCCGTCGATGCTGTCTTTTCTGATTGCGGCTTGGCCGGGCGGCTCCAGAGGCCGATCAGAGTGATCCAGACCATGGAGGCGGCGAGTGGAATGTCATAGAGGCTGCCGCTGTAGTAGACGTTGCGCACGATGGCCCAATTCGCAACGTAAGAACTGACCGAGTAGAGCAGGCTCGCGCCGAAGAAATTGGCGTAAAAGATTCGCCACGCGCCTTTGCTGTTAATCCAGCAGGAAGCCAACGCGACCAGAAAGACGAGTTTCTCCGCGAGATAAACGGCATTGAGGTTGCGGCTGTAAGTGGGTTGATCGGTGACCGCGTACTGCCAGGGCATGACGATGAGCACATAGAGATAGACCCACCAGACGATCAGCAGTGCAAAATCAAGCCGGCCCACGCGCGCGGCATATTCGTCGCGCGGCACGTGCGGACGCAGGGTCAGGGCCGCGATCAGGGGAACAATATGCAGGAAGAGAACAATATCTCCGCCGAAGGGATCGGGCACGTCGCGGCGCAGGAAGACTTCGAAGTACGTCCAGAGCAATTGATAGGCAAGCCAGAAGGCGATGCCGAGGGCCATCATGACCCAGAACAGACGCATGCGGCCTTCCGAACGCAGCGCGTGCGGCAGAAAACAGACGGTTCCGGACAGCAACAAGAGACACTGGATAATGTCGCTGAAGGCTGTGAGGCGAAAGGACTGAGGCAGAGCGAGAGCAGCCACGACCAGTGCGGCCAGACATCCGACGATGCCGATCGACCAAAGCTTTGCGCGTGTGGCCAAGACCGTCCCCGCAAGCATTCTAGATGGCGGCAGGAAAGAACCGTGGTTACTGTAGTAACCTGCGGTGGGACAGTTTTCAATTCAAGACTATGATCGCGGCCTGACTCGGAGATGCAGGGCGCAAAAGTTTTACTTGCTCCCGGCTTTTCTTATCAATAATATGCGGCACAATCGCTACTTCCGCGGAGAATAACACGAGTGCAGGTTCGCGCGGGTCGCTACCGACATTCCTGGAGACTGCGAGTCCCGGTTGATCCTGGCGAGACCCGCCGGATCGAGCGCTGGCTGGCGACCGCCCGCGTTTTCCTGGCGGTTTCGGCGCTGGTTGCGATTCGGATGGATCCCACCCAGCTGGGGAATTCGTGGGCGGCTTACGGGCTTTTTGTCTTCTATCTAGCGAATGGCATCCTGATTTTGATGCTGCTGCGCCGGCGGCTGCAGTCGACCGCCTCTTTCCGGCTGCTGGTGCACGCGGGCGACGTTGCATGGCCGGCGCTGATTTCGATCTTTGCCGAGGGCCCACGGAGTCCCTTCTTCCTGTTCTTCATTTTCGTTTTGGCCGCGGCGGCCTACCGCTGGGGTCTGTGGGAGACGCTGGGCACAGCCGCGGCGGAAGTGAGTTTGCTGTGGGTCGAAAGTTTTGTTTTGCGTAGCCTGCCGTTGGGGCCGGGGGGAGCGCTGCCCTGGCGGATATTTGAGGGCTTGCGAGTCAATGTCACCGAGTTTGAGCCGCAGCGGTTGTTCATGCTGTCGGTTTACCTGCTGGTGATGGGACTGCTGCTGGGCTACCTGGCGGAGCAGCAGAAACACCTGCGCGCCGAGAAGGCCGTGATCACCCGCACTCTGGCCAAGGTGCGAGTGGAAGCGGGACTGACGGGCACGCTGCAGCAGATTTTTGGGGAAGTGCTCAGCATGTATGGCGCGTCGCGCATGCTGGTGGTTTCGCATGAGCGCCACAGCCACAGAGTTTTTCTGGGTGAGCTGCGCAATTCCAGTCATGCGCCGGGGTTCCAGTGGTTGGACTCGGAGCCTCGTCAAGCGAACACGTACCTTTACGACTTTCCTGGAGAGGTGTGCCACGCGGTGAAAGACGGAGGGCGCTGGGCGGTTCTGGCGCTGGACGGGGAAGGCAATGCGGTTGCAGTGCCGAACACCGAGCCGCTGGCGCAACTGCAACAGGCGCAGCCGTTTCGTTCCCTGATCACGGTTTCCTTCCTGTTTGGAAGTGAGTGGAGAGGACGGGTCTTCGTGTTTGATCCGGTGTGGCAGGGTGAGAAGCAGGAGGAACTCCGCTTCATGCTGGACGTGGTCCGCCAGGTTGGCCCGGCGATTTACAACGTGTACCTGCTGCACCGGCTGCGGCGCCGGGCGGGAGCCGCGGAGCGAGCGCGCTTTGCGCGGGAATTGCACGATGGCGCGGTGCAGTCGCTGATCGCAGTGGAAATGCAAGTGGACGTGCTGCGGCGGCAGGCGGTCGGGGACAGTGCGATCGGCAACGAGCTGGGACGCATCCAGGGATTGCTGCGCGAGGAAGTCCTCAACCTCAGAGAATTGATGCAGCAGCTGAAGTCGATCGACGTGGATGCGTCGCGCTTGATCGCCGTGATGAACGACACGGTGGAGCGCTTCCAGCGTGAGACGGGAATCACGGCGCGCTTCGTCACCGATATTGAAGAGCCGGACATGCCGCAGCGAGTGTGCCGGGAGCTGGTGCGCATTGTGCAGGAGGGTCTGGTGAATGTGCGCAAGCACAGCAAGGCGCGGCACGCCCTGGTGCGGCTGGGTGTGACCAACGCGCACTGGAACCTCAGCCTGGAGGATGATGGCAAGGGATTTCCCTTCTCTGGCCGCTTCACGCAGGAACAACTCGATGAGATCGGCAAAGGGCCTATGATCATTAAGGAACGTGTGCGTTTGATCGCGGGCCAACTCACGGTAGAATCGAATCCCGGACAAGGAACGCGCCTCGAGATTACTGTGCCTCGCGGCGGGGAAGTGCCTCATGAATTTTAAGAAACCGCAAACCGTGCGCATTGTGATTGCCGACGATCATCCGATTTTTCGCGATGGCTTGCGGCGGCTGCTGGAAGCGGAACCAGATCTGAAGGTGCTGGGGGAAGCTTCCGACGGCGCGGAGGCGGTCAAACTGGCGCGGCAACTGAAGCCGGACATTCTTCTTCTGGACCTGGCCATGCCCAAGCACCCCGGGCTGGAAGCGCTGCGAGAGCTGAGTGTGGGTACGAATGCGGCCCCGGTGCGAGTGATCCTGCTGACGGCGGCGGCGGAAAAAGGACAGATTGTTGAAGCGCTGCAGTTGGGCGCCCGCGGTGTGGTACTGAAGGACTCAGCGACGCAACTTCTCCTGAAGGCAATCCATACGGTAATGTCGGGTGAGTATTGGGTAGGGCGAGAAAGCGTGTCAAACCTGGTGCAATACTTGCGTACACTGATGCAGTCTTCGAGCGACGAGGCGCGGCAGAGAAAATTCGGGCTTACGCCGCGAGAACTGGAAATCGTCTCGGCGGTGGTGGCGGGCTACTCGAACAAGGAAATTGCGGAATATTTCAAAATCAGCGAAGACACGGTCAAGCATCACCTCAGTAACATTTTCGACAAGCTGGGAGTCTCGACGAGGCTGGAACTGGCGCTTTTTGCGGTAAATCAGGCGTTGCCGCTGAAAAGCATCGCCTGAAGCAGGTGTGACGGCGTGGTTACCCCCGATTTGAGCCGTGGCACCTTTGTGCTATTGGCCCGGCCTAGGCCGAACAGCTAGGATTGCGTCAGGACCCAGCCTCGGGAACAGTGTCGTAGGAATCGGTGTTACTTCGGCATCCCCCTGTTCATAAGGGTTAGGGGTGCGGTTCGGTGTGAATGCAGAAAGCGAGGGAGCCCGTGGCAAGACTTCTACAGCAGTTCTGGAAGGATGAGCGTGGACAGGACATCGCGGAATACGCGGTGATGCTGGCGGTGATTCTCGTCATCGTCGTGGGTACGATCCGGCTCATCGGTTCGAACGCCAACAACGTGTTCTCACAAGTTGGCAGCGCCATCCAGTAGGCGGAGAGATCGACAAGAAGCTACTCGCAAAGTTTGTTGTCGGACAGCGCGCCGCCCGGCGCGCTGAGCTTGGCGTCGTAAAATCCCTACCAACCTAGACAATTCCGCCGTGTTATTTCGGCGTGGAAGCAGGTGCCGGCGCGGTGGAGGCTACCTTTTCTGCGCCTCCGGTGGAAAGCCGCGTCAGATACGGGAAGAAGGGCGTGATTTCGAAGGGCATCTTCTCGCGCGCAGAGGTCAAAGCGACAGGCTTGGCTTTCGCCAGTTCCACCTGATCGCTCCAGGGATCCACCTTGACGCGGCCGCCCAGGGGAAGAGCGGCAATCTGGTCCAGGCGATGCTCTTCGAGTGCCGGCGCCGCGGCCAGTAAGGCCGACATGCGGATGCTTTTGCTGGAAGCCAGACCGTTACCAAGATGGGGAGAAATCAGATTCTGCAAAACCGGCGCCCGGTCCTGCAAGGCGCGCAGAAAAAGTCCCGCGGTTCCCAGCTTGTCTTTGTAGGGCGAATTCTTCAGTAACTCGAGGGCCTTGGTATCGGCGGCTTCTTCGTCGGCGGCACTGCGCTTGAAACCGAGCCGCTGGAAGGACTCTTCATCCGGGAAGAACATGCGGTCGTTGAACGCCAGCTTCGTATCCAGTTTGTGTCCAAGGACGATGTGGCTCAACTCATGCGACAACACCATCGCCAGCGAGGCCTCGTCGGGAAGCACATCGAGCAGGCCGCGGCTTACGACGATGGTGTGACCGATGGTGAAGGACTCGAGCGGAGCCGACAACAGGATCCGGCAATGGATGTCAGACTGAAGATCGATGTTGTTGGTTACCAGCAGGTTGTTGACGACAGTCAGCAGAATCTTGTCGACCTCTCCGGGCGGGGCGAGCAGGCCAATCTTGAGCATGCGGTCGACGACATTCTCCTCGGCTTGCTTTTCCCACAGGCGGGCGGCGACCACGGGAGTCGCGTCCGCGGACACGTCGCTCTGGTCTTTGACCGACTGTGGAGAGTCAATCAGAATCTGGGTAAATTCTTCGTTTTTGCCGAGTCCGCGGAGATCGTATCCCCACAGGCGGGTTTGAGCCTTGAAGTGAATGCCCTTGGCGAGACCGGTTTTCAGATTCGACTCTTCGCTGTAGATGTACGCCGGCAGCCACATCCCTGGACGCAGGTTGAGACGCCAGCTGTCGAAGTGGAGATAGGCGCCCATCTTGGGCTGCGGGTAATAAGTGCCGTTGAAGCGCACGACGTTGTAATCCTGGTCTTCCACCCAGATGCGTCCGAGGAAGCGTCCGGGAGGCGCGTCTTTCCGCGGCTGTACATCAATCACCAGGCAGCGAAGTTCGCCGAGAAACTCACGGCGTACAAAAGAAAAGGTGTAGTACCTCTTCTGAAAGTCGGTGTCGAGGACCACCATCTGAGCGAAGCCGAGAGGCAGGAAGTGCATGGAATACACGCCCGTCAGGCGGTTGACCATGCGCTGTCCGAAGCCGGGCTGGCCGGTGAAGGAAGTATGTTCCGGGCCGTCGCTCATATCGAGGCGTCCCAGAAAGTACTGATCTTTGGTGGGTTGAGTGACACCGTCCTTGTCGTCTTTAAGGTACTGGAGATAGGTCTCGACCATAGGGCGCATGTGGCGCATCTGGGCGAGGAAAAAGTGCTCACGCTGTATGACGCGTTCAATGACCTCATTCAGGGACGTCGCGACGGGCTGCGTCGGCGCTGCCGCCTGAGGGGCATCTTTCGGGATGTCCACCGACGCCGCAGGCGGTGGAGTGATCGGTTGCGATGAGGTAGAAGCCGGCTGCGACTGAGAAAGTGGCTGCAAGGCGGAGGCGGGCTGCGTCGGAGGAGCGGAATCCTGGGAGGCGGCGGGAAAAACGGACGCGAGCACCAGGAAAGATGAGACCAGAACCGATTGAATCATTCGCATAAGAACCTTCTGGGACCCCTACGCTAACTGGAAAATGATGTGCAAGACCGCGGTAGAGTCGGCGGGCTGGCCATCCTGCAACGCCGGCTTGAAGCGAATCTGCTCTGCGGCTCGGATCGCGGCGTCGTCGAGACCATGACCCAGGCCACGAAGCACGCGCACGACCCGGAGTCTTCCCGACGATTCCAACACGACCTCGAGAAGAACCTCGCCCTCGATCTTCAATCTGCGGGCTTCTTCGGTGTAGATGGGTAAAGGCTTGGAAAGGATTTCCGCGGGAACAACTTTTGCCGCAACTTCTGCCGGACGCGAGCGCACGGTGGGCGGAGCGGGAACGTCGGCGCTTCCGAAGCCGGCCTGCTGCACGGTGCCGCGCGATGCCGATACGCGGCCGCTGTTGTCGCCGGTGGCTACGCCGTTACCGAATCCAGCACTGGCCACTACACCACGCGCGCCGTTGGCGCCGCCAGTTCCATTTCCATAACCCGGTCCCGAGGGCAGATCAAAGGAACCAAGGGCGGCGATGTTGACGGCTTTGCCTTTGCTTTCTTTCGCGGGCACACCGTTGGGATCGCCGAAACCACCAGTCTGAACTTTGTCGGGGGCCTTGGCGATCGTGGGGGTGGCCGAACTTCCGGTGGAGAACACGTTGGTTCTGACCAGCTGTTTGGGAATGATGGGCCCAGTCGCCGGCGGCAAGGGATCAAGCTTCTTGGTCGCGACTCTTACCTCGGGAGCAGGGGCGTCCTCAACGGCTTTTGGCTTCGGGGCCGGAGCCGGCAGGTGCATCGCCTCCGGGTCTAGATGCGCTAGCAGAACCGGCTTCTGCAAAACTCGCACGGGTTGCGGCTGGTGATTAACCGGCGCGGGCGTCGGAACCAGTGCGATCGCGTTTTCGTGGCGAGGCGGATCAAGAAGCTGAGGCCGGAGAACAGGAATCCAGACAAGAATGGCGATCGCCACAACCTGCGTGCCCATGCTGCAAACAAACTCAGTCCAAGGCTTCCGCGCCTCCGGCAGCGTGGAAAACAACCCTTGTGGAGCGGCAGAAAGGTCCATAAAAATGTCCCGTCGTTCTAGTCTGTGAACACCTGATACAAAGCGAAGTTCTCCGAGGACTCTGACAGATTGGGGGTGCCTGGGACGTCAGATTCCTGGGAAAACTCAGTGTACTACCCCACAACCAAATCTGCACGACAAAGGCCAGAACCAGTCCAAAAATGGAACTGGTAAACTCCATTGCATCAACACGTTGCAATCGGTATCTCCCTGTACAAGGCGCCGACCGCGCCCTGAAAGGCAAAAAACTACACCTTCGTAGAGAGAATTACTGACGGGGAGAGAATCACCGAGATGGGTGGGGGACTCTTCCTGGATGGCCACCTTTCGCAGACCTCGGGCTTGGAGCCTGTGGGCGCCGGAGAGCGTTTCCTCGCGTACTTCAAGGATGACAGGACGTCGTCATAAAATCGCTGCGCGCTTTCGCGCAGACCGGAAGATAGTGAAGACGGCTCGCAGTTCGAATGAATGAGATTCTCAGCTTTCGATCATCCTCGGAGTTTCGTAAGTGGCTGGCCGCGAATCATCGCCAGTCGGATGGGATTTGGCTGCGTATTCTCAAAAAGAATTCGGGAGAGTCCCCCGTCACCTACGCGGAGGCGCTGGATGAGGCTCTCTGCTATGGATGGATCGACGGCCAAAAGCAGCGCCATGATGATTCTTCGTGGCTGCAAAGGTTCACGCGAAGGCGCCCCAAGAGTGGCTGGTCCAAAATCAACACGCAACACGCGGAAAGGCTCATCAAGGCGGGCCGGATGAAAGCGGCGGGCAAGGCGGAGATCGAGGCCGCCAAGAAAGATGGGCGTTGGACAGCGGCCTACGATTCGCAAAGCAAAGCCACTCTTCCCGAGGATTTTCTGGCGGCACTGCGCACCAACAAGAAAGCAGCAGCTTTCTTCGAGTCACTCAACAGAGCGAACCGC
The DNA here is from genome assembly GCA_020073465.1 of Terriglobia bacterium. Taxonomy (GTDB): domain Bacteria; phylum Acidobacteriota; class Terriglobia; order Terriglobales; family Acidobacteriaceae; genus Sulfotelmatobacter. The sequence continues at coordinate 30,104 of JAIQFC010000043.1, forward strand.
TATGCGATTACCTACCGGCTGCAAACGGCAAAGAAGCCGGAAACCAGGCGGAGGAGAATGGAAATGATTCTTGCGATGCTGGAGAGGGGGCGCCGCCCGCAAGAAGGAGTTTACCATGGCGCAGATCGGCTGGGGACAGGCGCCGGGCGACGCCGGGCTCGTCATGCGCGAGGCGCTGCGCTCCGGCTCGATCAACAATTACGGCAGCTGGTCGAGCCCGCGCTACGACGCCGCCATCGACGATGCGGCGAGCGAGACCGACGCGACCAAGCGCAACGCCCTCCTCGCCGCCGCCTCGCGCCTCGCCGCCGACGACGTGGCGCTCATCATCACGCACTACCAGGTGAATGTATGGGCCGGCAAGAACGGGCTGAAGATCGTCCCGCGCATGGACGAGCGGACGCTCGCCATGAGCGTTACGCCCGAATAGCGCCTCGTCTTTAGCGGCTGAGCGTTACCGGCTGCACGACGGCGCCGTTGCTCATCTCATCCGGCAGGTTCAGCACGATGCGGTCGCCGACGCGCGCGTGCAGGTGAAGCATCGCGCTTCGGCACGCGCGCGACGCGCCATTCCTCGTTGCCATCCGTGGCACCGTGGCGCGGCGCCGCTATACTGTCTCGGCTCGTGGGAGCGAATCTCTTGTATTTTGAATCCGAGCGTTAGCCGGGATTGACGACGGCCCCGAGTTTGCTCGGAGCAAGGGAAGCCGGAACGCGCAGGGAGCGGCAGATGATCAAGCGGCGGACCCTCTTGAGGATGGCGGCGGGCGCATTGGCTGCCCCCCTAGCGGCCCCGGCGCTGGTCCGCGCCGAGAGCGAGCGCGTCCTGCGCTTCATTCCGCAGGCCGACCTCACGGCACTCGACCCCGTATGGACCTCGGTCTACGTCACGCGCAACCACGGCTACATGGTGTTCGACACGCTCTACGGCCAGGACAGCTCGTTCCGCGTCCAGCCGCAGATGGCGGAAGGCGCTACGACCGAACAAGACGGGCTGACATGGCGGCTGCGGCTGCGCGAAGGGCTGCTGTTCCACGACAACACCCCCGTGCTTGCACGCGACTGCGTCGCCAGCATCCGCCGCTGGGCGAGGCGGGATGCGTTCGGGCAAACGCTGATGGCGACGACCGACGAGCTCTCGGCAGCCGACGACCGGACGATCGTCTTTCGGCTGAAGAAGCCTTTCCCGATGTTGCCCGACGCGCTCGGCAAAATGGGCATCAACATGCTGCCGATCATGCCCGAGCGGCTGGCAAGCACCGATCCCTTCAAGCAAGTCACCGAAATGATCGGCAGCGGGCCCTTTCCCGTCGAGCCCGACCAGGATGTTCTGCGGCGAGAAATCGCGGTGCACGATGCCGAGCGGCTTGCCG
>JAIQFC010000002.1 GCA_020073465.1 Terriglobia bacterium
CAAGTGCACTGGATCTTCACCCTGGCCTGTGCCGCCTACAATCTGGTGCGCATGCGAAACCTGGCCCCGGCAGTTCCGCTGGCATAAGTCGCGGCCGACGTGTGTTTTGAGCAGCATCAAGTTAGAACCAGAGACCACAAAAACCAGAAATCCAACCGTTCGACATCATCAACCATGAACAACAGAAAGAAAAACACGCTGCAAATCACTTTTTCAGCAGCCTGCTAAGTCCGCTCGTTAGGAAATGGAGTCCATTTAGGACCGGACCTCACAGTCCGGGTGAGCAATCCTCGTCAGAAATTGCCCCCCGCCGCACTCCGCCCAGAAGAATGATGGCGGGTCCCCTGGAAGCTACTTCAGCCGTCGAATGCCGCCGCAGAAGTTTTATCTTTCCAGGTTATTGGCCCATTTGTCCGTGTCATCGATCGTCGCAACCCATTCAGGGCACGACAATTAGTGTGTCACCTCCGTTTAATTTGCGTTTCCTTTGACCGGCGACCAACCCCAGCGTATTCATGCGGCAGTTCAGGGGGTGGAACGGACATGCGAACGTTGCTCAGTGCAATTTGCCTGCTCGCAATCCTGGTGAATATGCCCGCGTCGGCACAACGGGTGTCACAAACGGCACCTATGCCGAATCGCACTATCGCCGCGCCGGGTTCGCAGCGACCGCCTGGAGACCATCCCGAGAGCACGGCGGGCACCATCGAGGGCTTTGTGTACTGGGATGCGAAGCATTTCTCCCACGTCCCTGCCGGTAGTTGCAGCGGCTTGGCAGTCATGGTGGCCGTCGGAAGTTCTTCAGGTGGCCCTTTGGTCGCCTACACGCCATTAGCGACACTCACCAACAACTTCAAATATGCGGGGCAGGTGAAAGAGTTCCTGGCCGGAGGCAAGGTCAACGTGTACGACGTGTGCACTTACGCGTATGACCGTGTGCCTGTCGGCCCCGATCTGCAAGTCGAGCTCACGGTCACTCAACCGGGGGTGTTTTCACCCGTTGCCGTACCTCAGTTTGCGATCGCCGGACCGATCAAGATCATCAACGCGCAGTGCAACATGCTCCCGCGTATTACGAACCCCACTGTGTCCGATCTGTTCGCGCACTGGGGCTCCTGCCAGAACATGGCCTACGACGTGAATTTTGTGATGCACACGGCGCTGCGGCCGTCGTTAAGCAATAGCGGCGGCGGCGGAATCACCGTTGGCACCTCCAGTTCGCAAAGGGGAATGCTTTCCGGCTCGCCCCAGCAGGGGATGCTCGCAGGTGCAGGATCGCCCACCCAATTGCAGTCGACAAACGGAGGACTGCCGGGGAACAAGGGATCAACACCGCTCGCCCCTGCCAGCGCAACGCCAGCAGGCAAAGTGGAACTAAATCCGCAGCCGCTGCCACCGCGAACGACCGTTGGCGCGGGAACCGCAACTCCGGGCACAAGGGCCGCCCTTAGTCCTCAGCGCACCACGATTCTGGGCCCAGGATGCAATGTAAACCAACTGCAACTCAGGTTTCGGACTGGGAAAGACGATCTTCGGGGCGGACAGAACAACGTGAACGTAGAGGTGCACCTTGCTGACGGCACGATGCAGGTTGCTAACAATGTGAACCATGGCGCGAATTGGGGAAGCAACAACACGAACGTCGTGACCTTTCCATTGCAGCACCCGGTTGCGCCAAACCAGATCAAGCTGATTCGGTTGGTTCACTTGGCCCAGGGCGGATACACCCCTCCGTCTTCAGGAGCAATTGGCGCGGCCGCCACCCCGGCCGGGCCGGCACTTGCACCGATTTACGCAGCGGAAGGAATAAAGAGTGAAGACAACTGGGACATGGCGGAGTTTCAGGCATTTGCGCTCGGGAGCGGGATCAATGTGCCAATCGCCTCCTTCGGCAGCCACAGGTTTACAGGCAGCTATCCATCGCTCGACGTCAATGTGCAACCGGGAGTGGGATGCCCGGCCGGAACTCAGGTCAGCAAGATCTCGTTCACATTTTGGACCGGGGATGATGACCTGCGGGGCGGAAATGACAATCTGAACATCACGATTCACTTCGCCGACGGCACGACCCAATCCGAGCCCAACGTCAATCACGGGGAGAGATGGGCGGACGGCAGCACGAAAGGTGCCGAAGTCCTTCTCAGCCGGACTGTGACTATAGACGAGATCAAAAGCATCACGCTCTCCGACACGTTCACCGGTGGCTCGGGCGGCGACAACTGGAACATGAACTCGATGCAGGCTGACGCGTGGGTGACGGGGACGTATCACACCATCGCCACGTACGGATTTCATCGCTTCAGTGCGGACTGGAGCGGGGCGAAGGCCCGAGAAATAACAATCCCAGCTCATGCAATCAACTAGCGGCCGGAACCAACACAGCCCACAGGTTGAAGACGACATGAGGATCACGAACGCAAGGGAGGTAAGTGGTCGAATGCGGAAAAAGATATTGATTTTTGTAACGTCTCTGATTGTGCTGGCTCAGACTTTCGCGGCAGCCCAGCAATCGCAGAAATCGATGACCAACGAAGACGTGCTCGCGCTCGTGCGCATCCACAAGCCGGAGTCGGTCATCATCTCTCAAATTCAATCCCGTCCGAGCAATTTCGACACGTCCCCGCACGAGATCATACGACTCACGAAAGCGGGCGTGACCGAAAACGAGCTGAATGCAATGATGGCGGCGCCGAACAGGGGCGTACCAATCGCGTCTTCGGCGAAACCAAGCACTGGATCGACGGCGGGCGCGTCCAGCACAATTCCGGTCTCCAAATCGCACATGCCCAAGCTCTACGTCACAAACGGTGGTGCGGCGAAGGAGCTTCCTCTTGAGAAAACGCAATTGGCTGAAACCAAGACCAAGCCATCTTCGATGAAGAGTCTGGCTGCCGACACTGCGGTTACGCAAGCGATGCAGAGTGGCATCAACACCGCCACGTACAGTGCCGCAACCCACATAAACTCCGGAATTGGGGGCTCGGCGGTCCAGGAGGCTGGCAGCGTCTTTTCCAGTGTTCTGGCGCATCGCACCCCGACAGTGATCTACGTGTGGGGAGTTCCAAGTCCGGCGTCAACGAACGTTCTGCAAACCGTCTCGCCTAGTTTTACCGTGGACTTTGCTCGCGCGATAGGAATCAAGGCCGAGGAGTACGAACCCGCCATCGTAAAACTCACGCCGGCACAGAACACTTGCCGAATTGTCGGTGCAACACAAGGTAAAGCGGACGTGCGCTCCAGTCCCGCCGCCGACTGGCAGATGTACTCGCATTTCCTCGAAGAGCGAGTGTCAACGCACGCGGAAAAACTGGAGGCGGGGAAGTACAGGGTGTCGCCCGCTTCGGAGTTGCAGCCGGGCGAGTACGCCGTCGTGTTGCGCCCGATTTCGAAAGACAAGAAGTTCTCTGGCGGCGACGTGGCGCGCGCGCAAGGTGACGGACTGATGTTCGATGCAATCTGGACCTTCCAGATTTCGGACGAGGCGGAATAGCAGTATAGAAATCCTGCAGACAGGGTGCTCGTGGAGTAAGGCCACTATGAAACCAAGGTTTGTTTGCTGTCTCCTCCTACTCGTGGCGCTGGTCGCCTGTTCGAAGAAGAGCGCGCCGCCGATGGTGTCTGGCATCCCGGCTGCCCGACCATTCCATGATCTTCGTGAACTCCCGGGAACGATTGCCGATATTACTCTGACCAGCAACACCGTACGCATTGATGAGACAACCGCCCGGCGCATTCTGAAGAGTGTCGGCTCCGATGGAAACATCTTCCTCTTTGACGATTCCGATCGGCGCATCCAGAACCTTCATGAAGGTCAGATTCTCTTCCTGGAAAACATCGCCGTGCAGAAAGTCCTGGCGGTGGCGAGGAAAGACAAACTCATCATCGTCGGAACCGACTATGCGTCGTTGACCGAGTTCATTCAGCAGGGGCACTTAAAGTGGGATGCACCCATCCAATTCGCTTCCTTGTTCGCACAGGCCGGCGAGCCGCACCCGTCCATAACTCCGGAATCCCTGGCGTGGTGGATACCACGGAGCGTTGTCTACGCCGCGGGCAAACAGTTCTCGTACTCGGGAAAAGTTGACGGGTGGGATACGTCCATCGGCGTAACTCCCGGTGCAAACCGGCTCGAGTTGGCTCTCAAGGTGTCCCGCAGCTACCAAGGGATGAGTGTGATGGTGTCTTCGAAAGGATACCTGCAGGATTTTCTGAGCTCAGCGGATATTCAGGTTTCGCCCGGCAATCTCGACAACTTTTCTTACTACGCCAAAAACCTCCGCGGAGAGACGAATGTGGAGTACGCCGCAACGCGAGGAGAGGGCGATGCCGCCGGCATTGACAAGCCAAATATCAAATTGCCGCCCCTGGCGAAGATACCGATGCCGATTGGCGGCATTCCCTTCATGCTCACCATTAACGCGAACCTGATCCTTAAACCGGGATTCGGGGCAAAGAAAGAAGCAGCCAGCGGATCCTTTCGTATCACCTACAGCGGCGATGAAGGTTTCCAGGTAAAAGGCGGCAACTCCCAAGCGAGCGGTTCCATTGACGGTACGGGAAGTTTTGAGCACACCGCCACCGCATCGCTGGCCCCGCACGCCATTCTGATTGGAATGGCTGCTCCGAAAATTACTCTAAGCCTTGGTCCCGGATCTGCGATTGATGTGCTGCAGGAGGCGTTTCCGTCGCAAATGGCAGACACTATGGCCGACTTCCTGGCCAAGACTGCTGTAGGTAAGTGGGCCAAGAAGAAGATCGACCCCAGCTTCAAAACCGAAGCAGCAGCCTCAGTCCAGACGGTGGCTGTCGGAACGATGACAGCTGCGGGATCACTTGCGATGGTTCCCTGCAAACTCACGCGCCTCTTGCTTGAGTTCAAAGGTGGCGCCGATGCTTATCTGCTCGGCATCAAGGGATTCGACAAAGAAGTTGTGTTCGCCAAGAAGGAGTTCGTCACGCGTGACCCTGACATCAATGCCTGCGGAGACAAATAACCGACGCGGTGCTGAAGATTCTTCTTTGGCCAGTTCCCGGGCGCCTGCGACGGCGGCTGGCAAACTCGTGAAAGTGGCCCTGATCGCCGCCGCTTTGATCATTCTCTTTCTTATGGCGGCAATGGGAAGCTGCGCCTACATCGCGTATCGCGCGAAGCAGAAGGCTCAAAGAATCCAGGCCGCGTCCCAGCGAAACGATCCTGGCAAAGTTGCGGATCAGCCTGGAGTGAACCGCACTGGCGAGAAGCATTCCGCGCCTGCAAGTTCCGCGTCTACTCCGCCAGGCGCAGCGCCGGCGAATTCTGCGGCGCCCGCCTCTGCAGACACCGCACCAGCAGACCTGGGCAATCCGGCCGCGCCCGTCGCATCAAATGGAGATCAAGCGCACGACTGGGCTCTGCGCTATGAGCGATCAGAAGGCGGCCCAGAGGCAGATCTGGTGGTGCGCACGGGAGACATCAACAACCTGGGGTTCGGCTGGCCTAAGAACTACGATCCGTTCTCCGGAAAGTCCACTCCTGCGCACCCGTTCCCGTGGTTGCCGAAACCAGGGTCGCCCGACGGCACAGATCAAATCCTGTTGGGTTCGGCCGTGACTGCAGGTGACTACGTTGAGCATCCGTTTGCCGGTGACGGCTATACCAGCAGCATTCTGCGTCCCTGTAAAGAATCTACCGATGCCTCTCCCTGCAAGAACCGTCAGGATTCCATGCCGCAGCCGATCGTTCTCTCAGTAGGCGCTCTGCCGGCCAAGATCAATGCCGTGCTCTTCCAGATTTTCGTCGATGATTTCCAGGCGCCATCCTTCCACTCGCATTTCCAGGCGAGCTTGAATGGCACTCGCATCCCAAGCCTCGAGCAGGCGCTGAACGCGCTCGACCAGACGGGACCTGTCGGCAAGCTGATCACGGTCAATCTGCTGCCGGAATACTTCCCATTGCTGCAATCCGGCACCGTGAAGCTCCTGATCGATGATCCCACCACCCATGCGCAAGATGGGTACGCAGTCGATTTCGTCCGCATTCTCGTGAATCCGCGCAAATTCCAGTACCTGGTTTCAGTCGCAGTTAGTGTTAGAGATTGGGACAAGAACACTTCAATCGCCGGCGCGACGGTAACCGCTGCGCTTCAATCCGCTTCAACTGACGCAAGTGGAAATTGCGAGCTAAGCGGATTGCCTGCGGGGTTGGTGGTCGCCACAGCGGTAGCACCGGGTTACGATGCGAACTCGGCAGCCGCGGACATCGTTGCCGGGCAGAGCGGACACGCTGATATACAGTTGCACCGTCATGAAGAAGGCACGTCTGCGCTTGAGAAGGCGATCGCGCAAACCGGATCGGCTGCCGTTTACGGAATTCATTTCGACAGCGATTCAGCGAAGCTGAGGCCGGACAGCACGCCGGCGCTCGAAGCTGTGCTAGGGCTAATTAACAACCATCCGGGATCGCGTTGGATCATCGCCGGACACACCGACAATCAAGGAAACAGCGCGCATAACCAGGCACTATCGCAGAATCGCGCCGCTTCTGTCATTGCATGGCTCAAGGCGCACGGTGTAGATGCGAGTCGCGTCGCCCCCCAGGGTTTTGGTGCGAGCCGCCCGGTCGCGGATAACGCCACCGCGAATGGCAGGGCTCTGAATCGTCGGGTGGAAATTGCACCCGCGCAGAGATAATTGGGCAGCTTAGGCAGGAAAGCACGTACCGTAAGCGCAAGAGGAGCCGCACTTAAGTCCGGCGATGGTGCGCACACGAACGGTCTTCTGTTTGATGCCATCTGGACATTTCAGATTTCGAATTCGCGGAGTAGAGGAGAACATAGATGAGTTTGCTCAGGTATGGAGAGACGCCCGTCAGAGATTGTGTCGTAGTGGTGTTGGCGTTCATCTCGATGTTGGGCTGCAACTCCGCCCCGTCTAAAACAGTGGATCCGGCGTCTGGATCGCCGCAAAAGAGTGTTGGGACGGCAAAGGACAGCGCCGATCCGGACATTGATCTTAACTGCGTCGTCGACCACATTCAGAATCCGCCAGAATCTTTCCACTACGCCTTCAAAGCAGAATCCGACAACCCTTGGGAAGAAGAGGCGGACGTCACGCCTCAACGGATCGACGGCAGCTTCTCGAACATTTCACTGCCCACGCCCCAACAGTTCCATGGCACGCCCCGGGAAGTCTCGTCCAATCTAATGGCCATTGGACGAATGGCCAGCCTCTTTGCGACGGTGCGCAACACCTCGGCCGTGGTCAAGGAGGGCGCGGAAAAAGGCGTGAACAGCTACAACACCGTCAAGTATTCGATCGACACTGCGCGCGGCACTGCGACCGAGCAGGCGCTCTATAGGAGCATTCTGGGTCCCGGTGGCTCCGAGAAAGGATCCGTGTGGGTGACTTCGCAGGGATGTCCGGTTCGCATCGTTCTGGACGAGGAACTGCACTCGAAGGATGGCAGTCTGGTGGGGAAGGCTCACTACGAAGAGGCGATGATCAAGAAATAAGAAGAGTTGTCGATTCCAAGCGGCGGCGAAGGAGCAGAACATGGAGCGAATAAGACGATGGTTTCGAGAGTTGTGGCTGTATCCCGTGATTGGTTTTGCGCTGATCACTGCCTTCGCGTGCAATTCCAGTCCGGCTTCATCAGGCTCACGGGAAGCAGGCGCGACAGCAGCCTCGAACAACGCTGGCACCCACATTGATGTGATGTGCATTGGTGACCGCATCAACAATCCGCCGGAATCGTTCCATTATTCCTATGTGTACACCGATGCGTCCAGCTCAGTAGACAAGGAAGCGGACATCACGGCCCAAGCCTTGGACATCGCGATCAAAGACGAGTCTGGCTCTCATTCGTACCACGGCGCGCGCTCGGATGAGACGAGATGGGACAGGGCGGTGCTGGATCTTTCGGGCCTGAACATAACTGCGATGTCCTCGAGGCTCAATTCGCTCAATGGCACTTCCGCGGTCGTCATTCAAGGCGCGGATGCGGTGAACAACTACAGCGCCACGAAATATTCGATAGACACTACAAGCGCCAACTCGTCAGACAAACGAAAGTTCGAGGTGCTCTTCGGCAAAGGCAGCTTTGAGAAGGGCACGATCTGGATGGGAGCCGATGGCTGTGCGGTGAAGCTTGCCCTGGATGAAGGCATCTGGCAGGAGAACGGCGGCGTGAACAAGGCCCACTACGAGATGGCTAGGATTAAGAAATAGGCATATTCCTTGGACATCCAGCAAGGCCGCGATGCCCGCTTTGAAGGGCGTCAGGAAATTTTGTTTGCGGCAATACCTGGGCCGTAGAGTGGAGTGGCCGCAGGCAGAGCGTAAGCCAGAGCGCCAAGCAGGGGAATTTTTGCCTTCAAGATCCGGTCTCCCAAGCCGCAAGGAAGACCCAAGTCTTCGTGAATAGTGCCTGATACCAGAATTCGTTCGCGTCAATGCTCAGATCGTTGGGCAACCTGCCCGACGAGCCCCAATCCTTTCCATTACGCAAAGCCATCGCCTCGAATCATTTGGACATTGCGCTTGTGGTCAGGGTATTCCAGACGGGTGCCTATAAGTAGACATAAGTATGACGGAGCGTTGTATCGCGAAGTGTCGACGATTGTCGATGATTCAAGTCGAATCACCGGCTTGTGGGGAGAAATAGATCGCGTCCGGCGCGGGGATTCTGTCCAGATCGTAGGCAAACAACTCCCATTCCTTTTGGCTTGTCCGTCATCCGGGGGGGAACCGCGTGGACGTCCTAGAAGCCAAGTCCGGACTCCGTTTGGCATTTTCAACCACAATCTTGGTCCAGTCGAGCACGTCCTTGAGTCTCAGTCTCCCTAATTCTGCTGCTCCTGCCCCACCGCCTTCTCCAGATCATCCGCGGCTTTGCCGATTGCCCCCGCTACGTTCTCCAGCACTTGACCGACCATGGGAACCTGGGCATCAGCTTCTTTCCATTTTTCCTGGTCCATATATTCACGAACCGCCGCAATCGGCTTGGCTCCGTAACCGGTGTATGCGCCGGGTGCGTAAACCTGATGCTTGAACCAGGGACGCTCCGGTAAGCCCTTCTCGGCTAGAAACGTCCTCTGAATCTGAATCAGCTCTGCGTTCAGAGCTGTGGCGGTCTGGGCTGGCAAATCGGTTCCGCTAGTTTGCCACTTGGCAAACGCTGCCTGGTAACGTTCCGCACTCTTCTTGATTGCCTCGACTCCGTTCTTCAGCGGCGCAAAGTTCATGAACGGTGGAACCGCCTTCGCTGGAGGTGGGACAGAGGTTTTGCGCGGGTCGGCCGTCGCCGTGAACACACCCTCTTTCAGTTCCAGATTGCGCTCGGTGATTTCGTCTTGTTTGTCTTTGAGGAGTTTCTCCAGGTCTTTCACATAACGCTCGATAGTCTCTGCCTCTGCGGTGTACTCGTACGGAATCACGTCGGCATCCGCCAGTCGCATGACCGTAGTTCCCCCGGTTTGTGCCAGCGCTCGACCGTAGGAGAAATCGGTATCCACAAACTTGGTGTACCAGAAGAAATCGTCATAGATGGAATGGTAGGCGGCGGCATCGTTCTCTCCTCCGTAACCGATATTGAGAGTGGAGATGCCCGCATGATCCATAAAAGCCGTGTAGTCCGAGCCATCTCCCAGGGCGTTAATCCGCGCGTCGCTGCTTTTTCTGATTTCCGCCCGCTCCTCGGCGTTGCGTGCCTTGGCAATTTGCTGCAGACGCGCCCTTTGTTGCACCGAGATGTGTTTCTCCGGATCCTGAATGTCCCGGGCGACATCGTTGATCAGGTGCTGCATGTCATGCGTACCTCCGACGCGGAAAAAGCCCCTGCCATTGCTATCGGAATTGATGTAAGCGACTGCGTGCTTCTGAAGTTCGTCACGATGCGTCTCGACCCACTCGGTCGAGCCCAGCAGCCCTGGCTCCTCACCATCCCACGCACAGAGGATGATCGTCCGCTTCGGGTTCCATCCTTGTTTGTGCAGTTTGCCCAGTACGCGAGCTTCCTCTAAAACCGTTACCATTCCCGAGATCGGATCATCGGCGCCATTGACCCAAGCATCGTAGTGATTTCCGCGGACCACCCACTCATCGGGCGTATCCGACCCGCGCATGGTCGCAATCACGTCGTTCACTGGCTTCAGTTCCCAGTTCGAAACCACTTTCAGATGAACTTTCGCGGGACCGGGGCCGACGTGATACGTGATTGGCAACGCCCCTCGCCAAGCCTCTGGCGCAACAGGCCCCTGCAAAGCGGAAAGCAGCGGCAGCGCATCCCCATAAGAAATCGGAAGCGAGGGTATCTTAGTGATGGTTTTAACGTCTTTGATCTCAAGTCGCTTTGCATCGGCAGTTGCACCAACTCCGGGAGTCAAGGGATCGCCGGGATAGTCCGTATCCATGACACTGCCGCGCTGTACGCCTTCGCGCGGCCGCCACCCGCCCTTGGGATAGTCATCACCGTTGAAAAAGCCATCGTCCTTGGGATCGGAGTAGATGATGCAGCCGATCGCCCCGTGCTCGGCTGCAACTTTGGGCTTGATGCCTCGCCAGCCTTCGCCGTAGCGCGCAATCACGATGGCACCTTTGACGGAAATCCCCAGCCGGTCCAATTGCTCGTAATCTTCGCGGTTGCCGTAGTTCACATAGACCAGCGGAGCGGTCACGTCTCCGTCGATGGAGTACGCATTATAGGTAGGCAACTGCTCGGCGAACTGATTGGAAGTCGGATCGCCAGGGACGGCAGGTTCCTGAAGCTTGGCTCGGAACTTGGTCGGCTCGAGCATTTCGACGATGCGCTCTTTGGGCGTCGGGAAAAGGACCTGGAAAGTTTCGATTCGGGCGTCAAATCCCCATTCTTTGAAGTTGGAAAGGATCCAGACCGCATTCTCCTTGTCGTAAGGAGAACCTACATGGTGTGGACGAGCACTCAAACGCTGCATACTCTGACGCAAGTTCTCCGCGGCGATGCCGGCCTGGAGTTTCTTTTCCCAGTCGCGCTCAGTCTTGGAGGATTGCGACGAGTAGCCGGCGAGACGGGGAATCTCGACCGCAGTTGGCGCTGATTGTGCCAGGGTGAGTTGAGAGATGCTTATGATTGCGAGATGAGTGACAAGAGAGCGTAGCGAAGTCAAAAGAACCTCCTCAGGTAGTCCCTTCCTAATCTGTATTGATCGCGGGGAATTATGGGGAATTATAGGGTTAAGCGTCGACGAAGAGTCAACACCCACGAAGGGTTGGATTCCGCTATCCGCCCTGAACTTCACCCGCCGATTTTGGGCAAGCCTGCAAACGCCCTTTGGGCAGTTCCCTTGCCAATCCTCATCTCCGCAGTGATCTGGCTCCAGGAACGTCCCTGCTCACGCAGCGAGGCTATCCTTGAAGCGTCCACAACCACCCGCGGTCTACCCAGTCGTTTCCCTTTGGCGCGTGCGTTCCGAAGGCCGGCACGGACCCGCTCCTGGATCAAGGCCCGCTCGAACTCGGCCATCGCGCCGATGATCTGAAACATCAGCCGGCCCGAAGGGGTGCTAAGGTCCAGATTGTCCCTGAGGCTGATGAAGGCCACTCCGAGCGACGCAAGTTCGGCCAGCGCGTTGACCAGGTGTTTCAGGGACCTCCCAAAGCGGTCGATCTTTCAGACCACAACTGCGTCAAACCGTCGACGGCAAGCGTCTCACATCAGTCGATTGAGTGCTGGCCGCGATTCGCGTCAGCCTGACACTCCCTGATCTGTGAACTCCTCAACGATCTGCCAGCCGCGGCGCACTGCATACTCCCGCAGTTCGGCGAGCTGCAGTTCTGGATCTTGATTGTTGAGGGTGCTGACTCGGGCGTAGAGCGCGACCCGAGCAATGGGGCGAGTGGATTCTTGAGTGAAAGTGGTGCTACGTTGCTGTTTAGCCATGGTTGCCTCCTGTAGAGGCGACTGTGGTTAGCGCCGTGTCGGTGCTTCGAACACCGGCACGGCGCGCTTTTACGTCCAGGCATTTGTTTCCAGTTGTCACTGCAACTCCAAGACGATCCGAAACCTGATCGCGACGCTGCGCATGATGTGGAATAGTGCCCGCGCGTGGGGCTACGTGGCTCACGATCCATTTGACGCGCTGGTACTTCCCAAGCGGGGATTGGTGCAGACGTTTACGTTTTCACTGGAGGAGACGCAGCGCATCATTACCTCAGCCAGTGAGCCGTACAAGACGTTTTACTCCATCCTGGCCGAAACCGGAATCCGAGGCGGCGAGATTTGTGGTCTTCGTGTTGCCGACCTGGATTTGGGAAATGCTCTCATCCACGTTCACCAGAGCGTGTGGCGAGGGCAGATCCAAACGGTGAAGTCTCGGAAGGGGAATCGGCGTTTTCCGATCTCGGCACCGTTGGTGGAGCACTTGCGTACCCACCTACGAACGTAGCGAAGGAACTCTCTGGATCTGCTATTTGCGACCCGGAATGGCACGCCATGGGATTCCAATTTGGTACGGAAACGCAAGTTTCATCCGTTGCTGAAAGAGCTCGGGATTCCACGGTGCGGGTTCCATGCTTTCCGGCACGGTAACGCCACGCTGCTCGATCAACTCGGCGCTCCAATGGCTGTCCGGCTGAATCGGCTGGGCCATGCCGAGCCGCAGACCACGATGAATTACACGCACGCAGTCACGGCAGACGAACGCAGAATTGCAGACGAACTTGGGAAAATTCTGCACGCTACTGCACGGAATGAACAAAACGAAAGGCCAGCGCCAAACGCGCTGACCCTTATGATTCAGTAAGATGAGGTTGGTTGCGGGGGGTGGATTTGAACCACCGACCTTTGGGTTATGAGGCCAACCGAATAAGTGACAGCATTTCATTTCAACGACTTGACGCCGCCGGGAACGACACAAAGTCATTGAAGAGACTAGAAAACACTGCTGTCGGACCCCAGTCGGACCACACTCCGATACTCCTTTTGCGAGCTTCTGGCCGCAGGCTTTTCAGAGTGTGTATAAGCAATAGTTCTGACGCGCAGCCGGTTTCACGATGCCGGAAAGCTGATTTTCTCTCCTTGGTTTTCCATCAAAATGTTTTATGTGATTCAGTCAAATAATTACTGCCGTTCTTCACGGCTTCTTCATGCTGTGCATTCTATGTTCCCAAGTGCGCCCCGTAGTTGCAAGCTTCGGGTCGCTCGTTGAGGTCGACACCCGTCATTTGCGAGGTACATCCGATGAGCACACAGATGGAAACCAACAATGTGGAAGTGGGTCTCTTGCGCACATTTCTAGCTGTTGTGGAGCACGGGAGTCTGGGAAGACTGCGGTAGCCGTTAACAAGACACAGCCGGCTATCAGTCAACAGATGCTGCGGCTGGAAAAGATCGTCGGCCAGAGACTGTTTGCTCGCGGCAGAGAAGGCATGAAGTTAACGCGACAGGGGCAACTGCTCGCGACGTATGCCCATCGTGTGGTGGAACTCAACGAGGAGATCCTTCTCAGGTTGCGAGGAGAGCCTGCGGCCCGACAGATGGCTGTAGGTATGAGCGCAGATGTAGCCCTTGTTGGATTGGCCGTTGCGATGAAGCGCTTTCAGTCGCCCCATTCGGATCTCGAATTGAGAGTGGTCGTGACCGCTCCAAACAGGCTCGATGCCTTATTGAAGGCGGGGAAGCTGGACTGGGCGATTGGCGATCCAAGCCTAATGACCGGAACACCATCCGAGAGGTGGTCGGTCCCTCTGGAATGGGCTGCGGGCAATGGTTTCGATTTCGATGAATCCCGCCCGATGCCTCTCATACTTTTTGAGGGCCCATGTCCTTGGCAAAACGAGATGCTGGACTCTTTGCACAGGGCCGGACGGGATTGGCGGATCACGTTTGAAAGCGCGAGTCTCGATGCCATCCTCGCCGCCGTGCAATCGGGCCTCGGCATCACTGCTCTACCGGCCGTGGTCATTCAGGACTGCGCGCTCACCCGCTTTCATGCGATTCACCTGCCGCGTACTCCTGTGGTCGAGTTCGGAATGTTTCGCGCAGCGACTCGTGTCGCGAGTAGCGCACACACCAGTGTGGAAGCTGGGTTGGCCCGGATCTTTACGGGGAGCACTGAGACTGTGGCGGTCGAACAAAGCTCACTCGCTGGGCATTCCGCGCGGACCTCCAAGGAGTCGGTGACTGCCCACAACTGGACGCCACGACGTACGCAGTGCCGCGTTCGTTACAGAAACGAGGGGAGTCTCCTTGCGGGGCCCGGAAGCGCGAGCTTACTTCGGAACGACAATCCGCACCGTCCCTAGTCCACTGCAGAACCGGCAGCGCTCGCCCTTCATGAGCTCTCCCGACCCAGCGCACTCGACGCATTTGGCTACGATCTGGAATGCTGCGCTGGCGGCGTCAAATACCTTGCCAGGAACGTCTTTCACGACTTCGCCTCGGTGATGCTTTCGCAACCACGATGCCAGTTTCCCCTCAACCTGCTCGCGGTCCGCGACGCCGATTTGCGCCGAGGTCAAGGTCCACCAAGCTGGAATGCAGTTGTAACAGACCAGTTGGCCCGAATCGAAGAGCGCGCCGGGATCGGCACAGCGGAAGAACTGCCGGCACCGGGAACAGCGCTTGACGCCGAGCAACGCCAGGGCAGCGATCAAATCGTCCACATCGTGCTCGACGTGTGCTAGGGTCGCAAACAAAGAGTCTTCCGGCGCGTCGTGAGTTCCTGCTTGTAATAGCCCACTATTCGATTCTTGTTGCATCTGACGCCTCCTTCTCATGTTTCTCATCCGTGAAGTTGCCTTGTGACAATTCCAGCCTCACACTTCCCACAATCGAGTCTTACTGCCGTCTCCAGGCAGAATCTCAGCCGCCCGATACCTGCTTGCGGGCATCGCTGACAAAGCCGGTAAACCTCCGCGCCAACTCGGTGATGCGGTCCGCTTGCCGTAGCCGGATGGCTTCCCTTGGGATTAGCTGGGTGCCGATGCCGAGAGCGATCGCACCCGCGAGAATGAAACCAGATGCCGTCTGCTGATTCACTCCGCCTGCGGCGATGAGGGGCACGTTTGGAAACATCGCCTTCAGCGCCTGGATGTAGCTATCGCCGCCCACTTGCGCGCAGGGAACGACTTTCACGAAGTCGGGACCCATCTGCCACGCCCTCATCACCTCGCTCGGAGTGAGCGTACCCGGAATCACGACTACACCTTCCTTCACCGCGAAGTTCACGATCTCAGAATCAAGCCCGTCACTGGCCAGGAACTTGGCGCCGGCATCCAAGCAGCGGCGTGCGCTTTCGACATCCAAGACACCGCCCGCTCCAATCGTCACGTCGGGAGCATTCTGCACGAGGTGGGAGATCACATTGTGCGCATCCGGGACGGTCAGCGTGACCTCCACGATGGGAATGCCGCCACGGGAGACCGCCTCGGCGGCGAACAGGGCGTCTTCGCTCGAAGACGCACGAATCGCCGGAATGATTCCAACTTCCTCGATTCGGCTTCGTACCTCTTGCTTGTTCACAGGTCCCACTCCTTCGGCGAGTCGTTGTGCACTCGATCATTTCACGGCAGATTTCTCACGCCCACCGATTCTCGAAGCTGCTCAAGGGCCAGCAGGTACGACGCGAGTGCCTGCCGATAAGCCAGTTGAGTTGCGCGATAGCTGCGCTCGGCGTCGAGAAAGTCCAGCAAGCTCACCGCGCCACGCTTGTATGCGTATTCACTGATGTCGCGGTCCTTCTGAGCTACGTCGAGGTAGCCTGAGTGATAGAGTGTGACCACTTTGTCGTTAGTGCGCAGGCCCTCATAGGCATCACGCACATCAGTGAGGGTCTGGCCGTTGGTTGCTTTCTCCTGTTCTTCGGCCTGGGTGATGGCAATGCGCGCGTGTTCGATTTGGCCCTGATTGCGATTGAAGATCGGAAGCGGAATGCTTCCGTAAAACGTGACGGCGTTTATGGCGTTGACATGGGAATAGTTTCCCTGCACGGTCACGTCCGGCTTGGCGATTGTCTTCTGCACCTCGTACTGGCTCCGTGCCGCCGTTACTCCCTGTCGCGCTGCTCGCAGATCTGGGCGGTTCTGCAGAGCCTTCAATTGGAAGTCTTCCAGGTTTCCCTTGAGCGGCTGGTAGTCGAAAACACCGGTCACATCGTAGTCGGGAGCGACCGATTCGTAGCCAAGCAACTGCCGCAAGTCAGAAAGCGCCTGAACCTTAGCTAGTTCGGCCTGCTGATGGTCGGTCTCAAACTGCAGAAGCTGTAATTTGATTTTCAGGAAGTCGTCTTCGCTGATCGCGCCTTTGTTGTAGCGCAGTTCGCCGAGTTCCACTGTCTTTTGAAAGCTCTTCAGATCCGTGTCGGCGAGTTCGAGTGTCGATTCGGCGAGTTGCACGCTTACAAACAGGGAGGCGACATTGAATGTAAGAGCGCGCTCGTTGTCGGTCACCAGCGAACGCGTCTGCGCCGTGATGTCTCTGGCAGCTTGCAGGCGATGCTGCCGCTTCTTGCCGCGCTCGATCAGGTAGCTGAGACCAATGTCGGCTTCCGAATTGTTGTGCAGGTAGTCGCCGATGGACTGGCCGCCATAAACGCTCGGATTTTGGCGGGCCGGCGAGCCCAGCGGCAGGTATTCCCAATCTGCAAACAAGGAGGGATTCGGCCGCAGGTTGGCTGTTTTCTCGTCTGCCTCGCTCTGCTGGATCGTGGTTCGAGCTGCCAGCAGGTTGTGGTTGTGCTGGAGGGTCATCTGAATGGCTTCGTCGAGCGAGATCCGGACCGGCGCAGAGGTTTGGGCGCGTGCCGGCAACGTGAGCAGGAAGCCACACAGCAGCACCGCGAACAGACCGAGTGGTCCCGCTTTCGACTCGGTGTTCAAGGTCCTAACTCTCAACCGACTCCTCCGTTTCCGGGAGCTTGTCGTTATCCCTGGCGATCCATACATAGAGAGTCGGTAACAGAACCAGGCTCATGGCCAACGCAGCCACCAGTCCACCAACAATGACGATGGCAAAAGGACGCTGCGAATCGGAACCGATCGCATGTGAGAGCGCTGCCGGAACCAGTCCGAATGTTGCCACCAGCATTGTCATCATGATGGGACGAAGCCTGAGTACCGCACCTTCGATGGCCGCATCCACGATGGTGTAGCCTCGGGCCCGGAGCTGATTGATGTATTCGAGCATGATGACCCCCGTCTGGACCGACACGCCGAACAGCGCCAGGAATCCGATTCCGGACGACACGCTGAAGTGCGTACCAGTGAGCAACAGCGCGAGCAGTCCACCGATTGGAGCCATGGTCACAACCGTAAGAATGAGCAGCGCCCACTTCGCGGAGCGAAACATGGTGTAGAGCAGAATGAAAATGACAAGGACAGTGAGCGGGACGATAACTGCGAGGCGCGCCGAGGCCCGCTTCGAACTCTCGTATTCGCCCGACCATTCCAAGTGATAACCTGGCGGCAGTTTGACCTTCTGGCCGATCTGCGACATTGCGTCTTCGACCGAGCTATTCAGATCGCGTCCGCGCACATTAAACGTCACGCTGACGTAGCGGCTGTTACCTTCCCGGTAGATATCGTATGCACCATCGCGGACCTCCATCGTGGTTAGCTGTGCCAGGGAAACGCGCTCCCCGGACGAAGAGAGCAGGCGGATGTTGCTGATGGCCTTGGCATCCTTCCGATAGGGCTCCTGGTAGCGCACCACCACGTCGTAGCGTTCCGGGGTGCCCGCCGGAAGTACTGTACTCACAGCTTTCCCACCCACGGCGGTTTCGATCACGTCCTGTATGTCGGTGACATTGATTCCGAAGCGGGCTGCTTGCTTCCGGTCGATGGTGAAGTTGAGATTTGGCTGGCCGGTGTCCCGATAAAGCTTGACGTCTGTGATGCCGGGCACCCGCTGCATCAGGTCCGCTATCTCGTCGCCTTTCTGCTCAATGAGCCTCAGATCGTTTCCGAAGACCTTCAGGGCAAGCTGGCCCTTGGTACCCGTGAGCGTCTCTCCGACGTTGTCTTCAATGGGTTGAGAGAAATTCCAGGTCGCCCCCGGGATTTTGCCGATCTCCCGGTTCATAGCGGCGATGAGTTCCTCTTTGTCTTCTCGGAATACAGGCCGCCATTCCGCCTTGGGCTTGAGGTCGATGAAGTACTCCGTATTCCCGAATCCGCCGGTGTCAGTTCCGTCATCGGGCCGGCCGATTTCGGAGATTACTTGCCTGGCTTCAGGGAATGCCGCGAAGGTCAGTCGCGCCTGGTTCATAAAGCGCGTGCCTTCGGTAAGACTCGTACTTTGCGCCAAAGTGCCGCGGGCCCAGATCGAACCTTCGTCCAGGTGCGGCAGAAATTCCGAGCCAACAACTCCGCTGAAACCTAGAAATAACGTGACCAGCAAACAAGCGACACCGACGCCGACCGTAAGAGTCCGGTGCCCCACGCACCAGCGCAGGCGCCGCCGATAGCTTTCAGTTAGAAACGCCAGGACCGGGTTGTGCACTTCCTTGACGCCACGGCGGAACAAAAAGCTCGCAAGAACTGGAGCAACCAGGATCGAGAACGTCATCGCGCCCAGCAGAGCAAACGCCACAGTCCATGCCATGGGCCGGAACAGCCTGCCCTCCACACGTTGCAGCGTGAAGATCGGCATGTAGGCGGTAATGATGATGAGGATGGCATAGAACACCGGCCGTTGGACTTCGTGAGAGGCATCGCGAATGATTCGTTCGGGGGTCTGCACAATCATCGTCGTGCGTCTGGAGGTGGAGGAACCGTTCTTGAGGCGGCTCATGTGGCGCACGATGTTTTCCACCATCACGACCGCGCCGTCCACTACCATGCCGAAATCCAGCGCGCCCAGCGAGAGCAGGTTCACAGGAACCTTGGTCAGGTCGAGCAGGATCGAAGCGAAGAAGAGAGCAAACGGTATGGTCAGCGAAACGATGAGGGCAGCACGAGTGTCGAGGAGAAACAGGAAGAGGATGATGGTGACCAGAACCATCCCTTCTCCCAGGTTGTGCAGCACGGTGTCCAGCGTGAACGCCAGCAGATCACTGCGGTCGATCATCCGCTCCAGTCTCACGCCCGGAGGAAGACCGCCATGGTTGAGCTGCTCCACCTTGGCATGAAGTTTTTCCAGCGTCGGTCCAGAGTCGGCGCCCTTACGCATCATCACCTGCGCGAAGATGACGTCGTCGTTGTCGATGATCTTGCCGTCGTCCCGGCGAATGGCTCTGCCTTCGTGGCCGAGGCGGACCTTTGCACCCTGGCTGACGTCCGCGATGTCCTGAACTCGAAGCGGCGTCCCGGACTTCGTGGTTAGAACGGTCTGCTCGATGTCTTTGACAGTACTGAAGAGGCCGAGAGTTCGAACGTTCATCTGTTGCGCGCCGGTTTCCACGAAGTTGCCGCCGGCATTCACGTTGTTGTTCGCGAGCTGCTGTTCCACCTGGCCAATACTCAGTCCGTAGGACACCAGCTTGTTGGGGTCCACGCGCACCTGATATTCCCGCGTCGTGCCGCCGAAGGTGCTGACGTCAACAATGTCCGGAATGGACTTGAGTTCCTTGACCACATTCCAATCCTGGATCGACCTCAGATCCATGACATCAATCTGAGGGTTGGTGCTCTTCAGCACGTACCAATAGATCTGTCCCGTCGTACTCCAGTCGGTTCCCATGGAGGGCTGAAGGCCCGGGGGTAAATCAGCCTGGGCCATCCGCTCCATGACCTTCTGGCGGTTCCAATCGTTGTCTGAGGCGTCGTCGAAGATCATCAGGACGAAGGACAAGCCGAAAATCGATTCGGACCGGAGATGCGTGAGATGAGGAATCCCATTCATCTGGATTTCGATCGGAATCGTGACTTGTTGTTCCACTTCCTCGGCCGCTCTGCCCGGCCATTGCGTGATGATGGTCGCGTAGTTGTCCGCAATATCGGGATACGCCTCAACCGGCAGGTTGTGAAACGACACGGCTCCCCAACCGAGCGCTAGAATCGCGATCGCCAGTACTACGAACCGGTTGTTGAGCGCAAAATCTACGAGGGCGCGAATCATTCTCTATGCTTGTTCCCTGGCGGGCATGAATTCGTCATGCTTCCTTACTGCTCAATCGTGTGTTCGAGGAGCAATGCGTTCGCGACCACTTGCTGACCTGGCGCTAACCCTGATTTGATCTCCACCATGTTGTTTGGTTGGAGATCTCCTCCAACAACTTCCACCCGCCGAAACTTCTGACTTGGTGCGGGCAAATACGCCCAGTCGCGGTCGTGCATATGCAGGATCGCGCTGGCCGGAACAATGGTGTAGGTCTCTTTCTTCTGCCGGTGGAAGGTGGCACTTGCAAACATTCCGAGGCGGATCATTCCCGGGTTCGGCACCTCGATGCGCACCTTCGCTGTCCGAATGCTGGGATCGAGAATGGCGCCAATGTTGCTGATACGCCCTGTGATCACTTTGTCGGGATATGCATTCAGTCGAACCTCGGCGACTTCGCCGAGGCTGACGTTTGGCAGATCGTTTTCATAGACGTCGCAAACTACCCAAACATAAGAAAGGTCCGAAATCGTGAAAGGGTTTGAACCTAAAGCCTGCACACCGGCGGCATTTGTGACTTGCTGATCGGTAATGACTCCCGCGATCGGCGCATACACCTCCACGACACCGCTTGGCTTGTCGGGATCATTCCCCAACAACCGGAGATGTTCCGCCATAGTTTCGACATCTACTTTGGCTTTGTCTTCAGTGTCCTGCGCGACTTGAAAGTCATTCATAGAGATGGCGCCATGGTCGTACAGCTCCTTCGCACGCTCCAGTTGCGTACGCGCCAGAGTCTCATCCGCCAAGGCCTTGCGGTAGTCGGAGAAGCTGCCCGCAACATCGTCGCTGCGCACGCTCAACAACCATTGTCCCTTCTTGACGGTGTCGCCCAACCGCGCGTGAATCGCGACCACACGTCCGGTGGCTAGTGAGATGACCGGAACGTTGCGGGAGATATCAGGATTTACCGTGCCCGTGACAACCAGCTTCGGCGCGGCTGTGTACGCAACCGCCGCAGTAAGGGGGAACTGTTCCGGGTGGTCGACCGAGAAGAGGTTGACGTCCGTATCGGCTACAACCGTAGAAGGAGGCGGCGCCTCCGCCCGTGGATCGCCGTGCGCGCTGCTACAGCCGCCGAGAGCGAGAAGGAAAGAGACGACAAGGAAGAGTGCTCCAATTTTCAATCTCTTCGTTCTGGCAGTAGATTCCAATTCGTACACCATTGACTTTCCCAAGCGTTTAAAGCGGTTCAAGTGAACGAACAAACCGTCGGAGGCGTTCAAGAATCCACTGCCGTCATCTACGCTCCCGCGCGGCGTACATCGGGTCCTACAGAAGAGGCCGGCAGCAGCGCCGGGGTCGATGCCAATGAAACCCGACGCTGCCTCTCTTCAATCTCGGCTGGACATTCAGTCAGCCGACCGAGCCGCGGCACAGGAACTAGAACTTGACCATGATGGCGAGTCTGAGGGTTCCTTCGTCTTTTCGCAGGTCTGGGCAAAAACCTGTGCTTCCGGCAACACAGGTGAGACCCGGCGTCGGGGACAAGAACGGCCCCGGCACAAATGTCGTGCCCGGCACCACAGATCCAGCGCCTGGGTTTGGAACCGTGCTGGGAGTGCCGTTGACGCCAGGCGTGATACCGCCGCGACCTGAAAAATAACCTACGTTTGCGTGCCGATAGCCGTACTCCCAGCGAAAGGTGATGTACTGTTTCGGCATCCAGTCGAAGGTGATCGAAGAGTCCCAAGCTTTGAATGGGTCACCCGGGTTCTGCGTGAAATAGGGCGAACCGGTGATGGCGTCCGCTCCATTAATGGGTGGAAGCAGCGCTAGATAGCGGCCCGGATTGTTCATCTGGCCGCCGCCGATCGTCAATCCGTATAGGTCTTTCTTGAACCAGAAACGGTTGTATGCCATCCAACCTAAAAATGCTTGCTTGTGAGCAGTAATGTTCCCCGATCCATCTCTTTTATCTCCAAAGCAAGCCACGCCGCCGCCGTATTCGCATCCGAGATCGCCGGTAAACGAGAACGCCATCTTGTCGAGAGTTTTCTGAGGATGGTCGTAGTACTTGACTTCGACACTGTCGTCGGTGTGAATACGACTGCGGCCCAGGCTACCGTTACCGGCGCCCAAGGTATCTTCACCCATGCCGTAGTTGTTGAAGACAAGCGCCAGCCACGGCTTCGGACGGTACAGAATCTGTCCACCCAGGCCTGGTTTGTGGCCGAACCTGCCATAGGATTGCCACCCGTTGATGATCCACGGCTCAATCTTTAGCTTCTCGGTAGGAAACCATTGAATGCGCAACCCATTGAAGAACCAGGGTGTATTGGACGACACATAAGATGGTTGATAGGCCCAGTTATCGAAGTTGTAATAGCTGAACAGGCCGATATACGAAACAAAAATTCCAGCGTCGATGTTGAGCCCATGGTTGACGTCGAAGTGGTACCCACCGTAGGCTTCAGAAAAATATTTGTAGGCTCCACGCAGGTCCCATTGGCCGCGCCCAGGGCTGGCGTCGTTCCTTGGCGTCGTGACGCCGAACATGCCTCCCATGGTCAGGACCCGGCCGCGAACATTCTGCCAGTGGAAGTCGCCGCCGAAGCTGATCTGCTCCACTTGAATTTCGTTCGACCGAAAGATTTCGCTCGACCCGCCAATGGTGTCATCTTGGGGATGGTTGAAGCTGCTGACAAAGTTGGTGTCGAATCTGATTTCCGGGGTAAAGAATTTCGAGTCCCAGACCGCGTCTTTGTTGCGGGCGGTGCCGTTGAGCCAAGTCCAGTCGGCGTACGCAAACGGAACGGACGGTTCCGGTTTCTCGGGCTTCGCCGCCGAGGAGTCGCCCGCTTGCGCCGCGGTTACCGCTGCCGCTGCCGGAGAAGGCGAAGTCTCCGCTGCTTTTGCTGGAATTGCTGCCGAAGACGGTGCCGTCACATCACCACGACTCTTGAGTTCAGCTTCGAGCTCATCGATGCGCGCTTTCATCAGCTCAAGTTCCTTCGTGACTGCGTCTGGTACCGCCGGGTCCGCGGCTGTCGCCGATGGTTTGGCCGGCGTTCCGCTCGCCGCGCTCGCATCGGTTGAGGATTTGTCCGTAGCGGGCTGCGCGGGCTCGCGCAGTTCGGCGACTTTCACCTGTGGACTATCCTGCGCTGCAGCCTGAGCGTAAGAAGACGGACCCTGCGCCATCCCGAACGTCAACACAAGTGCTAGAGGAATGGCTGAGACTGGCCGTGTCTTACTTGCCAGAATGGGCATACTTCTCGCAATCCGACCTGAAGTTGGTTTGAGGTTGGTATTCATTACGCTCCTTATCCTTCGATTCCATTGCATCGCAAGCCCCGTAAAGAGAGAAGAAAGAAACCATAAAATGTTCGTAAACATGTCGTGTCCTCTTATTGTTCGCGAAGCTCGATCGGGTTCACCTCGTGCTCCGGAGGTCGAACTTCGATGACGGAAGATAGAATGCAACGCATGAAAAAGCCGTGAAGACCGCTATCAATTGTTTGATTGCGCGTCATAAATGTTTCTGTTCCAGCGCTTAAGGACGGTATTGACGCGCGTCCGCCATGAGTAACTGATTTCTTGGAGAGATCCGCAGTAGCTTTTCATGCCTTCTTCATTTCGTTCCGAGTAGTTTGGGATTGAAGTAAGTCGTGGAGCGCATGCTCCACGGGGAGAAGGAACATGAAGAACAAGCACCAGAAGGTTGCACGACGCATGGCGTTGGTTGTTCTGTCTTTGGTTGTGTTGTCCGGAGCTCTTTGCGTCGAAGCGACGGCGGAGACTTCAGGGAGCCTCAGCAAAAAGGAACTTAAAGCTCTGTTGACGACAGCTAAAACGCCCGCAGATCATCAACGGATTGCAGCGTACTATCGAAGTAAGGCGCAGCGATTGACGGCGAAGGCGCTGGAATTCTCGGCGGAGGCGGACCGTCTTGCCACACAGCCCGCGACCATTGAATCGAAGCAGGGGATTTCCTGCAATTGCACGAGTCACTATCGCTATTGGTCGAAGCAATACGCTCAGGAGGCCAGGGATTCTGAAGCGTTGGCGGCGCAACAAGAACAGCTGTCTCGCAACCACCAGGCCAGTCCGGAACAGAAGTGATTCGATCGGGGGCGGCGAGTCCACCGCCCTCCATCACAACTCTCCATCAGACGGATTGTAGAAACGGTAACCTACCCACGGCTCGGTCAGAATATATTTGGGCTGCGCTGGGTCCTCTTCGATTTTCTTTCTGAGTGTCTTCACATACGATCTCAAGTATTCGAGTTCTTTCCCATACTCGGGACCCCATACTGTTCTCAACAGTTTGGTATGCGTCAGGGGCATCCCCTGATTCCTCATTAGCAGCGCCAGCAGATCAAATTCGGTAGGGGTGAGATGAACTGCTTCGCCCGCTCTGCGCAATATTCGCCGCTCAAAATCGATTTCCAGATTTCCCGCTTGAAGTGTAGTTGCCAGAGTATCCTCAGCCACAGTGCGCCGAAGTACAGCGTGAAGCCGGGCCACCAACTCCCCGAAGCGGATGGGTTTCGTGATGTAGTCGTCCGCTCCCGCTTCCAGAGCTTGGACCATGTCCTGCTCCGCATCTCGCACCGTCACCATTACGATTCCGACATGAGGCAAAAGAGTGCGAATTCGGTGGCATGCTCCAATTCCTCCCATGCCGGGCATGTTGATATCGAGTAGAACCAAGTCGAACCCGCCCTGCGGAACCATGTCGATGGCTTGTTCCCCGCTGCCCGCCTCTTCGACGCAGAACCCGCGAGCTGTTAAAGAAGTTTGCAGCACCTTGCGTAGAGCGGGTTCGTCATCGACCACCAGCACATTAAATCTACGTGTCATGATTCGGTTCACCTTGTGCGTTTGCAAGCGAAAAGCGAAATGCAGTGCCTTCTTCGCTCCCAGCGCGATCGAGAGCGATCGTGCCTCCGTGTGCAATCGCAATCTTGCGGGCGACGTACAAGCCTAGTCCCGAACCAGGGGTGAGCCGTCGCGCTTCAACACCACGGTAGAAGCGTTCAAAGATGTTGGCTTGTTCGCCCGAGGGAATCGAACTCCCGCTGTTCCACACGCGCACTGAAGCGGTTTCACCGGCCGATTCGACGGAGACGATGATCTCCGACCCCGGTCGTGAGTACTTGCAGGCGTTGTCCAATAATTGTGCGAGGGCGAGCCACAACAATTCCCGATCGCCTAGGACAGGGACCCTTGCGCCCTTGAACACGAGATGGTGGTCCGGCCATCTTCGGGAATGCTGGTCGACCATAGCCCGTGTTACTTCGGCGAGATCGATCAGTTCCGTCTGCGGCTTCACTTCTTCGCGATCTAGCTTGGCTAATCGCAGCAGCCGCGTGGTTAGCTGTTCCAGACGGGATGCCTCCGATTCTACCGCTTCCGCCAGTGCCAATTGTTCGGTTCGCAGCGGGCCGGTTTCTCTGAGCCCACCTGCGGCGGTAAGGATGGTGGCGAGGGGATTCTTGAACTCGTGCGCGAGCGCATCAAGAACAGCGCCGCGAAATACCTCTGCTTCGGTCGCGGCGGCGGCATGGCTAGCTTGCTGAAATGCGCGCAACTGTTCGATCATGATCGTCGCCAGTGCAGTCAAGGGCCCAGCCAGTTCAAGATCGCGCAGACCTTCGAAGCCAATCGCTCCGATCGTGCCACTCCCAGCCTGGAGGAGTCGAACCGCTAGGCCCGAACCGCGATCTTGAAAATCGCGTCCGCGGATGTATGCCGCCCGAGTCGCCTCTGCGAGCTCCGGCGATTCGCCCACGAGATGATTCTCCGCCGCGTCTGCATCAAACAAGCAAACTGCCCTCAGTCCGAACTGGGACTTAAATGGCTCCAGCAGTTGCTCCCTACTCGCTGCTTCCGGTTTCAGTTGCAGCAATTTCCGCGCTAGTTCGTACAGCCTCGTCACCTCTTTACGCTGTAATTCCTCGGAGGCTGCGGCTTCGCGGGTCTGCGAAGTTAAGCGCGTAATGACCAACCCCGCGACCAGGAAGGCAACGAGCGCAAGGGTGTCCGACGAATCGCTAATCCGGAGAGAAAAGATAGGGGGAATGAAGAAGTAGTTCAGGCACAAGAAAGAAATTAGCGAGACCACCACCGAGGAGAGAAAGTCACCGATGAGCGACTGCAGCACAACAATAATCAAGAAGCAAAAGCTTACCGTCGTGTAGTTGAGCCGAAGGCCGTAGCAAATGAAAGTGATCAGACCTACGACAGCGCATGCAGGCATCGCTCGAAGGAAAGAGCGCACGATCTTCCGTGGACCCGAGTGCTGCTTCTGCGAGTTTGTTTGATCCCTCCCGTGCATGGTATGAGCATTGGGGAACCACCCCGAGATGCTTCTAAGAGCCTAGCACCTAGCTTGCTGCAGAGCGTCGGTCTTCACGCGAGTTTTTATGATCTCTCCGCCGTTTATTCACTTCACTCTCCGACTCAGGAGCCCGCGACAAGCGCCCGCAAGAGCGCGCTGTACCTGCACCTTTACGAACAGTTTATGAACCTTTTATTCGAGATTTACGGGTTTGTATATCCAATGATCTGGGCAGAGTGATCCCAGGCTGTGCTTCAGGTGCCGGGATCCGAGCCTGGAGGCTGAAAATGTTCGTGATAACGGCAATGACGGTGCTGTGCACGGCAAGTATCGCATTTTACACACGATTCCTGGTTGCGCTTTGCAAGGAGTGCGAACCGCGTCGGATTGGTTATTGGGTGCGTCTGCGACTTGGTTCAAGCGAAGACGCGGTATCTGAACTGCAGGAGCGGAGAAAACCAGTTGCTCGCGCGGCGTGACAACCACTTGATTGCAGTCGACTCCCCAATCGGAGGTCGCTCAACGCGACACTGATTCATCGAGAAAGGACGTCCGATGTCGATCCAAGAAGTACCAGCAGAACAATTGGCAGAACTCTTCCACCACTACCCCCAAGTACTCGGGCCGAATCTTGGCTGCCAGACCAAGCCAAACGCTGAAGTATGGGAGCAAATTCCACACCAGGAAAAGAGTCGTCTGGTAGCTGCTGCCCGTCTAGCACTACTGGAATTGGCTTCAACCGCCCGAGAACGGGAAGACTCAAGGCGCTATTTCGCAAAGCCGGGTCAAGCCGAATGGGGCTGCTGATGTGGAGGGATTTGCCTTGTGCTTCGATCCGGCGCCCGTCTGACATTCCCCGGATAGATGAATGATAAGCCGAGGCCGCTGAGGTCTGTGTCAAGACCGGGCGAAGCCCGCCGCTAACGCGGTCGTAGAGTCTTGACACAGACCGGGCCTCAGCTACGCTCTGGCTATCCGGGAAGTGTCATTCGGAAAGCTGCGGCGTAATCGTCTGGGTGGTTTTGATCTCGGGCACATGCGGGCTCTGTTGCGATATATCGTGACCGAGCGCCGCAAGGAGCTTCTCCTCGGCCACCCCTGCTCAGCGCCGCGCTTCGTGGTCTTTGAGCCGATCCAGAGCCACCCGCGCCTTCTGCTTCTTGACCAAGTCGACGATTCCGTCGAACACCTCTGACGTCATCGCCTGCCCCTTCGCCAGCGGACCCAGCAGGTTGACCAACAGCAGCCGGCACGCCGTGATCTCCACCATCTCCGCACTGGGTCGAAGCCCCGTCTTGTCCTGTTTGATCTCGCGCAGGATCAGCCCACGGATCAGCTCCGCCTGTGTCTCGTTCCCCTTCGCCGCTAGCCCCTCCAGCTCGTGCAGCTCCGCCTCGTTCAGCTTTGTCCCCACGTGATGCACCCGGAACCGCGCCCGCTTTGCTGCTTCCGCCGCAAGGTTCTTCTCATCGAGCAGCGCCATCGCTCCAACCTCCCAGCACCCGCGTTTACGCACGGAATCACGGGTTTCCTTACGGAACCCCCACCCACGCTATCTATTGGAGGCCAGGATGGTTCCCCCAGAAAGATGTCAGGTTTCCCTACAGTTCCCTCGAAGGGGTGGAGTGTCAAAATTCATCCGGTGCGAAGCACCGCCTATCCATCCCGCGAAATTATCCTCAACTCAGCCGCGAGTCCAATGACTTTTCGTCCGTCAGGTATTCCTGGGAGGAATAGCTGCGAACAACTGGAGTGATTCAGTCACCAGATATGTTGTCGGTGTGGGATGAAAGCTCCATAAACCACTCGCAGGAAACGAGTAATGCCATCGTGGTATGCAGATCTCACAATTCGCATATAGGATCTCCGCGACATCGTGCACGAATTAGCCCGAACAGTTTGTCTGCAAATCTGGACTCCGACGCTTGCCGACAAAGCAGCTGTAGGTACTCCTACTGATTAACTTAGTGCCAGTGGAATGAGCGCATTACACCCGCGATGCGGCTCGTGTAACGAAAAATGCCGAGGACGCTTCAGACTCGGTGCTGTCTGTTATTCCTGCCAGGAATATCACACGGACGAAAAGTTGTTGGACACGGCAACAGGAATGAGCCATGTTCAATATTTAGCGCGATTGTTTCTTTCCGTTGACCACGCATGGGACCTGAGATCAATACCGAAGGAGGGATGCTCAGAAAGTCTCCGCAGCCGTCTGAAAGACCTGTGAACGCGAAGGCTGCTGCCGATTTTCTGCAGATGCACGTCAGGAGCGTTACGCGCCTCGCAGGGGTTGGACACATCCCCGGACATCCCATCGGATACGGGCAACGCAAGAAGTGGCTCTTCTACATCTCGGAACTGGACGAATGGTTGCGGGCTCAGATATGCTCCGAGTCATCCCGGCGTCGTCAAGGCAAGGGAGGACAAGTTGCCTAGACGAAACCGTTATCAGTTCGGAAGTCTCGAACTTCGCAAGAGAACTAAGGGCCCAGACGTATGGCTATTCCGCTATTGGGACCGACAGAATCCATCAACGACACGACCCTCGATAACCTTGGGGACTATCGAAGATTATCCAACCCAGACGGATGCCAGACGTGCAGCCGAAGGTCTCCGACTGGAAATCAACAATGGGTTGCCGGTGCGCGAGGTTGTTACCTTTCAAGGCCTGATCGATCGCTACGTCAGCGAAGAGATCGAGCGCGGCGAGCTTGCGCACACCACGAAAGAACCCGACCTAAACCGTATCAACAAGCACATTGCTCCCAAGTGGGGCGTTTACCTGCTACGGGAGGTCAAACCGTATCCAGTCCAAGAGTGGCTCCGAAGATTGCCAATGGCCCCAAAAACCAGAGGCCACATTCGGAGTCTCATGTACCGCCTCTTCGAGAAAGCCATGCTCTGGGAGCTGATTCCCTTGGAACGCAATCCCATGGACTTGGTCGAACTCAAAGGGGTCAGCAAGCGCCTAAAACCTCCTCGCATTTTGACCGAGGAGGAGTTTGGAGCTTTGCTCGATCAGTTAGACCATCCCTATCGCTGTATGGTCCTTCTGGCCGGGTGCACGGGCCTTCGTATCAGCGAAGTGATGGGCCTGCGCTGGAGTCTGATCGACTTCGAAAGCTTGGTCATGCAAGTGAGGGAAGGGTACGCTCGCAGCCAGGTCACGAAGCTGAAATCCGAATGCTCCCAGGACGACTTGCCGCTGGATCCAGATGTCGCAACCATTCTTTTGGAGTGGAAGCGTCTCTGTATAGCGACGCAAGGAGACTGGGTCTTTCCCAGTCCACGAACAAACAAACCGTACGATTCTGGTACGCTCCGGAAGAAGGTGCTCAAGACCGCTGCTGCGCGTGCCAAGATTCAGGGACCCATCGGCTGGCACACGCTGCGTCACAGCTACCGCGCTTGGCTCGACGAGACTGGTGCGCCCCTCGGCGTACAACAGAAACTCATGCGTCACGCGAACATCTCGACCACGATGAACGTCTATGGTGGAGCCTTCATGGAATCGAAGCGCAAAGCCAATACATCCGTGGTGCAGCGGGTACTGCTTCAAGACCGCACCAAATAGCAAGAGGCCGTCACGTGGACGGCCTCTGTTCTATCGCTTCAAACCTTATTGGACCATTTCAGACCACAATCGAAAATCCAAATTCCTCGTAACCATATGATTGCGTTGGTTGCGGGGGGTGGATTTGAACCACCGACCTTTGGGTTATGAGCCCAACGAGCTACCAGACTGCTCCACCCCGCAGTTCGATCATAACAACGGTCTGGAGCATCGTCAAACCTGCTCGCAGGAGGTTGCCGCGCCTACAGCCCTGGATTCCGGCTGGTGATTCGTTCGTGTTCCGGCTGAACTCGGATTGTCCGAGCTTGTCACAACAAACTACATCTGCAGCCGATCGAAAGATCACGGCTTTCAATCCTCATCCTTGGTACCGGAGGGACGAGCGGCAGCGGCATGCTTGTCATCAATTCCCATATCAACAGCACCGCAGCCGCGCGGAGGAACCGCGCTAAGGGAACGTTGGATAGCACTGTAAGGGCAAACGCAACCTGTGCGCCGACACGTCCCAGTCTTGGTCTCGCAATCGCCGCAACAGTAGCAGACCCCCGCCGTCGGCACTGACCTCTGGTCAGATTGATTCGCTCGCAGGCTCCGGGTGTCTGGAGGAGTCCTCGCTGGAATTGCAGTTGACCTCACTGATGCACTCGGATATGTTTGTGACCTACGGTCACTCTATGGGCGCCATGGGGTCTACCCGGCCTGCGCTTCCGCAATACAGGCCACAGATGCCTTTACATCCGAGGTCCGAGGCCAAGCGCGGACGGATTGTCGAAGCGGCGATGCGGCACTTCGCGGAACATGGCTATCACGCTACACGCGTGGCAGACATTGCCGCCGCGCTCGGTATTGCCAAGGGCTCGATCTTTCAGCACTTCGGCAGCAAAGGCGGTCTGTTTCTCGAGGTGTACAAGCGCGCGGTACACTCGTTTCCGAAGTATCTTGACGCTCCGGTGGAAGTGCGGCACGCGGGCTTTTTTGAGGTGTTGCGTTACCGGCTAGTGCGCACCGAACACGTTCTGCACGAGGATCCGATTCCGTATCGTATCTCCTTGCTCGGCAACTACGGAACGGACCTCGTCCTCAAGCGCGACATCAACCGTTTCTTGATGGCGGAAGATCCCTACGGCACGGGAGCTTTTGTCCGCTTTGGCCTGGAGCGGCGCGAGTTGCGCAAGGATGTGGATCTGGAGATGATGGTGGCCATCCTTGACTGGACCGCCGAGCGCTTTCAGGATGCGCTGCTGACCGCAGAATTGGATCCGGGGCTGTTTCGTCGGCCAGGTGGGTTCGCGGAGAGCAAAGAAGCCAGAATTCATCAGTTTGTCGCCGTGTTGCAGCGAGCGATTGGTGTCGGGGCAGACAGTCTCCGACCAAAACAGCGTTCCAATCTGCGGGAAGGTCGCCGGAGGTAGGTGCGGCCGCTGCTTTCAACTTACAATGGCAGTCAATTAAGAATCCGTTTCATCAATGAGAGTGAGAACATGCACGCTTCCGTGGAAAAGATTCTTGCAAGTTACGACGATCGGGCGCCGCTGGCGGAGGCCTCGACCATTCCCGCGTCCTGGTATGTTGATCCGAGAATCGCGGAACTGGAGCGCCTCCACGTGTTCGGGAAGACATGGCAACTGGTGGCTCGCACCGATCAACTGCAGAAGGCGGGCGAGTTCATCTCCACTGCTGTTGCTGGTGAGCCTGTCGTCGTCGTCCGCGGAAATGACGGCGAACTGCGGGCGTTCTACAACGTATGCCGGCACCATGCGGCGGCCGTCGTGACCCAGCCGTGTGGACACACGGCCATGTTGCAGTGTCCATATCACGGTTGGAAGTACGGTCTTGACGGCTCTCTGAAAGGTATGCCGGAATTCGATGGCGTGCAGAATTTTGACCGTGGGCAAAACGGCCTGGTCCCGGTTCGGGTGGACACCTGGGAGTGCTTTGTCTTTGTGAACCTTGATCCGCAGGCGATGCCGCTGGCCCAATTTTTCGGGGGATTGGTCAAGCGTGTGGCACCCCTCGGTATCAGCAAGCTTCACTTCTTCGACCGCAGGAGCTACAACATCCAGTGCAACTGGAAAGTGTTTGTCGATAACTATCTCGACGGCGGGTATCACGTACCGCACCTGCACAAGGGACTGAGTTCGGTCCTCGACTACAAGCAATACACGATCGAGAACGAAGACCGGTACTGTCTGCAGTCGAGCCCGATGGTTTCTTCCACTGAAGATGCCGCGACGGGAGCTACCCGCAGGGGCGATCGCGCCTGGTATTTCTGGCAATATCCCAACCTGATGATCAACTGCTATGAGGGATACATGGACACAAACTATGTGATCCCTGTGGATGCCGACCACTGCACGGTGATTTTCGATTTCTACTTCAGCGATGTAAGTGAATCGAAACGGAAATACAACACAGAGTCGGTCGACGTGGGCAACCGTGTGCAGGACGAGGATCTCGGCATTTGCGAAGACGTACAGCGTGGTTTGAAATCGCGAGCCTACGGCGCCGGGCGTCTCTCGGTTCGCCGTGAAGCCGGCGAGCAGTTATTCCACCGCTTGCTGGCGGCGGACTTGAAAGCGAACTCTGGGCCATCGGTCGCGGCTGCTGACTGATGTCTCCACTGGTCACTGGTGATCCCGGGGAATCGTCTCCTGCCAGGTCTTCGACTTGATCATCTGGCCATCCTTCAATAGCTCCCGCGTGTACTCGTAATAGAAGTTCTTCTGGTCGGTCGTGACCAGAAGGTGTCCGCGCCAGACCAGTGTGCGGCCTTTCAGCGTGAAGATACTTTCCGCTTCGCCCCGGACAGAGCAGGTCTCGGGGTGGGCATCATCGGCCTCGTAGGTCATGTTCTCGTAGTCGTCCTCTTTCCCCCAGGGGAATTCGTATGCATCCTTGCCCTTCCAGTGAACTGTAGCCCGGTGCCGCGCCTCGTCCCGCTCGACGGTCCACTCGCCCGGAAATGGAAATCCTTCTTCCTTGATATCTGTCCGTTCATCGGAAGGCTCCGGCAGTGAAAACGCGGGTGGAGTTGCTCCGTGCAGTGGAACAACTGGAATCACCAACCGTGAACCGCTGTTTCCGCCGAGTTCGAGCGACGTCGTCATCGGGTACGGTGTTGGCAGCATCATGGGCCACAGTGCGTTTGAGATCGCAACCCGAATGCGATGACCCTTGGGGAATACCCACGACGTCAGGTGCATCTCGATGTTGAGAGGGTAGACCTGGCCCGGCACCAGATCGCGTGGTTCTGTCATCGACTCACGTTGTGCGCCGTTGATACCCGCGCCGGTGATCTGTGTGACCGTGCCGTCCGGTGCCACATCAGAGAGCCGAGCAAACCAATCAGCCAACGGAGCGGTGGCTGAGGCCTGCAACAAGGCACGTGGACGGCCGAGGATCGCCACCTCTTCCCGCAGGGGCGCAGAATCGTAAACCAGGCTGAACGCATCCACCGGCCGCGGGTCGCTCAACAACTCTCCCCACCAGAACCCTGCCTCGACTCCGATCGAGGGAACGTACTTGAGTTCGTGGACATCTTGCTGGGCGGCGGAATCCGAGAGTGTGTGATCCGGGTGCAGAAACAATGTGGATGGCTTAGCGTCCTTCGGAGGCCACACATCCTCACGCCGCCATTCGCCGGGAACTTCCGGCAGATTGGGATCTGGTGGATGCCAATGCTGCACGTAAATCACAAGCCTGGGATCCTGTTGTACTCCCGTGTCGCGGCCTTTGAGCCAATGGTCGAACCAGCGCACGGCCTGATCGCGCCATTCGATCCGCGGACCAAAATCGGCATCGTGGGGAAAGGTATGGTTCCACGGACCGACAACCGCTCGCACCTGACCCTTCGCTTGCACCAGCATGTCGGTCACGTTGTCACGATATCCGTCCTGCAACCCGCCAATCAGGAAGCTCGGAATCGTGATCTCAGCCAACGGACGCACGCGCTCGCGCCAGAACGGGCCATCGTGCTGGTGCTTGAGATAGAGCAGCGACCATGGCGGAGTCTCAAAACGCGGTCCCAGGACTTTCTCGTCCAGCGTATAGTCCGGCGCGCCAGTCCAGCCCTGCGCCATGTCCATATTCAATTCGAATTCGTCGATGTGTGCGATGCCGTCCATGTAGTGCACGTCGTCGTGGAACAGTTCCGCTGTCGCGTCGACGGCAAGAATCGCCTTCAGGGCCGGCGGATGCCGCATCGCCAGTTGCAGGGAGTTGAATCCGCCCCAGGAAATGCCGAACATACCGACGTTGCCGTTCGACCAGGATTGGTGCGCGAGCCAGTCGATAATCTGCTCGCCGTCCATCTGTTCCTGTTCGGAGTACTCCCGGCCCGGAGGGACGCCTTCACTCGTGCCAAACCCGCGAATGTCCACGCGTACGCTCACGAAGCCTCGCTTCGCGAAATACGCATGTTTGGGGTAATCACCCGCGGCTGTTCCATCATCCTTGCGGTACGGCAGGTATTCCAGCAGGGCAGGGAATTTCTCTCCCGGCTTCGCGCCGTCGGGCATGTAGAGTGTGGCCGCGAGGCGAATCCCGTCCTTCATCGGGATCCATGCCTGCTCCATGCGAACTCCGTAGATGGGTGGTGACGGCTGCTCGCTGGCAAAAGCGCAGAGGGAAAACATGCCGAGAAATACCAACAGGCGAGTCACCCGGCTACCAGTTGTGTTGGCCAAAGAAGTCTCCGAGAGGGGAGCGAGCACTAACCCGGAGTCAGTCTTGCGGGCCCTGTTCACGGCGAATGGCGCGCAGATCGATTCCGAGTTGCTCCGCCTTCTTATACAGGTGACTACGTTCCAAGCCAAGCGATTTTGCGGCGAGACTGACGTTGTGATGGCTGCGTTTCAACTCGGCGAGGATGACTTCGCGCTCGAAAGATTGCACACGGTCCGCGAGCGGACTGGCCGCCTGGGCGGTGGCAGCCAGGGTCGCGCCTGCCATAGTCTTTGGCAGTGCCAGTTGAACCGTGGCGAGATCAACCTGCCCATCGGTCGCAAGCAGCATCAACCGCTCGACCATGTTGCGCAATTCGCGTACGTTGCCCGGCCAGGGATGCGCCTTGAGCGCTTCCATTGCCTCCGTTGAGAACGGAACCGGCTTCCATCCATTCTGCGCGCACACCTGCGCTGCAAAATGCTCGACCAGCGCGGGGATGTCCTCAGAACGCTCGCGAAGCGGAGGCAACACGAGAGGGAAGACATAGATTCGATGAAACAAGTCCTGCCGGAACTTTTCCTCGCGGACGCGTGACTCCAGGTCACGATGCGTGGCCACCAGTACGCGAACATCCACCGCCACGGGCTTGTCACCGCCGATGCGCTCGATCTCGCCTTCTTCCAGCACACGTAACAGTTTGGCCTGCATGGCAAGCGGCATGTCGCCGATTTCGTCGAGAAAAATCGTCCCGCCATCCGCCTGTTCGAACTTTCCGATGTGCCGCCCCGCCGCTCCGGTGAACGATCCCTTCTCGTGGCCGAACAATTCGGATTCGATCAACTCCGCCGGCACGGCAGCACAGTTCAGGGTGATGAATGGACCGCCTGCCCGCGAACTGCGGTCATGAATCGTGCGCGCAACCAGTTCCTTTCCCGTGCCCGTCTCTCCCAGGATGCAGACACGCGTCTCGCTCGCGGCCACACGCTCCAGTTGTGCCATCACCCGGCGCATCGCCTCACCCTGCCACACGATCTGGTGCTTGCCCAGGCGCTGCCGCAGCTGCCGGTTCTCACTCTCGAGGCGCTGCAGCTTCAGCACATTCTCCAACGTCAGCAGGAGCTTGTCGGTGGAGATCGGTTTTTCCAGGAAGTCGAGAGCTCCCAGCCGCGTCGCCCGCACCGCCATTTCAATGTGTGCCTGGCCCGACATCATGACGACGGGCGCGGCCACTCCTTGCGTCTTCAACTCTTCCAGCAGACTAAGCCCATCCTTTCCCGGCATCACGACATCAGACAGAATCAAATCGAAACGCTGTGATTTTGCCAGTTCAAGCGCTTTGGCGGCATTGTCGCAGACGGTTGCCTCGTGTCCGGCCAGGCGGAAAGCACGGGACAGTGACGCCAGCGTGTTGGCTTCATCGTCCACGATCAGCAGATGTGCTTTTGGCTGCACCCACCCTCCTCGGTCACTTGCGTCAGCTTTTACCCATTGCCCTGGCTAACCCCGCCTGTGGCAAGCACGCTCCGCAGTGTATCTGGATTCCGCGGCAATTCGATGATGAACTTCGTTCCTCGTCCCGGTTGGCTCTGGACGCTGATTCTACCGCCGTGATCGCTTACCACCGATTGCACAATCGCCAGCCCCAGCCCCGTGCCATGCTGCTTGCTCGTGTAGTACGGAGTGAAAATACGCTCGCACTCCTCCGGAGTCAGCCCGGAACCGGTGTCAGCGACTTCGATGATGATCTTCCCGTCTTCGCGAGTTGTGTGCAGCGTCAGTGCGCCACCCTCGGGCATGGCATCCATCGCATTGAGCACGAGATTTGAGACCGCGCGGTGCAAAAGCTCAGGATCAGCGGCGATCGTCCCGAGATTCTCATCGAGTTCAAGATGGCATGCGATGGGCGCGCGCCCGGGAGCCTGCAACTGAGCCTGAAATAGCTGTGCTACTGCGCGAAGAATGTCGTTCACCTTCACGTCCTGCAGTTGTGGGTGCGGCATTTTCGAGAACTCGCTGAAGCGGCCGATGATTGCCTTCAAATTCGAAATCTCAGCCAGCAGCGTCTGGGCACTCTCGCGGAAAACCTCGTCAAACTGAGCTGGATCAGATTGCCTGGCACGAAGCAGATTCTCCACCGTGAGTTGAAGAGGGAAGAGCGGATTCTTCAGTTCGTGGGCCAAACGCCGCGCCAGTTCGCGCCATGCCGCCACCCGCTCGGCTTGCACCAGGTGCTCTTTCTGGTTCAGCAGTTCCGTGGTCATCCGGTTAAAGGATTCCGCCAGTTGCGCCACTTCATCGCCGCCGGATACTTCCACGTGAGTATTCCAGTTACCGGCGGTAACTTCCTGAGCGGCCAGAGCAAGCCGTTCAACCCGGCGCGTGACCCGCGCGGCCGCCCAGCTGCTGAGCAGGATTGCCACAACAATCCCACCGCCACCTACCAGCAACGCTGAAGCGCGAATGTGCCGCTTCAACTCCACATACGATCGCCGCGAATTGCCCACCAGCAGAATTCCCAGCAGCGGCCGGTCCTTGCCGTTTCCGCGCAAGGGTATGGCATGAAACACCTCGTCGTCAGCCTGATCCGCCGACCAGTGGATCACCGACGTCATCTCCTGGCTGTATTGCTGCACCGCCTGAATGATCGGCGCAAGTTTATCGGCGGACCGGGTGTTGCTCGAAGGCGGAGTGCTGGCGTCGACCAGCAAGTCCGCTGAAAATCGATCTCCCCGATTCTGATAAAGAAGGGCGCGTGTGTCGGAGGGCAAGTCCAAGCCGGAAAGAAAAATCTTGTCCAGGCGGCGGCCTCCGACCACGTAGATCGGGCGGTCACCTACGCGCGTGGCGCGCACGGCAAACAGTCCCAGTGCCGTTGAATCCTGCAACTCTTCCTGCTTCAGGAACGCCGATTGTTTGTCGGAGGATGCGAGATTGTCGAAGGCGCTTTCTGGATATCCGAATTTCGCCGGCCATTGTGCCGACGAAATGATGTTTCCACGCGCGTCGACGAACTCGAGAAAGTCGAGTTGGTAGCCTTCCGCCAGAGACTTGGCAAGCTCGAAATATCCCGCTGAGTCCGTGGATGCGTGGTTCAACATGGTGGCCATGCGGGTCACAGCGTCCGATGCCGCGACGGTCTCCACGCGTCGCACTACATCGGCGCCAT
Organism: Terriglobia bacterium; assembly: GCA_020073465.1. Taxonomy (GTDB): domain Bacteria; phylum Acidobacteriota; class Terriglobia; order Terriglobales; family Acidobacteriaceae; genus Sulfotelmatobacter. Next base: position 37,739 of record JAIQFC010000002.1, read on the forward strand.
GCCGTTCAAATTCGCGCTGAAATTGTGTGACCAGTGCCGCGGTTCGATCGTTGTCCGCCTTGTCAAACGCTCGCCGCGTCATGGCCGAGACCAGGAACGCCACCGCGGCAACCGACAGAAAGACCGTGAGTGAGAATACTGCCAGCAGTTTGCGGCGAAAGGTCATTGCTTCTCGTTTCCCAGACAGGCGTCTGCCAGGTTCCAGCTTCCGTCCGGCCGAGGGGACCAGTCTCTCAGATTGGCTGCGGCCCCGTACGTTGCAGGAAGATGGAAGAGCGGGATCAGCCGCTTCGTTCCCAGCAGCCCCTGCTCCGCAGAGTAGAGATCCTCGGCGGAGCCTCCATTGTTCTTCGGCGATGGAAGCCCGATAGCTGCGGCAACGTTGGCAAGCGCAATCCACGGCTCAGCAGCTGCCAGAGGAATGCGCACCACGCGCAGATCAGCCGAGGCCCCCGCAGTTGGTTGCAGAGACAATCCTGCGTCTCTCGCGTTCAGGGCAACCCGCTCTGCCAGCAGGCGTGCAATCGAATCGCTCGGATCGTAGGCAACAGTCCAGGTGGGCACCGCACGAACTTGCTCGCGCAGGTGTCGTGCCCGCGGCAAGTCGGTTTCCATCGGGAACACGAATCCATAGCCGCTCATCCAATCGGGAAGAATGCCGGCCGCAGGCTGCCCCGCCCCTTGCAGCAAGACACTCCGCATGGACGCCCGCTCGACGCTGAGCGCCAAAGCATCGCGCAGCAGCTTTTCGTCCGGAGTTACCACATCACGAGTGAAAAGCAACGCCACCAGTTCCATCGGCTCTGAACTGGATACCCGCCGGCCGTCCATCGAAGCTCGGTGGGCTTGCTCGGGCGCAACTTCCACTAAGTCCGCCCTGCCCAGTTCGAGCGCGATCGACTGGTCGTGGTAGTTCCTGCCCATCTCGATCTCGATCGCGTCCACGAACGGACGCCCGTCCCAGTAGTTCTCCTCGGCTGCAAGGGACAACTTCTTTCCCGGTTGCCAGTCGACGATGTGAAACGGCCCAGTCCCGCTTGGCTTGCCGTCGGGCGCGCTCTTGGCGATAGCGTTCCGCGGCAGGGCCAGCTCCGCAGGCAATTCCAGGTCAGCGATCTCACGCTCGATGACTACGGAATCTCCAGCCGCAGACACATTCCACGACGGATTCGCGGCACGCAACGACGCAGCCGCAATTTCGGCAGTGAGCGCGGTGCCATCATGAAAGCTAACGTCATGGCGCAGTCGGAATTCCCAGCGTCGGTTTCCAGCCACCGCTTGCCACGACCGAGCCAGCGCAGGATGAATTCGTCCGCTGCTGTCGGTCGTCAGCAACGTCTCGAACATCAATAAGGTTAGATTGCGTCGCGCGAATGAGTCCGGCTGTGTGCTATCCGCTGGGTGAAGCGTCGTGGGCGCTGTTCGCATGGCCACATGCAGCGTGTCACCATACTGCGGACGGGCCTGAGCCGCCGCCAGCGTCGCCGCGAACAGGCTACTGATTACAAGCGATTGCCAACCGAAACGCTTCATAGTTTCCTGTCTCTCGGCTTCTCGCAACTGCAATTGCGCTGTCGCCTTTTCCTTCCGTCCAAAGAGCGGTGATTCTGCCCGCGAGATCGACCGGCGCGCTTACGGCCACGGGATCGCGGTCAGGGAACTCGAAGGCCCGCACGGCGTCGCCGTCTGGGTCGCCGGCCGTTGTGGCGATGACCTGCCAGCCCGCGCCACACGAAGTCCTCACCGACGTCAAATCGCTGCCCCATCTGAGCCGCGCCGCCACATCGCTGACGCCGTCCACCATGTGCACTTGTCCGTCAACCGAAGCGAAAAGCCAGAGCACATATTTGTCTCGCGGCACAAATGCGGCGGAATAATACTTGGCGACAGTGGTGAACTTCCCGACGCCCGGAGTCAGCGCGCCCGTGAAGAAGTTGCGGGTTGGAGCGAAGAAGCCTCTCATCGACGTAATTGTTAACGGACTTCCGCCAACCGCTCCGAAGCTGGGAAAGTTGGCACCCCCGCCGCTCAGCGATCCCACAACCAACGGCCACGGATCGTCGCTCTCGTGGCAAGTCAGAGCAAGCGTCGTCCCTGCCGAGCTGCGACAGAAAACGCCGGGAAGATAGACATCAAGCAAGTGATCCTTGGCCGGAACCAATCGTCCGCGCAGGTCTCGCGGCCAGGGTCGCGCGTGCGTGATGCTACTCGCCTGTTGCTGCTGCCACTTTCCTCCCTGCAGCCTGTAAATTGCAATCTTCTCTGCATCCAGCACTGCGATCTGCTCAGGAGCCGGGTTCTCTTCCAGCACCGCCACGTCGAGAATGCGTTCCTCCTGCACCCACAGCGGAATCTTGCGAAGGCTGAGCGGCACCGACTCGTGACTGACGGGCAGACCCTCTGGCCTCGACGCCGATACCATCACGACCGCAACCTCGTTTGCACCCTGTCGAATCTCCGCTACCCAAACGTAGGAGGAGGAATTCTCCGAAAGCGAGATCGCGACCGTTGCGGCGGCCTGTTCCGGCTTGACGAAGCGCAGGCCTGCAGCTTCGAGAGCCGCGCGCAATCCGTTGCTGATCACTTCAGTTTCCCGGCGCCCCAGCGACGAACGATTCTCCACCGTCAGAGCCACCGCGCCTGGCCCCGTAACCGCCGCAACTTTTCGCGCAAGCTGCTGCTCGGGAGAATTCCAGTCCGCCGCCCACACTCCAACCACAAAACCAAGTACGAGAAATGAAGTCCGCAGAGCTGCGGTGAGGCTGGACCCTGAGCGTAACGGGCAATTCAGCATGTTCGGGATGGCCAAATTATAAACCGCGCGGTGCATGTGCCTCCGTACCTCACTCTGTACTCTTTGGACACCGCGAACTCGGCGCGGCGGCCCGCCTAGGCTCCCAGGCCCAGGCAAGCCGCCGTAACGAGGCTGGCAAATCGTTATCTCGGCTGTTCTTCCTGTGGTTCGGCCTGGCTCGCCTGATTCGCCACGTTCATACTGCGCAACACGTCGTTGGCGAAGAAGAACTTGCCATCTGCCGGCACCATCATGATCTGCAGCTTGTCGGAAAGCCGTTCCGCCACGATCTTGTTGATCAGCAGCGGATTCTGCTTCAGGATTGCTGCCTCGCTCTGCAGCCGCTCCGCGTCTGCCGCCGCTGTCACGCGGATGCGGTCCGCTTCCGCCTCGGCCAGCAACTTCCGCCGCTCGGTCTCAGCCTTGCTGTCAATCACCTTGGCCTGCGCCGCAGCTTCCGCGTTCTGGATGGTTGCCTCTTTGCGCGCTTCCGCTTCAAGCCGGCTCTGCTGAATTTGTTTTTCCTTCAGCGGTAGCGTGTATTGCATGGCATCGGATTCACCCTTCGCCTGCAGCACGTGCACCTGCGCTTCGCCCTCGGCCTGCTTGATCTGCTGTACCTTGGTTGCTTCCGCTTCCAGTTCGGAAATCCGCACTTGTTTCTGTTTCAGCTCGGTTTCAACGCCCATGCGATCGTTCTCCTGCTCTTTAAGGAGGAGAGTCTCCAGGCCTTTCGCGTACTCCGGCGGCAACTGGATGTCGCGCAACATGACTTCTTTCACGATGATTCCGTCCGCCGACAGCTTCTGTGTGATCAGACTGGTCGCGCGCTGCCGCACCTCCTCGCGCTTGGCCGAGAAGACATCCCGCACCGTGTAGTTCGGAACGAGCTCGCGCCAGACGCTGGCCACCGTCGGCGGAACGATTTCCTTCTCCACCGGATGGGGCAGGTTCCCTTGTACGTAGTCCAGTCGCTTGGGGTCGAGCCGGTAACGCACGGTGATCGCCAGCCCGAGCGTCAGACCTTCCTTGGCTTGGACATCGAGAAGCTGGTTCTTGGCAGAGACGTTGGTCGCGGCGGTTTTCCCGTCTTCTGAAGTTCCCGTGGTAAATACCTGGTCTCGCGTATCAAACAGCGCCACATCTTCCACCAGGGGCATGACAAGATGCACTCCGGGGTAGAGTGTCCCCGGCAACGTCCCGCTCATTTCGCTGACTCGGACTCCCCCCATGCCACTCGGCACCACCACGATGCTGAAGGCCAGCAGCAGCGGTCCCCACGCCAGCAATGCCAGCGCCAGTGAGGTGCGCCAGCGCAGTTGCGGCATTGCCGGTATCGGTCCCGCGCCCGGTGCAGCCAGCGCCTTTCGGTACAGCACTTCCCGATAGAGGTCATACGCCAGAATGCTTACGGCCACGAGAATCATCCCGCAGCCACCTGCGATCAGCAAATACTTCAACGCCAGCATCGTCGTTCTCCTTTGCGCCTCAGCGCTTCTGCCCTGGTTTCACCGCGACCGGCTGCCGGGCCAGCTTGGCCGGTGCGAAGAACAGGCGGAACACCTGCCCAAAAATCAGCTCTTCCGCCAGCAGAGCCACCGCCAGCGAGAAGATCAAGCCCCCGATCACCGCTATGAATGTGATTGCCATTTGCATGATGACCTCCCAGAAAATTCAATCTCAAACCCACAACTCTCCGCGATCCAAGGTTCTTTTCTTACTGTCCCCCGCCCGCCTGCAATGACTCCGTCTGTGCGGTCGCGAGAGTCGAACCATCGACTGCGCCACCAAAGATCTCAGCCGTTTCTTCATCGCGCTCGCCGCGAATCTGAACCACATCGCCCACTCGCAGCATGGTGAACAGCCGCTCCATATCGCGATTCCGCAGCCGGATGCAGCCGTGCGACGCCGCATGCCCAATCGACCGCGGAGCATTCGTTCCGTGAATTCCAAATCCTTTTTCGCTGAGTCCCACCCAGCGTGTGCCGATTGGATTGTCCTTGCCGGGAGGGACCACCACACCCTGGTGGTAGTAGGTCGGTTTCTCGACGCGGTTGACGATCTCAAATATGCCAGTCGGGCTGGGACTGACCGCGGCGCCGACCGCAATCGGGAAGGAAGCAATCACGTTCCCGTCTTCTAGAACCGCAAGCTTGCGATCCGCGATGCTGACCAGGACGGTCCTCTTAATACGGCTCTGGCCAGCTGACCCGGCTTTCTGCGCGGCTGCAGGAAGCGCCAGCGCCAACACTGCGATCAACCCACTCGCGATCAGCTTCGCTGCCGAGTTCCCATTCGCTGCCTTCATTTCCCTGGCCCCCTGCCGATGAGGTTCGCCAACACAAAGGGCAGGATGGGAGCCAAAGCCTATCTGATTGAAAACAAGTGGCTTGGAAGGAGCGATGGAGACTGAAGGAGTGTTCCAGCAGGCACAGTGTGTCTTGTCTAACACACTACGTTGGGTCTTGGGATCTAGAGATTATGGGGTGGGGAGGGCTGGGTCTCTTGCCAGCCTTCAAGCGCCCGGCCCCTTGCCGTCTGGGGTTACGGCTTGTGGGGTTCTGTGGGTGGGGCCGGGCGATTCTATGACTAGAAGGCCTAGTTCAATTGCACCTGTTGTACATGTCACTTGGTGCGTTTTCTGTGACATCCGTCACAGTTGCGTGTGATCTCCATCATGCATTCCCAGACTTCTCCCGACTCTGTTCCCGAGATTCCTCTTCCCGAGCGGACTCGACTCCCGCCGCACAGCTGTTTGTGACCAACATCACCGCCACGCACCTGACCGGGCCCTACCATTGCAGTCGTCAGCAGCAAGACACTGATTTCATCTCGGAGACCGTCTCGTCATGGCCTATGTAATTACCGATTCATGTATCAAGGATTCCCTCTGCGTTGATGTCTGTCCCACCGACTGCATCCATCCCAAACAGGATGAACTCGGATTCGAAGCTGCAACCCAGATGTATGTGGATCCCGAAGGCTGCATCGACTGCGGCGCCTGTGTCCCGGTCTGCACCTCCGACTCGATTCATGCCTTGGACGAGGTGCCGGGAGACAGGAAGGAGTTTGTGGAGAAAAACGCTGCCTTCTACAGACACTGACGTCGCGCGGTGGCTCTGCCGCTGCGCTGCCGGGTGCCGGAGGACGAGGTGAACCAGCCACAGTCCGGCGCCCGGCATTCTTCGTTTCGCCTCTCGTTGTTGCCAGTTTGACTTCGTATTGCCCGCCCGCTATCGTTGCGCGCTATGAACGTCGTCAAAGCGACCCGCCAGTTTGAGGACTGGCTGGGCCGCCGCACCGACCTCGTCAAGCGCGACCTGCGACTCAAGCACCGCAGGATGAAAGAGGAAATCTTTCCCTTCTTCCGCGCCACGTATTACCGCTGGGCCCAGCTCTGGCCGAAGGTGTGCCACGATCTGGCCAAGTCCGCGCACGTGCTTGCCGTGGGTGACCTGCACGTCGAGAATTTCGGGACCTGGCGCGATATCGAGGGCCGCCTGATCTGGGGAGTCAACGACTTTGACGAGGCTTCCCAGCTAGCTTATGCCAACGACCTCGTTCGCCTCGCCGTGAGCGCTCACCTCGCCGTCGAAGCCGGACACCTGCCTGTCAAGGAGAAGGACATCTGCGGTGCGGTGCTCGACGGCTACGCCGAAGGAATGCGCGCCAAGGGGCGCCCTTTCGTTCTGGGAGAACAACACAAGTGGTTGCGCCAGATCGCCGAGAGTGAACTGCGCGACCCGGTTACCTTCTGGGCGAAGATGGATGCCCTCCCGACCGTGAAGGACAGGCTCCCGATCAGCGCCGTCGACGCCCTTGAGCACCTCATGCCGGACCGAGGTCTCTCGTATCGTCTTGTACGGCGCATCGCCGGCCTGGGCAGCTTGGGACATGCGCGCTTCGTTGCCATCGCTGAATGGCGCGGCGGTCAGATTGCTCGCGAAGCCAAGGCTCTGGTACCTTCGGCTTGCCATTGGGTGCAAGGCAGCAAGCACCCGGCGGAAATCCTGTACCAGGCGATCATCAGCCGAGCCGTGCGCTGTCCCGACCCGTTTGTCCATTTGCACGGACGCTGGATTGTGCGCCGGTTGGCGCCCCATTGTTCCCGCATCGAACTGGCCACGCTGCACGCCCCCGGGGCAGAACTGCGTCTGCTGCATGCCATGGGATGGGAGACGGCCAATGTTCACCTGGGGACAAAATCTGCCCGAAAAGCTATCCTCCGCCATCTGGGAAGACAGAAGGGAAAGTGGCTCCATCGGGCGGCCGACGAAATGCTGAATTCGATTCGCTCCGATTGGCAGTCCTGGAGAAAGGAAGGATACGCTTAACCAGCCGCGTCAGTGCCCCAACGAGTCCACGTGCCGAGGCTTGGCTCTGTCGTCGTCACTATGCCATCGCTCTGCTGGGGACTCCTGTTACGGGAGCGCTGACCACAGGCTTTCGAAGCGGAGCCAGGAGGATACCTTGCTCCCTGTCGTAGATCAGTGTCCACTGCTTGGCACACTGGTCACACAGCCAGAAGCGCTCGATGCGCGGCTGCACCTCGCGCGCGGGGAACACACCATCCGCCTTGCAATGTCCTAGTTTTCCCGGGCGTCCGGTCTCGACCAGAAACAGCTTTCCCTCACGCAGTCGAAGAAAAGGTCTGGAGCATTGGGAATTGGCACATTGGCTGAGCATTCGACTTCTCCCCTGCCTGCACCGGGGATGCTTCTCCCCCAGAGCAGGTGCAGTGGGATTCTCAAGCAGTTTGCGTGCCATAGTTGCGGTTCGGGCCTGCATCACGCGTTTCCGTTCCTGAATGGAACTGGCTGTTGCCATTTCGCCGGTTCTTCCTGCTGGTCTGCCGACTAATCGGCAGTAGTGACGAAGGTTCGGCACTAGGCTTGCCCTGTGCCGCCACGACAGCTACCCTTTTCAAGAATGGCTAAACGCGTTCTTCTCTGTCCCCCTACTTATTTCGATGTGGTGGATCAAAAAAATCCCTACATGTCGGGAGATTCCCCAGTGGATCGCGCGAAATCGCGCACCCAGTGGCAGGCCCTATGTGCAGCACTACAAGAAAGTGGATGTGAGGTTGAGATCATCGACCCTGTCCCTGGCCTGGAAGATATGGTCTTCGCCGCCAACCAGGTTTTCGCTGGCTACAAGGAGGGAGTGGGGAAGTTCATCGTTCCCAGTCGAATGGTACACGCCTCCCGCGAGCGCGAGGTGCCCTTTTACGTAGATTGGTTCCGCAAACGCGGATATCAAGTCATCGATCTGGAACTCGGCGACGATCGCCTCGAAGGTCACGGCGATCTGCTCTGGCACCCGGATTGGTCTCACATCTACGCCGGCTACGGTTTTCGAACCACCCGAGGTGGAGTCGAGAAGTTTGCCACCGCCATGTCCAAATTGGGAATCCCGGTGATTCCGCTGCAGTTGGTTGATCCGTTCTGCTACCACCTGGACACTTGCCTCTGCCAGCTGAACCACGAGGCGGTGCTTATTTATCCCGGTGCTTATTCAGCGGACGCCCTCGCAACCCTCTCCAAGTTCTGGAAACGCATTCACAAACTCAGGGCTGAGGAAGCCCATCGATTCATGGGCAACGGCATCGTCGCTAACGGAAGCTACATCACTCCATATGTGACACCCAGCCTGCAGGCAATCCTCGAGCAGGAAGCACTGACCCCCGTGATCGTGGAGACCACGGAATTCGAGAAGGCCGGCGGTAGCCTGTTCTGCATGAAGACATTTCTGCCCTGAACGAAAGTCCTCTGTCTCAGTGCACCAGGGATCCCGTGACGGCCACCACAATGCCAACCACGCCCATCACCATTCCCAGATGCCAAAACATTCGTCGCCCCGATAACAACGTGATCGATGTGATCACCAGGCCGATTTCCAGGAACACCTCCCCAAGGTCATACCGGTCTGCACGTTTTCTTTCCATGGAGAACTCGCTTTCCAGCTTGCGAGCCTCGCTCTCGATTTCTTTCTGCTCGTCCTTGTAGCGCTCCGCCTCTTGCGAATACTTTTCCCGCAGCTTGGTCAGGGCCGCAGCATCGGTGGTCGGCGTCAACGCAGTCAGATCCATGAAGAACTCATCGTTGTGCCGGCGAATATTCTTGGCTTGATAAAAGGCCCATTGATCGGTGGACTTGGTCTGCAGCACCACTTCTTCCGTGTGCGCCCGGTGCCCCAGCAGGGAGACCACCGCCAGCAGCACTGCCAGCACCGCCATGGTTAGCGATACCGGCGCCAGGCTCGGATCATGCTTCCCATGTTCCGCGTGTTCCTGCAATTCCTGAAGTTCTTCAGAGCTCATCCGCCCTCCTGAGATTAAACTGGGTACTCGGTACGCGGTACTGTTTCACTCCCCCATCACCTTCACGATCACGCGCTTGTCCCGCTGTCCGTCGAACTCAGCGTAGAAGATTCTCTGCCATGTCCCCAGGTCCAGCTTGCCCGAAGTGATCGGAACGATGACTTCATGATGGATCAGCAGCGCCTTCAAGTGCGAATCGCCATTGTCTTCGCCCGTCTCGTGGTGCTTGTATTCTTTGCGAAACGGGGCCAGATGCTCCAGCCACTGGTCGATGTCCTCTATCAGCCCGCTCTCATTGTCGTTGACGTAGACGCCCGCAGTGATGTGCATGGCCGAAACCAGCACCATGCCCTCCTTGACGCCGCTCCTCCTGACAATCTCCTCGACCTGCGGCGTGAGATGCACGTAAGCGCGGTGGGTCTTGGTATGAAACTTCAAGTATTCCGTAAGGACTTTCATTCCTGAACTCCTGCAGCGAACACTCCCACGAGATTCTACCGAAGGTTCGGCCGCACGTTTGGTCCATCACCTACGTTATCTCTCGTCGGTCGCCCAATCACAGAGAAGAACTGAGCTTGCTGCCAATAATAAACGCGTGGAGGTGTTACTCCGTCGTGTTCAGACTCGATTATTTGTCGTGCATTCTTACTGTCGTGTCCACTGTCCTCATTGGAAGAAGATACTGGGAAGGGTGGGTATTGGCGGGGATCAACAGCGCTGTTGTTTGTGTCATCGGCTTCAAGACCTCGCAGTTGGGCTTCATCCCCGCCAACGTGTTCTGCATCGTCCTGTATGGTTTCAATTTGCGCTCCTGGCGCAGGGCGAATACGAACTCATAAGTCGGCGCGAAGACCTATGCTACTATCGACCCTCAATTCTTTTCCCGAGAGAAACGGCTGTGTTGTGCAGCAAGTGCGGCGCAAGCATTCCCGATGATTCTCACACCTGTCCCACGTGCGGAGCGCCTGAGAACGCGGCCGCTTCCGGCCAAACCCTCGCCGGAGCAACTCTTCCTGTTTGCTCCAGATGCGGAACGGGTCTTCCAGAAGGTTCACAGTTCTGCCTCAAATGCGGACAACCGGTGAACTCCAATTCGATCGTCAAAGAACTCGCCAGTGTTCAACTCACTTCCACTCCGCAGAGAGTTCAGCCGGCGCGAGCCGGGCACAGACCTCCAGTTGTGCTCGTCGGCCTCGTCCTGGTACTGGGTGGCCTGGTGGGATGGATCGCATTCAGCGACAACCCTGCAGTGCAAGAGCTGCGCGAGGACGTTACCGGTGCGCGCGCCCAGACCATCATCGAGACTCCCTTTATCCTGAAACCACACGCTTTCTCGTACTACGAATTCACCGTCCCACCCGGGGCTGTGGATGTGAAGGTTACCGGGGACTTCAAGGCGGCCGGCGTTCGGAGTAACAACAGAGACAAAGACACCGACAACAACATTGAGGTGTACGTGCTCACCGACACTGCCTTCGTGGCATGGCGCGACGGCTATTCCACTGGCTCTTACTACGAGAGCGGCAAGACCGCGAGCAGCACGATCAGTGCGACGCTTCCCTCTGGTGCGGGTCATTACTATCTGGTGTTCAGCAACAATTTCTCTCCCCTCACCGCTCGCAACATCCACGCAACTGTGCTTCTCCGCTACCGGGCTTTGTTATCCGAGTCTCTGGGCCGAGTGCGAGAGAAGCTTTGGAGTTGGCTGGGCTTCAACTGAAGCCGCTGCACGTTTCTGCCGTCCTGGGCGCAAACTTCTCAAGATGAGATTTTCGGGTTACGAAAGGGAAATCCCGTGCTGCTTCAGTTACTTGCACGGCCTTGCGGGATGGGTTCCACTAATCAGGAAGTTAATTACTTTCTCGATACGGATGGCTGCGGTTTCCTTCAGGCATTCGTGGTAGAGAAGGACATCTTTGGAATCCGAGGAGTAGAACCGTGCGCAAACTGATTGTTCTGACTCTTTTTGTGGGGCTCTTTTCATGGTCTGCAATGGCAGCCGATAATCCGAAAGCTGAAGTCTTCGGTGGTTATCAATACAGCCACTTGGAGGGAGGCACCGGCGCGAACGGCTGGAACTTCGCGCTCAATGGAAACTTCAACGACTGGTTTGGCATCACGGCTGATTTTGGCGGGGCTTATGCGAGCGTGAGTGGCATCAGCATCCACAACTACACCTATACGTTCGGTCCGACGCTGTCTCTGCGTGCCAACAAGGGCTATACCCCCTTCGTCCATGCCTTGTTCGGAGGCGATCAGGCTTCAGCTTCGTTCCTAGGGGTCAGCGGATCCTCCAGCGGGTTCGCCGCGTTGATCGGTGGCGGCGTGGATGTGAACGTCAGCCCGCGTTTGGCCATACGTGCCGCTCAGGCAGACTGGTTCATGGTCCATTCCTCGGGCTCGACCAGTTCGAAAAACGTGCGCATCTCCTTCGGTATCGTCGCTCGCTTCTAGCCATCGCACCAACGATACGGCATCAAACACGCAAGGGCGACCCTATGGTCGCCCTTGCTGCTCTCACAGTTATCTGAACCCTACCGCATCGTCTCTTCGATTTCAGAAATCCAGTCTGGACGCTTCAGCACCTCTCGCGGCTTGGGACCGTCCGCCGCGCCCACAATTCCATCCTGCTCCATTAGATCGATAAGGTGCGCTGCGCGCCCATACCCGATGCGCAGCCGCCGCTGCAGCAGGGAAGTCGAGGCCTTGCCAAACTCCACCACCAGCCTGACCGCATCTGCAAAGAGCGGATCGTCCTCGGCCTCGCCCTCGACCCCATCTGCGCTGCCAGTGCCTCCCGCGGCGGCCTCCCGCTCTTCCTTGGGAGCTTCTAGGAACTGCTGCTGATATTCCGCGGCGCCTTGCGCTTTCCAGAACTCAACCACGGCGGCAATTTCCTTCTCCGTCACAAAGGGAGCATGCAAACGATGCACGCGCGCCGATCCTGAAGGCAGATACAGCATGTCGCCTTTGCCCAGCAGAGCCTCTGCTCCGTTGGCGTCCAGAATAGTCCGCGAGTCGACCTTCGTGGCGACGCGGAATGAAATGCGGGCGGGGAAGTTCGCCTTGATCAATCCGGTAATCACGTCCACCGAAGGCCGCTGTGTGGCCAGCACCAGGTGGATGCCCACAGCACGCGCCATCTGCGCCAGCCGCGTGATCGATTCTTCCACGTTGTGCGAATCAAGCATCATCAGGTCGGCCAACTCATCGATGATGATCACGATATAGGGGATCGGCTTGTCGTCGGATTCCTCGTCGAACAGGCTCGGCGTGTCGCCTTTATCGAACAAGCGGTTGTACTGGTCGATATTGCGCACGCCTCTCGAGGCCAGCAGCTTCAACCGCCGCTCCATCTCGCGTACCGCATTGCGCAAGGCGTTTGCAGCGAGCTTAGGTTCGGTGATGATCGGAGTGTAAAGATGCGGCACGCCTTCGTAGTTGCCGAGTTCCAACCGCTTCGGATCGACCAGAATTAGCCGCACTTGCTCCGGCGTCGCCTTGTACAGGATCGACATGATCATGGCGTTGATCGCCACGCTCTTGCCCGCGCCCGTGGAACCGGCAATCAGCAGGTGAGGCATGCCAGCGAGGTCGGCGGTCACGATGCGCCCATTGATATCCTTGCCCAGCGCCATCGTGAGCTTCGACTTCGAGCCCATGAATTCCTGCGACTCGATGTTCTCGCGCAGCCAGATGATTTCCCGGTTATGGTTGGGCACCTGGATGCCTACCGTGCTCTTGCCCGCCATCCGCTCGACCAGAATGCTTTCCGCCTTCAGCGCCAGGCAGAGGTCATCGACGAGATTCGTAATGCGGCTGTACTTGATGCCTGCCTCGGGCTTGAATTCAAACGTGGTAACGACAGGCCCGGGATTGATCTGTGTGACTTGTCCGTGAACCTCGAACTCGGCATATTTTTCCGTCAGCACCTGTGCCAGAAGTTTCAGTTCATCGGCATCAATGGCCTGCTGCTCATCCGGACGCTGTAGCAGGCTGCTCGACGGCAGCTTGTAACCGCCCGCGATCCGGGGCATCGTGGTCTTGGCCTTGTGGCCGCTGTCGGCGCGCTCGGTGACCTCAGGATCAAGACCCGCCGCATCCGCAGACTCGAGCGACTCTTGCAGGATCCCGCCAGTTGGCGAAGCAGAGGCGGGTTGTTCCCCGCGCTCTTCCGCCATCATGCGCTCGATCCCGGTACGCCGAGGTTCCGTCGCTGCGGAGGCCTGCGCGGCAAACGGCTGCCGCGAGGGAATCAGCTGCGTCTTGACGACCGGCTTGGAGATCCGCCGCTTCTCCAGTTCCTTCTGCTGCTTTCTCTTGAGCCGCTCCTCCTGCCAGTCTTTGTAGCGATTCCACAGAGCCGTAACAAACGCAAACCGCGTCGGAGCCCACAGCTGGATGGCTGAAAATGAGAATGCCGTCGAGAGATACAACGCCACCGCGACCATGGTCGCGCAAACGATGTATGCGCCCACCAGATTGAGGTAGTGAATCAACACGTCGCCCACAACCCGGCCTAACAGGCCTTCTATCGGTATCACGTGCATCCACCGCAGTTGTCCGGGCAGGAGCGCGAACAGCGCGGGCACAAACATCACCAGCCAGATTCCGCCCAGACTCTTCGCCATCGGAGACTGGATCTTACGCGAACGAAACCAGCGCGCACCCAGCAGTGCAGGGAAGAGCGGGAGCAGGAACGCTCCGATGCCGAAGAACTGCAACACCAGGTCAGCCGCGAACGCTCCCACCACGCCAATCCAGTTGCGCGCCGCGTGCGAGCCGGTCAGCACCGACGCGCTATTCCATGAAGGATCGAGGGGAGAATACGAAGCCAGAGCGAGGAAGAGGAGGAGCGCGGAGACGCACATCAGGAAGCCGATCAGCTCATTGAGCCGCCGGTTCGCCGTGGGGACAAAAATGCCTGCCAGGAATTCCATGTAGGCCGGATTCACACACCAGAGTGCAGCAGGTTCCCGGTGCCTTCATCGGCCAGAGCCCTTACATTATGCCAAGAAGACGGCCTTCCCACAATGGAGGAAATGGGTCGTAGTATTCACTTGGTTTCCTGCGTGTGTCCGCGTAGGGACAGCCGCCTCGGCTGTCCGGCCGAGCAAAGCTCGGCTATGTCTGCCGCCTATGCCACCAGCCGTGCCGCGAACGCCAACACAAGTATTCCCGCCACGATGCGATAGACCGCGAATGGCGCGAACCCGCGTTTGCGTACCCACGCCATGAACCATGCGACCGAGGCGTAAGCGACGATGTACGAGACCACGAAACCGATTGCCAGCACGATCCATCCATGCGAATCGATCTGGGAGACGCCAATCGGATTTGCTACGCCTTTGACGCGCATTGACTTCAGCAGATCGTAGCCCGTCGCGACCACCATGGTGGGAATGGAAAGGAAGAAGGAGAATTCCAGCGCCGAGGCGCGCGACATGCCGGCGAGTTGTCCGCCGGCAATCGTGGACATCGAGCGGGATGTGCCTGGAAACACCGCCGAAAGAATCTGGCAGGCTCCGATCCAGATTGCCTGTCCGAGCGACATGTCTTCCATCCTCCAGGTGTGAATGCGGGTTTCGGATACTTCTTGACCTCCAGCCTCTGCTTTCGCATTTAGTGCGTCCACCAGCCACATGACGATTCCGCCGATCAACAGCGAACCGCCCATGATGTAGAGGCTTTCCAGGTGCTTGCCGATCACCTTGGTCAGCAGGAAAGCGGGCAAGGCTGTCACAACAAACGCCACGATCGTGAGTCCGAGCGGATGTGTGAGAGCAGTGCGGTCTCCACGCTCGCCGCGAGGAAAGGTCGATAGGAACTTGGCGATGCGTTCGCGGAAATACACGGGCAGGCAGAGAATCGCGCCCAACTGGATCACGATGGTGTACATCTTCCAGTAGCCGTCCGAAAGGCTGATGTGCAGCAAGGCTTCTGAAATGCGCAGGTGCGCGGTCGAGCTGACCGGCAGAAACTCCGTGAGACCTTCCACAATTCCCAGCAACACTGATAGCAAATAGTCGTTCAATCTTCCTCCACAAAAAAGCAGGGGAACAGTATCTCAGAAAAGTTCCAATCGATGATTCGTGGTCTTGGCTCAGTCTGATTTCTTCCGTCGACCGATGATCATCGCTCCGATTGCCGCATAGAGTGCGGCATTCAGTAGTCCAATGACCGACCAAAGGAAGTAGAAACCGCTGGTTCCAACTTCAGCATCGATAATCGGTATGGATAGGAGTGAAGGTGGACAGAGAATAAAGAGTAGCACTATCAAAGAATCATTCAGACGATGCGGAGGAGCGGCAGTTGGGTCTGTAAGGAGCTGATAGACAACAAAAAACAACGTGATGGCCAACCCGAGGGATCCAAACCCGAGATTCCTTTTCCAGGGTTTGATTATGAAGGCCACATCAGTCGCTCGCATTGCCGTAGGTGGGGACTCCCTGCTGGAGATAGAAAATCAGCTTCTGGGCGCGCGACGCCCAATCGCTCTGGCCGTACTGGCTGATGATCTTTTGCGCCAGTGCGAGAGAGCGACTCTTCGATTCTTCTGATTTCTTCTGGTTGGCATCGGTCTTGTAAATTTCAATCAGCGCGGACCGGCGCCAGGCGGCGTTGTAGAGAGCCTCAGGAGCGGCCGGAGACGTTGGGTGCTCGGTGGCGTACTTCTCGTAGGTATCCGCTTCTTTGTCGGGACACTTGGGCGCGCCCTGCCAATCTCCGCAGAGCTTGTTGTCGATCAGGTGAAAGGCGGCGAGGTCGGCCCACTTCGTGCCGGGGTACTTTTTCATCACCAGCTTCATCCACTCTTCGTCCATTTGACCGCGCATGTAGCTGTCTCGATCGCGCGCCGACGGACGCGTCATCACATCGGACTTTTCCATCTGCCAGCGAATGTCGGCGGCGCGGTAGAGACCCTCAGCGGCGAGCGGAGAACTCGGGAACAGATCGTAGACGCGGTAATAAAGACGCATGGCGTCCTGCGCGGCATCGCGGCGACCGCGACGACGGCTGGCTTGATCTTCAGAATCCGCAGCCTCACCGAAGATGATCTTGTCACCATCGGGCGTGTTGTTGGTGACAACAGCTTTGCCGAGGAGCCATCCGGTGATGGTCTTGGGCTCGTTTTCCTCTTCGTCACGTTCGCGCGGCGGTTCCATGATGATGGCCTGCACGTGGGTCCACTCGCGGCTGGTCTCGAGGATGATGAGTTCGTGACCGCGCTCGACCTGGGTGAGCTTCGCTGCATCTACGTTGGGCGCAACTCGGAGCGTTGCTTCGTGGACGAGCGTGCCGCGAAGCGCGTCGGCGAAGGAAAAGGCGGAGAAAAAAAGGAGCGCGGCAAGCGCGGTGAATCTCAATTTCCAGAATGGGAATCGGGCGGACTGGAGAGTACCCCCCCTCCCCCCCCGGTCTATTGGAATCATCATGTTAGAGAAAAAACAGGAATTGATCCCAGAGCTGCAACGAGTTGGGGGCAAAATCTTCATAACAAGAGAGTTAGCGCTGCCCTCCCGCATGGGGGAACATTGAATGACACATTAAGCATGGCGGTTTGGAGGGGCGAAGTCAAGGGTGAGTGACGGTTTCTATGGTGGGCGACTTTGACAGCCGACTAGGCCAGAATCGGTAGAGCACAATTGCCAACCCCAACAATCCCAGAGTGGTGCCGACGATAAGTCCTCCGCCTACAACTACTACGCCATCACCGAGGCCGACGTCTGCGGGTTTGGTGACAAAATGCGTCCACACAAAGTCCATCGCTACAAAACTCAGGACGAATAACACCGCACCAACCAGAAGAGCGCCTGTAATCACGAGAGCATACCTGCCAAACGACTTCATGTTATCGCTCTTTCCGACTGGCTCATCCCTGCCGAATCTCTTCCAGCATACTCGGTTCGATGTTGCCTCCCGAGATAATCGCGACGTTCAGACTCGTCTTCGGTAACTGGTGGTGGTGGAAAAGAAATCCGGCGGTGGCGACGGCGCCACTCGGCTCCGCGACGGTGTCGGGATTCGCGGCAAGAAATTTCATGGCTTGACGAATCTCGTCTTCGCTCACTGTGATGATGTCGTCCACGTATTTTTGGATGTGATCGAAATTGATGGGACCGATGCTTTGCGTGCGCAGGCCATCGGCAAGAGTGCGCGTCACCTGTTCCGCGGGGAACTGTACGATCTTCCCTGAGCGCAGACTGGCCTGGGCGTCAGCCGCCAACTCCGGCTCGACTCCGATGACTTTGACCGAAGGCTTGCTCAGCTTGATCGCGGCGGCCACGCCACTGATGAGGCCGCCGCCGCCGACGGGGGCAAAGACGGCTTCGACGTCCGGGAGATCTTCGAGGATTTCCAGACCGATCGTGCCCTGGCCGGCGATGATGTGCTCGTCATTGTACGGAGGCACGACGACGTAGCCGTGTTGTGCGGCCAGATCCTCGGCCTTCTGTTTGCGTTCGTCGCTGCCGGGCCCTACGAGGACAATCTCCGCGCCCAACACCGCCGTGGCCTCGCGCTTGATGGCGGGTGTGTTGCGGGGCATGACAATGACCGCTTTGAGGCCGAGCGCGCGCGCCGCGTAAGCCACGCCCTGCGCATGATTCCCACTGGAATAGGAAATCACTCCGCGTTTGCGGTCTGGCTCAGAGAGGGAAGCGATCTTGTTGTAGGCTCCGCGGAGTTTGAAAGCGCCGATGGGTTGCTGGTTTTCGGGCTTGAGGAACAGGCGGCGGGTGTCGTTGGGCGTGGCTCGCGGGGTGAATTCAATCAGGCGCGTGCGGAGCGCGATGCCGCGGATGCGGGCTTGAGCCTCGTTGATTTCTGTCAGGCCAACCATGGGCAAATAGTCTTTCTGATCTCCCGATTGTGTTTTATTCTCTGCCTCTCAGGATCGCGGCCATGATGCGAGGACTGCGGCGTCTGTGCATCACCGCGACGATCCACAAGGGTTTCTCTTCCGGCTCGTAGGCAATCAGGTATTCACGAACAAGAATGAAGCGCAAAGGCCGCGAACTGAGTTCTGGGCGTTGGTGACCCTGATAGGGAAAGGGCACAAGCCGTCGAACGGCGTCAAAAATCTCCGCCATGACTCGGTCGGCTACGTCCGGGTTTTCCTGTGCAATGTAATCGCGTATGTCTTCGAGGTCTGCGAACGCTCCGGGGTGGAGCGCATAGCCGCTACTCATGACCCGCGGTTACGCTGTGCTTCGGTTTTCGCTTTCAGGCGGGCAAAGGCTTCCTCACCGTCAATGGGCCTTACCCGGCCGTCTTTCAGTTCGTCATAGCGGTTGGCGAGCATGTCCCGCGTCTGCACCAGTTCGTCGAAATATGCGGCCAATGCATCCTGCAAAAGCTCGTCTGTCCCGCGTCCGCTCTGAGCTGCGAGGTCGTTAAGCTTTTTTTCAACGTCGGGCGTGAAATGCACTTCCATTGGCTTCAATATAGGGAAAAACCTTGCTTGCGGCAAGCTGCGAAAAAGGTATCGACCAGCCCACCTCAGCTCTAGATCTCTAATATCACCGGCATGATCAGCGGCCTTCTTTGCGTTTGCTTGGAGATGTAGCGTTTCAGGTCAGCCCGGATCTTTTCTTTGATCACGCCGTAGTCGGCCTTTTCTTCTTCGCTCGACTGTTCCAGCGTTTCCATCACAATCTGGCGGGCGCCGTCCATCAATCCGTCTTCGCCGGGATTGAAGCCGCGGGTTACGATCTCGGGCGGAGTCTCGACCCGGCCAGAGAGCTTGTTGATCGCGATGATCGGCAGCACGATGCCGTCTTCGCTCAAGTGCCGGCGGTCCTTGATGATCAAGTCCTCGACCACATCGGTGCGGTTGCCGGAATCGATGCAGACACGGCCCACATTCACGCGCCCGACCTTGCGGGCGCCGAGTTCGTCGAACTCAAGAATGTCGCCGCTCTCGATCAGCATGACCTTGCCGACGGAGCCGTGCATCGAGGCCGCCATCTCGGCGTGAAGCTTCAACTGCCGGTACTCGCCGTGAATCGGAACGAAGTAGCGCGGCTTGACCAGGTTGATAATCAACTTCAATTCTTCCTGGCTGGCGTGGCCGCTGACGTGGATCGGGGGCGACGATCCATCTTCGTAAATGACGTGAGCTTCGCGCCGGAAGAGGTGATCGATCATTCGGTAGATAGTCTTCTCGTTGCCGGGAATAATGCGTGACGAGAGCACGACCGTGTCGCCCTTTTCGATCTTGGCGTGCTTGTGATTGTCGACCGCGGCGCGCGACAGCGCCGACATCGGCTCGCCCTGGGTTCCGCTGATCATCACGCAAACTTTTTCCGGCGGAAAATTCTTCATCTCGCCGGGATTGATTACGAGCCCCTCTGGAATCTCGATGTATCCCAGATCTTCGGCAATCTCCGCGGAATTGTTCATGGAGCGGCCAAGGAAGGCGACCTTGCGTCCGTGCTGCTCGGCGAGTTCGACCGCCAGCTTGATGCGGTGAATGGACGACGAGAAGCACGAGATAAACAACCGCCGCTCGGTGCGGGCGAAGACTTCATCGAACTTGCGTCGCACCGCCCGCTCGCTGGGGGTGTAGCCCTTGCGCTCGACGTTGGTCGAATCCTGGAAGAGCGCGAGCACGCCTTCCTTGCCATATTCCGCAAAGGAATGCAGATCGAAGAGCCGGTTGTCAGTAGGTGTGGGATCGACCTTGAAGTCGCCGGTGTGAATCACGACTCCGAGCGGCGTGTGAATCGCCAAGGCAACGCAGTCGACCAGGCTGTGCGTCACCTGAATGGGATGAATGGTGAGCGCTCCGGCTTTGAAGCGTTGGTTGGGGCGAATCTCGCGCAGGTCTGCATCGTCGAGCAGGCCGTGCTCGTCGAGTTTGTCTTCCACGTAGGCCAGCGTGAACTCGGTTCCCCAGACGGGGACATTGAGTTCGGAGAGAATCCAGGGCAACGCGCCAATGTGATCTTCGTGGCCGTGCGTGAGAACGATGCCGCGCACTCGCTGGCGGTTCTCGATGAGATAAGAAATATCAGGGACCACGATGTCGACGCCCAGCAATTCGGCCTCGGGAAACATGAGGCCGGCGTCGATCACAATAATGTCATCCCCGTAACGGACGGCCATGCAGTTCATGCCGAACTCGCCCAGGCCCCCGAGGGGGACGATCTGCAGTTTTCCAGTTGCCATTGAATGTGTGTATACCGTTGATGCTAGCACGGAAAGCAGTACCCAGTACCGAGTACCCAGCAGCGAGTAGTGAGTAAGGGAAGATTGGGGAGCGCTTTTGACTCGGTCAGCATCAGAAGAAGTGGCCAAAGGCGGGTGACTGAGAACTGAGAACTGAGAACTGAGAACTGAGAACTGGGTTCATCCCGATGGCTTTCTCTTCTTCTCTGAGTTAAGGTTGAATCAATGAGCGAGCAGCGCAAATCCTGGTTGGGACGCCGCGTGGAGACGGCTCTCATCAAGGGGCTGACCCGCGCCTACTCCACTGTGAGGGTTGATCCGGGAAAATTCCTGCTCCAGCTTCGCGTCGCGTACCGGCTGCCGATCAGCGGATATCACGGTGTCTATTCTCTGGAGACGGGTGAGTTAGACGCGGTGGCCGAATCGATCATCCGCAGCGGGATGAAAATTGCCGCGATCGAAGGAGCTGGGCTTGGCTTGGGCGGGCTGATGACGATTGTGCCCGATCTCGGCATTCTGTCGGCCATCACCATGCGCACCATTCAGAAGCTGAGCTTGCTCTACGGATTCGAGTTCAACACCGATGACGAAATGGCTGAGCTTTGGATTGCCGCTGCCAGCGCCGCGGGGGTCGACATCAGCCGGGAATTGCTGGAAAAGGAAGTGGTGAACAAGTTTGTGCCGCGCGTCATCCAACGGATTGCGGCCCGGGCGAGTGCTGAAGTGGTGGAAAAGTGGGCGGGACGGGTGATTCCGCTGGCCAGCTCCGCGATCGGTGCGGCGCTCAATTACTGGTTCGTGCGGGCGTGGGGCGAGCGGGCGAAAACACATTTCCGCCAGAGGCATCTGCAACTGCGGCAAAGCGTGCCGGCGACCATGACTGCACCCGGTCAGCCGAGCCTTCCAGCGCCTGCGCGTTAAGGGTTTCGGCCGCTGGGTTTCCCCTATACGAGCTCCGTGTCCTGTGTGATAGAAAAATAACAGCATGCCAACGTTCCTTTGCTCAGCAATTCTTTTTGATCTGGACGGAGTGCTCGTCGATTCCACGCGCTCTGTCGACCGTCAGTGGCGCCTCTGGGCAGAGCGCAAAGGCGTGGACGGGGACAAGGTGATCGCAATCGCACACGGCGTGCGCACGATTGAAGTCATCAGACAGGTTGCCCCGCATCTTGATGCCGAAGCGGAAGTACGGGAAATCGAGAGCCGCGAGGCGGAAGACACCGACGGGGTAGAAATCATGCCTGGCGCGGTCGATCTGGTGCGCACCATTCCTGAAGGCCGATGGGGCGTGGTCACTTCAGGCACCCGTCCTCTGGCCAGCGCGCGGCTGCGATTCGGAGGCCTGTCGGTCCCCAGGGTTCTGGTCACGGCTGATGATGTCGTGAATGGAAAACCGCATCCCGAGCCGTATTTGAGAGGCGCGGAGTTGCTCGCCGTTAAACCCGCAGACTGTCTGGTGGTCGAAGATGCGCCGGCCGGGATTCAGTCCGCTCGCGCCGGTGGGATGAAGGTCGTCGGAATCACCAGCACCTATCCCGAGTCCGAGTTGCACACGGCCGATGCCGTGGTAGGGAAGTTGGCGCAGATACAAATAGGCAGGGATGGGGCCGGCAGGTTGGCCGTGAGCGTTCGCTGAAGTCGGGTCGAGATCCTGCACAGCTTCGCCAGTATTGGGGCCCAGGCAAGCCAGGAAGCGCTCTTGTTTTTGCTCAGCGCTAACCTGCTAAATCTGCGGCGAGGAATTATCTCAGCCAGTCTTCCAACTCAATCCCCCGGTCCGTCTTGTCGTCGCGGTACTTCACGATGACCGGGGTGTAGAGCGACAAGTTCCAATTTCTAGCTGCGCCCTTCTTGACGGCCCGTGACCCGGGCACGACCACGGCATCCTCTGGAACCTCAAGCGGGGTTTCCGCAGTTGCGCGGTAGACTTCTCCGCGCACCAGGTCGTAGAGGGGCGTGGACCGCGTCAGAATTGTCCCGGCCCCCAGCACCGCCCGCGCGCGGACCAGCGTGCCCTCGTACACTCCGCAATTGCCGCCGACGAGAACGTCATCTTCGATGATCACGGGCGCAGCGTTCACCGGCTCGAGCACGCCGCCAATCTGCGCGGCGGCACTCAAATGCACGCGCTTGCCCACCTGCGCGCAAGAGCCGACCAGGGCGTGCGAATCGACCATGGTGCCTTCGTCGACATAGGCGCCGACGTTGATGAACATGGGAGGCATGCAGATGACCGAGGGCGCGACGTAGGCTCCGGTGCGCACCGAGGATCCGCCGGGCACGACACGAACGCGATCGGCCACGGTGAACTGACGGGCAGGGAAGGTGTCTTTGTCGACGAAGGTGAGGCCGGCGTGCATCTCGGCAATTTCGCCCAGGCGAAATCCGAGGAGGATGCCTTGCTTGACCCAGGTGTTGACGACCCAGCGGCCATCGATTTTTTCGGCGGCGCGGATTTTGCCTTGCGTGAGCTGATCGCGGAATTCGAGGAATGTCTCGCGGGCCTCGGGGCTGTGCTCAACCTCTCCTACAGTGGCGAGGCGTTCGATGGAGGATTTCAGAGAGGACATGCAGGAAAAGTATACGAGATTCTTAGCCGACTCTTCTTTTGAGCCCTTAGGTCAGCTCATCATTTACTCGTCGAATTCGGCAATTCATGATCCCGCGATACAAATTCCAAATCCTCGTATTCGGCAAGCTGATCCGCTGGAATGAAATTGCGACCGGAAACCATTGGATCGAGGATCATCACACCCCCGCCGTACTCCTGAATGTACCAAGCGACTTCAAGGTCATCAGGATCAGACGCGACAAACTCGATCCTGGCTGGATTTCGATGGAACAGTATGTGGTCTCCAGCCTGGATTACTTCGCCGGAACTGTACTTAAGAGTCGCGGTTGGCATTGGCGGTACTCGGCCGAAGAACCTGGCATCACACACACTTGCATTCGCTACGGATCAGGATGCCGGTCATGGCGTGCGCAGTCTCGCGTGCGACGGCCAGAGTGGCATACGGGCCGTGCCAGCGGGCGTGGTTGATGTCGTGCCCGGCGGGACGTCCTTTGCCATGGCTGCATTGGCCGCAGGATCCGCGATGCAGCACGATCTTGTGGGGGCCAGCAGCCCAGTTTTCGTAGATGTAGAACTCGGCCGCTTCCGCGGCTGCACCCGCGGGTTTGCTGATCAGTCCGACTTCGGTGGCGATCTTCTGCAGGCGCGAGCGCGTATCGCGCCGCATCGGCAAAAGTGGCAGGCGGTAAACTTCTTCGATCTTGCCCATCATCGCCAGCACGGCTTTTACGGGCAGCGGGCTCGACTCAATGAAGTTGGCCTGCATCAACGGCAGATACTTGCGATGGAGGCTGCGCGCAGTCGTCCAGTCATTGCTGAGAGCGGCGCGAGTCAAGGACGCCATCTCGTGCGGGATTTCGTTGGAGGCGACCGAAACAACTCCGACGCCACCCAGTGAGATCACAGGCAGCGTGACCGCATCATCCCCGGAGAAAACCAGAAAAGTCTCCGGCACAGCATTGATGGCCTCGGCAATCTGCGTCATGTTGCCGCTGGCTTCTTTCACGCCCACGATGTTTGGAATCTCCGTCAACCGCGCCAGCGTTCCCGGTTCGAGGTTGGCGCCCGTGCGCCCCGGCACGTTGTACAGAATGATGGGCTTGTCGCCGACCGCCTCTGCAATCGCCTTGAAGTGACGGTACTGACCTTCCTGTGTCGGCTTGTTGTAGTAGGGCGAAGCGGTGAGGATGGCATTGACTCCCGGCCGCGCAGCAATTTCTTTAGCCTTCTCGACGGCGTCGTGCGTCGAGTTGGAAGTAGCCCCCGCGACGATCGGCACACGTCCGCCCGTAACTTCGATGGTGGTGTCGATTACGTGCAACCACTCGTCGTGGGTGAGCGTCGGAGTTTCGCCCGTGGTGCCGCAGGGGACGAGAAAATCAATCCCCGACTCGACCTGCCATGCCACCAGGTTGCGCAAGGCAGCGTCGTCGATGGAACCATCCTGATGAAAGGGAGTGACGAGTGCGGTACCGCAGCCACGAAGTTGCATAGGAATAAGATAGCGCGAATAGGAGTGGAGGGAAACTCGGCACGCAAGCACAGAGTGTTATGTTGTTCCGGCCGGCTTATCCTGCCGGTTCATAACTCCCGCCACAGGTCTTTGAAGTCGTAGAAGCCTTTCTTGTCGGCAATCCACTCCGCGGCGCGGACTGCGCCCTCGGCGAAGCCGCGGCGGGAAGTGGTGTCGTGGCAGAGATAAATCGTGTCGTTCACGGACTCGAACACGACTTCGTGCATGCCCACGACCTCGCCTTCGCGAAAGGAAGTGATCTCGAGGTCTTCATGCTTGCCGCTAGCCTCTCGAATCACCTGCTGAATCGCGATGGCGGTGCCGGAGGGTGCGTCTTTCTTATGAACGTGATGACGCTCGAAGATTTGCCCGGTGTAGTCGTGACGCAGGGCTACGGCGGAGGCCCGTGCGACGTCGAAGAACAGATTCACGCCGATCGAAAAGTTTGCGGCATAGACGAATCCGGTGGCGTGCGCTTTGACCAGATCGCGAACTCCGGCGATCTCTCCGTGCCATCCCGTCGTGCCCACGACCATGTTCTTGCCCGCCTTGACGCAGGCATCAATGTTAGTCATCACGCAGTGCGGGGCGGTGAAGTCGATGACAACATCAATGTCTCGGAGCTTGTCTGCGGTCAACGCCGCGCAGGCCACATTCTCGGCGGCTCCGGCAGTTTGAACGTGATGTTTCCGCTGCGACGCAACTTCCGCCACCAGCGATCCAGTTTTGCCACGGCCCAGAACCAGGAGATGCATAAAAGTCATTTACCGCCGAGGCTGCAGAGAACGCGGAGACAAATATTCTCTGCGATCTCGGCGTGCTCGGCGGTTCAATCTTACGCGGCTCAATTCTACGCAAAAACTTCCGGATCCAGTTCCGCAAAAAAGGTCTTGTGCAGGCGCTGGATGACCTCGGGAACATCGTCCTCTTCAATCACGAAGGTCAGATTGATTTCGGAAGCCCCCTGAGAAATCATGCGAATCTTCTTGTCGGCAAGCTCGCGAAAGACGAGTCCTGCGATTCCCGGCTTCTCCCGCAGATTTTCGCCCACCAGGCAGACAATCGCTTTGCGGCCTTCGTATTTTACGTCGGCCAGCTTGGCCAGGTCAGCTGCCAAGGCAGGGATCGCCTGGTTCGAATCCACGGTAAGCGAGACGCTGACTTCGGAAGTCGAGACCACGTCGACTGCGACCTTGTGGCGGTCAAAGGCCTCAAAGATCGCCCGCAGAAATCCATGTGCCAGCAGCATCCGGGGCGCGGCAACGTCGACGATGGTGATGCGCTTCTTGGCGGCGATGGCCTTGAAAATATTCTTGCCTTGCGGTGCGCGTGTGGCGATGCGCGTTCCTTCACAGGAAGGGTTGCGGGAGTTCAGCACATAGACAGGAATATTTTTCTGAATCGCAGGCAGCACCGTCGCTGGGTGCAGGACCTTGGCGCCGAAATACGCCAGTTCCGCAGCCTCGTCGAAGCTGATGACCTTAATTCTCCGCGCATCCGGGCAGATCCTGGGATCGGTGGTGAGAATGCCGTCCACGTCGGTCCAGATCTCGATTTTCTCCGCTGCTAACCCAGCGCCGAAGATGGCGGCTGAGAAGTCCGATCCACCGCGGCCAATGGTGGTGGTAATCCCCGCACGATTGGCGCCGATGAATCCGCCCATGACCGGCACCTGCCCCTCCTCGAGCAGCGGCTTTACCTTCTCCTGCAGACGCGCGTTGGTCTCGTCATACTGAGGGACCGCGGACATGTAGGTGCTGTCGGTAACCAGAACCTCCCGCGAGTCCACGTGCGCACCCTTCAATCCACGGGCGGTAAACGCCGCGGCCACAATCCGGCTGGAAAGCACTTCGCCAAACGCGGCAACGTGGTCCGTAGTTCGGGGCGTGATCTCGCCCACGGCCGAGATGCCGCGCAGCAATTCGTCCAGGGCCTCGAACTCCGTGCCTAACTCGGAATGGAATTCAGTGAACAGCGCTGTGCCCAGCAGTTCGCTGGCCGTGTTGTAGTGGCGTTCCTGCAGTGAGCGGCACAGCTTGAGAGCGGTCTTGCGCTCGCCGGCTCCAGCGGCGCGGGCCATGGTCAGCAGCGTATCCGTGACCTTGGCCATGGCGCTGACCACGACCACCGGCTGCTTCGCCAGCCGTCCTTCGACGATGGAAGCTACGCGGTCGATGGCCTTCGCGTCTTCCACCGAAGTGCCACCGAATTTCATCACGATCATCGGCGTGGCTTCCTTGCAAGCAGGATACGGAAGGGAAGTGCAGGATCCGACTTCATCCCAGGTATCCTTTGGCCTTCAGCAGTTCGGCATTCAACAGAGCGGCACCGGCAGCGCCGCGAATCGTGTTGTGCGAGAGCACGGTGAACTTCCAGTCGAGCACCCCGCACGGACGCAGCCTTCCGACCGCGGTGGTCATGCCCGCGCCCAGATCGACGTCGAAGCGCGGCTGCGGACGGTCGCTCGCACTGAGATAAACAACGGGGCGCTCGGGGGCGCTGGGAAGCTTCAATTCCTGGGGCTCGGCACGGTAGCTGCTCCAGGCAGCAATGATCTCCTCCGGCTTGGCCTTGGTCTTCAAGCGCACGGAGACTGACTCGGTGTGTCCGTCTTCCACCGCAACGCGATTGCACTGCGCGCTCATGGCGAACGCTCCGGGAATGATCTTCGATCCATTCAGCTGGCCGAGCAGCTTGCGGGTTTCCTCCTCCATCTTTTCTTCTTCGTTGCGGATGAAAGGAATCACATTGCCCAGGATGTCGAGCGAAGCGACGCCGGGATAGCCCGCACCGCTGACCGCCTGCATGGTCACCGCCATCACCGTTTCCAGGCCGAACTTCTGTTGCAGCGGCGCCAGGGCCAGTACCAGGCCGATCGCGGAGCAGTTAGGATTGGTCACCACGAAGCCGCCCGACTTCTTGCGCCAGCCCTGCACATCAATCAGCTTGATGTGCCCGCCGTTTACTTCCGGAATCACCAGGGGCACGTCCGACTGCATGCGTAACGCACTGGAGTTCGAAACCACGGCGCAGCCCGCCTCGGCGAAGCGCGGCTCGAGTTCCGCCGCGATCGAGGCGTCGAGCGCGGCAAAAATGACCTTGGGCGCGCCATCGGGTGTGGCCGGAGACACTCTCATCGCGCCGACCGCGGGCGGAATCGCCGTCTTCAGCCGCCACTTTGCAGCTTCGGCGTACGTCTTGCCCTCGGAACGGTCCGAGGCGGCCAGCCAGGTCACTTCGAACCACGGATGACGCTCCAGCATCTGGATAAATCTTTGTCCGACGACACCGGTGGCGCCCAGAATACCGACAGGAATTTTGCTGCTCATAGGGGGTACTTGGAATTCTACAACACCCTTTATTTTAGAGAGGACCAGACAAGGCTTCCACGCCGCACCCACCGTCAGCAAGTGCCAAAAGGAGAACCACTTCCGGGCCCGAATCCCTGACCTCCGTTACTCCAGCCCCGAGCCCCCGCTGCCGATAATAGAAGGGACGGGGAGGAACACCATGCCGGAGTTACGCCAGAACTTCTTCAGCAAGGAGTGGGTCATCATCGCCACGGAACGCGCCAAGCGTCCCGAGGAACTGGCCACTCATCGAGCAGTCCAGCCGATACCGGCTTTCGTCGAGACCTGCCCGTTCTGTCAGGGGAACGAGAGCAAGACTCCTCCCGAGGTCATGCGCCTTCCGGCAAATGGCAGCGAACCCTGGGCAGTGAGGGTGATTCCGAACAAGTTCGCCGCGCTGTCGAGCGAAGCGCAGCCGACACGCAGTTTGCAGCATCTCCGGCGTCGGATCGATGGGTTTGGATTCCATGAAGTGATCATTGACAGTCCCGACCACTCGAAGTACATGGGCCTGCTGCCGGATGCGCACGTGGCCGACATCCTGCGGGCGTTCAAACAGCGCTACAACACGCTCAGCCTGGACCAGCGCATCGCGCACATCACGCTGTTCAAGAACCACGGCAGCGACGCGGGAGCCAGCCTGCAACATCCGCACTCGCAGCTCATCGCCACGCCGGTGATTCCCAGCCAGGTCCGGCATCGTCTGTTCGAGGCGCTGCGACACTACGACGACGTGGGCGAGTGCATGTTCTGCCACATGGTGGAACGCGAAATAGAAGATCAGACTCGCGTCGTCATTAAGAGCGAGCACTTCGTGGCCATGGAGGTCTTCGCCTCGGCCACGCCCTTTGCCACGCACATCTTTCCACTCCGCCACATGGCAAGCTTCGGCGACATCAGCGCCCCCGAGATCGTGGACCTGGCGCGCGTGCTGCGCACGATGCTGGCCAAGATCTATGTGGGGCTGGAGAATCCCGATTTCAACTTCACGGTTCGCAGCGGTCCGGCGGAGTATGCCGGCGCTCGGCACTTTCACTGGTATGTCAGCGTGATCCCGCGTCTGACTCGTGTGGCCGGCTTCGAACTGGGCTCTGGGATGTTCATCAACACGGTTCTGCCCGAAGCCGCAGCAGAGTTTCTGCGCAACGTGAGCGTGGACAAGGCAGTCGGAGCCGGAGCAGGGGTATGACGCGGGCGGCAACTGAGAACTGAGAACTGAGAACTGAGAACTGTTCCCCTCACTTCCTCTGCATTGCTTCTCGGCCCAACACATACTCGTTCAGCGGCCCAAACTTCTTCTTCTCGGCATACAGCCGCCAACGCCGGAAAACAATACGCAAGCTCGCCATCACCGGAATGGACAGGTAGATGCCCAGAATCCCGGCCACCTCGCCTCCGGCCATCACGCCGAAGATTGCGGCCAGGGGATGCAGTTCCATGCTCTTGCCCATGATGCGCGGGGATGACAGATAGTCCTGAATCAAACGCCAGACCACCAGGAAGATCACCAGCACAGCCCAGTGTTTGTAGCCCAGCAGCAACGAGACACCTACGATTGTCACGCCCGCGGCCAGCGGGCCAACCACCGGGATGAACTCCAGAAGGCCGCCGATGGTACCCAGAACCAGCCAGTAAGTCACCCCCATCATCCACAGAAATGTCGAGCACACCAGCAATGTGAGCGCAGCCAGAATCAGCTGAGCTCGGATGAAGTGGGCCAGCATCTGGTTCAGATCGTTGAGGACACCCTCCAGAAACTCACGCTGCGGCCGCGATTGAACGATCGAAAGCAGCACATCGCTGAAGGCGCGGCCATCCTTGAGGAAGAACATCGACAAGATCGGTACGACCAGAAATAGCCACGCCTGTTTCGCGACGTCGGCGACGCGGAGGCCGACACGTTGTGCCATCTGCTGGATTTCGTCGCTGTGGCTGGCCAGGAAGGACTGCACAAGCGCCGTACTCTTCTCACTCCAGCCATGCTCGCTGCCCAATTGCTTCGCGAGTTGCCCGGAACTGAGGTTAGTCAGCAAGCCGGGCAGAGACTGTCCCAGCCGGGCTCCCTCCCGCGTCACGCTGGGCCCGACGGCCACAAAAAACACCACCACCAGCCCCAGCAACAGCGCGTAGATCACCGCAATCGCCCGCCCCCGGCCCTTCAGCAGTTTTTCCAGGTGGTTTACCAGCGGGCTCATCAGGTAGGCGAAGAAGATGGCGAACAGAAAGGCGATCAGGGTGGAGCGCGCCACATACAGAAACCCCAGCCCCAGTGCAAACAGCAGCACCGTGACCAGAGCACGCGCCGTACGTGAATCCGCTAGCAACAAAAGATTTTCCAGATGTCGTCTCGATTCTGCCCCCGGGATCGAGCCCGGTCAGTCGCGCACAACTTCGGTATTATCGGCAGGAATCGCAATTCGGATCAGCTTGAACTGATCGCGGTCATCCACCCACAAGGCCCATTCGAAACCGTCCCCGGTCAGGGTCAGGCGGATCAATTCCCGCTCTGCTCCCCGAATCGTCACCTTCTCCTTGCCGACCAATTCCATGCGCACCCGCATTGAGCTACGATCCTGGGGCACCAGCGCCCCAAACTCCACAGCACCTTTCTGGCATTGCAGGCTTCCGGCTTCGGGATGGCAGGCCGCGGCCAGGTAGCGCCAGGCCAGAACTTCCCGCTGCACGAAGAAGTTGTTGTCGAGGATCATCGACGTGTTGGGCATCAGGAACGGTTGCTCCGCCGCCTTGTTCGTACCCGACGCGCTGATTTTCTCGATCAGGAACTCATTGTTGGGGAGAACCGTCAGCGATCCGCCTGCCGGGCCTCCCTCGCTCCAGTCGTAGCGGAGCAGTTCGCCGGCGCCTGTGATTTCGAGGTTCGATTTCTGGTCGACCGGCACCGATTCCGCCACTTCTTTCAACTGTGACTTGATGCTGCTGTTGCCGTTCTGCTGCTGGATGTGGAAGGTCTCGGTCACCACCCGCTGCCCCTTGACGAACACGCCAAAGGAACCGGAGTCAACCGTTTGTGACGCGGCTTTCGGCTTTTCCTTCTTGTCGCCCACCCAGCTTCCGGCAAAGGCCGCGACCGCGCACAGCAGCACAGGTGCCATTCCCCAGCGCATTCCCACTCCCAACTTCACGCGACCTCCCCTTCTCCCTTACGGCCGTTCTTCTTCCAGATCCAGAGTCTGAACTATCTGTTCCGCGACCTCTTCCACGCTGCGCCCGCCGGTCTCCACCCGCAACGATGCTTTGAGATAGCTCCGGAGACGAGCCCGATACAGCTCGTCAAACCGTTCGCGACCTTGCAGCAGGGGCCGTTCCGCATCCGGTTCGCTGGCCTGCCTCTGGCAGCGCTGCCACAATTCTTCTACCGGCGCGTCCAGGAACACGATCGGAACGCCAGCTGCCTTCAGCCTCGCCGCATTTGCCGGCTGCACGAAGGCGCCACCTCCAAGGGCAATGATTCTTGAGGTCCCGTCCTGCACCTCTTGCAGAACCTGCCGCAGCGCGGCCCGCTCTGCCCGGCGGAATCCCGCTTCGCCGGAATGACGAAAAATCTCGGCCACGGTGCGGCCTTCGCGCAGTTCAATGCGATCGTCCAGATCCTCGAAGGCCCAATTCAGCCGCCGCGCCAGAATCCGGCCCACGCTGCTCTTGCCCGCGCCCATGAAGCCGACCAGGAACACCGCACGGCCCGCGCTCCCGGGCAGCGCAGCAGGGCTCGTTCGCCGCCGCACACCCGAGCGCTTCCGCGTACCCGCAATTTTTCTGGGACGCCGTTTGGCCCGCTCCGGTTTTCTTTTCGTTGCTATTTTCCCTGACGTTTCTTGAGGTGGATTTTACCACTGAAGGTCCGCAACACCACGGTCGAGGACACGGCCGCGCGGCCTACTGTACCTGCGAAGGCACGTCCTTCCTTGATCGGGAACCAGGTGTGGGACATGGGCTGAAGAGGAATGTCGTCGTGCACTTCGCCCTTTACCGAGCGCGCGACCACGTCGGCAGAGGTCCATTCGGGGATGATGGCATTAATGTCGCCACTATGGCTGGTCAAACGGTACTCGCCGCTGTTGCCAAAGTCGCCGGTGTAGCTGATGTTTCCGCTGGTGGAGACGACCTGCACCAGCGGTCCGTTCACGCCAATGAGGATCACTTCTCCGCTGAGGGAATCGACTTCGACATGGCCGTCTTGAATGTTGTTCAGGGTGACCGACCCGTTCAGGGTCTTGACGTGCACGTGCGCGTCGGAGAGATCGCGTGCACTGACCGTCGCGGCTGCACCCTCCATGGTCACGTCACCGTGCAGTTTCTCGGCGAGAAGAGGTCCGGTGCTCGAGTGCAAGGTGACGCTTGCGTCCGCTGGCACCAGGATCTCGTAATCCACGCGGCCCGAGGTTGCATCTGCCCCGGGCAGCAGGTGCGACTGAATATCCACCCGGTTTCCGATCTGCGTATTGTCGACCTCGACCTTGTCGGAATGGAGCAGCGCATTGATGACCACGGTGTTGTTCGTGGAGGGTTTGACGGAGATCGATCCGTAAGGGTTATTGACCGACACGCCCGCCTTCGGCCCCACGTTGAAGTGGTATTCCTTGCGGCTCTCGGCGACCAGTGTTCCGGCCACCAGCGCGGTAATTGCGACGACCTTGATCGTGCGGCTACTCATAACGCTCCCCAAGTCCCCAGTCGCCCTGTCGACAAAAGCCCCAACATTATGGCAGAGAACGGTCCATAGCCATGTCAAAAAGCATGGCTTTCTGCTGGTAGGCCTCGATCAGCGAACGCCGAGCTTCCTCGTCGTTCGGGTCAGCCTCCACAACCCTCTTGGCATCCTGGATGTATTCATTGGCCCGGCGCAGATGGTCTCGATATTGGGCTTGCATCGCCGGAGTCTTGTCCGCAACTTCCTGCAGCAAGTCGTCATCGTTCAGGCCGGCAAATGCCGGATCCGAGAACGGTTGCGGTGCCAGCGCCTTCGCCATCGGTGGCGAAGGCGAATGTTGACGAATGTAGATTCCCAGCACGATGAGCAGCGCTGCCGCCGCGGGAACCAGCCAGCGGGCAGATCCCCAGCGGGCCGCGAAGGATGCGGGATGGAGCCGGTCCGCTCGCGGCGGACGAATCAGCCCCTCTTGCCGCAAGGCGATTTCAATGGAGTTCCAGACTCGCGGACTGGGTTCATTCGCCTCTCTCAGCCCCGATGCCGAGGAGGTGATCAAATTCAACTCCGCCAACAACGCCTGGCACGTCGGACAGTTCTCCAGGTGCGCCCTTTGTTCAGCGCTGCTGCCGTCTTCGATCTCCGCCAAGCTCTGTTGCAGCTCAACGCAATTCATACTGCTCTCTCCCCAAGCTTATGCCCTAAGCTTACTGCGATTTCACTCGCGACCGCAGTTCTCGCGCCTCTGCCAGGGTTACCGTTGTTACTGTTTGCCTTGCTCAGGACTTTGCGGCCTTTTCGGCTCTCTGCATCTTGAGCAGGTCGCGCAATTTCATCCGCGCCTTGTGCAACTGGGACTTGCTGTTGCCGATCGAGCACCCCACGATGGTGGCGATTTCATTATGCTCATAACCTTCGACGTCGTGAAGAACAAAGATCGTCCGGTAGCCGGGAGGAAGATTCTCCACTGCCTTCTGCAATTGCAGCCGGTCAATGGATCCGGCCAGAGCCACATCTTCCGCCCCAAAATCTTTCTTCGGGGTGTCTTCTTCGCCGCTACCTTGCGTAGTTTCCTCCAGCGAAACCACGGGAAGACCTTTCTTCCTCAGATGCATCAGTACCACGTTCACCGACAGGCGATGCAGCCAGGTCGAAAACGCCGACTCGCCGCGAAAGGTTGCGATCTTGCGAAACAACTGCAGGAACGCTTCCTGGGCGAGATCCTCGGCCTCGGCCGTGTTTGCTGTCATGCGCAAACAGAGCGAGTACACGCGCCGCTTGTGCATGTCGTAGAGAACCTGGAACGCTTCTGCGTCCCCCTGCTTGGCTCTCTCGATGGCCTCGGCTTCGCTAAGTTCCTTGCCCTGTCGCTGTCTTGGGTCGGTCAAGTTGCCTTTTCCGGCCGCACTTCATCAGATGCGGCATAACTATCTTTTCGTTGTATGGTTTGCGAGCCTTCGTGCCCGCCCGTAGGTAACCTCAACCTTCAGAATATCAGAGCGCTTCTACCGATCTTGGGATCTTTGCCGAACCATCCGAACCGTTGCAAGGCCTTTGCCTTCGAAGGCTTGGAACGCCCTGTCCTCGGGGACTCTAAGCCGATCCCGAATTTAGAGTCTCAATCTTCGGAAATTGGTAACCTGTCTCGCCTCTAAGCGGCACTTTTGGCCGTGGTAATTGTCTCTAATCCATGCCCGTGCGGCCCGGTTTCGCGCTGCCGAAGCAGGAATGCGAACGTGAGACCCAGGAACCCCAACGTTGAGAAAATCCACATGCCCAGGTTGTACCCGCCGGGATTGTCAGCGCCAGCGTGGCTGTAATCATTCGCCGAGCCCACCATCAGGTTGAACCCAGCAAGGCCGATGTTCTGAATCATCGTCATCAGGCCATAGGCCGTCCCCAACTTGGATTGGTCCACCAGGTAGGCCACCGAAGGCCACATCACCGCCGGAATCAGCGAGAACGCGATCCCCATCATCGACATTGTGAGCAGCAGAATCGGCGGCAGGTGATGTGCGATCAGAGAGATGTGACCGTCAACAATGATGGGTAGGTAGGCCGTGACATAGCTGGCCGAGTGCATGTAGGCCATCAACAAATACACCGGAATGAGCAGCAGCGATCCCAACATCATCAGCAGGGCACGCCTGCCAAGTTTGTCGACGAACAGTCCGAAGACCGGCGTTCCGACCATGGTGAAAAGGGTCAGCATGCCCACTAGGTCTCCACCGGCCTCGCGCGTGACGTGGTGCGCGTCCATGAAGAACTTGTAGGCGAAGGTCTCGAAGGGGAAGATGCCGGAGTAGAAGGTGATGCACAGGGCGACAATGTACCAGTAGGAGAGCCCAAAAGCTTTGACGTCGCTGAAGACAACCTTGTCGGTCGCGCCCGCAGGCCCGACCTGATACTTCTTTTCCGCATAGACCTCGAGTGCCCAGTAGATAAGGGCTCCCACCACGCACAACGCACCGAAGCCGACGGAAATCAGTAATGGGTTACGCCAGTAGTTGTAGGCAAACCCCGCCCAGGAAGGCGATTGCTGGGCGAGCAGGGAACCGGCGCGCGATATCGTAATGTTGATCCCAAAGGCAAAGCTCAGTTCCTTGCCGCGGAACCACTTGGCAATGGCGGTCGTGACCGCAACGATGAGTGATTCGGCGCCCAGACCGAAGACCAGCCGCCCGGCCGCCATCACCGGAAGTCTTCCAGCCAGGATGGTCACGACGGACCCGAGGAAACACACCGCGCCAAAGATGAAAATTGCCTTGCGAGTGCCGATGCGGTCCACGATGTAGCCGCCAATCAGCACCATGACTACGTTAGGAATGCTGTAAATCGCCTGCAGCAGCCCGATGTTCGCGTCCGAGAAGCGAAGCTGTTTTGCCAGCAGGTCCGCAATTGGTGCGATGCAGTCGTAAACATAGTAATTCCCGAACATCGTCAGGCTGACAAAGATCAGCACCAGCCATCGGAACGCCCGGCTCGGCTCAGGAAGCGTAGTTTCTGGCATCAGTGCTCTTTTCCGGGCAGATTGAACTCCTGAGATCGCGAGCAGAGAAGATTAGCAGAATCTAGCTTCTAGCTCCTAGCTGCTAGCTTCTAGCCAAACGAACGAGGACGCTCTTCCGGCGGCGACTCGGCGACTAGTTAAGCTAGAAACTAGCTTCCTACATACCGGGCATAGAGACTCCGCGCAACGGCCATATCGGTCGTGCCCTTGATGATCGCTCGCCCGTCGGGGAACAGCGTCATCTCATACGGCTCATGCCAGAATTTCAACACGAAGTCGTTGTGCCGCACGGTGCCATGGGGCGCGAGCCGGCGATCCATCTCTGCGAAATCAATGGGCCTTTTGCGCTCATGGATTTGCACGGAATTCCTGCCGCATAACGTGATGTGCGGTCGGCCTTCACCAGCCAGATGAATGAAGTCGCGGTTGCCGCACGCGCGGCAACCGGGGCGTGGCTTCGCCGCCGCAATCTCCGCGTGCTCATTCGTCCAGACGTCGAATGACAACAGCGTCCGCCGCAGGGGTGGAACGGCCGGGTCGGTGGAGGGTGGCTCCGCCTGGTGCCGTCCCTTCGGGACTCGCTCCTGCTCGCGGTCTACCCCGGACTTACGTCCGGGGCTAATGAATTCCGCCCCTGTCGGGGCTGGGGCTTGGGTGGCGCCGCGCTTCAGCGCTGCGATTGCAGCACCCCCTTGAACCTGAGTTTTAGCCCCTGAGGAGGCTCGCCCAACGATCAGCTTCAGCGCTTCCGTCGCCGCTATCGATGCCACCAGATTTACTGCCGAGTTGAGGATGCCGGAGGTCTCGCAGGTCTCGACCATACCTTGCGGCGAGTCAGGGAAGATGCAGGCCAAGCACGCGGTCTCGCCGGGCAGGACGTTCAAGGTCACGGCATAGCTGCCCACAGCCGCCGAATAGATCCAGGGAAGTGAATTTTTCACGGCGTAGTCGTTGATCAGGTATCGAGTCTCGAAGTTGTCGGTCCCGTCGAGAATGAGCTGGATTCCCTCAAGCAAACCTTCAATGTTGCCGGGGATCAGGTCCTCGACTTTCGGCTCGACCACAATCTGCGAATTGAACGCCGCGATCTTGCGCGCCGCTGCGATCGCCTTGGGCAGGGACTCGGCGGCGTCCTTCTCGTCAAACAAGGACTGCCGCTGCAGATTGCTGGGCTCGACGTAGTCGCGGTCAATGATGCGCAGCGTGCCGATGCCGGCGCGCGCCAGCAGTCCGGCCAGCGCCGACCCCGTCGCCCCGCAGCCAACGATTGCCACGCGAGCAGCCGCCAGCTTGCGTTGGCCTTCCTCGCCAACCCCGCGGAACAGAATCTGCCGCGAGTAGCGGTCTTCCATTCGCACCTCGATTTTGTCTTGCCCTTGTTGTTCGCGTGCCAAAGAGGTCACCAGTGCCCAGCCGCAAAACCTTTATTATAAGTGGCTGGATCGCTAGGTTGACGATCCAGGACGGAAGAGAGGAACGGGCCCGAACACCATTGCCACCCCGCATCCCATCGAATGGTTAGCGCCCAGGCCCGAGGGAACTTTTTGCTGAGACGGTACGCGCCAATTCTGACACTGACGATTGTGTGTCTGGCTCCGGCTTTCGCTGCCGTGGCAGCGGCGGGTACAGGTTGGCGCCTGGATGGGCAAGACTCTCAACCACAATCCGCCGCGTCGCAGGCGCCCACAATTTCGACCTACGAAGGCAGGCTCGTGCAATCGATCCAGCTGCCCGCGGTTCCCGAGCGCGACCATGAGCATCTCCTGCAATTGCTTCCACAAAAATCCGGACAGCCGCTGGGTCGCGACCAGGTTCGCGAAAGCATCCGCATCCTCTACGCCACCGGGCGCTTCGCCGACATTCAGGCCGAGGTCACACCATCGGGCAGCGCAGTCGTTCTAACTTTCACCACTTCGCCCAACTTCTTCCTTGGTTCCGTGGAGGTCGAAGGCGCACCCAACCGTCCCAGCACGAACCAGGTGATCAACGCGTCCAAATTCGAATTGGGAGAACTCTACTCCCGCGAGAAGCTCGAGCGTGCGCTGCAAAACATCCGCCAGTTGATGCAGGAAAACGGCTACTACCGCGCCCGGGTGACCGCGGAGAGCACATCCAATCCTGCCACGCAGCAGGTCGACGTGCTGTTTCACATCACGCCCGGGGAATCGGCACACGTGGGCGAGGTGAATGTCCGGGGCGCTTCCGGGCTATCCTCCGGTGAGGTTGCCAGCATTGCGCACCTGGAGCATGGGGATCGCATCACGGCTTCCCGCGTCACGAATTCCCTGCAACGGCTGCGTAAGAAGTTTCAGAAACAGAGCCGGGTGCTGACCCAGGTCTCGATTGCCGAGCAGCAGTACCATGCGGAAACCAATGCCGTCGACTACACCTTCCAGGTCGATCCTGGCCCCAAGGTCGTGATCCTGGTCCGGGGCTTCCGCGTGAGCCGCAGGATCCTGAAAAAAGAGGTTCCGGTTTTTGAGGAGAACGCACTCGACGAAGACCTCCTGAACGAGGGCAAGCGGAATCTTCTGGACTTTCTGCAGACGCGCGGCCACTTCGATGCCAAAGTCGACATCCAAAGAGAAAGCGATGCAACCACCCTGCGCGTCATCTATCAGATCGATCCTGGGCCGGTGCACAAGCTCGTCCTGGTCGATATGACGGGGAACAAAGACTTTCTCGATACTGTGGCCTTGAAGGCTCGCATGCAGGTCCAGCCCGCCAGCCGTTTCCTGTCGCACGGACGTTATAGTGGCTCGCTCCTGCGCAACGACGTGAGCGTGCTCGAAGCTCTTTACCGGGCCAACGGCTTCCGGCAGGTGAAGATCCAGACCAAGGTGGACGATAACTACCAGGGGTCAGAAGCGCACCTGGCTGTCCATGTCCAGATCGATGAAGGTCCGCGAACGCTGGTGGGGGCATTCCAGGTTACCGGCAACCAGCAGATTCCGATGAGTGAACTTCATGAACTTAGCACGAGAGAGGGGCAACCTTATTCCGAGCAGAATCTGGCCAGCGATCGTGAGAGCATCCTCAACGATTACTTCAATCGCGGATTCCCCCACGCCACTCTCGACATCGCTACCAAGTCTCCAGCCCCTGATCGTGTGGACGTGACCTACTCCGTCCATGAGGGCGAGAAATTCTCGGTCGATCAAGTCCTGGTCTCTGGACTGAACCATACTCGTGAGTACGTGGTCGAGCGCGAAGTGCAGATCCATGGTGGCGAGCCCCTCAGCCAGAAAGGACTGCTGGATACGCAGTCCAAGCTTTACGATCTGGGTATCTTCAGCCAGGTCGACACAGCGGTGCAGAATCCGGACGGAACCGACCCGCAGAAGGACGTTCTGGTGCGGGTCCGGGAAGCCAATCGTTATACCTTCACCTATGGTCTGGGACTTGAGTTCCAGACCGGCCAACCGTCGGGAACGACTGCCCCGCAAGGCACCACCGGCGTCAGCCCCCGGGTAGGTTTCGACGTGACCCGGCTGAACTTCGCCGGCCGCAATCAGACGTTGACCTTCCAGTCCCACGTCGGGCGACTGCAGCAGCGGGGGCTCATCAGCTACGAGGTACCGAAGCTGTTTGACAACGAGCACTTCAAGCTGGTCTTCAGCACTTTCTACGACAACAGTCTTGACGTTTCTACCTTCACATCGCAACGTCTGGAAGGGAAGATCGATCTCCGGGAGCAGATCAACAAGGCCAGTTCAATCACCTATCGATTCGACTACCGGCGGGTGAGGGCGAGCAACTTCGCTTCCGGCTTCTCGCCCAATCTTGTTCCCCTGTATTCGGCGCCCGCCCGTGTGGGTGGCCCCGGCTTTACCTACATCCGCGACAAGCGTGACAATCCGCTCGAAAGCACCAGAGGGAACTACTTCACTCTGGACGGTTTTGCGGCGTCCGGGTACTTCGGCTCGGAAGCTGATTTCGGCCGGC
The DNA here is from genome assembly GCA_020073465.1 of Terriglobia bacterium. Classification (GTDB taxonomy): domain Bacteria; phylum Acidobacteriota; class Terriglobia; order Terriglobales; family Acidobacteriaceae; genus Sulfotelmatobacter. The sequence goes on from JAIQFC010000002.1 coordinate 77,080, forward strand.
TGCTGGCGCAGAATTCGACGTACCAGGCTTTCGGCGGCAAGGGGCGGCCCAACCGGCAATTCGTCTTCGCCCGCTCAACCAGCATCGGGCTGGAGCAGCCGGTGCGGGGGACCAGGGTGTTGGCTCCCGGCTCGTGTCCGACGTCAACGTCCTGCTCTGCCATCCAACTTATTCCGCTGCCTGAACTTTTCTTCGCGGGTGGCGGCAACTCGCATCGTGGATTCGGGTTGAATCAAGCAGGTCCCCGCGATCCAAACTCCGGTTTCCCGGTTGGAGGCACGGCTCTGTTCGTCAATAATCTGGAACTGCGCTTTCCCCCGGTTACTCTGCCCTATTTGGGCGAGGGATTCGGCTTCGCGATCTTTCATGACATGGGCAATGTTTTCACCGCTGGCCATGACGAGGTAAAGGGCCTGTTGCGCTGGCATCAGCCTAACCCCGCCCAGTGTCTCGATCCCGATGGTACAGCGCACTCCCAGTGTTTTAACGATTTCAACAATAGGGGGTATGATTACACGTCGCACGCGGTTGGGGTAGGGTTGCGTTATAAGACACCCATCGGTCCGTTGCGCTTCGACTTTGGATACAATCTGAATCCAACATCGTATTTCCAGGCTATTGTCGATTCGGCGGGGCAGCCGACAGGGAAGTTTGACACGCAGCGCTTGCGACATTTCAACGTTTTCTTCAGCATAGGCCAGCCGTTCTGAGGGAGATTTCGTACGAGAAGGAAGATCACAATTGCCGCGCTCACTCTGTGGCTGGGCGCATTCGTGCTTCCCGCAGCGCGAGGCGGCGAGGTTATCGACCGCATCGTCGCAACGGTCAACGGCCACATCATTCTGCAGAGTGACTGGAACGAAGCGCTCAGTTATGAAGCCCTGCTCAACGGTCGGCCCGTGGCGCAGTTCACCGACGATGATCGCCGGGCCGTGCTCGACCGCCTAATCGATCAGGAACTGCTGCGCGGGCAGATGAAGGCGGCCGACTTTCAACACGCCACCGAGTCCGAAGCGGTGGCCCGCGTGGCCGAGGCACGCAAGCAATATCCGGACGCGGCTAGTGACGAAGGTTGGCAGTCCCTGCTGGCCAGGTACCACCTGGCGGAAAAGGACCTGCTCTCGCATGTGCAGCAGCAGATCGACGTTATGCGCCTGGTCGATGCGCATTTGCGTCCGGCAGTCCAGATCGACGCGAAGACGATCGAGGCCTACTACCGCGAGAAGTTCGTTCCACAGTTGAAGCAGTCGGGCGCTGGCGACGTTCCGCTGGCCGACGTCTCCGCCAAAATCCGCGAGTTGCTGACGGAGGAGAAAGTCAGCGAACTCCTGGTTTCCTGGCTCCAAACGCTACGCTCGGAGAGCGATGTCCGTATCCCCACAACGGGATCCTCGTCGGGCGGCGGAGTGCAAACGCAGTGACCGAGCCCACCACCAGGCCTCGACGCCGCTGGTGGAAATACCTGCTGGTGCTCACCGGGGCCGGCGTTATTTGCGTGCTTGCCGGGCTCTGGTACATCACCACCGACTCGTTTCAGAACCTCGTCCGCCGCCGCATGATCGCGGAAGTCGAACGCATCACCGGCGGCCACGCGGAAGTCGGCAGCTTCCACACGATTCCCTTTCGCCTGCACGTCGAGGTACGCGATATCACCGTGCACGGGCGCGAAGCCGCCTCCGACGTGCCTTTGGCGCACGCCGATCATCTGGTCGCCGAAGTGAAGGTGATCTCCCTGCTCAGCCGGGAGTTTGGATTCCACGACGTGGTTCTCGATCACCCGGTAGTGCACGTTGCGTTCTATCCCGACGGCACGACGAATGTCCCTCAGCGAATCCAGCAAAGCTCAGGTAAGTCTCCTGTCGAACAGCTCTTCGCCCTGTCCGTCGACCGGTTTGATGTGCGCCACGGTGAGCTGCTATGGAACGATCAGAAGGTTCCCCTCGATTTTTCCGTTCGCGATACGGACCTGCAAATGTCGTATTCGTTCCTGCAGGGCCGGTATGATGGCCGCCTTCTGCTGGGCAAGGTGGACACCAAGTTCGACGACTTCCGCCCCTTTGCCTGGATGACGACGGTGGAGTTTCGACTGGCCCCGACGTTTGTCGACTTCAATTCTCTGAAGGTGAATTCCGGACGTTCTCATGTGGAGGCCGGCGGTCGCGTCACCGATTTTCGGCATCCTCGTATCGACGGCCAGTACGAGGCTCACCTGGACCTAGCCGAGGCCGCATCGATCGCACGCCGCCACGATCTTCGCCAGGGTGTGATCGATTTCAAAGGCAAGGGCAGTTGGACGCTGGAGCAATTCGCCACATCCGGCGAAGTGGTTCTGCGTGATCTCGGCTGGCAGGACAATCAGTTCGCGTTCAAGCAAGCCAGCGCGACTTCGGATTACTCGGTGAGTGATCAGGAGATCAAACTCTCGAAGTTGCAGGGCAAGCTGCTCGGTGGGAGTTTTACCGGCGACGCCCAGATCGACAACTGGCTTTACGGCGCGCCGCTTTCACCCGCGGAAAGGCGAGCCGCGAAGAAGGCTGGTTCGCGCACTGCAGCCGGCCAGGAAATGGCCGTCATCACCGCAGCCAGGCCGCAAAAAGGCCCGCCGGCCAAGAAGATGCCAGAAGTGGAGACCGGAGTTGTGCGTCTTCGGGTGCGCGACATCTCCGCCGGGGAGATGGCGTCGGCGCTGAATTCTCCCGCTCACCCCCTCGGCCGTTTTCGTCCCGTGGGGTTTGCCACAGGGTCTATCGACGCTCACTGGACAGGTTCGCCGCGCGATGCGGACGTCGCATTTGATTTCGACTTGAATCCGCCGGTTCGTTCCGCTCCGGGCGAATTGCCGGTCACGGCGCGGGCACAGGGAACCTATCGCGGGTCCAGCGATGAACTGGAACTTGCGCAGTTGCTGGTGACGACTCCTTCCTCGCGCGTGCAAGCCTCCGGGGCGCTGTCGGCATCGTCCAGCCTGCGTTTTTCGATTTCGACCTCCGACCTCGACGAATGGCGGCCCATTGTCGCGGCTCTGCATGGGCCAGCCAATCTGCCGTTCAACGTGAACGGAAGCGCGACTTTCAGCGGCACGGTGACTGGTTCCCCGTCGTCTCCGATATTCGCCGGCAACTTGGCCGCGCAGGACTTCGACTTCACGCTTCCGGCTACGCCCCGCACGGCCGAGCAGCCGGTGCACTGGGACTTGCTTTCGGCCGGCGTGCAGTTTTCCTCCCGCGGCCTGACCCTGCGCAACGGCAGTCTCCGCCGGGGCGACACCAGCGCTGAGTTTGAAGTGAGTTCCACCTTTCTGCGCGGGCAATTCACCGACGATAGCCCCCTTGCCGCGCGTGTGAGCCTGCACAACGTCGACGTCGCTTCCACGGCCGTTCTTACCGGCTACGACTATCCGGTTACTGGCAAAGCAGATCTCTTCCTGCAAGTCAGCGGCACGCGATCGAAACCACAAGCCCAGGGACAGATTCACGCCACAAATGCATCCGCCTACGGCGAATCCATCACGCAGTTCGATGCCGACCTCCGCATGGCCAACGGCGAGACTACATTTACCAACATTCACCTTTTCCATGACGACTCCGTTGTAACCGGAAGCGCGGCCTACAATCCAGCTTCGCGTATTTTTCATGTCGATCTCACCGGAAAGAACTTCGACCTCGGCCGCATTCATCAGATGCAACCGGGTCGCCTCAGCGTCGAGGGACGCGCCGATTTCACGCTGCAGGCCTCCGGCACACCGGAGACGCCCGAGATCAATGCCAAGGTCCACCTGCGTGATCTGACGCTCGATCAGGAGCTAGCCGGCGGATTCGATCTGGAAGCCGTGACCCGCGGCGGCGAACTCCACGTAACCGGCCGCTCCGCGTTCCTGAAGGGGACGCTGGATGTCGACGGCTCCGTCCAGATGCGCGACGGCTATCCGGCAAACGTTTCAGTCCGCATGGATCATCTGGATCTGGATGCCCTGTGGCGCTCGTACCTGCGCGGACAACTGACCGGTCACTCCGCTGTCGCAGGCATACTGAAGATGCAGGGTCCGCTACGCTATCCGCGCCAGTGGACGCTTGCCGGCGATCTGGCCGATGTTTCCCTGGACGTGGAATACGCCAAGGTCCACAACCAGGATCCAGTGCGCTTCACGTACGCCCAGCAGGCACTGCACGTCGAGCAGATGCATCTCGTGGGGGAGGGGACCGACCTCAGCGCTCGCGGCTCGGTGAATTTCGGAGGCGATCGCGAGATCGACTTGGCCGCTGAAGGCCGCGTCGATCTGAAGCTGCTGAACAGCTTTGATCCCGACCTGACCGCCGCCGGGCTGATGTCGATGAACATGACCGTAGGCGGCACGATCTTCGATCCGCTGCCGCAAGGACGTCTCCAACTTTCCAACGGCTCCGTGGCCTATGCCGGCTTGCCCAGCGGCCTGAGCGAAATGAACGGCTCGCTCAACTTCACCCGTGACCGCATCCACATCGAGACCCTCAGCGCCCGGACCGGCGGCGGCACGCTCGATCTGAAGGGCGATGCCACGAACTACAACAAGCAGCTCAGCTTCAACCTCACCGCTACGGGGAAGGATGTGCGCCTACGCTATCCGCCCGGAGTGAGTTCTACCGCCGATGCCGAACTGCACTGGGTGGGAACCCGTTCGGCATCCACGGTCTCTGGCGAAATCCTGGTCAACAAGCTGGCGGTCCAGCCTAACTTCGACTTCAGCCAGTATCTCCAGCGCAGCCGCGAGATCGGCTCCACGACTCCGGCCACTTCTCCGCTCTACGGCGTCAAACTTGACATCCACGTCCAGACCGCGCCCGAACTTCAAATGAAGACCGCGGTCGCCCGGCTTTCCGGCGATGCTGACCTGCGCCTTCGCGGCACGGCCGCACGCCCCACCGTGCTCGGCCGGGCCGACATTCTGGAAGGCGAGATCACGTTTAACGGCACCAAGTTCGACCTCGAGCGCGGCGACATCACTTTCACCAATCCCGTGGCCATTGAACCGCAACTGAACCTCGAGGCTTCCACCCATGTGCGGAACTACGATCTCAACGTTACCGTGACCGGGACACCGGACCGGCTCGCCGTGAACTATCGCTCCGAGCCGCCGCTGCCGAAGTCGGATATCATCGCGCTGCTCGCCCTCGGCCGCACCAGCGAAGAGTCCGAACAGCTGCAGCAGCAGTCCGGACAGTCCGCCTTTACCGACGAAGCCACGGCCATGATCATCAACCAGGCGATCAACTCCACGGTCAGCAGCCGCATGCAGAAACTGTTCGGCGTCAGCCGCATCAAGATCGACCCGCAAGGTTTGACCACCGAGACAAACCCCACCGCCCGCGGTCCTCAGGTCACGATCGAGCAGCAATTCGCCAACAATATTTCTCTCACCTACAGCACCAACGTCTCCCAGAGCTCGCAGCAGATCATTCAAGGCCAGTACTTCTTCACCCGCAACATTTCCGTGGTCGGGACCCGTGACCAGAACGGCGTAGTCAGCTTCGACGTCCGCATCCGCCGCCAGAAGAAGTAAGATACCTGCGATCACATTTGCCGGTTCTCGCCAGGAGGTAGCAGCCATGACCAACGGGCCCTCCGCACTTCGTACCCTCTTCTTCCTTTCCCTGTCCTTTCTGCTTTGCCATGCGGCTTCGTTCGCCGCGTCGCAGGCGGAAGAGAATTCGCCGAAAGATCTGCCGACACTCAAGAAGCAATTGTCGGAAACCGAGGCCAGGAAGGGAAAGGATGATGCCGACTTGATCCCCATTCTCTACGGAATCAGCGGTGCCTATCGAGATCAGGGAGGCTATATACCTGGTTTGCCCTTTGCCCAGCGAGCCCTGGAGATCAGCCAGAAGGTGCATGGGCCGGATGACCCACAAACAGCGGGCGCGCTGGATTTTCTGGCGACGATGTACCGGCTGCAGGGAGACCCCAAGTCTGCCCTGGAGAATTACCGGCGTGCCCTGACCATCGTGGAAAAAGCGCTGGGCACCAAGCATCCGGCCTACGCCACCTTGCTCGACAATCTCGCAGAGGCCTACCTTGCCGAGGGAAATTTTGGCGAAGCCGAGAGCGCCTTGCAGAAGGCGATGACCGTAGCGTCCGAGGCCTACGGGGCGGCGGCGCCGGAGGTCACGCCGGTGAGGTTAGACCTCGGCGAGCTGTATCTGAGAACAGGGAGATACGGCAAGGCCGAGGAATCTCTGGTGTACGCGCTGACGATCCGCTCCGAGGGCCTGGATGTTCCACTCCAGGCGGGACAGACAACCGAAAAAGAAGTCCTGTTCTACATGGCACCGGTTCGCGTTGTTCTGGGCAGGCTGTACACCGTGACCGGCCTTTACGACAAAGCTGGCCCGCTTCTCCAGGATGCGTTGAAGGCCATTGAAGCAACCGCAGGCAAGGAAAATCCATTCCTCGAAGATGTTCTGGTGGACCTGGCGGCCCTCTCCGCCGCCACGGGTGAAACCGAAAAAGCAGCCGCCTACCAAAAGCGCGCCGACGAGATTCATGACAGGAACATCGGTATCTCCCATTTGGCGTCGTCGCCCCGGCCGAAAGCTTTCGAGGCATCAATCCCTCCCAGCAACGGGATCAAACCCTATGCGGATGTCCGGGTCGGCGATTGGGTGGTCTACAACGGGCCCCAAGGCACGCCCATCAGGAAAGTCGAGGTGATCAGAAAGACCCCGGTGGTAGCGATTGTCGAGGATTCTATGTGGAACGCGGGAGGGAAGGAGTGGCTGGGGGGACCCGAACAGATGGTGAACCTTTCGGGAGGGCTGAAGGAATCATTCGACGTCTCCGAAAGCGACTTAAAGACGGAAAGAACTAAAATTAAAGGCAGCGAAATCACTTGCTCAACCGTGGTCACCAAGCAGGAGGGGAAGGAGTGCAAGATCTACTTTGCTCCCGATGCGATTCCCGTAGGCGGTCTGGCCAAGGTGGAGTGCGACGGTCAGGTGGTTATGCAGGCGGCTGACTATATGCGCGGAAAGTAGAGCCGCAAGCGTGGACCTTACGCCCTATGACTGCTTCGAACCCGGCAGCGCACCTCGACACTCTGCGCCAGCGCATGGTGGATTCCCAGCTTCGCGCCCGCGGCATCGTCGATGCGCGTGTGCTCTCGGCAATGCGGCGCGTGCCACGTCATGAGTTCACACCCGAGTGCTATCGCGACCAAGCGTACGAAGATCATCCCCTGCCAATCGGCGAGGGCCAGACTATCTCTCAGCCCTACATCGTTGCCAGTATGCTGGAAGCCTTGGAACTCAGGCCCGAAGACCGGGTTCTGGAAGTCGGCACGGGTTCCGGATACGTGACCGCGTTGCTCGCGGAACTGGCGGCAGAAGTTTTCTCCATCGAGCGCCATGCCACCCTGGCCGACGAGGCCAGGCGAGTACTCTCCAGCCTCGGCTACACCAACGTGAAGTTCATCGTCGGTGACGGCTCCCAGGGCTTTCCTTCGAGTGCGCCTTACGATGCCATTACAGTGGCCGCCGCCACCCCGGAACCACCGCCACTGCTGCTCTGGCAACTGGCAGAAGGTGGTCGCATGATCGTCCCCGTGGGTCCACCCGATGCGCAGCAATTGCAACTCATCCGCATACAGAATGGCCAGCCGCAAATCTCGCTGCGCGAACCCTGCCGATTCGTTCCGCTGATCTCAGGTGTAAACGGTGTGGAAGTCTGATGCCCGGTTTGGGCTCTTCCTCTCAGCCTCAGGCGCTCCGCACCTGTCCCCTACTCGGATGCCTGGAACTCCATGTTCTCGTCAACTGAAAGCTGCGCGGGCGTGCCCGAGGTATCGTCAGCGGAACGGGTGGCGACCACTCGAAAGCCGCTGCCACCGGTCTGGACCTCGTAGGTATAAGGAGGACGCTGCCGGGCCACCGTAATGTACTTGCTCGAGATCAGCTCGTCGAAGGAGGCGTATTTCCCTTCCGTGGCGTAGTACCGGCGCTCGGCGCTGGCGATACTGATGAGATCGCTCCGGACGCCGGTGATGTTGATGGTCGCCTTGGGGTTGTTCGCGCCGTCAGGAGCAGGGCTGCTCTGGACCTGCTTGGAATAAATGTACATGCCAATCGCCAGTACGATTACGACGCCGAGCAGACCGAAGATGCGGCCCATGAGTTCCTCCTGAGGCTAATTGCACCGCGAAACGGAGCCTGTGACAAGTAACCAGAGGGGTAGTGCCTTTTGCCCGTGAGCCCACTCCGTGGTGCCTGAACCCGCCTTTTCTGAGGACTGAGAACTGAGAACCGAGAACTGGCGACTGAATTACAATCTTCCCGTGCCCCTGCTCCACAACCTGCGCGTGACGCTGGAGATGATCAAGTGGGAGCACTCCGTCTTTGCGCTACCCTTTGCGCTGTGCGGCGCAATGCTGGCCGCCGGAGGCCTCCCCACCGCGCACCAGTTGATCTGGATCGTCGTCGCCATGATCGCCGCGCGCTCGGCCGCGATGGCCTTCAACCGGCTGGCCGACGCCTCGATTGACGCTGCCAACCCCCGTACCAGCGCTCGCGCTCTTCCCGCGGGACACCTGCGGCCCGCATTCGTTGCAACGTTTGTAGTGATATCCAGTGCGATCTTCGTATTGGCCGCCGCGCAACTCAACCGTCTCACGCTCTGGCTGTCACCGGTGGCGCTAGCGGTGGTCTTGCTTTACTCCTACACGAAGCGCGTAACGCACTGGTCGCACCTGGTCCTCGGATTTGCTTTGGGGATCGCGCCCTCGGCCGCCTGGATTGCTGTCCGTGGCTCACTCGATCCGCGCATCCTGCTGCTCACCGCCGCCGTGACTTTCTGGGTGGGAGGCTTCGACGTTCTCTACGCCTGCCAGGATTTTGACTTCGATCGCGAGGCCGGACTGCACTCCGTCCCGCGCTACCTGGGGATCCGCCGCGCACTGTGGGTGGCCCGGGCCTTCCACCTCATCATGCTGCTGTTGCTGGTTGAATTGTTGCTGGTCTTTGGGTTGGGAAAGTTTGCAGTCACTGGAGCAGTTGGAGTGGCTGCGCTGCTCGGGTACGAACACTCGCTGGTCTCCTCCGACGATCTCAGTAAGCTCAACGCCGCCTTCTTCACCATGAACGGCGTCATCTCGGTAGTGTTCTTCGTGTTTGTGGCCGCCGACCTGCTGCTGAAGAAGTGACCAACAGCACATAGCTAATCGACTTCCCGCTCGACACAACGAGCAATTCCGGACACCAGTTCGCTCACCAAAGTACTCTGCTCCTGCCTCGCTGCCCATGCTACTGTCCACCCGCAGGGGGCACAACATTGGGCAAGCAAAGAGCGATTTCTATTCTGGTCGCCCTGGCGCTGGTTGTGGTCGCGGTCGCAGCGTTCGTATTGTGGCCCAAGCGATACTCCGTCGGCGAGTCATTGTCAGAGACGACCGTCTTCTGGAATGACCACGAGGCCTTCCTCTTCCTGGAATTGAACACGATGGGCCGCTCCCGCAATGGGCTGCAGGAGAAGCTCTCCGGCACTCGATACGGCTATCTAACGTTCCTTCTTGGCGGCTCTGCGGACTTCCCCAAACAGGAAATCGTTGCCTACCATCTGGTCTCCTCGGGACAATTCGACCGATTTGCGTTGCCCGGGAATACGGTCCTGTATGGCACGTGGGGCTTGGCCGATGGCCGATTGCAGCTTACGCCGCGGATCGCCACCAGACACGGCTTCCGTTGGGACGGCGAAAGATTCGTTCCTGTTTCCGCATTACCGGCAGAAAGAACGAAATCCGCTACCCCCAGTTCGAAACTGACCGAGGACGACGCCGACGCAGACGAAGATGGCGGGTTCTCTGGTCTACTTCCCAAGTCAGAACGTAAACTCTTCAAGGATGCCGGCTGGCACTACAAGTCTCTGACTGGCTATGAGGCAGAGGGGGCGGCAGGCACGCTGCTCATTACTCTTGCGGGCAGTACTTTCAACCTGACCGTCGAGAGTACGCCGCTCGCCAAGGACTCGGCGGCCCGCTTCGATTTCTTGATGATCGGAACGCGCAGTGTCCGCCTCGAAGGCGACAAACTGGCTGCCGGCCCGCAAACGCTGTGGAACCAATCCGGCTGGCGGCAAATCTCCAAACCGGAGTACGAGGCCCTGCAGCGACAATACGGCCGCCAATTCCACGCGCCGATGCTATCGCTGGTATGGTTGCTTTTGATTGCGGTTGCGTTGCTGTGGCGCTTCGGCAGTTGGATCCACATTTTGTTTACCTTTGCCACTGTGAAGCGCCGCGTGCTGAAGAACATGGCCACGTCGTATTCTTTTCCACCCGCGACCCCGGCACAGTTTCCGACGCTCGATCTGGGCGCGCTCGATCGCTACACGCGCGAACTCGAAGGCCTGGGTTTCACCCGCCTGCTGGACTTCTCGCTAGTCTCCGATTCTCGCACCAGCCCGCCCAGCTTCTGCCGCCTTTTCGCGCACACCCGCCATCACTGTTTTGGCGAGATCAACCAGATTTTTCCTCCAGGAAAGACGCCGCTGCCATTGAGGGGGTCGATCCAGAGCTGCCTGCAGAACGGCTGGACTCTCACTTTTGCGAACCGCAAGCCACAGGCCGCGAGTTCGTTGCTGCGGCGCAGGAAAGCCATGGGCATCTGCATGCCGGACGCGAGTTTCTCGGAGCTCTTGCAGGCCTTTCTCAAGATGCGCGACCAGGTTTGTCTCGACCTCGGTATCCAGACCGTCAATGACGACACGCTCGAAGCCTATATCGCGCGTGTGCAACGCACCTGCACGGAACTACGCGAAGCCGTGCAGGAAAAGAACTTCGTCAAAGGTGTTCCCGAAGTCTATTTGCGCAAGTTCTCGCTGATGAAGACAGAGCCCGAGTATGTCTGGCTCGGCGACTATCCCAGGGAGGCCGAGCAGCGCAAACAAGGGCTCAACACGTTCGCGGCCAGCGCCCGCTGATTCTGTGGCTTCCACTACACTCCTGCGATATCATCAAAAGGATGTCTGCCACGCATCCTTTTCAAACGGACGACCCGCGCCTCACGCCGATCCACGCGAAAGTGATGGCCGGCGAGCGGCTTGATGCCGACGACGCGCTGGCCCTCTACCGCACCGGGGACATTCTCGCCGTGGGTTGGATGGCCAACTACGTCCGCGAGCGCATGCACGGCGACAAGGCATATTTCAACGTTAACCGCCACATCAACCCCACCAACGTTTGCGTTGCCGCGTGCCGCCTCTGCGCTTTCGGCCGCAAGAAGGACACCCCCGGTGCCTACACCATGGCGCTCGAAGAGGCTTTCGAGACCGCGGCTTCCGGGTACTCCGAAGCGGTCACGGAATTCCACATCGTCGGCGGGCTGCATCCCGACCTGCCGTTTCAGTATTTTCTCGATCTCTGCTCCGGCCTGAAGCAGCGCTTCCCGCAGGTGCATCTCAAAGCCTTCACCATGGTCGAGGTCGCGTATCTTTCGAGGCGGGCGAAACTCTCGATTCGCGAGACGCTGGAGCAACTGAAAGCCTCAGGCGTCGACTCGCTTCCCGGCGGCGGGGCAGAAATATTCGCCGACCGCGTGCGGCGCATTATCTGCGACCACAAGATTGACGGCGACCAGTGGCTCGAAACCGCAAAGCTGGCTCACCAGATCGGACTCAAGTCGAACGCGACCATGCTCTACGGCCACGTAGAAAACGACGAAGACCGCGTCGATCACCTGCTCAAGCTGCGCGCCCTGCAGGACGAGACGCATGGCTTCCAGACCTTCATCCCGCTGGCCTTCCATCCCGACAACACGCCGCTGCAGCATCTGCCGAAAACCACCGGCATGCTCGACATCAAGCAAATCGCAGTCAGCCGCCTGGTGCTCGACAACTTTCCGCACATTAAGTCTTACTGGCAGATGATGACGCCGAAGATCGCGCAAGTCTCCCTGCGTTTCGGCGCCGACGACATGGATGGTACGGTGATCGAGGAGAAGATCTACCACGACGCGGGAGCGACCACACCGCAAGGGATGCGTCGTGAAGAGTTGGAGCGCCTGATCCGCGCCGCCGGCCGCGAACCGATTGAGCGGGATACGCTTTACCGGCCCGTTACCCGCACGGAGACGTCGGTGACGGTTGCGGTGTAAATGACTTTCTTCACTTGCGCTGGCTCATTTGTGCTTGAGTAGCTCATCCACCGACATCTCCACATCGCGCAGAATTGCCCGTAACAGACCTGGACCTATTGTTTCGCCAGAGTGAACCGGCACGACGGTCGCTCGTCCATCTGAATGTCTCAGGAAAGTGTGGCTGCCTTTGGTGCGAACTACACCAAAGCCGGCACGTTCAAAAATGCGAATGATTTCCTTGCCCTTGAGCCGGGGAAGGCGGGTCATATCGAGATTTGCTGGACACCGACCAACTCGAGCGAACGGCTGGCGCCGTCCTCGCTCTCCAGACAAAGTTCTACTGCTTCACGCACTCGCTTCATCAATGCATCGAGAGTCTTCGCCTGCGTGTGACAGCCCCGCAGCGTGGGAACCGTTCCCACGTAGTAGCCATCTTCATCGCGCTCAATCACAACCGTGAATGTTCGCTGATTTTTCACATCCAACTCCAAACTGATTCTATCACTTCGAATCTCAGATGCCCGCTACTTCGGCTGTTATGACTTGGTCAGAAGTAGTCCGGAGTCGCGGTTTCTGGGTTGCAGGTTGTCGTTAGTTCGAGGACTGGTATCTACTGTTGGCCCACTTTCTGCACGCAGCTCACCGCGCTGGCGGCATCCTGCAGCTTGTAGCAATTCAATTGCGCTGTGGTGGCCTTAAGTTTAGCGTCGAGCGCTTTCTGCGCGGCCAGGAACTTCATGGTGTTGTCATCGAGATCGCGCAGTTCCACCGCGGCATCGCCTTCCTTGAAGATGTCATAGACAGAATCGATCACGGACGATGTGGCCTTGATGCCCACAACATGACAACCGGCAAGGCCGACAGAGTCTTCGAGATACTTGGCGATCGGCTTATCGTCGAGTCCCATCTCGATCGTTTTGCCCAGGCCTTCCAGACTGCTCTCCCAGTCACCGTTAACCTTATCCAGAACCTCCTCTTTTGTGCTACGCACAGCTTGGATGTTGCCGGCGTGATCCTTGTACCGCTTGATCTGGTCGATGGAGTTTTCCAGCCATCGTTTGGTTCGATCTAGCTCCTCCGCTTTTTGGTTCAGCGAGCCAATCGTGGTCAAGTCTTTCGTATTGGAAGCCTCTTTGTAGACATCCTGAATTTGACCTTCGATTCGCGCGGTGTCCCGTTCGAACTTGCCTACCACTCCGCCTTGAGCCAGAGGAGCGCAATTGTCCCAACCCGTGGTCAGCAAATCGACCAGCATCGCGAGCCCACGCTTTTGGGCGTCTTCGACCGCTTCGTTTACGTCGTTGACGGCGTCGGCGCGGGCTTCTCCACGCTTCTTCTCATCCTCTGCCAAGCGGCGCAAGGCTTCCTGCAAACCTTCCACACGAACGCGCAACTGCTCCTGCGTGGGGATCGGCTTGGTTGTTGGAACAGGGGCCGTCACTGCTGGCTTGGGCACTGCCGGCGTTGGGAGCGCCACGGGTCCGCCGGCTCTGTCGGGCGTTTTCAAGTTCGCAACTGTCAGAGGTTGCGTCGCTCCCCTGAGGTCGACGGGCGTACTCGCCGAAGCGGGGGCCATGGCCGCCAGCGCGCCCGCCGCGTTCGTGCGGCTGATGGATAGCGTGGCATTCGCGCCGTCAAAAATCCTGCGTGCCGCATCCGCCGCGTCTTCGTCGGTCTTGGCGGCTTGCAGCATCTGGTTGAATGCCTGCTGTTGTGCGGACGTTGCCTTCTCTGTGTCCAGCTTGCTGCGCGCCATGTCGATCACGCTCTTGTCGGCATCGGCCCGAGACTGCGCGTCGGTCCATTGGTCCTGTGCAGTTTTGGCTGCTTCCGCTGCCTGATCATACTGCTGAGCGGTCTGCTGGAAGCTCTGCACTTTGGGATCGTCCGATGGCCCGTTCAGAGCCGGATTCTTTTCTGCCGCCTGCAACGCGACATCCTGCGCCAAAGTCTGATCCGGACCCGAAAGATGCTCTGCAGCCTGTGCCAGTTGCACTGCCTGCTCCGGCTTCACTCCGTCGAGGTAGATTCCCGGCAAGCCGGGTATGCCCGGTCCAGTCGTGCCTGTGCCCGGACCGGACACAAGATTCGGATTGGCCGCGGGCGCAGCGCCAGAAGCCGCAACGCCATCCGATCCTGCGGGACCACCAACATAAATTCCCGGCAAGCCTTTCAGTCCATAACTCGCGGGCGTGCTGGGCTGCAATTTCAGCGCAAGCGCTTCGGGCCCGCTTGAATTCATGCCCTTTAATTCGAGGTCGGTATTGGAACTCATCGGCTTCAACGTGAGGCCGAAGGGAACTCCTTCCAGTTTCAGTTCACTCTTCAGGCGAGCGAACATGGCGTCGATGCGCTGCTGCTCGGCGATGCGTCTCTGTTCTTCCTGCCGCCGCCGTTGCTCTGCCAGTTGCTGCTCCATGATCTGCCGCTGCCGCTGCGCTTCGGCCTGATTGTCGAAGACCGTCTGCAAGAACGAGTTGGTGAAACTGGACATGAATTGCCCCATGTAGGGGTTCTTGATGTTCGCCACCATCATGTTCGCGCCCAGGCTGACCATGTTCTGCTGCAGGTTGTGACCGACTGCGACCTTCACATCGCCGCCGGCTGTCGCTGATCCGTCGGCCGAGCAAGTGCAGTGAGACGATCCGTAGGGGATCGCCGCCTGGCGCGCTGCTTCGCACTGGGCCATGGTGACGCCCGACTGGCTGCGCGTGCCGCTGTATCCGCCCATCAGAGAGGCGCACTGCGGGCCGCCGCAGTGATAGGTATAGGAGCAGGTGTCAGCCCACAGCGAAACCGCGCCAACTCCGCACGCCAGGAAAACCAGCAGTGGCAGCAGAGTTCCACGTGTCACGTATTTTTCCGGTCCTGTCCCTGTATGCATATCTTTCCAGCTTTCCGAATTTCAGTCACGGCAGATGGCCGGTCTTCCTGACGATGCGAAGAGGCCTTTGCGTCCTCATCCGGGTCACGAGGGGATTCCTAAGTATTGAGCAGGGACCGAGGGTCATCAAGGTTACCGAAGAGATCAGAAGCCGTGACATCCCGCGTGGGACAGGGGGCGCGGTTACGAAAGGAACTGCTGTAATTCGGTTTTTGATTGCGTTCTCGCCCATCTGAATCAAAGCTGGAGGATCATCTGTGCGACCTTTCGAGCTACGGAGATCGATCCATGCGTCGTGTGAGTTCGTTGGTTCGGAACGCAACAATAGGATTCTTTGCTTTGTCGCTGCTCCTTCCGGTGAGTTTGTTCGCGAAGAAAGATGAAACCCCCGCGGACCGCGCCGAGGCGGAAAAGTGGATTGGTGACACCACAAAGACTTTCTACAAGATCGACCAACTGAATTCGCAATACCTGCTCTACTCCAACAGGAACAAGCAGGTTCACTTCGGTATCGCGCTAGCGCGGGTCACTTCGATCCAAGTTGGCCGCGACGATAACCGTTATCCCGCGGTGAAATGGCAGGACATCACTCGCGACAAACCAGAAAGCATGATGTTCATCACCATGGGACGCGCGGAGAAGTTTGCCGCCGCTCTGGAATTCCTGGTCAGTGCTGCCCGGGAAGACGTCCAGACTCAGCAGCAGGCGGCATTCCAGCAGTTTCAGGCGCAGGCCAAAGCCTGGCGCGAGGCTTCCCCCAAACCGGTGATGCCGGAATCGGCGCGCGAGCATCAGGTGCTCGCCGAGTACGCATTCAAGCAACGCGAGACGGATAAGGCGATTCGCGAATATCAGGCCGCGGTCACCGAATTTCCCACCTGGCCCGAAGGGCACTTCAATCTGGCAACTCTGGCCGGTGAGCAGAGAGACTACGACACCGCCATTCTGCACATGAAGGAGTATCTGGAATTGGTTCCGGATTCGCCCGATGTGCAGGCCGCCAAGGACAGCATCATCATCTGGAAAGACCGTCTGAATGCGGCATTTGGTGCAGCGGCAAATGCGGCAGATGGGCAAGGCCAGAAGAGTGGCGTGCTCCACAACGTTTCGCAGAAATCGAAAAAGGAAACGGGGAATTTCTGAAATGCAACGACGCTGGTATCTGCCAAATTCGAAATTGGCCGTGGCAGCAATGGCACTGTGCCTCCTGCCTCAGACCGTGTTTGCGCACAAACAGAAAGATCTGGAGCCGCAGGATCAGGCCCAGGCGCGGCAGTGGGTTGAGGAGGGATTGGACCACTTCAAGAACGTGAAGGTCACCGACCAGTACATCCTCTACTCTGATTCGCAAAACAACTACGCGATTGCTTTGCCCAGAATCGTCTGGACCAATTACACCGAGAAGTCCAGCGGCCGAAGCCTATACGAGCTCGTGCAGTGGAAGGATTATTCGCAGGAACCCAACATCGGGTTTGTGCAGGAGCGGTATACGCGGGGCAACGAAAAGCATATGCAGCGGTTCAAGGCCGCACTGGACTATTTGTCGGCAGCGGCCCGTGAACAGGTGAAAGCGCAGTACGACGGACAATGGCAGCATTTCGAGGCCTTACTGCCGGGGTGGCGCGAAGCTGCGGTGAAGCCGGTCATGCCCGAAGCCGCGCGCGAGCACCAGGTTCTGGCCGAGTACGCCTTCAAGGAAAAGGACGAGGAGAAGGCCATCCGCGAATACATGGCCGCCCTCGAGATCTTCCCGACGTGGCCCGAGGGGCAGTTCAACCTCGCTACGCTGGCGGGAGAAAAGAAGTACTACGAGCTGGCTGTGATGCACATGAAGGAATATCTGGAGCTGTCTCCAGATTCCCCGGACGCGCAGGCGGCTAAAGACAGCATCATCATCTGGCGCGACAATCTTTCCACCTTGCGGGCGGGAGATAGCAATGCCCCGGAGCAACCGGGAAAAGCGTCCTTCCGGAATGCCTCCAAGAAATCGAAGTAGCCGCGACTTGCAGGACATCGGCGCGCATTGCGACATGCCAGAATGCGCGCCGGTTAAACTCTCCTAGTTGCCTTGCGCTTTTGCCCCGGTAAGCGTGCGCAACTCCTCCGTCGAAGCGTTCAGCAACTTTCGCAACACTGCCACTTCCGCCGTGATGCCCGTATGAAGGGCGCGATCCACGTCCGGAGCGAACAGGGGAGAGTGATTTGAAGGCAGCATGGTGCCCGCCGCCCTGGCTTGCGCATACTTCTCGGGGTCGGCTCCTCCCAGGCTGAAGTAAAACGACGGGATGCCTTGCTCGACAAAGTACGCGTAGTCTTCCGACGGAGTGATTGGCCCGGTCGCAATCACGTTGTCTCTGCCTATCGTGGCTTCCAGCGGGTCCCGCAGACGCGCCGCCAGCGTGGGATCGTTGTACACCGCATCCGTACCTGCCACTCGCTCCACCAGGGGTTCTCGTGGCGCTCCGCCAGCTTCCGCTTCGGCCTTGCTAATCCGAGCGATGGCCGCCAGAACCTGCTTACGGACTTCATCTTTGTAGGTGCGCACGGTGAGCCCCAGCTCAGCCTGATCCGGAATGATGTTCTCTCTTTCGCCCGCGTGAATGTATCCCACGGTGACCACAGCCATTTCCCCCGGCCTCACCTCGCGTGCGTTGATCGTCTGCAAGGTCAGGATGGTTCGTGCTGCGATCACGATCGGATCAATCGTCGTGTGAGGTGCGGATCCATGCCCGCCCTTGCCATAGATCGTGATCTTTATGGCATCCGAATTCGTATTGTAGATCCCCGGTGTGATACCCACCTGTCCCGCGGGCAGCGTGTTACCGACATGGAGCGCCACGCCCGCGTCCGGTTTGGGAAAGCGTTGGAACAATCCATCGTCGATCATCCTCTTCGCGCCACCGATGCTTTCCTCAGCCGGTTGGCCAATCAGCATTAGCGTCCCGTGCCACGTCTCTCTGCTGTGGGCCATGATCGCAGCCGCCCCCACCAGCGATGCCATGTGCAGATCGTGCCCGCAGGCGTGCATGACCGGGACATCGTGTCCCGAATCGTCCTTGGCATGGACTTTGCTGGCGTAGGGAAGCCCGGTCTTCTCTTCGACCGGTAGCGCGTCCAGTTCGGTGCGCAGCATCACGGTAGGCCCTGACCCGTTCTTTAAGATCGCGACTACGCCCGCTCCGCCCACGTGCTCGGTAACCTCATAGCCCAGCGTGCGTAGCCGGCCCGCGAGCTTTGCAGCTGTCTGGGTCTCGTGCGAAGAGAGTTCCGGATTCTGATGCAGATCGAGATAGAGCGCACGGGCCTCGGGATAGACAGCCTCCACTTCTTTCGAAGGCGCGGGAGTCTGGGCGCACGCAGAGGTAACCAAAGCGGCTATCAGCAGGAGTTCAAACGGTTTCATGGTCCACGGATGATATCGCCCGGACCACAAGGCTGACAAACTAGCCTTGGACTCGAACCCGGAGGCCGTGCTCACGTAACCCGCGCTCCAGTCGCGCACCCCACAAGACATGAGAGCCCTCTCACAAGCCGTTTCTTGGCAATCCCTTCCCGGATAAGGGAAATTCATTTTGCGACTGCAACAAATCGCTGCTTGCCTTTTTTCCACGGGTGTACAATCGCCTTAGATAGCACTTGGTTGCGCGACTTCGTTAGCAAGGCCGAGGCGCTCATGAACGTTCACGTCAGTTACCGTCTTCATAAAACACCCTCCGTCGAAAAAGACATCCAGCATCAGATCGAAAAGCTAAGGAAACGTCTGCAGGTCTTCCGGCCCGAACTGGTCCATTTGAAAGGCACCGTGGAGGAGAATTCCACGTGGGAAGGCATTTCGGTTTCTCTGAACCTGCGGCTTCCCTCGGGCCAGATGGCGGTGCAGCAGGCCGCTCCGACCGCGGCTGCGGCCGTAAAGAACGCGTTCGAAGATCTGCTGCAGCAACTGAACAAGCACAAGGAGTTGCTGCGCTCCTCGCACAAGTGGCAGCGGCGCGGGAGTGAAGCCTCGGGACGGCGTGCTCCGCAGGTTCCGTTCGAGAAGACGCTGGCGGCGGTGCATCCGCCAACGGTTTCGGCCGAAGACATCCGCTCCTATGTCAACGTGAACCTGTCCCGCCTGGAACGTTTTGTCGACCGCGAAATCTACTTTCGCGAAGCGCAGGACTTGATCCCGGCGGACTCGATCACGAAAGAGGAGGTCATCGACGAGACCATCGTCTCCGCGCTGGGGGATGGCCTGGAGAAGCCGGAACGGCTCACCATGGAACCCTGGCTGTACCACCTGGCCCTGCAGGCGCTCGGTCGGCTCTCCCAGTCGGACGAGAGCAACGGCAAAAGCGTGCCTTTGGAAGAGTCGGCGCGTCCGCGCAACGTGAAAGCCAGCGACGAACCAGAACTGCAATTCCACCAGCCCGATGAGTCGATCACGGGCGCAACCGTGATTGCGGACGGACGCGTAGCGAACCCTGAGCAGATCATGGCCTCCGACGAATTGATGCGGCTGATTGCATCGGCCCTGCGCGACGTCGGTGCGGGACCACGGGAGGCCTTCATCCTGTACGCCATTGAAGGCTTCGGCATCGAAGAAATTTCCGCCATCACATCGCTTCCGGTTGAGAAAGTTCTAGCCTGCATTTCTGCCGCCCGCGACCACTTGCGAAAAGCGCCCGGCTTGGCCCACCAGTTCCAGGGGCACTTCGCTCCGTCTGGTGCTGCTTGAAAACCATTTCAGTGTTTCTTGGGGTGAAAGCATGAGCATGACTCGCGAACAAATCCGTGAATTAGCTGAATTTCAAGATGAACAGTCGTGTGCATTGAGTTTTTATTTTCAGCCGCAGACTCCCCGCAACAAAGCGCACAAGGAAGACGCCATTCTTATCAAGGACCTGGTCCGGGAGGCGCAGCGCAATCTGGAAAGCAAGGGAAAGAAGGATTGCGCCCGGGCCGATCTGGAACGCATCATGCAGCTCTCGAGCGAACTGCGCAGCAACGGCACGCACGGGAGAGCGGTGTTTGCCTGCTCCGCCCAGAATTTCTGGCGGGAATACGAACTCCCTCCCCAGTTGCCGGGGACCCGGCTTTTTGTTGGCCGTCATTTCCACCTCAAGCCACTGGCGCACATGCTGGGCGCCTTGCCGCGTCTGGGGGTGGCTCTCGTGGACCGTCACCGGGCCCGCCTTTTCGAACTGCGTCTGGGCGAGTGGACCGAGTGGGAGGACCTGTTCCACCCGCTTCCGCGACGTGGCCGCAGCGACGGCTTCGCCGGATACGACGCCGGTCACGCACAACGCCGGGTCGAAGACGAAGCCCTGCACCACTTCAAGAACGTCGCTGAGGCTCTGAAAAATGCGCTCGACAAGGGCGTGTTCGAGAAGTGGATTCTTGGCTCGCAGGATATTCATCGCTCCCAACTCGAGCCACAGCTGCATCCCTATGTGAGCCAGGCTCTTCTCGGGCACTTCAGCGCGGACCTGGTGCGCGTCAGCAAAGACGAGATGCGCAGCCAGTCCGAGCGCATCGTGAAGGAGTGGCAGGAACGCCGCTGCCGCGAACTGGTCTCACAGGCGCTGAACCAGGCACGCGGCAATGCGCGTGGAGTGACGGGCCTGCGCCGGGTGCTGCGCTCGCTGGAACTCGGCGAAGTGCAGTCCCTGATGATCGGTGAAAACTTCCTGGCGCATGCGGTGGAGTGCTCGGGTTGCGGCCACCTGGATGCTCACCTGGTGAACTACTGCCCGGTTTGCGGAAAAGCTACCCACGAAGTGGTCGATGTGGGAGAGGCGATTCTGCCCTGGGTGATCCGCCGCGACATCGAAATGTTTTACGTGAAGGGCGATCCGGAGTTCGACAAGGTGGGGAACATTGCCGCGCTGCTGCGTTTCCGGTCCGAGCAGAACTCCAACGTCCGGTCGATTTCGTCAGCCTCGACAAATCAAGCAGTTAGCGAGCGGCCGGCCTATCCAGGCCGGCTGAGAAGGTTGGCAAGCCGCTGATTTGATTAGATAATATCTCGTAGTTATAATTCGCGATGTTGCCCCGAACGTTGCTCGACCGGTTCGTGGCTGGTTCGGTCCGCGCGTGGAATGCCACACCTTTGCGTTTGCAGGCGATTTAAGGCGCGATCGCCGCAGCGTTGACCTTCGGTCCCCATCTTCCAATCCTGCAGATGACTTCGTGTTGGTCTCCATGTCGACTTAACCCATAGATAATACAGGAGGAAGCGACGGTCCTTCCGTAAATTCCCTGCCCCGGGCGGTTCGCGCTACAATTTGACGCTTCGTTGCGGGAGGTGTCGGAATGATTTCGCGGAGAACTTTCCTCGCCGTGACTACAGGCGCTCTTCTCGCGCCATCCCTTTCCTGGACTGAGAGTGAATTCCCCATCATGCTGGATCACATCCTTCTTGGCTGTAATGACCTCGATCAAGGTATCGCCTTTGTCGAGGAGCACACCGGCATTCGTGCTGCTTTTGGGGGAGTCCATCCCGGGCGTGGTACTCGGAACGCGCTTCTCTCCCTGGGCGATCAGCACTATCTGGAAATCATCGCTCCGGATCCCAAGCAAGACTCGGCGCAACCGTTCGCTGCCCAGACCCTCGCCACCATCAAGGGGTTGAGCAATCCCCGCCTCATCGGTTGGGCGGCGCATCCGGGTGACATCGAGGCGTTGGCGAAGAAACTGCACGACGCCGGGATCGCCACCCAGGGGCCCTGGCCCGGCTCTCGTGCGCGGCCCGATGGGCGCGTCCTGAGTTGGAAATCCCTTGTGCTCGCGGATGACCGTCACGGCTTGCTTCCGTTCTTCATCGAATGGAGTGCAGACTCCGTCCATCCTTCCGTGGATGCCCCCGCGGGGTGTCGCCTGGAGCGATTCGCGGTCGCGGATCCCGATCCCGCCGGATTGGAGAGGACCTTCCAGCGGCTGGGCATCGATGTTCCCGTGGAACGCGGCGAACGGCCCCAACTCCGAGCCCGCATCAATGGGCCGAAGGGGAAGTTCGAGGTGAGTTCGTGAGGGTCGGACACGTCGCGTGATATGCTGGCGGCCTTCGTCGCGATCATGTTTCCCACATCCACTTACTTTCATTTCGTCGGCTGTTCTCGACCTGCCGCATACCAGGAGGAACGATGAGCGTTACCCGCCGCGATTTCGTCAGAACTTCAGTTCTGGGAGCTGTGGCCACCGGGATCGGAGCGCATGGCGCCGCTTCGGGGCCGCCCAATGGGAATGGCGCGCAGGGCCACGCCTCCGCGAACGATATGTACAAGCGGCCGATCATCATCACGGCACACAACGGGTTCAACTATATCGACGATGCCTATGCCTTCCTGAAGAATGGCGGAGACACGCTCGATGCAGCGCTGCGAGTGGTGAAGGGTCCGGAAGACGATCCGAAGGACACGAGCGTAGGCCTGGGCGGCCTGCCCAACGAGGAAGGCGTGGTGGAACTTGATTCCTGCTGCATGCACGGGCCGACGCGGCGCGCGGGATCGGTCGGAGGCGTGCGCAACATCAAGAATGTTTCGCTGGTGGCGAAGGCGGTAATGGAGCAGACGGGCCACGTGATGCTGGTGGGCGAGGGTGCGGAACGCTTTGCGGTTGCGATGGGCTTTCCCCGGGAGAATCTGCTGACCGACCATTCGCGCAAGGTCTGGCTGTTGTGGAAGGAGTATCACTCGACCACTGACTGGTGGGGGCCGGCACTGGCGGATCCGCACTGGCAGCCACCACAAGAGCAGCCTGAGGGCAAGCCGCAGTCGGAGTTGTGGCAGGAACGCGTACGGCGGCTGGAGAAGCACGCGGCGAATCTGGGAATCGTGCCAGAACTGCGACGCGACGCCGTTTACAAAGTTCTGTTCCCGCCCACAGGCACGATTCATTGCTCGGCACTAAATGAAAAGGGAGAGATCTCCGGCTGTACGACGACCAGCGGTCTAGCCTATAAACTACCCGGCCGCGTGGGCGACTCGCCGATCATCGGAGCGGGATGCTACACCGATCAGGATGTGGGATCGGCAGGGGCGACTGGCAGCGGGGAAGAGAACATCAAGGTCGCAGGCGCGCACACCATCATCGAGAACATGCGGCACGGCATGTCCCCGAAAGAGGCCGGGATGGACGCCTTGCAGCGCATCGTCCGCAATTACAACCATGACATGAAGAAGCTGCAGTTCGTCGATATGATCTATTACATCCTGCGCAGAGACGGGGCCTACGCCGGGGTTTCGCTGTGGACTGGCTACGAAGGTGGTCACCCTCACCAGATTGTGGTGCACGACGGTACCCGGCGCGCAGAAGACGCTACTGCTCTGTTTCAAGGCTTCTCACGCGATTTCCCGCCGGATCCCAAGGTGCCGGCGGAGGTGCAGAAGCAGTTTCAGTGACGAGTCCGTGGTGCGCCCTGCGTTCTATAATCCGCTAGGAGAAGCGTACCTTCACATCGGGCCCCTTATCCAGATGAATGCTTTCGACGAAGCGGACTTTGCTGGTACGCATGGCCATCACCACCGATGACGTGCGCGTGCCTTCGCCGAAGAAGCGCACGCCCTTCAGCAGCGCGCCGTCGGTGACGCCGGTGGCGGCGAAGATCAGCTGCTTGCCGGGGGCGAGGTCTTCCGCTTCATAGATGCGATTCTTGTCCTTGATGCCCATGCGGGCGAGGCGTTCTTCCTGGTCAGGCTTCACGACCAGGCGTCCGAGCATGTAGCCGTTGAGGCAGCGGATGGCGGCGGCGGTGATCACGCCTTCGGGCGCACCGCCGGAACCCATAACCGCGTGCACGCCGGTGCCGATGACGGCGGCGGCGATGCCGGCGGAAAGGTCGCCGTCGCCGATCAGGCGAATGCGGGCGCCGGCGGCGCGAATGTCGGCAATCAGCTTTTCGTGGCGCGGGCGATCAAGCACGATCACGACCAGGTCTTCGACATCGCGTTCCAGTCTCTTCGCAATGTTCTTCAGGTTGTCGGCAACCGGCGCGTCGAGTTCAACAGCGTTCTTGCAGGAAGGGCCGACAACAATCTTTTCCATATAGCAGTCGGGCGCGTTGAGCAGGCCTCCGCGCTCGGAGGCGGCGAGCACGGTAATCGATCCTGGAGCGCCGGTGGCGCAAAGGTTGGTGCCTTCGAGGGGATCGACGGCGATGTCGACTTCCGGAACCTCGGAACCGTCGGGAAACTCAGCCCCGACTTTCTCGCCGATATAAAGCATGGGCGCCTCATCGCGTTCGCCCTCGCCGATGACGATGGTGCCGCGCATGGGGATCGAGTCCATGGTCTGCCGCATGGCCTCGGTTGCAACCTGGTCTGAGAGCTTGCGCTCGCCCTGCCCCATGGTGTGTGCCGAAGCGATCGCGGCTACTTCCACCACGCGCAGAAATCGCGACGCCAGATCGCTTTCGATGTTTTCCCCAAAGCTGCGGGCCTTGCCTTCGGGACGAGTTTGCGTGGACATAGGACCTCCGCGCGTTGTTATGAAGATGTTACGCGCCGGGTTGAGACTATAGCGCAATACCGGAGAAGTTGGGAAGGCGTGGTGTACCCGAAGACGCCGCTCACGGGCAAGAAGGGAGATACTGGTTTCGCGCGCCACGCCCGCGCGTTCAGCGCAGTTGTCGCGCTGCGGCCAGCATCTCATTGGCCCGGGCTCGCACCCGAATGTCTTCGGTGAAGTTGGTCCAGCGCACGATCTTGGACGAATCGACCAGAAATTCGGCTGGTCGTGCGATGTCGTGCCCGTCAACGCCCGCGCCCGGATGCAGCAGATGATAGCTGCGAATCACCGAAGCGTCAGGATCAGAGAGAATGGGGAAAGTATAGCCGGCCTTGTTGGCCAGATCGCGCGAGACCTCGGGCGGGTCGACGCTGATCGCGACCGGGCGCACACCGGCTGCCTGGAAATCGGCCAACCGTTTCTCAATGCCTCGCAACTCGAGGTTACAGAACGGTCACCAGTAGCCACGATAGAAAATCAGCAAGACCGCCCTGGGAGCCGGAGCTCGGGGTCCGGAAGAAGATCCGGACGAAGGAGCGAGAAGTTGGTCGAGCGATACAGGCTTCCCCGAAGCATCAGAAAGCGTGAAGTCTGGAACCTTCTGGCCAACTTGTGGCGCGACTGTGGAGTCGGGGAGCTTGCGGGCGGCAACGAAGGCGAACGCGGTTAGTCCGATGGGAAGCACAGCAATAACGGTCAGCACAACGCTCAGCACTTTGCCGCGATAGACTTGCGGCTGGCCAAACGCCCGCTTCAGTCCGATGGCAAGAAAAATCAACGCGAAGACGGCGAACAACAAGCTCAGCCACGGAAGCATTCCCTGCAAGGGTGGCCTGACAAAAAATGCGACGTTGCAGCCTATTCCGCCGATGGCTAACAACAGTCCCAACCAGGGAGCGATGTTCTTACGGCGTTCCGTTGCGTCCGGCATTTGTCCGAAGTTTATCAGAGCAACCAAGTTAGCACCCTTTCCAGTTTCCCGGAGGTCTGTCGGTCGTCACCGAGTCGTTGGTGACCATCGGAATCGTTGGTCTTCCGACCACCACTACCGTGGTATTCTCGCAGACCTGCTACACAGATGAACGCCATGGCTGACGCGCGCCCACTGACATTCCTGTGCCTCACGACCTACGAGAAGGGGCAGGAGTTCATGCGCGAATGCAAGCGGCAGGGGTGCCGCGTGTTGCTGCTGACGGCGGAGAAGTTGCGGGATGCGATCGGCGGATTCGCAACGGGTGCAGTCGCTGCTGGAGAGTTACGCGCGGCGCTTTGCCGAAGAATTCCTGGCGGTCGCGCCACGGCGAGACAAACCGGCTGCTTAGCTCGTATGGGGAGGACACCTCCGGCGGGCTGACTTTCTGGCCACATTTCGCGGGCGAGGGCGCCCGCGCCACACTCACGGGCTTCTGCTACCATTTGCTCATGACTACTATGGTGACGACTGCGGAACGTCCTGCGACCAGCGAACGCAAGGAACCCACCTATCTCTTCACGGAGAAGTACGTTGCGGACAAGAGCGAGATCGCGCGGCGGTTTATCGAGACCCGGGCGCGGCTCAATGGCAACGTCGACAAGTCGAATAACTTCCTGGTGAAGCGCTTCTACAACATCGATCACAACACCTATCTCGAAGGTGTGCTACCGGCCAAGACGAAAGAGCTGATGGGGCTGGTGGCCTCGGCGTGTCTGCGTTGCGACGATTGCATCTACTATCACGCGATCCAGGCTTACCGCCTGGGCGTGACCCGCGTGGAGCAGGAAGAATCGCTGAATGTGGCGCTGGTGGTGGGAGGAAGTATTGTGATCCCGCATCTGCGGCGGGCGTATGAACTGCTGGAGGAGATCTACGGGTGAAGCATGGCAGGGACAACCATTGGTGGCTGTCCCGAGTTGGCTCATTGGCCGCTGGACCCGCCGAAGAGGCTGCTCAAAGAGGAGAAGTCGTAGCTAATTCCCACCTGTGCCCCAAGCTTGTTTCCACTCAACAGATCTGTCTTGTTGGCCCACTTGACCGCAAACGGGATTTTGATTCCGGATTTTCCATTAATCGTGAATTTTGCTTGCGTGACCCACAGAGAGCCAGCGGTTCCCAGAAGAACCTGTGCATTCTGTGGCAGGTCAATATTCGTTCCAGGGGCGAGGTTGCCAGCTGTAATGTTTAGGACTGAGGGATCAGGCTGGTATTGCCAATAAGCGGCGAGGCTGAAGGTGGCTTGATTCGGATTGTTTTTCAACGTGATCGGTCGATCATACTCGGCGGACACCTGACCATCGTGAAGGCGGCCGTACTTCGCTCCAGCAGGGATGGCCCCGCCATAGAACGACAAGGCGGCATTCACGGACAAAAGTCCGACGGCGCCGCGAGGTGTATAGCCGAAGACGAAGCGGACATCGTGGGTTTCGGGCTGGCTCGGCGGGCGATTGAAGGAGTATTCCAGTGTGAGTAAAGGTTTCCCTTGTGCTTTCTCCAGCAGCCGTTGCCAAAGGTCTTTGTATTTCGCGAGTGACAGATTGACGGTTGCGACCTTCGCATTGAACTCTGGATCATCCCGAGTCCAAGTGTCGATCGTGGTCTGATACATTGCCACGAGGTCACGCCGAAGCTTGTCGAGGTCTCCCGCATCGGCATCATCGAAAATGGTATCTGAATAGCTTTGCAGGACCCTTTGAAACTGATCATCCTGGTCCAGTCTGTTCTCGTTGACGAGTTGCACCACAGTTCCGTGAAGTTCTTTTGAGGCCTTGTCAATCTCGTCATCTGCAGCCTTAACGGTCTCCTGCCAAGTTGACAGGAACGCGGCGGAGTGAGGGTCATAGGGATTCCACAGCTGGTATCGAGCTGTAAAGCCTGCCAACTTTCCTGTCTGTGTGGGAAGGACCACACTAGTGACCGAGGGGGGAGTAGAGGAATTTGCTGGACCAGCGGTAGTAGCGGCTGATGAGCTCTGCTGATCAATCAGGAATGCTGCCGATAGATTGATGTCCCGGAGTATTCTGCTTCCAAGGGCCTTGCTGTCCTTGCAATCAAAGCAGAGGGCCTGCCTTCCTGTCAGTGTCCGCCAGAGACCGTCAGCATTCCCGCTTAGCGTCGCGGTGTTTCCATTGACCGTTCTAGTGAGTGTTCCTGATTCAAGCGCAAAATCGAGAATGGCTGCCGTCCCTGCCTTTTCGACTAGGGAAGTCGTGCCGCTTGCATTGCTCCCGGCTCCGCTTTGTTTATCCAGTCTGTTCTGGTTCACGCCTGAAATAGCGGCCCTACTGACCGCGGAGTCACTGGGAGAGCTAGGCAATGAACTGACAACTGAGCTGAGTGCGTTCTTGAAAGCGATGTTGGAAGCAAGAAGGGCTGTGAATCGTGTTGGATCGCTGTACACCTTCCAAAATGCTCGGAAGTGCCTTCTGACCTGCGGGTTCGCGCGGTCGATTTTTCCCGCAGCGTTCTTGTTGGCGGCAGCATCGGACAAGAAGCCATTCACATCCTCGCAGTAGGAGAAGAATGGATCCTGTTCCTTCGCGCATTCAAACTGAGCCGGAGCCTGAGCAGACGCGGCTTGAAGGCTAATTAGGATAAGGGTCGTCGCCACAGTGGCGCTGTGAAGAGTGTTCCGCATCGTGTCTCCTAGCTGGCGATGATGTCGAAAGTTGCTTCCGCGTGAATGCTGATACCAAAGGAGAGTACGGGCTGTGTCGTTCCGTCGCCACAGTCTTCCACAATGTCCAAGGTTTCAGGTGCCGGAGGCGGGAAAAACGTCAGGACGACTTTGTTCCTGCCATCGGCCAGGTCAAAAAAAACGCTCTTTCGAGTGGCGTCGATATTTGCGGAAACGTTGGTCTGATTCACCGAGGCCTGTCGTAGCGTGGTGTTCGCACCAATCACCTTCAGTGTTACTGTCGCCCCCTTTTTTGCGGTAGGTTCGTTTCCCGTCACATCAAGCGCACAGGCCATGGTTGTCGTCCTTCGATTAAGTTAGATAAGTGGAATCTTGGTTTCTTAACTCACACACTTCCTGCGTGGCCATCTACGATTTCCCCACGTTTTCAGCCGCCTTTGATCTACGAGCTTTTCTTCCCGCCCGTGTTCAATGCGTTGTTGACGCCGGTCATTCCCTTGAGGACGTCGTTCCAGAAGGGGGCGCCCAGCGAGACGAGCAGGGCCATCACGATCAATCCGATTACCTCATTCACAGCCTCCTCCCGAAAGTCTTCGGGATACTTTCCGGTTCGGAGCAGGATCGGATATTTCTGCAAATCGCTCTCGATCATCGTGCGGTTTCGGGCATAGACATCAGCGAGATCGGGCTGCTGGGATGCGTCGCTGCTGTTCTTGTCGGACGGTTTGGCGTTGAGCATGGTGGAAGCTGTCCCGGAAATCGCCTGCGACATGCTTTGATTGGCCGATAGGATCTCGTAGAGCCGGATCACGCTGGCGTTCAGGGCGAGCACGACCACAAAGCTGATGACGACCGCGAATTTTTTGTTCTTTAGGGCATAGGTCTTTCGAAACTTGGCTCGCGCTCCCTCGTAGGCAGCTGCGATGTGGTCCTTTGCTTCCTCCAGTGTGGCTTGCCCCTTGGCAACAATTCCCTGCAGCTGGGTACCGTCGAACGCAATACCGTCCAGCAAGGTGCGAAACTCATCTTTGTTGAAGTGGTCGAGGGCGGTGATGTCCAATCCCCGTTCTTTAAGGGCATCTTGCACCTGGGACAGGTTCAGATGTTTGCCCATGAACTGGTTGATGATGCCCTCGAGTGTGCTCGCCTTCGTATCCAGAAACGATTTGAGGACGTCCTGCACTGCCTGGACAATCACGCTCAACACAAAGATCAATACAACCAGGGATATCAACGTCTGGAGGGTGCCCATACGAAACTCCTTGTGGACTAGTCTCGATCCAGCGCTGGTATTGGCTGGAACGGAATGTTTCTTATCCGGACCCGGACCGCACGAACCCGGAGGGCTGTGCCGGTCGCCGACTTTCCTGTGGTGGTACCCCGAAGACCATTGCGAAGGACAAGGATGCTGCCTTTGGGGAGAAGGCTCCTAGCCCTCGATGGGCAGTAAAGGTACCTTACAGGGCGGGAATGATCGAGGCGAAATCAACGGTGTTACAAATCTGGAAAGAAGTCCTGCGATTGCTGGCATTCTGAACGTGTGCGCCCCACGGCATTGCCTATGTCGGAGAACATCCAGGCGTGGGAGTCGCTGGAACTGCTTGTCCGTAGCGGGTTTTCAGGGTGTTACAAAAACAGAACATTAGGCGGCGCGTGGTTTCTGGTGAGCAAGACATACCGCGTTTGCGCGACGAGAGGTGCGCTAAAACACGCACGCAATAAGACCGTCTCCGCTTGGCCTGCCGCAATGCGGGCCTAGAACGCATCAATTCCCGTCACACTTTGCCCGATGATCAGCGAGTGAACGTCGTGCGTACCTTCGTAGGTTTTGACCGATTCCAGGTTCATCATGTGGCGCATGATGGGATAGTCGTCGGCGACGCCGTTGGCACCGAGGATGTCGCGGGAAAGGCGGGCGCATTCGAGAGCCATCCAGACGTTGTTGCGCTTGGCCATCGAGATGTGTTGGTGCTCGACTTTACCGGCGTCTTTGAGGCGGCCGACTTGCAGCACGAGCAGTTGGGCTTTGGTGATTTCGCTGATCATCCAGGTGAGCTTGTCCTGCACGAGTTGGTGCGAGGCGATAGGCTGGTCGCGCCACTGCTTGCGCACGAGCGAATACTGCAGGGCGGTGTCGTAGCACGACATGGCCGCGCCGACCGCGCCCCATGCGATGCCGTAGCGGGCCTGGTTCAGGCACATCAGGGGAGACTTCAGGCCGCCGGTTTTCGGCAGCAGATTCGATTCGGGGATGTGAACATCCTGCAACGACAAGCCTGACGTGACTGAGGCGCGCAGGGACCACTTGCCGTGAATGTCGTCGGCCTTGAAGCCGGGGCGGTCGGTCTCGACCAGGAATCCGCGAATGCGGTCATCTTCGTTCTCGACCTTGGCCCAGATCACGGCGACGTCGGCGATGGTGCCGGAAGTGATCCACATCTTCTCGCCGTTGAGGATGTATTCGTTGCCGACTTTCTTCGCACGGGTGCGCATGCCGCCGGGGTTGGAGCCGAAGTCTGGTTCGGTGAGGCCGAAGCAGCCGAGCTTTTCGCCCTTCTGCATCGCGGGCAGCCATTTGTCTTTCTGCTCGTCGCTGCCGAATTCGTAGATGGGATACATCACAAGGCCGGACTGCACGCTGACGAAGCTGCGGACGCCGGAATCTCCGCGCTCGAGTTCCTGCGTCATCAGTCCGTACTCGACGTTGCCCATGCCGGCGCAGCCATAGCCTTTGAGCGAGGCGCCGAAGAAACCGAGGTCAGCCATGGGCTTGACCAGTTCGCGCGGGAAGCGTCCGGCGCGGTTGCACTCCTCGATGATGGGGATGAGGTTGTCTTCGATGAACTGGCGCGTGGTGTCGCGGACGAGGCGCTCTTCGTCGGTGAGCAGGGAATCGTACTGGATGAAATCGACACCGCGGAATTTGATGGCAGGCATGATGCGTCTCCGTGAGTTATGAACTGGTCCCCAAAATACTGCGAACGTTATCCAGCGAAGCAGAGCGAAACGAGGTTTGCCGCCCGCAGGATCGGGCGCGTGCCGGTGGGCAAACATATGACGGTAGCAGGGGCGAGGGAGTGGGGTCAACGGGGGACGAAGTACCCAGCTTCAGATCGTTCCCAAGATGTGGAGTGTTTTGGCTGCAGCGCGGCGCAGTTTGCTTACTAGTCCCCGAGCGGGGACAGGACCGATGCAAGAGTCTGGGTTGTGAACGATATCCCAACGGGCATATAACTTTGCTTCGCTATCATGAATGCCACTTAGCATTCCAACAGCCCCTGTCACTTTGAAGGAGTCTTTGGGCTTAAGACTCGGCCAATGGACCAATGTCCAGAGCACATCGTCCCCAGTCTTTCCGGAGCTCTCTGATGTGTAATGTTTCCAATTACTAACCATCTGAGAATTCTTATAGAAAAATAACCAGCGAGTCGTGGCGAAAATCTGTTCGTTTAGTTTCGAGCATAGAAAATGGCAGATTCGCCTCCGCAGTTCCTTTGGGCTGTATAGGGCAACCAGTACCAGTAAGAGTATGAGCACCCTGGCCATCAAAACGGGGTGATGAGCGAGCGGCGGGAACGCATCCTTCAGCGCTTGGAAGAATTCTGTCATAGGCCAGATGAATTCTCCCGAACATCAAGTACTTCGATGTTTCGTTTTTTGAGAATGGTTATGGCCTCATCCAACGTCACCGTGTTGGGTGTGAAATAGATTACAGCTCGCATCAACCCTGGCACGCCGTCCTTGACGCCACCAAAATCCACGTGCATCCGTTTCTCATGTTGATAGAAACTTGGGATGTAGTGAGACTTTAACTCGTCCAACAGCGTTTCCCATGCTTTGGGAGAGAGATTGTCGGCCACGGTGTCAAAACGCATGACAATCCCCATTTCATTGACGTGTGCTGTGATCATGCGTTCACCACAGCGACATTGTAACTTGATGGCGAAATTCAGGCTGGAAGCAGTCGGCCGACCTCAGTCATGGGACTCCTCATGGCCGGGAATGTGGCCGCGCGAGACAGGCGGCACGACCATACTGTAAAATCGGAAACGACGGAAGCGAAACGCGACGCAGCCAGACGGTCTTCCCGAGTGGATTCCTTGTAGTCCCGAATAAGTTTCGGAGACGTCCCATCCACAATCAGCCGCAGGGGTTGTTGCGGATTGCGCTGCGCACACATTGCAGAGATCATTTCAAAAAGATCAGGAGATCAACCATGGCAGTAGGCGCGAAGATTGCAAAAACAGCGGACCGCAAGAAGATCATGGATACGACCAAGAGCACGGACTGTCCGAAGTGCGGCAAGACGACACGGATCGTGAAGCGGGTAAAGGACCGCGAACGTGGCGTTCCGGGCGGGATTTACATCTCGTGCTCGGCGTGTGAGTTTTTCGAGAAGCTGTAGGGGAAGAAGTTTCCAGTTTCGAGTTTCTGGTTTCCCGTGGCCGGAGTGCAGTGGGGCAGGTCCTAACTTTGCTCCGGCTTTTCTTTTGATAGGGACAACTGCGTCTTATTCGACTCCCAGTGCGACTTTCAAGGCGTCGTCCAGGTCGGCGAGTTTGGAACGGGAGAGGGATCCGACGAACTGGGTAAGCTCGGCCTTCCGCACACTCGCCAGATTGTCACACTTGATCCAACTCTCGTGCTTCATGCCCTCGTCCGGACCAATGGCGACCTGGCTTGCCAGCGCCTGGCCAAGGGTAAAGATGGGCGCACAGACCACGGTGGAGAATCGGGATTCAATCAGTGCCTGACGGCTCACAACCGCGAAGCAGCGGTGCTGCTTGGGATCGTCGCCGGGCCGATGAACGCGGTAGATGTCCCCTCGTTTCATGGCATGGCCTTGCTAGTCTTCAGGAGCTTGGTAGCGAAGCACGTCTTCGGCCTCGGAATTCAGCTTGTCTGCATTGCGATTGATGATTTCCAGTTCACGGGCGTCTCTTTGCGCCCGAGCGCGCTCCTTCAAATACTGACGCAAGACGGCTTCGATGAAGGCGGAGCGGGAATGCTTCGATCCGGCGAGGCGATCGATTCCGGTGAGGACATCGCGGGAAAGTGTGATGGAAGTCTTCTCTTTCATACTACGATAATACTACCATAGTACTACCCACATTGGACAACGCGCGTCATCGCTAGAACTGAGTTGGTTTGGTTCTGAAGGAAGGTGAAGCCCCTTAGGGGCTAAAGAGCGTGCGTGAGAACTTGTGCCGTCCCTGCGGGACTCGCGCTCTCTCCCACTCTTACCCGGCACTTGCGTGCCGGGCTATAAAATGCTGCCCCTTCGGGGCTGGAATTTGCTATCCCGTTCTATCTCTTCGCCGCGAGATCGGCTCTCATTGGCCTCGAATTCGGCTATCCCCCAAGTTCTAACGCTCGTCTTCGCTGGCCTTGGGCGGCACCCTTCGACTCGCTACGCTCGCTCAGGGCAGGCTCTTGGAAGCCGTGCCCTTCCCAAGACCATCTATTTAAACTAACCCGGTCACAAGCTGATCTGGCCCAGGATGGCTCTGGCTTCTGCCGCCGGGTCTGGGGCTTCGGTGATGGGGCGGCCGACGACGATGTAGCTGGCGCCGGAGGCGACTGCTTCGGCGGGGGTGACCACGCGGACCTGATCCCCGTGGCCGCTTCCCGCGGGGCGGACGCCGGGGGTTACGATCACGAACTGATCTCCGAGTTCGGCGCGGAGGGTCGAAGCCTCGCGCGCGGAAGCTACTACACCGTGACAGCCATTGGCGAGGGCAATGGTAGCCAGGCGGATCACACTGTCAACCACCTTGCCGCGCACTCCGACATTTTCCAGGTCATGCTCGTCCATGCTGGTGAGCACGGTGACGGCGAGGATCATCAATCCCGCGCGGGCGGCATCGACGGCTGCCTGCAGCATCTTTCCGCCGCCGGAGGCATGCACGGTAAGCATGCTGACGCCGAGTTGGGCGGCTTCGCGCACGGCAGCACCGACCGTGTTGGGAATGTCGTGGTACTTCAGATCCAGAAACACGCGGCGCCCGGAGGCGATCAGGTCGCGCACGACTTGCGGTCCCTCGGCGGTGTAGAGCTGCATGCCGACCTTGTAGGTGAGTGCGGAGTCCCCGATGGTGGCCACGATCTTCTGGGCGGCTGCGGCGGTGGACACATCTAATGCGACGATGAGCCGCTGGCGCGGATCAGTGACGCGACCGAGTGGGATGCGGTCGGACAGAGTCGCAGGCATCCCACTCAGTGTAAGGTTTTCGAGGGAGTTACGCTACCCGATTTAGGGGATTTCTACAATCGGGCGGTTATAAGCGACGGTCTGGTAAGCCGGCTTTTGGTGAGTCGGCCTCACCACGTCCAGGCGGACGCGCTGGAGTCCGCGCTTGTCGTAGCCTAACGCCGCAGCAGCCCCGTAGGACAGGTCGATAATTCGTCCTGGGATGATCGGCCCGCGGTCATTGACCCGGACGACCACGGCACGGCCATTCCGCAGATTGGTCACCTTCACGTAGCTTCCCAGAGGAAGCGTCAGGTGGGCGGCGGTCATGTCGTACATATCGTAGGGTTCGCCGCTGGCGGTCGGTTTTCCGTCAAAATACTCGCCATACCAGGAAGCTGTCCCAATTTGATACGGCTGGGACTTCCCGGGCTGTTTTTGGACTTTCGGCTTGTTTTGGGCTGAATTACTTGGAGCTGGTGTCGCCTCCGAGTTGTTCGGGCCCTGAGCTGCTCCCAGGCTGACGATTAAAAAGGCAATCGCCACCCCCTGAGCTAAACGTCGTCGCATTCAGTTCTCCTCGCATCTCAAAAGTGTCCTAGCCTAGGCAGGCGTTTCAACTGATTGTGAAATGCTATCGGCATGCCAAACTCCCTGTCAACGGGGAATCGAAAGGGAATGTATGATCTCCTAGTAATGGATGTCTTACGTAACCCATTGGTAATTTAGCTAGATGGGGGCAATGGTGTTTAGAACAGCGTGTTTACGTATGTACTTTTCAGTAAATAGCCCATCGGAGAGTGGCGGGTAGAATTTACAAGTTGAATGGAATCAGTAAGTTAGAAATACATCCTCGACAAGCCGTGTGGAATCATGTATTTACAGGTGTAGTCTCCAGAAGCGAGACGAAGATTTTTTTCCAGTATCAGTGGGTTGGGACTTTCGCCGCCGATGGTGTGGGGTTGGGCGCAGATCGCGCGAGTGCCCCCAAAGGGTTAGCAGTGGCTGAGAAACCTCCAGTAGTGTTGACGATTGCGGGGTTCGACCCCTCGTCGGGGGCAGGGGTCACGGCGGACATTAAGACCATTGCCGCCCATGGCTGCTATGGGGTGGCCTGCATCACGGCGATGACGGTGCAGTCGACAGCCGGAGTGCGGAGGGTGCAACCAACCGATCCTGAGCTGGTAACTGAGACCTTGGAGGAGCTAAGCGCCGATATTGAGATCGCCGCGGTCCATATAGGAATGCTGGGATCGGGGAAGGTGGCCAAGGCGGTGGCAGATTTTCTTACCAGCCGTCGCCCGAAGGCAAAGATATCGAACGTTGTACTGGACCCCGTTCTGAAGTCGTCGTCAGGGGCAGCTCTGCTGGATGGTCCGGGGATAAAGCTGCTAATCGAGAAACTGATCCCGCTCGCGGATGTAATTACACCGAATGTCGATGAGGCCGCCGCGATCACGGGACTGACGGTGGCGGGGCTGGAGGAAATGAAGCTCGCCGCCGCGAAGCTGCATGAGATGGGCGCTCCTGCCGTAGTTATTACGGGCGGACACCTGGACAAAGCCATCGATTTGTTGAGCTTCACGAGCAAACGTGGAGTGCAGCAGGAAGTGTTCAAGGCGGAGCGGCAACGTTCGAATTCTACGCATGGAACCGGGTGCGCGTTCGCGACGGCCATGGCCTGTCACCTGGCACTCGACCGGGGGCTGGCGGAGGCGGCGCTTCTGGCCAAAACGTACGTTACGGCGGCTATTTCCTACGGTCACGATTTGGGTCGGGGTACCGGGCCGGTGCACCACCTCTATCGCATGGGGCAGCAGAGGCGGGCGACGGGATCAGGCAGCGAATCGTAGGGAAAGATTCGAATCGCCATCAAGCTTTAGCTTAGAGAGAAAAGCCGGCTTCAGTCGGGATCGTTGCTGGACGGTCTCTTAAGCAGGATTCCTGCAACGAATGAAGCGGTCGCGGCCAGCAGCCACTCGATCCGCCACATCTGGATGGCTTGGAACTCCGCAAGGTTCGAGGCCCTGTAAAAGAGACTGACTCCCACCGCTCCGACAATACATCCCAAGCCAATCATGAAAGCAACCAGCGAGGGCGTGGGCAATCCGATCCAGTTCTTGATTTCATGGAAGTGCAGGTAACGAAGCCAGGCAGGGAACTTGAGGCGCTTATAGACCTCAACGACGGCAGACTGCAGCCAGGAAAACGCACCGGCGACAAAGTCGCGGGTGGCTCTTCCTGCAGAAGTCGTGACAACGGCGTTCTTCTCCGGCCGGTGGGCTCCACAAGTGTGGCAAAAGCGGGAGCCGATCATGAACTCGGTACCGCAACGCGAACACGCCTCGGCGAGGGTGGCCGGAGCAGCCGGACTTACGACCTCGGGCGCGTCTTCTAGGGCCATTGCCGGGCGCCAGAACTCCTGTTGCGGGTCATGAATGACTTCAGCCATAGGTAAGCCTGAGCAAACTCGATCAAGTGCAAGGGCAAGCCGACAGCCAAAAACCGGGCCGACCTAAGTCTCTGCAGCTCATGTGGTTGCGAGCTATCGCATAAGTCTCGCCCGCCACACCAGCGCAATAATTACGCTGAACGTCGAGTAAAGATGCGCCGGTTACGAAAGCCCCAAGAACCCCAAGCACAGTCAAAACAAAACAGTTGCAGGATGCGGACAGGAACGCTCCCCGAACAGAACAGCCTCCTCACTTTGAATGCTAGGGTCCGCCGAGCTCCATTCGGCGGACCAAGTACAGACGGCAAGCGTTCCCGCCGCCTGCATTAGTCTGTGGCTGCGCAGATTATAGGGCGCATCCAAGGGGATGCATGTCGAATTGTTGCGGGCAACGGATGACGGTTTTGGTTCAGGTACTGATGGCTCTGTGGTGAACAAATGAGCACTTTCCAGCCTGCTAGACTGAGGCAGAGTAGCCCGTGACCAGGCATCGAAAAATGACTCCCGTAAGACCCGTTGTCATCCTGTTGGGATTGGTTGCAGCGTTCAGTATTGTCGGATGCGCAGCGGCGCAGATACGTCTCGCATCCGACTTACCAGGGGCAGCGCACGATCCGGCCGTCGACTCTGCTTTTGACCATTTCTACAACATGGAGTATGACCGGGCTCTCCAGGATTTCGAGAAGATCCTGGAGAAGCGCCCGAACGATACGTCTGCCGTGAACCACCTCCTGACTTCGGTGCTGATCTACGAGCTGTACAAGATGGGAGCGATGAACACGGGGGAGTACGCCAACGACAGTTTCGTTGGGCAGGCGCATCATCCGGCCGACCCCAAGATGAAGGAGCGGATCAAGCAACTGGTGGTTCGGGCAGAGAGCCTGGAGGAGGAACAGCTCAAGGCGAATGCAAACAACGTCGACGCGTTATATGCGCGAGGCGTAACCCGAGCGCAGTTTGCCCTGTACACGGCGCTGGTCGAGCGGGCATGGTTCTCGGCGCTGCGCAATGCCGTGGGGGCGCGGCATGACCACGAACGTGTGCTGGAACTGAATCCGAACTATCTGGATGCCAAGCTGGTTGTGGGCTCGCACAACTACGTGATGGGCAGTTTGCCCTGGGGCGTGAAAGTTGCCGTGGCATTGGTCGGGCTGAGCGGGTCGAAGGAGAAGGGCTTCCAGTACCTGCGCGAGGTGGCGAACGGGGCGGGAGAGAATACCATCGACGCGAAGGTGGTGTTGAGCCTGTTCCTGCGGCGCGAGCGCAATTTCGACGAGGCGCGCGGCATTATGCATGATCTGGCGGCGCGATACCCGAGGAACTACCTGTTCCCGCTGGAGGAAGCGAACCTGCTGCGGGCGTCAGGCCACACGCAGGATGCTGCGGCGAGCTACCGTCGGGTGTGGCAGATGGGCCGGGACGGCAAGTACGGCAATTTGCACTACGAGACGGCGGCGTGGGGGTTGGGCGAGCTCTTGCGCAGCCAGAAGGATTACACCGGGGCGGCGGCCGCGTATGAATTGGTGAACGAGGCTCCGGACCCGGATTCGGAGACGCGGCAGAAGGCGAATCTGGCTGCGGGGGAAATGTATGATCTGCTGCAAAAACGCGATCTTGCTATGAAGAAGTACCAGACGGTGTTGGCGGAGAACGGCGGCACGCCCCTGGCGGAGGAGGCGCGGAAGCACATCAATGAGGCGTACCGGGAATAGGATCGCGTCGGGTCCCAGGCTACAGACCCGGATCCATGCCCGCTTGGATGGAACTTTCGTTCTACAATTACGTAGTATCTGGTAGAGAGGCAGAGCTATGTACTGTAACTACTGCGGCAAAGTGATTCAGGATGATGCGGCGGTTTGTGCCTATTGCGGGATTCGCGTGGGGGCGTCGGTCGCGCGTAAGCGGCTGGTTCGTCCGCGGCAAGGTCGCAAGATTGCGGGCGTCTGCCTTGGATTCGCGGAGTACTTTGACATCGACGTGACCCTGGTGCGGGTGATCTGGCTGATCGCGTTTCTCATGTCGGGGGTCGGGCTCATTCCTTACATCATCGGCTGGATTGTCATGCCGGAAGAGCCGCTGCTGTTGACGGCTCCATTAGGCGCGCGACAGGTCCCGAATCAGCAATAGTCGGCGGAACGCTCTGGTTGTCATCCCGAGCGAGCGAGGGATCTGGGTCTTGCTAGCACCACAACTTCTCGGTGCTACAAGCAGAAACCCAGATCCCTCGCTCGGGATGACAGGGACTCGCTGATTGGATGACAGGGACACTCCGATCGTGACGAGGGTTCTTTGAGCCCCCTAGTTCAGCGGCCGTGAGTGTGATTCAATCGGCGAGATGGAACTCTCCTCCCAGCGTATCAAGAGCGGTGACGCGGAGGTTGCTTACTGGGTTGCCGGCGACGGGCCTGCCGTCGTCCTTCTTCATCCTTTTCCTGCACATCATGAGTTCTGGATGCCGGTGGCGAAGCCGCTGTCGAGCCGCTACCGCATCGTGCTTCCCGACCTGCGTGGGCACGGGGAATCCGGCATCGGGGATGGACCGGCTACGATGGAAAAGCATGCGGCCGACGTTGCGCGGGTCATGGATGACGCGGGTGTGGGGCGCGCGCCGCTGATTGGGGTGTCGATCGGCGGATATGCGCTGTTCGAGTTCTGGAGGAAGTACCGGGGGCGTGTAGCAGCGCTTGGTCTGTGCAACACGAAGGCGCCGGCGGACTCGACAGAAGCTCGAAACGGGAGGCTGCAGGCGGCGAAGGATGTGCTTGAGCGCGGCACAGAGCCGTTTTTCGACAGCATGATTCCGCGCCTTCTGGGAAAGACTACGCGCGAGGCGCGGCCTGACTTGGTCGATGGCGTGATGCGCATGATGCGCAAGATGTCCGCGGAAGACATCGCCCAGGTGCAGCGTGGAATGGCGGAGCGTCCGGATTCGATGGAGACGTTGAAGACCATCAACGTGCCGACGCTGCTTGTGACTGGAGACGAAGACATTCTGACCGGAGTCAACGAGGCGGAGTTGATGCGCCAGCATATTGCCGGGAGCCAGATGCGCGTGATTCCGAAGGCTGGACACTATTCGCCCTGGGAGCAGCCGCAAGGAGTGACGATGCTGCTGCGGCAGTTCTTAGGAACAGTGGCCAGTGATTAGTGGTCAGTGGCCGGCCGCGAGCGGATGCCTCAGCGTGCTTCGGTTAGAATCGGGGACGCCATGAAAAGAATCTTCGCAACCGCGGTATTCGTTGCGCTTGCAGCTTTCGCTCACTCGCAAAACCACCCGGCCGAGAGGCCGCACATCCTCGGGATCGATCACGTCTCGTTCTACACAACTCAGCCAGATGGGGTGAAGAAACTCTATGGCGGGCTGCTGGGGTTTGCTCCGACGGCGGCGGTTGAGCCGGGTGGGACGGTGCGGTACATGATCGGGACGCAGTGGGTGGGCTACAGTGCGGCGCCTGATCCGAAAGCGACGGACCGCATGGATCACGTGGCTTTTGCGACGGACAACATCGTCGCGCTGCGCCGATATTTGACCGACAAGGGACTCAAAGCTTCTCAGATTCAGGGCCGATCCGACCACAGCCTGAGCTTTGTGGTGAACGATCCGGAGGGGCATCCCATCGAGTTTGTGGAGCGTGGCAAGACAGACGCCACAACGCCCGAGGCCTCGGCGGTTTCGCGCCGCATGATCCACACCGGCTTCGTGGTTTACCACCGCGATGCGGAAGATCACTTCTATCGCGACACTCTGGGATTCCGGCTCTACTGGCACGGAGCTGACAAGGCCGGCACGCCGGACGACTGGGTGGCGATGCAGGTACCGGACGGGACGGACTGGCTGGAATACATGCTGAATCAGCCCGAGCATATGGATCTTCAGCTGACAGGAGTGATGAACCACATTTCCGTGGGCGTTGCCGACATGAAGAAGGCGCAGGCGATCATGGAGTCTCACGGCTGGAAAGCACACGGCGACGAAGCGGCCGAGATCGGCAAAGACGGGAAGTAGCAACTGGACGTGTTCGATCCGGATCTGTCACGGGTGGAACTGATGGAGTTCAAGCCGACGCAGAAGCCGTGCTGCAATGACTTCACGGGACCGCACCCGACCGAGTGAGAACCAATTGTTGATTGATGATTTTTAATTGTTGATTGAAGACCCCGCGCCAATCGCTACGGGTTCGCGTGCAGCTTCGCGGCGACATTTTGGTACAATCCTGTCGCCATGATTGATGCGGTTCTAGTGCCCTCAAAGACTGTTGCGACCAGTAAGGGTGACGGCTCGGCTGTCGACCTCAGCGGAGCTTCCAACCCGGTATTTCTTCTGACTCTGGACATCACGAAGATCATCGAACAAGAATCGCTCGATGTGAGCATCTATGGATCGGCGGACGGCGCGGCCTGGGGCGCGAAGGCGATCGTTGCGTTTCCGCAGAAGTTCTATTGCGAGCAGTGTCCGCTGCTGCTTGATTTGACCGGACATCCGGACGTGAAGTTCGTGCGTGCCCATTGGGAGGTTGCGCGCTGGGGACGGGGTACGGAGACGCCGATGTTTGAGTTTGGCGTGACGGTGAAAGAAGTTCCGGCGAATATTCTGAAAGAAGCTAGTGCGGAAGCCAGGGCCATGGCCTGAGTGGAGGGCGGGGCAGCTTGACGAAGCCAAAGAAAGTGGCGATCTACGCAGCTCTAACTGCCGTATACGCGTACATCTGGGTTGACGGCGGCACGCTAGGCCATTATCTGGCTTTGTGCGGTGCTGGAGCCACATTGCTTTTTTGGCTGCTTCAGTGGGTCGCTTCTCTTTCAAAGTAGTCGGCTGGCACAATCCGGTGTGATCTCTCGCTTTTCCAAATCCTTTATATTGATTTCAGATGAGAACTGAGACGGCCACGATCGTGCGTCCGGCACGCGATGTCCGCGGCAGTGTGAGCCTGCCGGGGGACAAGTCCATTTCACACCGTTACGCGATGCTGGCGGGGATCGCGGAAGGGCCCTCGCGGCTGGAGAACTACTCGACTGGGGCGGATTGCGCCAGCACTCTGGAATGCATGCGTTCCCTCGGAGTGGAGTGGCAGCGGAAAGACAATGTGATCGAGGTGCAGGGGCGCGGGCTCGTATTGGGAGCTCCCGCGCGACCGCTCGACTGCGGGAACTCGGGCTCGACCATGCGGATGTTGAGCGGCATTGTTGCCGGGCAGAAATTCATCAGCGAGATGGTGGGCGACGAGTCGCTCTCCCGGCGTCCCATGGAGCGGGTCATCAAGCCGCTCACCGCGATGGGTGCGCAGATTGAATCACAGGGTGGGAAGCCGCCGCTGCGCATTACGGGCGCGGGACTGAAAGCGATCGACTACAAGATGCCGGTGGCCAGCGC
Source organism: Terriglobia bacterium (assembly GCA_020073465.1). Taxonomy (GTDB): domain Bacteria; phylum Acidobacteriota; class Terriglobia; order Terriglobales; family Acidobacteriaceae; genus Sulfotelmatobacter. The sequence continues at coordinate 119,169 of JAIQFC010000002.1, forward strand.
GCAGGTGAAAACGTGTCTGCTCTTTGCCGGCCTGCTGGCGGAGGGCGAGACGCGGGTCGAAGAGCCGCTGCGCACGCGCGATCACGGTGAGGTGGCGCTGCGGGCTTTCGGGGCGCAACTCCAGCGGCAGGGAAATCAGGTGCGCATTCGCGGTGGCCAGAGGCTGCGTGGCATGGCTGCGCGCATCCCGGGGGATCTTTCGAGCGCTGCGTTCTTCCTTTGTGCGGCGGCAATGTTTCCCGGGTCCCAGTTGACGCTCCCCAACCTGCTGATGAATCCGACGCGGGCGCGCCTGCTCGATGTGCTGATGCAAATGGGGTTGCATATTTCGGTTGTCCAGCTTGAGGAGATCCACGGCGAAATGGTCGGCAGCCTGCAAGTGGAGGGAGCAAAGTTGAAAGGCGTGACGATTGCTGGAGCGGATTCGGCGGCTCTTATTGATGAAATTCCCGTGCTCGCGGCCATCGCACCTTACACGGAGCAGGGAATCGAGGTGCGGGACGCCAGGGAATTGAGGGTGAAGGAATCCGATCGTATCGCGGCCGTCGCTACGAATCTGCGGCGCATGGGTGCGCAGGTGGAAGAGCGCGAAGATGGATTGAAGATTCCCGGTGGACAGGCTCTGCGCGGGGCAGAACTCGATTCGTTCGGGGATCATCGGATCGCGATGGCGTTTGCGGTAGCCGCGCTGCGAGCCCGGGGGGAGACGTTGATCCGAGGAGCGGAATCTGCGGCGATTTCCTATCCGGCGTTCTTTGAAACTCTGGAAGAGTTGGTGAAGGCTTGACCAACGACCGGCTCGACCCGCAGCGGCTCGAGCCACGTTCGAAGCGTCCCCTTACGGAGCGGCTGGAAGCCGCTCCCTTTCAAGTCATCCCGGTTCTGGTGCCTCAGGCACACGGTGAAAACGTGCGAGTCGCGGGAGTTACCTCAGGACAGTTACCGGCGTGACCTGTTTTCCTTCCCTATCACATAGAAAAATAGTCCATCAGCCAGCGACCGCACAATTTGGGCGGTCTGCTTGTGATTCGTATCTACTTGCTGGGGAGATTCAACATGCGTTTCAAACTGTTCTTGTGTGTTCTGGTGCTCGCTTCCGTGGCCTATGCCAGGGAGCCCAAGACCTATCAGCGCGGGAAGGTGTTGCAGATGGACTCGGTGGCCTGTGGCGTGGATGAAAAAGACGGCCAGAGTCTCGCCGGTGAAATGCTGGGCACCGACTCCGGGCACAAGAAGACGCAAGAAGTTCTTTGTCAGGAGTACGTGCTGCAGGCGGAGAACGTGAACTACCGCATTCGTCCACGGGACGTGAAGCATCCGGTGCTTCTGCCCCCAGGGGGGCAGGCGCAGTTCCGGCTACAGAAAGACAAGATGATCCTGCGGGTGGAAGATCTCGATGAAAAAGAGCGGGAGTACACAGTGGTGTCGATGACGCCGAGGACTGACGCCAGCACGGCAGACGCCGCCACGCCGCATCTAAATCATTTGCAGTAGACAGCGGTTTCATCTGTAGAGACATGGCGCGGATTCGCTGAACTCCGCGCCATTCGGTGTTTTATGGAGATTGCGGTCATGCTCTCAAAAGGATTAAGACCTTCCCGCTGAGAGCCAACCCAGCGGCAGCCGGGCTCATCCAACTCATCACTTCTGCCGAACCAGCTCCGTTCCATCGCCGCTGCGCTCGGGGAGAAGTGTGCGCATCGAAACCAACAGGGAGAAACCACCATGAATCGTTATCTGGGACTCATCGTAACTGCGCTGTTCTTTGCTGCGGCGCCTGTCGTGATGGCGCAGAGTTCCGACCACATCGAGGTCGGCGCTTTTGCGGACTACTTCCGGCTCAATGATGCCTCGCCCACCCGAAATTTCGCCGGGCTGGGAGGCCGGGCCGCGATCAATATTCGACCCAGCATCCAACTGGAAGCAGAGATGGCCTACGACTTCAAGAGGAGCTTCACCCGGACATTCACCAACGGGGTCACCACCGAATTGGTGAACACGGACTTCCGCACGCTACATGGGCTCTTTGGTCCGAAATTGCAGACCGGATCGGGGCCATTGCGCTTGTTCGTGACGGGCAAAGTCGGATTCGACAATTTCAGTATCAGCAACCAGAACGCCACCGCCGGTTTCACCAGTGCTGTGGGTCTAGCCAACGGCACGACGGCGTTCGCGGTATATCCGGCCGGGGGAGTGGAAGCGTTCGCGGGCCACTTTGGGCTTCGCGCAGAGATCGGCGACGACATCTACTTCAAGAACGGGGCCCACAACAACCTGCGAGTGACGTTCGGTCCGCAGTTCCGATTCTAGTGGCAAGTTACCTGGCGGTCTTTCGGGACCGCCAGTTCTCGTCTTGACCCATTCCGACCTTATCCTGAGTTGTCATGATGGAACTCGACCATCTCGTTGTGTGACGCGCGTCACGGCAGTCCTTTGGCCTTCGCAGGATAGTTAAACAGTACTAAGGGCGAAACTCTCCCGCGGAGCGGACGAGGCTCGAGTGTACGCTGCCGGTGCACATCGTACTGTGAACCCGTGGGTCGTCACATTCTCTGTGATGCTGGCGACCTTCATGGAAATTCTCGACACCACGGTCGTCAACGTCTCCATTCCTCATATTGCCGGCAATCTGGCTTCCACCAACGAAGAAGGCACGTGGGTGGTTACGTCGTACCTGGTCTCCAATGCGATTGTGCTGCCGATTTCCGGATGGCTGGCCAACTACATGGGCCGTAAAAGGCTCCTGCTTACCTGTGTCACTGGGTTCACCGTGACTTCCCTCTGTTGTGGCCTCGCCACCTCGCTGCCCCAGTTGATTGTTTTTCGAGTGCTGCAGGGCCTGAGTGGCGGCGGACTGCAGCCACTGGCCCAGGCGATTCTCCTGGAGACTTTTCCCAAGGAACGACATGGTCATGCCATGGCAGCCTTCGGCATCGGCATTTTGCTCGCTCCGATTCTTGGGCCTACCCTGGGCGGATGGATCACCGACAATTACACCTGGCGCTGGATCTTTTATCTCAACCTGCCTGTGGGCTTTCTGTCCCTATTCCTCATGAAACGGTTTGTATTCGATCCGCCTTACATCCGACGCACTGGCGCCAGAATTGATCTATGGGGGATTGGATTTCTGGCGCTAGGTATCGGCTCGCTGCAAGTTTTGCTGGATACCGGTGAGCGGAAGGATTGGTTTTCATCCGACTACATTTGCACGTTTGCTGTCCTGGTTGTGGTTGGCCTGGTTTCTCTGGTCATCCGCGAGTTGATGACCGACCATCCTGTGGTTGATTTGCGCGTGCTCAAGGACCGCTCCTTCAGTGCGGGCGTATTTCTCATCAGCATGCTCGGCTTTGTTCTTTACGCCAGCCTGGTGTTGCTGCCTCTGTATCTGCAAACGCTCATGGGCTATCCCGCTTACAACTCGGGACTGGCGCTTTCTCCTCGAGGCATCGGGGCCCTGCTCTTCACCCCGCTGGCGGGTCACCTGACCACCAAGACGGACCCGCGGCGATTGCTCGTCTTCGGGCTGGTGCTTGGTTCGATCACGATGTTCGACCTCTCCGGGCTCAATCTGCAGGCAGGGTTCTGGGACATCTTGTGGCCTCAGGTATTTCAGGGAATCGCGCTCAGTTTTCTTTTCATTCCACTCATGGCGCTGGCTATGTCCCATATCCCGCAGGAGAGGATGGGAAACGCGACCAGCATCTTCAATCTGATGCGCAATATCGGTGGCAGCTTCGGCATCGCCATTATGACGACGTTTCTAACCCGGCGCGCCCAACTCCATCAGAACCACCTCATCGCCAACGTCACGGCTGGCAATCTGCAAGCTTCCAGATTCCTGCAGGGCCTGCGCGCGCACTTCTATGCTCATGGCGCCGACAGCGTAGCGGCTTCACGCAAAGCCTTGGGAGCAATCTATGGCATGGTGCAACAACACGCCGCCATGCTGGCATTTGTGGAAGCATTCTGGGTTATGGGCGCGGTGTTCCTGTTCATGTTGCCCTTCCTGCTTCTGCTGCAGTATTCCAAGCCGGTGCGTTCATCCAGAGCCACGTCCGAAGGCGAAGAGAAGGTACTCATACCCGTGGAGATTCCTGGAGTTGAGCTGGAAGTCCGAGAAGAAGAGGAGCGTCTCATCCACCATCCTTGAGATGCTGTTCCTGCGTGAAACGCCGCGTCTCCCGGCCCGTCTGGCTTGGAAAGCCCTCCGACCGCGTGCTGGTTTTGCCGTACCGCGGCTGTGATAGAGTATTGGCCACATAAAGGCTAGCCGTGGGGGCTAGCCAACTCCCGGTCCCGTTCGCCGCCGGCTATGGAGACTTAATCCCATGACGACCCTCCGCGACATCGTGAAAGACCGTAAGATTTACTCCATCGATGCAGGACGCACGGTGCTGGAAGCTGCACGCTTCATGATGGAACACAACATCGGCGCCTTGCCGGTACTGCGCAACGGGGAACTGGTGGGGATCGTCTCCGAGCGCGACATCATGAACCGGGTGGTGGCCGTGGGCCGCATGCCGGGCACGACGGGAGTCGCCGAGGTGATGACGGCAAATCCGCGCGCGGTTGCGGCCGAGGAGAGCATTGAAGAGTGTCTATTCATCATGCGCGAGTTCGGGTTTCGGCACTTGCCGATTGTCGACGGCAAGGAGCTGAAAGGAGTAGTGTCGTTGCGCGATCTCCTCATGCGACAGGCTGCGGAAATGGAGCGGGAGGCACGACGGGCGGCGTCGTAAGAGTGGGCGCGGGCGTCAGCGGTTGTGCAGGCCTGAGAACGGGAACTCCATAAGCAACAAGCCGTTCGGGCATCCAAGCCGGAATCCTTCCATAGTCATCAATCATCGGGAGCGCGCCTACTCGTAGCGCAACGCAACCATTGGGTCTACTTTCGTTGCCCGCCGCGCCGGAATGTAGCAAGCCAGCAGCGCTGCCCCCACGAGGAGCAGAGTCACACCGCCGAAGGTCAGCGGATCGGTGGCAGTCACGCCAAAGAGCAGCGACTCCACGGTGCGCGTCAGGGCCAGCGAACCGGCAATCCCAAGCGCCACTCCAATGAAGATCGTGCGCAATCCCTGGCCCAAGATCATCCTCAGAACGTCGCCGCTGGCCGCCCCGAGAGCGACACGCACGCCAATTTCCCGCGTGCGGCGGCTGACCGAATAGGCCATCACGCCGAACACCCCTATCGTTGCGAGCAGCAGCGCGGTGATTCCGAAGAATCCGATGAGAATGACGTTGAATCTCCGCGAGCCCAACGAAGCGGAATACACTTGCGAAAACGTCCGGAACCTCGCCGGAATCTCAGGGTTGAGGTCCTGCAGAATTCCTCGCGCTGCCGAAGCGAGCAACCGCGTGTCGGCATCGCTCAGCATCGTCAAAGTGATCGCCGGGCGCGGCCGCTGGAACAAATTCACGTAAACAGTGGGACGCGGCGGCACATCGAGGCCATATTCGTGAGTGTCCCCCACGATCCCGACGATGGTCAGCAAACGCAAGTCGCCATCCATGTTTCCAAACTCAATCGTGTGGCCGATCGGGTCCTGACCTGGCCACCGGTCGTGCGCCAACGATTCGCTGATCACGGCAACGTGCGGAGAATTCGCGCCGTCACGCTCGTCAAAGATTCGCCCTCGAATCAGCGGAATTCCGAGAACCTGGAAGTATCCGTCCGTGGCAACGCAGAAGTCCGCATTGCCAAGGCGCTCTCTTTGCTGGAACAGCGCACCAAGACTATCCGTGGTCTTCGGGATCTCATTCTGCGTCACGAGTAGAAACATTCCATCGGGGAGGCCGCCATCCATCGGCAGTCCGCTAGTCGCGCCAACCTTGCGCACTCCCGGGATCTGTTTGATCCGGTCAATCAGGCTTGAAAAGAAAATTGCCTGACCTGCTTTTGCTTTGGGATCGTCCACCCACGGAAGCGAGACGTCCATCGTGACAATTTTGTCCACGCGGAAGCCGGGATCCACTTCGAGCACTTTCATCAGGCTGCGCCCGAATAATCCCGCTCCGACCACGAGAACCAATGTGATGGCAATCTGCGCCGCCACGATTACCCGGCCAACGCGCTGGCTGCCTTGCGAACCCGCTTGTCCGCGCCCACCCTCCACGAGGCCCTCACGCAGGTCCCCGGAAGTCGCGCGTGCGGCGGTAAACGCTCCGAGGCCGGCGGCGATCGCTGTCGCAAGGAGGAACGCAAACACAAGCACTGAAACACTGATCGAGACGCTGTCCAGCCGCGGCAGACTCGCCGGCGCCAGCACAACTAATCCCGCCACGGCCCCGAGCGCTCCCAGTACGCCAAGGCCGCCACCCACGAGCGAAAGCAGGAATGCTTCGGTGAGGAATTGACGGATCAGCCGTCCGCGCGCCGCACCGAGCGCGCTGCGAATGGCGAGCTCGCGCTCTCTCACCGACACTTGTGCCAGCAGCAAATTTGCCACGTTCGCACATGCCACCAGCAGCAGAAATCCCACTGCACCGAGCAGGACCAGCAGTGGGGAGCGAGCGTTGCCCGTGATCGATTCCTGTAGCGGGACGACAATTCCATCTTTGAGCAGATAATCGCCTTGCTCGCTCGAGGTATCGTGAATGCGCCGGGCTATCGCGCTGATGTCTTGATTCGCTTGCTCGACAGTGACACCGTCGCGGAGGCGCCCGACCGCATTGTAGTTATGCGACGTCCTGCTTGGGTTTTCGCCCTCCAGATCAGCTGGCAGCCACAGATCGACGTCTGCTGGGAAATGAAATCCGGCCGGGAGCACGCCGATCACGGAGAAGATCGCGCCATCAATCTTCAGGTGCGACTGCGAGAGGTCCCGCGGCGATCCGAGATACTGCCTCCAGTATCCATAACTGACAAGAACGGTGGGGCCGGCCCCTTTTTTCGCGTCGCTGGCGCTGAAATCCCGCCCGAGGATCGGCTGAATACCGAAGACCTTGAGAAAGTCGGGCGAGACGCCTGCAACCGTCGTGCGCGTGGGCTGCGAAGCTCCCGAAACGGACGCGACGTTGTCGGTGTATTTGGCAATCGCCTGGAAGCTGCGGCTTTGGTCGCGAAAATCGTCGAAGTTCGGGTCCGCAACGCGCGACGGCCTGCCCTTCGAGGTGACCTCGAAGACCGCCATGATCCGGTTCGGATCGGGGTAGGGCAGCGGCCGCAACAACACGCCGTATACGACACTGAAAATTGCCGTGGTAACACCGATGCCGAGGGCAAGGGTGAGGACGGCCACGGCCGTGAAACCTGGATTCTTGCGTAATTGCCGCAGCGCGTAGCGAAAATCTTGGAGCAACCCGGTCATTGTTCGTCTCCTCCTACTCGTACCGCAACGCCGCCGTTCGCGCCAATACCCAAGGCGAGAGGGATCACCGCGACGGCGGTGAAGCCAGGGCTCCACGCCATTCGACGAAAAGCTTGTCTCAGATCCTGCGGCAGGGTTTCCATAAACTCTACTGCGCGGGCCGACCACAGCCCAAATTGGACCCTGTCAAAGCAAGACTCTGGCCAATCTTCTTCAGAAGGTTAACCCCTTGGTTGCAAAGGAAAGAATGAATACCATTGTGGAGGCAAAGTGGATCATTCTGTCCGCCCACGGACAGTCGATGTCCGGAAGCGAACAGAGACAATGAGTCTCCCGGGGTTCATGAGTCCGGTTCCAGTGTGGCTTGGCAGCCCTGTGTGAACGAATGGCTGAAGCCCGAGACCGAAGCCCTTCTACCGAAGCCCTTCTACCGAAGCCCTTCTACCGAAGCCCTTCTTCAGTTCCGGGCGCAAGTGCGACCTGCCGACGAACAGACCGGCAATTGATCAGCCAAGACGAAGACATTACGGCTGACGGGAGGGTGGAACTCGCGCATTGCACGGGTTCTAGTTCACCGTGAGACTCACCGTTTGTGCGGTGTTGCTGGGAGCGACTGAATTCGCGTCACTCGCGTCCAGCGTAAAAACGTAGGTGTTCTTCGGGGTGACGGTAGTGCTGGTAGTAGTGGTGGAACTGCTGCCAGAGTTGCCGCACGCGGGCAGAAACAACAACCCAAACGCCACTGCGGATAACACGGTCAGTCCCAGAACCTTGTAGCGCACTCTTCTGGCGGAACCAAATCCCACCGAGATGAGCGCGAATGCCGGTAAGGGTAGCCAGACTGCGTAGAAGATTCTGGGATGAGAAACGGCAGTTTTGGGCCCAATGGTTGAGATGGTGAGGGTCGAAGTCTGAGGGGTAGGGCCGGAGATCACGACGGGAGTCGGACTGAAACTGCACGCCGGTGTATTTGTTACTACCGGGCTGATAGCACTGCAAGAGAGGGTTACGTTTCCGCTATAGCCGTTGACCGGGGTCACGGTGACAATTGCCGTCGCGCCGCTGCCGGCGTGAACGCTGGTGGGCGTAATTGGACCGGTCACCGTAATCGTGTACACGGGCGCTACAGAAAGTACCGCGAGGTTCAGTGACAGCTGCTGCGTCGTGCTGCCTCCAGTGGCGGTCACGGTCACGGTGTAAGAGCCGGAAGGCGTATTGGACGAGGTAGTAAAGGTCACGCTGGGACTGGCGGGCGGCGTCACCGTTCCAGGACTCACGGTGCAGACCGGCGGGCTGGTGGTTTGCACGGGAGCGATGTCGCATTGTTGAAGCGAAACCGAACCGTTGAATCCATTGAGCGGACTGAGGGAGATGGTTGCCACCGCGGAGCCCCCGGGCTCCAGGGAGGACGGGCTGAATGGTTGGACGATCTGCATCGCGAAGTCCTGTGCTCGAGAGGACGGCACAGTTCCTAGGAAAATCACGAAAGCGAGCAGAGCGGCAGCGAGAGCGTGGACGGAGTGACTGGATTTCAGCATGAGCGGATTTCAGTTCAAATAGCTTCGATTCAAGAGGTAACACAAAGGCTGCCCGGAGTCCGGAGCAATCAAGCCGGGCGAAGCCTTAAACGGTTGCATTCTCATGGCGCGTGGAAGACGAAGCCTATTTTACAGCAAGGCGCAGGAAATCTGGCGTCGTCCGTGGATCGTCGCTCGGTTCATAACCCTGGCTATTTCGGCTTCTTCTTGAATAGTCCCATCACTCCGGACAGAGGGTTCTGCTGGCCTTGAGTGTTGCCTTGGCCGGAGAGGGCGTTCTTCAGCAGGCCTCCAGCCATCCCCTTTACGTCGGGAACGAATTTTGGATCCGAAGTTGTTCCCTGGATGAAGAACGGGATACTGCCACCTTTGGAGCCTAATCCCACCATCTGGGTCACTCCCGTCACCGCGCCTCCGCTGAGGCTGGCAGTCATCTTGAAATCGAGCGCGTTGGAAGGACTCACTGTGCCCGCCCCGGTGAGCACGCCAAAGGCTGGGATCGTAAGGTTAATGTTTTCCGCGCGGGTGCCATCGGGAGCGACGTGCACATCCGAGCTGAAGTTCTGGATGGTGGTGTCATTTCCTCCCGTGCTCTTGCCGGAAAGGGCCGACACGGCGGCGAGTTTCGATCCGAGGTTGAAACCGGAGAGCGCGGAGTTTTCCAGCCGGATGTTTCCGGTAGTAACCAGTTTGTTGACTGGGCCGAAGGTTGCCAAGTTGGTGGTGAGGGTTCCGCCTTTCAGTTGCGAACCCGGCGGCAGTACCACTCCCAGCGCAGGGAGCATAGTTTCCAGATCGTCGACGGGCATGCCCTGACCGTTCAGTTTCATATTCACCGAGGTAGTTGCGCCCTTGGTGTCGTAGGTTCCCGTGACACGAGCGATCGCCTTGCCCAGAGCGACCTCGCACTGGGTGAGAGTTCCCGTTCCCTTGACCAGATCGTGCGCCACTGCATACTGAACCTGAACCGGCTTGCCTGCGGGTGAACCCTTCTCAACGACCTGTAATTTCGTGGCCTTCAGGGTGCCGGTGGTTTTCGCCACATGACCGTCAGAGGTGACCGAGCCGTCGAAATCGGCGATGCCAGAGATCCCGGAGGCAGGATCAATAAAGCCCGAGGTGGCAAGGTTCATCTGCTGGATCGAAATCTTGGCTTGGAGCGGAGTGAGCGCCGCGTCATCGGCAGCGATGGGTCCGGTCTTCCCCTCCAGTTTCAACGTGCCGCCCGCGGGGAGATTGGAAGTGAGTTGAAACGGGAACGAGGAATCGAAGGAGAAGCTGCTGACTTCGATGTTTACCTTATCGTACACACGAGGCTTCTCGTCCGAACCAGCGCGGCTTACGGTGAGACGCCCATCGTTGACGTTCAGCTTGGCGACAGAGAGATTCGCACTGCCGCCGGAGGAGTCGGACGAAGCAGGTTCGGTGCCTTTCGGTTCTGCCGCTTTTGCCGGTGTCGCAGACTTCTTGTTGCCCAGGCTGGAGAAGTTCCACTTCTCTCCGTTCTGCGAGCGCACCAGGTTGATCTCCGGTCCATTCAAGGTCAGATCGGTGACGTGCAGCGACTTGGAAAAGATCAGCGGAATCAGTTCTACGCCTACCTTCAGAGATTTTGCCTGCACGAAGGGAGTCCGGCTGAATGCGGGGTCATCGGCGATCGAGATGTCGTCGGCTTTCACCCCGCCAGAGAGCAACGAGAGAGTAAGATTCCCCACCTTCACTTGCCGTCCCAGCGCATCCGTAAGTTCGGATTCCAGGCGCGGCCGAAACAGGTTGGCGTCGATGAAGAAGGGTAGTGCGATGACGATGACGATCAGAATGCCGATCACAATGCCGAGGATTTTAAGGAAGCGTTTCATGTCAGACCTCCTGCCAATGCCGCTAGGTTGCGGTGTGTACTGCGGGGCCGAGGTGCCGGGGTGGCCAGTGTATCACTGCGGCTCCTGCGTGAGTTCGGGCGAAGGAACAATGCTTTTCTCCACTAGTTTCTCATGTTCCGTGCGGCGTTCGTTATCAATGCGGACCGCGGTCTCCAGTTCCTTCCTGCCTTCTTCCTTGCGGCCCAGGTGCTGCAGGACCTGGCCGCGCACGTAGTGGATGTCGGTGCGACCCGGATCCAGTTTGGCCGCCGAATCGATGGCGAGCAGGGCCTGCTGATATTTTTCTTCCCGCTGGCAGGCTTTGGCCAGCCCCACCAGGGAATTCACCAGCCGTGAATCGCGTTTCAGCGCTTCGCGATAGCTCTTTTCCGCATCGGCGTCCTGCTGCATGAGCGAGTAGACGTCGCCGAGTTGCTCGTAGTTGAGAGCCAGGTCCGGCTCGATCTCGGAGTCTTTCAAGAACTCGTCGCGGGCGTGCTCGTAGTCCTGCTTCTTGAGATAGGCGAGACCCAGATTGAAATGCACGAATGGCAGCTTCGGATTGGCCTGCGCTGCGGCTTGAAAATCGGCCAGTGCCATGTCGTATTGCTCGAGATTCAGGTGCGCTTTTCCCATGAATAAATGGAATTCCGGCGAGTCGCCGCCGACCTGGACCAGCTGTGAAAAAGCTTTCTCATCGAGTTCTTTGCGGCCGGCGCGGTTGGCGGCGATCATGAGTACATAGAGATAATCCAGTTGTGTAGAAGCTTGCGGCCAGAGCGGTTCGAGGGTCTGGACGGCGTCGGCCCAGCGCTCGGCAAAGAAATAGCATTGTCCGAGCAGATGGCGAGCCTGGGCGGAGTCCGGCTGATCGTGCAGTACCGACTGGAAGGGAGGAATGGCTTTGAGGAATTCGCTCTGACGGTAGTAGGCGAGGCCGATGTTGAGGCGGATGCCAGGGACTTGCGGTAACAAATGCTCGGCTTTGTGGAGCATTTCGAGAGCTTTCGTCCACTGCTTGCGGCGCATGTAGACGACGCCCAGGTTGGCGTAGGCTCCGGCGAGCTGCGGGTCGAGCGCGAGCGCCCGGCGGAAGGCATGCTCGGCTTCGCCCAGCTGGCCACGGGTGAGCGCATCTTGCCCGTGCTGAAAGAGTTGCGCGGGATTGGCAGCTTCACTTGCAGATGGGGCTTGGGAAGCACTGTTTCGCGTGTGTCGCGACGTGGGAGCGGCGGAATCTTGTGGCTGAGCAGAGGCCGCCGCTCCGGCCAGCAGAAGCGCGGCGAGAAGCCGCGATGTGATCCCTATGCTTGACACTCGATTCACTCTCTGCTGTAGTGTCCGCCAGTGTTCGCCCAGAATTCAAGCGGGCGTGCGGTGTTGCGGGTAAAGGGCTCCGATGGTCACCATTCGAGACGTCGCCAAGGAAAGCGGATTTTCCTCGACCACCGTCTCTATCGTTCTGAACAATGCGCCGCTGGCGCGTTACATTCCAGCTGTCACCAAGAAGCGAATTGAGCGCGCGGCAGAGAAGCTGGGATACCGTCCGAACCAGTTTGCCCGCTCGTTGCGGAGCAAGCGCAGCCACACGGTGGGGGTCATGGTGTTTGATATGACCGATCCCTACTGCACGCTGGTGCTGCGCGGCATCGAGAACACGCTCTACCAGTCATCGTACCTGCCGATCCTGACCGATGTACACAACGAGCGCAGCCGCTTCGAGCGCTATCTGGAGATGCTGCTCGACCGCCGCATCGAGGGCCTGATCGTTCTGGCGAACTGGCTGTTCGTCGATATCCACCTGCTCGGCGATCTGGAGAAGAGCAGCATTCCGACGGCGATGATCGGCTGCGAGTTGGAAACCGACTCGATGAGTTCGGTGATCGTGGATAACGAACTCGGGGGGCACCTTGCAGTAGAGCACTTGCATTCGCTGGGCCACCGCAAGATCGCATTTATCCGCGGCCCCAAGGCGCTGACCGACAGTTCCCCGCGATGGCGTGGAATCCGGACCTTTGCCAAGCAGAGTGGGCTCGAACTGGATTCGCGGCTGATTGTCGACCTGCCGGAATCGCGCGATCCGAGCTCGAGCTTCGAGGCCGGCTACAAGCTCACCGAGGATTTGATCAAGCAGAAGCGTCCGTTTACCGCGTTGCTGGCGTTCGATGACATGAGTGCATTCGGAGCCATCCGGGCGCTGACCAAGGCCGGGTTGCGCATCCCGGAACAATGTTCGGTGATAGGGTTCGATGATGTTGCGCCTGCGGCGCTCTACACTCCTTCGCTGACCACAGTGCGCCAGCCCATGGAAGCCATGGGAGCCTCTGCTGTCGGAATTGTCACCGACGGGATTAATGCCGTGCTGGAAAAGCGGGAGGTGGCCGCCACGCACCGCAAGGTGGCACCCGAGTTGGTGGTGCGGGAATCGACGCGCAGCCTGCTGTAGACGGCTGCCGCCCGGGATTTTCGCCACAACGATATGGCGGCGGGCAACGTGTATTTGGGTAGTCCGGGCACGCTTTTTTCTTGACAGTGGATGCCATATAAAAGCACTATTCATACGTTTTAATAACCTCCATTTCAAGGGGTCTCAAACCGCTGGAAGCGAGGGGTCCGTTCGAGCAAAGAGCAGGCCTCGCCGCGTCCCACAAGGGACCGGCGAGGCCAACTGCAAGGCGTGGGAGAGTACCCGCCACAAAGGGGAGAAGCCTGACCATGAAATCTCATCGTGGGTTGTTGCGGATCGTGCTGTTGGTAGTGACTTTTTGTGGAGCGGCCTGGGCCCAGGACACCGGCTCCATTACTGGGACGGTGAAAGATCCTACGGGGGCGGCGGTTCCCAACGCTGATGTTGTGGTCACCAGTCCCGACCACGGGATCAACCGGCACACCGTCACGAACAGCAGCGGCGATTACAACGAGTCGGCCTTGCCGGGCGGAACCTACGACGTGATCGTAACGGTACCAGGCTTCAAGAAGTATCAAGCCAAAGGCGTGAAGCTGGACGTGGCGGAGAAGGCTCGCGTCGACGTCACCCTGCAGGTCGGTGCGGCCACAACCGAGGTGCTGGTTGAGGGCACTGAGGTGGCGCAGGTAGAAACCCAGTCCTCCGAGCTTGCCGGCACGGTGACGGGAAAAGAAATCTCGCAGCTCGAACTGAACGGCCGCAACTTCACGCAACTGGTGACGCTGACGCCTGGGGTCAGCAACCAGACCGGGCAGGATGAAGGCACGGTCGGTGTCTACGGGAACGTGAGCTACAGCATGAATGGAGGCCGCGTTGAGTACAACAACTGGGAACTGGACGGCGGCGACAACATGGACAACGGCAGCAACTCCACGTTGAACGTCTATCCCAGCATTGAGGCGATTGCTGAGTTTAAGGTTCTCACTTCGAACTACGGGGCGCAGTACGGACGCAACGGTTCAGGCACGGTGGAAGTCGAGACGAAGTCCGGAACCAGGCAATTTCACGGAAATGTCTACGAGTTCGTGCGCAACGACGCCTTCAATTCGCCCGCATGGTTCCAGGGCGGTGCCGTCCCGACCTACAAGAAGAACGACTACGGATACACCTTCGGCGGACCGATTTACATCCCAGGACACTTCAACAAGGACAAGCAGAAGACGTTCTTTTTCTGGTCTGAGGAATGGCGCAAGGACCTGGTTCCGGGGCAGACGTTCAACCAACCGGTTCCATCATTGGCTGAGCGTGGCGGTGATTTCACGGACCTCTGCGTTCCGGAAGCCGGTCCGGATTGCCCCACCGACCCGCGGACTGGTCTTCCATTTGACGGCAGCCTGGGTCCTCTCACGGTTGATCCGGCCGCTACTGCGTTGTTGGGGATGATTCCTGAGCCGACTGGAGCGGGCGCATCTACCTGTATTCCTGGGGATGCCACCAATCCTTGCTTCTTCAACTCATCCCCGGCCCAGATGACAAACTGGCGCGAAGAACTGATTCGTGTCGACCACAACTTCAGCGACAAAATTCGCGCCACCTTCCGCTATATCCACGACTCATGGCAAACCGAGACAGCGGTTCCGTTGTGGACCAACCAGGGGAGTTTCCCGACTGTCGGCACCGCGTTTAAGGGGCCCGGCGTAAGTCTGGTCGCCCGTCTCACTGCCAGTGTCTCCCCTACACTCTTGAACGAATTCGTATTCAGCTACACAGTCGATCACATCATTCTCAATAACACCGGGAACTGGAAGCGGCCCGCGGACTTCAGCACCGTCTTCCACGATCTGTTTCCGGGAAATGGCGGGGGTGTTTTGCCGGGTATCAACTTGGTCGATCCAGCCGGTGTTTACGGTGACTTTGGCCAGGATGCTGGGTACATTCCCAACGGGATCTATAACTCAAATCCCACCTACACCTACCGCGACAACTTGAACAAGATCATAGGCAAGCACAATCTGCAGATGGGCGTCTACATGGCGTTTGCCCAGAAGAACGAGTTTGGCGGCGAATTGGCGGCGGGATCCTACCCAGGCTATCTGACGTTCGATCCCAACAGTTTGGCAACTACCAGTTGCACGACGCAGCTCTGTACTACGGGCAATCCGTTTGCCGATCTGCTTGTCGGGAACATAGCCAGCTTCGGACAGCAAGACCATTTGCTCAAGTACTACAACCGCTACAAGCTGTTTGAACCCTACTTCCAGGACGACTGGCGTATCACGAACCGCTTGACACTCAACTTGGGCATACGCATCAGCGGCTATGAGACCTATCGGGAAAAGCAGAAGCAAGCCTTCAACTTCGATCCAGCTCACTACATCGCGGGCCAGACGAGCGTGAACACGGATGACACCGTCAATTTCCTCACGGTTGATGGATCGACCCCTAGTGTCACAAATCTTCCCAATGGCATCGTGCAGTGCGGGGTGACCTCCGGAGTGCCGGACGGCTGCATGAAGCCTCACTGGTTTAATCCCGCCCCACGAATCGGATTTGCCTGGGACCCGTTTGGCAACGGCAAGTGGGCCATCCGCGGCGGATACGGCATCTTCTTCGAGCACACCAACGGCAACGAGGCCAACACCGAATCTCTAGAGAATTCTCCACCGCTGGCGACTACGGTTCAGCAAACCAAAATCGCTGGATACACCAGCATTGGAGGCAGCGGCGGAGGACCCGCGCCGCAGTTCCCGCTCAATGTGAATTCAGTGCCCGACAAAGTCAATTGGCCCTACATGCAGCAGTGGCACCTTGATGTACAGCATGACATTGCGCACAACACGGTCGGCACCATTTCCTATGTGGGCAGCAAAGGTACCCATCTCACTCGTCAGAGCGATATGAACCAGTTACTACCGACTCCTCTGAGCCAGAATCCGTACAAACTGGGCGAGGCGATCGGTGCGAATGACTGCGGTCCTGTTGACCCCATCACTGGAGCGTTCCCGACGGACGCAAACGGCGTTCCTACTCAGGCGACAACCCCCAGCGGAGTCCCAGTGCCGTACGGTGGGCTGGGCGTGATGAGTCCGGCCGTTAACTTGGGAGTCTCTGCCTGCAACACGCTGGCTGACCTGTTCCGTCCATTTCCCGGTTACGGAACCATTACCAAGCTGGAATTGGAGTCTTCTTCCATCTACCACGCACTGCAGGCCTCCCTGCGGCGCAGCGTGGGCCAACTCACTCTGAGTGCGGCCTACACCTGGAGCCACTCGATCGACGACTCTTCCGACCGCGGGGATGGCAGCTTAGTAAATTCGTATGACTTCACTTCCAACCGCGCCAGTTCGACCTTCGATCAGCGGCATATCTTCAACTTCAGTTACGTGTGGGACGTACCGTTCTTCAGGGGAAATGGACTCAGCCATACTCTCCTGGGTGGATGGCAGTTCTCGGGAATCGTGGGCATCTCGACGGGAACTCCGTTCAGCGTGCTCACCTCTAACGATAATGCGGGCGTGGCGGCCGGGGTTGGTTCGGGTGCGCGTGCTGACATTATCGGCAACCCAAACACGGGCTTCACCAAGGCTGGCGCTGCGGACCTGGGGCCGCTGTGGTACAACCCCGCCGCCTATGCGGCCCCGCAAGGGTTGACCTTCGGCAACTCCGGGCGAGACAGCCTACGCAATCTGCGCCGCACCAACTTCGACATGGCCTTGTTCAAACACTTCCAGATCAGGGAGAGGTTGGCCTTCGAATTCCGCGCAGAAGCCTTCAACGTGTTCAACCACACCGAGTGGAGTGGCTTCGCCAGCACCACGATCAGCGACAGCAACTTCCTTTTCCTCAACAGCGTGCACAACGCGCGCATCCTGCAGCTGGGTGCGAAACTGATGTTCTAGTTGTTCGGAGGAAGAACTCGAAATCCCGGCCTCGTAACGAGGCCGGGATTCTTTTTTGCTTTGAGAACTGCGAACTGCTCTCCTCACCCCACCTGTGCGTGCTGTGGCATCGCCACCGCTTCCAGTGCGTGCTCCAGATCCGCAATCAAGTCGTCGGCGTTCTCGATTCCCACCGAAAGCCGGATCATCTGCTCGGTGACGCCCATCTTCTTGCGATGTTCGGGCTCGATCATGGCGTGCGAGGTGAGCACGGGGATCGAGACCAGCGATTCCACTCCGCCCAGGCTGGGAGCCAGGGTGAACAGGCGCATGGATTCGCTGACGCGGCGGGCGTCTTCGCCGGTGCCCTCGACTTCAAAGGTGACCATGCCGCCGCCGCCGCGCATCTGCGAGCGGGCGATCGCGTACTGGGGATGGTCCTTCAAGAACGGATAATGCACGCTGCGCACCTTGGCGTGCTGTGAGAGGTACTCGGCCACGCGGAGCGCGTTGTTGTTCTGCCGGTCTACGCGCACGGCGAGCGTCTTCAATCCACGGATCAGCATCCAGGAGGCGTGCGGGTCCATGCAGTTGCCGAGAGTCGTTCGGGTCGAGTGGATTTGCTCGATCAGGTCGCGGCGTCCGGCTACGACTCCGCAAATCAGGTCAGTATGACCGCCCAGGTACTTCGTCCCCGAATGCATGACCAGGTCGATGCCGTACTCGGACGGGTGCTGATTGATGGGAGTGCCGAAGGTGCCGTCGATCATGCTCATCAGGTTGTGCTGCCGGGCAATGGCCGCGACTCGCTTGAGGTCCACGATCCGCAGGGTGGGATTGGTCGGCGACTCCAGATACAGCAGCTTCGTATTCGGGCGGATGGCGCGCTCGTGCTGGTCATAGTCGGTCGTATCCACAAATGTGGTGTCGATGCCGAGCTTGGGCAGCCATTGCGACAGGAACTTTGTGACGCCACCGTAAATATCCCGCTGCGCGACGATGTGATCTCCGGCCTTCAGCAGGGCTAGGAGCGTGGTCGTGATGGCGCCCATGCCGGAAGCGAAAGTCAGTGCGGCGTCGACGCCTTCGAGTTCCGCGACGGTTTGCTCGGCCACCGTGTTGGTGGGATTGCCATAGCGCGTATAAAAGCGGTCGGTCGGCGTGGCTCGGAGTTGCTCGTCGTTGTCGGTAACCTCGAATGTCGAAGTCTGATAAATCGGGGTGGCCAGGGGACCATTTTTCTTCTCGAGATCGGACCTGCCGCGTACAGCTTTAGTTTCGGGACGATGAGTGTTCCGCTTCATGGGAGCCTCGCTTCTGTTCAGGGTAACTGGGGGGAGTGATCCGGGGCAAGCCGCCTAGACATAGGCCGTGCAGAATTCTCCTCGCGGCTGTAACGATGCGCGCCAGATCCCTCGCTCCGCCTGAAAGACGGCTGCGCTCAGGATGACGCCAACGAAGTTGTCCGCCGGATTCGGGATTCTGAACGGCGCAGCATTTATAATGCCTCGTTCATGGACATGGGACTAAAAAACCGTGTCGCGCTGGTGGCGGCGTCGAGTCAGGGAATTGGGCGGGCGACGGCGGAAGCCTTCGCCGCTGAGGGCTGCCGCATCGCCATGTGCGCGCGGAATGAGCAGACATTGCGGGCTGCGGCGGAAAAGATCAGGAAGCAGCACAACGTGGAGGTGCTCGCCGAGGCCCTCGACGTGACGGACGCAGGTGCGGTGGGCCGGTTCGTAGGCGCGGTGGCGGCTAAATTCGGAGGCATCGATATCTGCGTCACCAACGCGGGTGGACCGCCGGCCAAGGGGTTTCTGGCCTCCAGCCTGGAAGACTGGCAGCGCGCGCTGGAGTCCAACTTTCTCAGCACGGTGTACTTTGCGCGCGAGGTCATCCCCCACATGCAGCGCAAGCGCTGGGGACGCATCATTACGCTGACGTCGATCACGACCAAGCAGCCGGTGTCTGATCTTGTGCTGTCGAATGCGGTGCGCGCGGCAGTGGTCGGGCTGGTGAAGAGTCTCGCGAACGAGTTTGGTAAAGACGGAATTCTGGTGAATAACGTTGGGCCCGGCTTCACGGCGACGGATCGCTTGAAAGAGTTAGCCGCGGCGCGAAGTTCAGCCTCGGGCAAGAAGGAACAGGAGATTTTCGACGGATGGGCTGCGGACGCGCCACTGAAGCGGCTGGGCGAGCCGCGGGAAGTGGCAGAGACGATTGTGTGGCTGGCTTCGGAGCGAGCTTCCTATATCACTGGCCAGACAGTGCTGGTGGACGGCGGCATGTACAAGGGTTTGTAGAAAATGGTTTTGGGAAGGGCATGGCTTCGAGCCGTGCCGTTGAGACGCCTTAATCAGTCTCGGCTGTGGCCGCTGCAGGCAAACGGGGTTTTGGAGATTGCATGAGATCGATTTCTTCACGAGTGTCGGTGATGAGCGGCGAGGGCGCACTCTCGGTGTTTGCCCGCGCGAAAGAGTTAGAAGCGCAGGGCCGTTCCATCATTCACCTCGAACTGGGAGAGCCGGATTTCCACCCCGGCAGGTCGGTTGTCGAGTCGGCAAGCAGAGCGCTGTCGGAAGGGAAGGACCGGTACTGCGCGGTGATTGGGGTACCAGCGCTTCGGGAAGAGATTGCTGCCTACCTGAAACGGACTCGGAGCATCTCGGTTTCTCCTGCGAACATCGTGCTGGCGCCGGGTTGCAAGATCGCGCTGTTTCTGGCGATGATGGCGCTGCTGGAGCCAGGAGATGAAGTCCTGTATCCCGACCCGGGGTTTCCGGGGTATCCGTCAATCACGAGAGGTCTGGGCGCGGTGCCGATTCCCTTTGAGTTGGCGTCGAGGAATCACCTTCAGCCGGATCCGGCGGAAATTGCGGCGAAGATCACGCCGCGGACGCGCATGATTCTCACCAACTCTCCAGGGAATCCGACAGGAACGGTTTACCCAGACGACATTCAGCGCGCCATCGCCGAACTTGCGGTGAAGCACGACCTGTGGGTGCTCTCGGACGAAATCTATGCCCGTATTATTTTCGACGGAGAATACCTTTCCATGCTGCGGTATCCGGGCATGGCGGAGCGAACGCTCATCATTGACGGATTCTCTAAGAGCTTTGCCATGACGGGATGGCGGCTGGGATACACCGTCGCTCCGCCTGAGGTCGTGCCTGCGCTGGCGATGCTGGCGGTCAACAGTTATACCTGCGTGGCGGAATTCACGCAGTATGCCGCCATCGATGCCCTGCTTGATCGCGAGGGCACGACGCCGCGCATGGTCGGTGAATTCGCGCGCCGGCGTGAGCAGTTCGTTCGCGATCTGAATAGTGTTGCGGGCTTCCGCTGTGAGCCGCCGGAGGGAGCCTTTTATGCGTGGGTGGATATTACGGGGACGGGGATGACTGCTGAAGAAATCTGCCACATTCTGCTCGAAGACGCGGGCGTGGCGGCGATCCCCGGTGCGGCCTTCGGTCCGGCAGGGAAGGACTTTGTACGCTTCTCGTTCGCATCGTCGACGGCAACGCTGAAGGAAGCAGTGGAGCGGATTATGAAGGTGTCGACGATGTGGCAGGGAGCGCCAGCGGGCAGGTAGCCGTCGCACCAAGACGGCGACGTTTTCTTGAGACGCCAAAAGGAATAGATCTTCTATGAAACGACTCTCTGGTTGGTTATGTGGAGCAATTCTCGCTGTGCTCGCAGGTCTCTCGAATCTCGCCGCCGCCCAGGCTCGTCCGTTTCCCGGGCCGGATGTGCAGCAGATTTACCAGCGACTGCTGCCCCAGATCGAAAAGATTCCCGCGTTTGATCATCATGCGCATCCCGGCTTCGCCGATGATCCGGATGTCGATGCCATGGCTGCTCCGCCCAATGCCAGCGAAGCCTTGCGCACGCGGGATGACAATCCCGAACTGGCGGCGGCGGCCAAGGCCTTGTTCGGATACCCCTACAACGATCTGTCCCCTGAGCATGCGAAATGGCTGCTTGACAGGAAAACTGAGGTAAAGAAGCAGAACCCGGGCCCGGCTTACTTCAACGCCATCCTGGACAAGATCAATATCGAAAGCTCGGTCGCCAACCGCGCGATGATGCCGGACTATCTCGATGCCAAGCGCTTTCCCTGGGTTTTCTTTGCCGACGCCTTCATGTGGCCCTTCGACAATGAGCGCGAGACAGCGCGCAACGCTGACGAAGGTGTGTTCATTCCGTTGCAGGAAAAAATGCTGCATCGTTGGATGCAGCAGGTGAACGTCAGCAAGTTGCCTGCACGTTTTGGCGATTACCTGAAATTCATCAGCCGGGTTCTCGAGGATAACGACAAAAAGGGCGGCATCGCAATGAAGTTCGAAGTCGCCTACTTTCGTCCGATGACCTTTGGGGATCCCTCCCGCCAGCAGGTGGAGGATATCTACGAGCGCTACGTCTCCGGCGGGATTCCGAGCGAGAAGGAATATCGCGCATTTCAGGACTACATTTTCCGCTACCTGATTCTGGAGGGCGGGCGCCTACACCTGCCGGTGCACATTCACACCGCCGTTGGAATTGGCGACTACTTCAACCTTAGCCAGAGCAACATTATGAGCCTGGAAAGCGTCCTGCGCGACCCGCGCTATGCCGCGACGACGTTCGTAATGATTCACGGAGGCTATCCGCTGGAGCGGGAGGCGATCTGGCTGGCGGCCATGAAGAACGTCTACCTGGATTCATCGTTCGGGGAGTTGGCTCAATATCCTTCTGCGTTTAAAGGAACGCTCAAGATGTGGCTGGAGACTTTTCCCGACAAGATCACGTTCGGCACCGACTGCTTCCCGTACAATCAAGTTCTGGGTGCGGAAGAGAGCTACTGGCTGGGCGCGGAGTCATCCCGCGTCGCCCTGGCCGCAGCGCTGGCCGAGATGGTCTCGGAGGGAGAGATCAACGAAGCTCGTGCTCTCGAGCTGGCCCATGCCTACCTGCATGACACAGCAGTGAAGTTGTACGGCGGCAGGGTGCACTGAAGCCTAGGTAGAGAAACTACGTTTATGGCGAAAACGAAACCGAAATCGAAATCCAGAAGTTCCGCCCGCAAGAAGAAGAATGCAGCGTCTCATTCGCGTGCCCAGCGTGCCGTTACCAAGCACGCAGCATCGCCGGCCGCGCTGCAATACATTCCATGGAAAACCGTGGAACTCGAGGACCTCAATCCGTTGCTGCAGCGCCAGTTCGTGGTCGGGCAGGAAATCATGCTGGCGCGGGTGCTGCTGAAGAAAGGCTGCATCGTGCCGGAGCACAGCCATCACAATGAGCAGCTGACTTACATCCTAGAAGGGGCGCTCAAGTTCTGGATTGATGGCAAGGAAATCGTGGTCAACGCGGGCGAAGTGCTTTGCATTCCGGCGCACATGCCGCACAAGGCGGAAGCGCTCGAAGATACCGTGGACCTGGATGTCTTCAATCCTCCGCGCGCCGACTGGATCAATAAGACCGACCAATATCTACGGGGCCACAAGTAGATTTGAATCTCATGCCCCATTCGACTGCTTCTGAGCGCATTCACTCGCAGTTTCTCTTTTGCTGCATCGGTTGCGACGACGTTGGCGATCACGCCAGCGCGGACTTTCGTTGCAGCCGCTGCCATGATCTGCTGGAGATCACGTATCCGCAGTGGAGCAAGTCCGCCGCCAGTTCCGTCCGCGCTGATGAACTGAAATCCACGTGGAAGCAGCGGCGTCTTTCTTCATCGGCGATCGACCTCAGCGGCGTGTGGCGCTTTCGCGAGATTCTGCCCACGCTCGAGGATGAATGTCAGGCCATTACCCTCCGTGAGGGAAATACTCCGCTGTATGAGATGCCGCGGTGTGCGCGGATTTCAGGGGTACCACGGCTTTTCGCCAAGCACCAGGGGATGAACCCGACGGGATCATTCAAAGATACGGGTATGACGGTCGCCGCGTCCTTCGCCCGGCAAGCCGGATTCCAGTGGGTCGCCTGCGCGTCGACGGGGAACACTTCGGCCTCGATGGCCGCCTATGCCGCACGCGGCGGGCTGCGCAGCCTGGTGCTGGTGCCCGAAGGCAAGATTTCCTGGAGCAAACTTTCGCAGGCGCTCGATTACGGCGCGGTTACCTGCCAGTTGCGTACGGACTTTGACGGATGCCTCCGCCTGCTCCAGGAACTGGTCCTGCGGGCCCCGGTGTACCAGTTGAATTCGATCAATCCATTTCGGCTGGAGGGGCAGAAGACGCTTGCCCTTGAGTTGCTTGAGCAACTGGACTGGCAGCCTCCCGACCACATCATCGTGCCCGGCGGCAATCTGGGGAACAGTTCCGCGATCGGCAAGGCGCTGCTCGAGATGCGCGAGTTGGGCCTGATTTCACGGCTGCCCAGGCTTTCGATCATTCAGGCCGAAGGGGCAAACGCACTTGTCCGCACGCTTCGAGAGGGGGAGGGGAAACGCCTGGTCAGCGTGGAGGCTGAGACTCGGGCGACTGCCATTCGAATCGGCAATCCTGCTTCGTGGAAGAAGGCGGTGCATGTGCTCGAAGCTACGGGTGGGGCGTGCGAACAGGTTAGTGAGATTGAGATCGCGCAAGCCAAAGCCGAAATTGGCGCCGAAGGCATTGGGTGCGAACCCGCCTCCGCCGTTACGCTTGCCGGGCTGAAGAAGCTGTTGAAGCAGGGCTTCGTAAAATCGGAAGAGTCCGTGGTCCTGGTACTGACTGGAAGCCTGTTGAAGGACCCGGACTTCACGATGGAATTTCATCGTGGTGACCTGTTTCGGGGCACGGCACACGAATGCGAAAGTGCTGTGCTGAAGGTGTTGCGTCGTCCTCCAATCGTCCTCGAGGCAACGCTGGATGCGGTGATTCGGACCTTGGAGCAGGCAGAGAAGGCCGAGCCACATCGGTAGCACGGCTGAGAAGCATGGTTAAGAAGAAAATCCCTCGACGTTCATCCGGACTACGCCTAGCTCTGCCTGCGACCTCGGCGAACCTTGGCCCCGCGTTCGATGCTGCCGCGCTGGCGCTCGATCTTTACATCACGGTCGACGCGCGTCCGGCTGCGGATGTTTCCATTACAGCAACGGGGAGAGATCGAGAAATCTGCCAGGGTCTCGAAAATCACCTGATCCTGACCACTTATCGCGAGGTTCTCGAGAGCGAAGGGAAGCCGGTCATACCGCTTGGTCTCCGCATCAGCAACGATATTCCAATCGGCAAAGGCTGCGGTTCCTCGGCTGCCGCGCGTCTGGCGGGCATCGCTCTGGCGAATCATTTCGGTCGGCTGCGCTGGGACGATGCGCACATCGTCGGCGAGGCTTCACGGCGCGAGCACCATCCCGACAACGCTTCGGCGTGCTGGTGGGGAGGCCTGACGGTCGCCCGCATGTCCGGGGAAGCGGAGGCGCAGGTCGTGTGTGTGCGTCCGAAAGGAAAATGGCCGCTGCTGCTGGCCATTCCAGAGCAAAGCTTGTCGACGGAAAAAGCGCGCGCCGTTCTTCCCGCGCAGTACTCGCGAGCCGACGCTGTGGTGAACGTGCAGAATTCCATGCTTCTGTTGGCGGCGTTGACTCAGGGACGCCGCGCCTTGCTCTCGGCAGCTCTCGAGGACCGAATTCACCAGCCCTATCGCGCTCCGCTGTGCCCGCTGCTGCCATGTCTGCAGCAACTGGCGGGGAGGGATGGCATTCTAGGCGTGGCGCTCAGCGGGGCTGGGCCGTCGGTGCTGATGTTTCTTGATCCAGCGGTTTCGGCGCTGAAGACCAGGAAGGTGGTCGCCGACCACTTGTCTCGCCAAGAGCTCTCGGCTGAGTTGCTGCTCACGTCGATCGCGCTGCGCGGAGCTCGAGTCTAAAGGGGGCGCGGGA
This sequence comes from Terriglobia bacterium, assembly GCA_020073465.1. Lineage (GTDB taxonomy): Bacteria > Acidobacteriota > Terriglobia > Terriglobales > Acidobacteriaceae > Sulfotelmatobacter. The sequence continues at coordinate 144,001 of JAIQFC010000002.1, forward strand.
GTTTCGCAGCCCGCAGGTCAGACCTCGCTAGCGGCTGGCCGGGGGAATGATTCCGTTCATCCGCAGGTACACCACCATCTGGCCGTAGTGATCGAAGCCGTGCCACGACACGCTCGTTGCCAGGCTTAGACGGGTCACCGAACCTTCTCCGAAGGGACTCTTCACGGTTCCCACCAGATTCTTCTCATTGATGGTCTGTATCGCTTTGTGCACGTAGACGAAGGAGTCCTTCAAATACTTCAGAACGTCGGCCTTGGTCTGAACCGACGCGGGCCCCGATTCGTCGCCAATGTCCACCGGTGGCTTTTCTTCCAGGATCGCGGCGCCCAATTCGTAGTTCACCGCCGCCACATGCTTGATCTGTTGCGCGAAGGTGCGCACACCCTTGAACTCCCCCTCAGTCGGAGCGAACCCGTACTTCTCTTCCGGCATCGCTTCCGCAGCGGGGATAAGGTCTCGCTCAAGATTGTTCGTGGTGCGATCGAGAACCTGCGTGACCGTTCGATGCTCCTCTTTCTTGCTTTTCTTCTTCTCCTCCGCGCCGGCAAAGACAGACAATGCCAGAAGGCACATTGCAACATAGACGAATTTTCTAATCATGAGGTCTCCGTGTTTGATGAGCATATGAGTATTCGTTCCAATAGTGCGTTGCTGCAGATTTCCTAATCTCTCACGACCGCGGGAGCCATCTTCAATTCCGCACCCGTAAGCCGGTGACGCACGATGCTGGTCAGGCCCACCACCAGGGCCAGCGCCGACCAAGCCAGTGCTGCAGGTACTCCCAGGCGCGACGCCAATCCTCCCCAGACGGCGCTGCCGATGGCCATGCCTCCTTGCAGGACGAGGAGGTACATGGAAAGCGCGCGTGCGCGCATCCATGACGGACACATGGTCTGTGCGACAACATTGAAGCAGGCCAGAATACCAATCCAGGCCGAGCCCGCTGTAAACAATACCAGACACAGCCATTCAAAAACATGTACCTGCCCGGCAGCGAAGGTCATCCCGGCAAAGACCAGGGTTGCTCCTGCGACCAGACCGTCCACGGAATAACGCAGCCGCAACCGAGGCAGGATCGCGGCTCCAGCTAGGGCACCTAGGCCGAAGCAAGTCAGGAGGAATCCGTAACCTTGGGCGCCATGCGGCTGGCAGATCACAGGCAGCAGCGCCAGCAGGGAAGTTGCTCCCACGCTGAACGCGGCGGTGCGGATCAGGACGGATTTTACTTGCGGCGCGCTGCGCACATAGCGAAAGCCATCGAAGACTGCCTCACGGACGCTGCGCGTGGGCAGCGGCTCGTGGGGGGCACGCCTCCATTTGTAGAGAAACAAGATGACGCCAAAGAAGGAGGCAGCATTCAGCAAGAAGGACCAGCCGGACCCCGCCGCAGCGACGACTAGTCCCCCCAGCGCAGGGCCGACGGCGCGAGCAACGTTAAATCCGGCCGAATTGAGTGCAACGGCCGAGGCATGTTTCCGGGGTGAGACCACCTCGGGCGTGATCGCCTGCCATGCCGGATCATTCATCACCGCACCTAGCCCCAGCAGGAAGGTGAAGACCAAGAGTGTCCACGGGCCGATCAAGTGCAGCAGCGTCAACACACCCAGAGCCGCCGCTGCAACCACCATCCAGCCCTGGGTGAACAATAGAAGCCGGCGCCGGTCGACCATATCAGCGAGTGCGCCGGCGGGAAGCACAACAAGAAACACAGGAATCGCACCTGCGGCCTGCACCAGACTCACCATGAGCGGTGAGGTCGAAAGCTGCGTCATCAGCCAGCCCGCGCCGACGTTTTGCATCCACGTGCCGGTGTAGGAGATGACTGCGGCGATCCACAAGGAGCGGAATAGAGGCTCGCTCAGCGGGGCCCATGCGGCGTCGGGGTGCCGCACGGCCACGTTATTTCCGGCCGGAACTGTGATGTGATCTGCCATCTTGCCTGCCCGCCTGTATCCTCCGCGTCCCCGGTCGTGAAAGGCGCGTATTGTTGCGAGATTCAGGACGTCGGTGCGCTTTCCAAGGCTACGACTTTTCCTCCGGAGAAGGGCCAGTCCCGGCTTCTCCACGCACGGATCATATAAATCGCGATGCCCGTCGTAAGGATCACCACTGCATACCGCACCTCTCTCAGCGCGTTCTCACGATTGAAGAGAATGAAGAGAAATCCAGCACACGCGACGAGCGCCGGCAGGGGATAGAGCCACATGCGAAACGGACGGGGCATCTCGGGCTGGCGAATTCTCAGCACGATCAGCCCGGCAGCCTGCACCAGAAATTGAACAATAATGCGAATCACGACCAGAGCTGCGATCGCATCCTTCAGGCGCAGGAAGCAGAACGCCGCCGCGACCACTCCCAGGGCCAACAGCGAGACGTACGGGAAACGGTGCTGGGGATGCACTTTGGCAAACGCGCGGAAATAATTGCCATCCTTCGCGGCAGCGTATGGCACCCGGGAATATCCCAGCATGAGGGAGAAGACGGATGCAAATGCTGTCCACATCACCAGGGCGGTGACCAGGCGCGCCGCCCAGGCCCCATAAATCCTTTGCATGAATAAAGATACGACGTACAAGCCGTTGTTGTTTTGTCCCGCCTGCACCATCTCCCGCCAGGGGACGACGGCCAGAATGCACACGTTCATCACTATATATAGACAGGCGACCAGCAGAATGGAAAGCAACAAGGCGCGAGGAATATTGCGCCCGGGATCCTTAATTTCGTCGCCGAGAAAGCAGACATTGTAATAACCCCAGTAATCGTAGGTCGCGATCAGCATGGCCCCGCCCAGGCCAGTGAGAAATCCGTGAGAGAAGGTGAATGCATGGGGAGGAAAATCGAAGGCGCGGGCAGCGTTGAAGTGGGTGAGCCCGGCGAAGATAATCCAGCCAATCGTGCCCATCACACCGATCCACAGCAGCTTCGAGAGCCGGCCAATCACGGTGATTCGACGGTAGAGGAGAAGGATCGTGAAGAAGCAAATTGCGACCGCGATGGACGTCCCGGGAGTCACGATCCAGCTCACCTGCAGAGGGCCTGCCCAGGGTATGTGCAGGGCGGCGCTGTGCGCGGTATAAACGGTGTCCAGACCTGGCCAGTAGTATGCGGCGTATCCGGCGAGGCCAATGCATCCCGTTGCGATCGATAGTGGGGCGCTGAAGGAAAGCTGCCAGATAAACAGGAACGAGATCAGGCGGCCCATCTTCTGGGGTCCATAAATCTCGCGCAGGTAGCGATAGGAGCCACCGGAACCTGGCATCGCTGCACCCAGTTCCGCCCAGACGAGGCCATCGCAGACGGCAAACAGGGCGCCGACGATCCATCCCAGCATAGCCTGTGGCCCGCCCATCGCGCTGACGATGAGAGGCATGGTGATGAACGGGCCCACCCCGATCATGTCGATCATGTTGAGAGCGGTGGCGCTGCCGAGTCCCATGCCGCGGATGAGAGTCGGAGAAGTTGCGGCGGATTCGGTTGGAGATCCCATTGATTTGTAGAGGCGCTGTCTGCAACGTCTCAGGCGACGGCAAGCAAGACGTAGCAAGCTACGTTTCTACGGATGATCTGTGCTTTTCGCGCTTAACAGATTTACATACAGCCGTACAGCCCCCGGCACGCCTGCGGGCAACTGACGGAAGAACGCATATCCGGTGTAGATGTAGATCCCTTTGCCGTACTGTGCCTTGAGCAGGCCGCCCTTTTGCGGTTGTTCTCCTGGATCGTGACAGGCAAGCAGCGGTTTGAAGTGATCGTCCCATTGATCCATGAAGTAAAGTCCGCGCTCCTGAACCCAGCCATCGAAGTCGCGCTTCGTGATTGCATTTGGATATTGCAGAATTCCATCTTCTGGCGCCAGCATCTCCACCGGAGCCTCTTCCACCGAGACTCGCGCCCGGCTGAGTTGAGCCGAGTAGGGAGCAAAGTGTCCGCTGTTGAAGTCGCCGACGCCGGTGTTGTACTGCACGACCAGCGTGCCTCCGGCGGAGACGTAGTCGAGCAACTTCTTGTTGTTGGCGACAAGGTCCTTCTGCGTGTCGTAAGCGCGGATGCCGAGCACGATCGTGCCATAGCGGCTCAGGTCTTCGCTTCCCAGTTTCTCTGCCGGAATCAGCGTTACGTTCATTCCCACCTGCTTCAGCACGGTTGGGATGTCGTCACCGGCGCCCATGATGTAGCCGACTTTCAGGTCATGCGGCACCTGTACATTGACGATGCTGACGCGCTGCCGCGCGGGCTGGTAATAGTGGAAGCTGCCGAGGTCTTCGCGTGTGACCAGGGTGTAGCCTTCACTGTATTTTTCACCATCGGATTCGAGCACGGCACGGACCACGGCACGGCCTTCCTGCAATCCAGCCGGGAAAACCTTGAAGTGGAAATCCTGTTTCTCCCCGCGGCGTGTGAAGTCAACGGCGAGTTGGGCAGGCTCGGATCGCCAACCTTCGGGCAGGTCGAGCCTGAGCACTCCGCGCGCCTCGCGTGTTACGTTGCTCGTCACACCAACTGTCACAGTTGAAGTGGAACCGTTGTGCGTGGAGATGACTTGGGTGCCTGGTTCCAGCATCACGGAGAATGCGGGCACGATGGCGAGTGGACGCGTGTGATGTTTTCCTGCCTCGTCAACAAACGGAGTCACTATAACGGACGTAACGCCGCTCCTGGCGTGCACCCCACTTGCCGAGACCGAGTACTCCACGCGGGCCCGCAAAGCAGGGGGAGGGAAGGGCAGCGTTGCATACTTCTCATTGTCGATGTGATTGACGGCCTCGCGGTCGGGATCGTCGCGATGCCAGTAAGGGCGTGTGTAGGCAGCGTCCTTCGGAACCTGAAGGCGAAAAGTAGCGCGAAGATCGTCTCCCGGTTTCAGCGCGACGTGCTTCATTCCGTCCGTCCTCGTGCTCCATCCCGGCGGAACCTCCAGCTTCACGGCCTCGATTGCGAGCGCAGCTTTCGAGCCATTGTGCAGGCCGACCCGGACGAGGAATTCCTGGCCGGGAGATACGGTGGTGAGCGCGTCCGCTTCTTTGGGAACTTCAGCTGATGCTCCCGCCGAGGCAACTACATCCGCGGCGAGGCTGACATTCAACGCCAGGTTCAGCGCGGTTTCTGCCTGCTGTTGTTTCTCACGCAGACGCAACAGTAAATCCTGCCTCGCAGGAACTGTGAGAGCGCTTTTGCTTACCTGGGCGCTTACCGTATCCAGTTCCGCCACGACCGCCATCAAGGGCATCGCTGCTGACGATGGGTCGCCCGATGAGTTTCTGGTGGCCCCGGCGATCTTGGCGGCAATCTCGGTCAGTTGCTTGCGCAGTCCCGGAACCTTTGGCTCCTCACCACCCAGCCTCGCGGCCAACCCCGGAAGACTGGTATCGATCCCGTCGAAGAAATCCTTCTCGTGCGCATTCTTGCCCGTGGCGGGCAAAACCGAATCGACCAGCTTGTAGAAACTAAACCGGTCTCCCGGATCGACGGTCCAGCTGGCTGCGCCCTGCGAGAGTTGGTGCCGTAACCCTTCCACGGCGAATTGCACGTACGACATGCCCAGCGTTGCGCTGGGCTCGCCGGTGTTCAGCTTCAATGTCCAGTTCTCATCCGGACAGGTCGTCGATCCCCAGGGGCAAACATTTCCGATGTAGAGTTTCTTCGCCTGCCATGGCTCCAGTCCCTGCGCAATCTGCTCTGGAAATTTCTTAGGATCCGCTGCCCCTCGGAATGCTTCCCGCGCCAGGATGCTCGATGCCTGATGATGGCCGTGTCCGTCGCGCTCGGTGCCGGAAAATCGGGCTACCAGTACATCGGGGCGGAAGGTGCGAACCACGCGCACCATGTCTCCAAGTGCGACGTCGTGGCCACCCCACTTCTCAAACGTCTCGTCCGGACTCTTCGAGAATCCGAAATCCGCCACGCGCGAGAACCGCTCCTGCACGCCGTAATACTGGTCGGAAGCGAGTAGTTCCTCCGCCCGCAGCACGCCCAGCACATCGGACAAATTGCTGCCGATCTTGTTCTGGCCGCCCTCGCCGCGGTTCAGGGTCATCAGCAGCGTGCTCACACCGTGTCCGCGGGCTTCCAGGGTCAGCACGCCGCCGTCTTCATCATCCGGATGCGCAACCGTTTGCATCAGGTGAGCCGTGGTGCCTAGTCGAAGGAGAGCGAGGTGCAGGCCTTTGGCTCCGTGATCCTGCGGGATCTCCGGCGGGACGCCTTGATAGAGCAGGCCCGGAGGATCGGCGGAGCGCTCCAGGGCAGGGCCATTCTGCCCTGCCGCAGCCTTCTCACTGGCGTGTGCCGCGCGGGCCGAGGTCTGGGCTCCGAGGGGAGCGAGCAAGGAGAAGATCAGAAGAAAACAGGCGGAGTTTACCGCAAGCTGGAGGAACTTTTGAGCAAGGAAATGAACGCCGTTCCTAATGCGCGGCGGCAGATTGGCGGATCCAGTATCTTTCACATTAAGAGGATGGGGCCTGACCGCGTTCTGACGCAAATTCTTTCTTAAACCTGTTCCCCAGCATTAGACTCGCGCCACCGTGAAGGGTTATCCACTGCACCGGACTTTGCCGGCGGTGCGCTTTCGCGGGACAACTGCGGTGGCCATGCGCGCCAGATCCTTCGCTCCGCCTGAAAGACGGCTGCGCTGAGGATGACGCCAGATAGCAACTAGCAATCCCGACTTTCAATTCTTACCGTCGGATGAATCTCCAGATCCTGCGCTGCAAACCAGGGCCCTAGCTATGAACATTACTGCCGTCCTTCTTTCAACGTCTGCTGGCAGTTGCTCGCGGCCGTGAGCACTTCGTTGAATGCAGTTTCCTTGCGCAAGTCCTTCAACAGAGGATCATCCAACAGCGCAGAGTAGGCACAGTAGTTCTGCTGCACGGCAGCCTTGAACAGGCGCAGCGCCGGTTCTTTTTGTCCGCAATACGCCATCAGGGCGCCAACGTGGTACCAGGCTTCAGGATCGGGTTCGGTCATAACCGAGGATTCCGCCTCGCGCACAATCCGGTCCAGGTCCGGCGGCCGCTGAGCGGCGACGCAGGCCGTCATCAACTCGCGGTGATAGATCGGAGACTTCGCCATATTCTTCGCGCTCACGCGTGCTTCGCCAACGTTCCCCTCGGACAGGTAGACGTAGGGAGTCACCCATGCCGCCCACTCAGAACCGGCGTCGAGTTGGACGAAGTCCATCGCCCGCTCGCTCTTGCCCGCTTCCAGAAAAGCCCAGGCGCAGGAGCGGAAGTTGAAGTTGCCGGGATCGAGGGCGCGCGCCGAATTGCACTCCTGGGTCGCCTGGTCCAGCATCCCCGCATAACGGAGCACATAGCTGAGCGCGAAGTGGGCGTCGGCGCTCTGGGGACGGCGGCGCACCAGGTCGGTGGCCGCGTCATAGGCCCGGCCCAGCTCTCCACGCTCGACGCGGTTCGTGATCAGACTGCTGGCCGCTACTACCCGGTTCGGATCGAGCGCCAAGGCACGCTCATACGCCGCATTCGAGCGCTGGAACATCCGTTCTCCGCCACCGCCGAAGTCTGAGTCGAAGTAGTAGCGCTGCCCCAGGGCCTCCCACGCCGGAGCGTAGCTCGGGTCCTCTCCCACCACGTGCTCCAGGACCTCGATGGCATCCTTGTTCGGCCCGGGATCGTGGGGCAGGGCGAGGCTGTGCAGGTACAGGTCGTACGCCTCCTGGCTCTTCGGGCGCGATGTTGAGGTATATCCCCCGCCAGCAACGCCCAGCGCGGGTAACAGTCCCCGCTGCACCTGCGTGCTCAACTGCTGCTGCAACGAGATCAGATCATTCACGGGGGCAGTGACGTCTTCCTGCCACAATACTCGCACCGTGGGCACGTCAATCGCCTCCAGCGTTACCACCAACTGGTCGCCCTGCCGCCGGAAATGTCCCCACAGCAGGCGACCTACGCGAAGTTCCTGTCCCACCTTGCGGGGGTCAAGGTCGAGTGCGACATATTTGCGGGTCACGGAGGTCGGGCGTACCTCCAGGGACCGGGAGTAGGTAAGTACGCTGGTCAACTCGTCCGCAAGGGCAAAACGCAGATAGTCGACGCTGAAGTCGCCGTTCATGTTCTGCAGCGGCAGCACTGCGATCGCGTTTTTCTGCTCGGCGTTAACCACCTCGCGGTGTTGATACCACCAGGCGCCAACCGCGGCCAGCACGGTGACCAGAAGAGCTACGGTGCCCAGCAGGAGATAAGTTTGCAGGCGGCTGGTTCTGCCAAATGTTTTCGTGGATACCCGCAACTTCGCCGTGTGGGTCGGGCTTTTGACCAGGCCGGACTCGGTTTCCCGCTTGAGCATGGTCAGGTCTGACCTGATCTCAGCGGCACTCTGGTAGCGATGGTTGCGGTCCTTTTCCATCGCTTTGCCGATGATCCCTTCCAGCTCGACCGGCAGCTTTGGGTTCAGATCCCGCGGAGGGATGGGCTTCTGGTGCAGGACCGCATTGAGGGTGACCAGCGAGTTGTTTCCAGTGAAGGGTTTCTTTCCCGTGGCCATCTCGTACATGACCACGCCAAACGAGAACAAGTCGGTGCGTGCGTCGACGGTTTCGCTACGCGCCTGCTCCGGCGACATGTAGACGGCTGTTCCCGGAATCACTCCCACGGCGGTAAGGGAGTTATCGGGGTTATCGTCGGTTCCGAGGTTGTGCACGAGCTTGGCCAGCCCGAAATCGAGGACCTTGACCTGCCCGCTGGGAGTCAGAAAGATATTTGCCGGCTTGATGTCGCGGTGGACGATGCCCTTGGCATGTGAGGCCACCAGAGCCTCGGCTACCTGGATGCTGATGTCGAGGCACGGCTCCAGTCCGATAGCGTGGCCGGCGATGCGCTGTTTCAGGCTCTCGCCCTCCAGCTTCTCCATCACGATGAAAGGATGGCCGTTGTTGTCCTCGATGCCGTGAATGGTGCAGATGTTGGGATGGTTGAGTTGGGAGGCGGCTCGCGCTTCCCGTTCAAAGCGCTCCAGCGACTTGGGATCGCCGGCAAGATTTTCAGGAATAAACTTCAGGGCGACGTGGCGTCCCAGCTTGAGATCTTCAGCCTCGTAGACAACGCCCATACCACCGCCCCCTAGCTTTCCCAGGATGCGATAGTGGGACACTTGCTGGCCGATCATTGTTAGCCTACGCCCCCACCCGGCGGTATGTTAGGCCGCGAAGGGAATCCGGTCAACTGTCTTTCTTTTCCATAAAATACAGACAAAGCTGTGTCCCCCCGCTCCAGGCGCGTTCACCATCGGGATGGCCGCATTCTCAAGTCTCCCGCGGCGGGAATTTATCAACAGCCGTTCCCAAGTGGGAGAAAACACGTCCCTAAGTAAGATGCCGGTCCACAGGAGCCGCCATGGTTCAGGACTATCATGGAAAACAGCAAGGTGAAATCGGGCCGGAGAACTCGCCCGAGTCAGAAGTAGGGAATCCTCCATGGATGCAGCAGCAAAACGAGGTCAGCAAACGCCGCGCCCGGCAGAATCCCTGGCTGAACTGCAAGAGGCCATTCGGCGCCGGGCCGAGGAACTCTACGAACTCAGTGGAAGGGCCCAGGGACGGGATGTGCAGAACTGGGTCCAGGCGGAGGCGGAGGTCCGGCGCGAATGGGAGGAGCGCACGGCACGCAAGGCGGCCATCGTCGTCAAGGTGGAAGGAGTGCGCTACGTCGGTGAATACAACGTTGCCGATGCGGACGGCTACACTCCTGGCGAGTTTGCGGCTGGCGAGGCCATCCCGGTCCGTCTCCAGGGCGACAAGATGTATGTGAAGCGTCCGAATGGGAAGGAACTGGAGACTGAGATCGTCAGCAGAACTGGCTAGACAGTGGGAATGGCAGGCAGCACGACATCTGCCCCTATTCTGGGAACAGGCCTGCTGACGCTCCCACCCACTCCATATTCTTGTTGTGATCGACGCCCATCATCAGCCCGCGCCCCATGCGGATGATTGTGAGCACCGGAGTCAGCTGGTCAAGCCAGATGTACATGACCCGGACCTCGGCCTTCGTCCCGCCAAACGGCGTCTCAATCACGGGCTCGAAGTGCAGGCGCTCCTGCAGAATGTAGTCGGGACGCCTCTCAGCAGGAATCGCTGCAATTTCCTCCTTCTTCGGAGCAATCACCACTCCCAGCCCAGCAAAGGAATACAGCGGCTTCAGCGCGTAATTCTCGAGGTCGTCCGGAACGCGGGTAAGCTGGTCCAGAAACCATGTTTTGGGTACCGACTCGTGCTTCAGGTAAGGAATCGAAAACTTGCTGATACGGAAATACCAATTCGGATGCCCGGCCCACTCGACGTCGAGGTCGTCACGCCAGTCGAATACCAGCTTTACGCCTTTGCGTTGCAGTTCATCGACAATCGCGCGGTTATAGATGCGACGGACGGGTACGCGCTTCCCGCCGCGGTCGTAGTACAGCTGGTTTCCCTCTTTCTTGATCTCGGCGATGTCAACCGTGCGCACTCCCAGCATTTTTTCCGTGAGCATAAAATCCGGCAGCGTCTTCTGTTCCTGCGGGTGAATCTCCATCAGGATGACGTTCTCCGGATCGTGCCCGGCCACAATCGCCTGCTTCAAGAGAGCCCGGTAGGAAGCCGCCTTCAAGCCACTGAGAAAATAGTTCAGGTGCTTGTCCAGTCCGTACACGTCGATGTAGGCCTGGGCCAGCGTGCCCTGATAAGCATAGAGAGAAGGGAAGGCCTGCAATTCCACCAACTTAGGATGCAATTGGCGCTGGGCATCGCGGACCAGCCCGAAATCCACCTGCACAAACATGGGATGTGACGCTTCGTTGGGGACTTTGAATTCGGGCGGAATGGATTCGTCGGACTTCGCGCGGTATGCGGGACTTTCGACCAGCTGTCGGATCAGATCCTTTCCATCTTCCGCCATCCGATGAAGCAGCTCTTTGGGGAAGAAACAGGGAGTCTCAGACAAGCGAAATTGTACGTGCGTCCCGCAGGCGTCATCGATGCGCCGAAGGAACGTCTGGTATTTCTCGGGGGTAAAGCTGACGTTGAACTGCTTTCTGAAGGGAGGAATCATCAGTTGTACGCGCCGCTGTTCCGATCCCGCCGTCTGGGGCGAAGGGCGGGGCTAGAAGTTAGAAGCTGCCCTACGCCTCCACCAGGAACTTCCCATCGCGCATGATCTGCTCGTCGTCTACCCAGATGTTGAATTTCCGTCCTACGACATCAATGTGGGTCGACGAATCCCATTCCGCGCCCGTGTGTGCGCCGTAAGGATTGCCGAAAGCGATGTGCACGCCGGGATACTTCTCGTCCTGCAGAATCTGCCCGATTACATCCTTCAAATCGATGTTGGTGCCGATGGCAAACTCGCCGACGCGGTCGCTGTTTTCGTCAGTGTGGGTGTATTTCCAAAAATCGTTTTCCAGTTCGCGATTCTCGGAGTGCGCCTCGGTCAGACGGTTGCCCTTCATCTGAATGGTCAGTGGATGCTCGCGCAGATTGCCGAACTTGGCGCACAGGTAGTCGCCCACGACACCGTCAATCACGAACGTGCCGTTTACTTCGCCCGGGGTCGTGAAGATTTCGCCTCCGGGCAAGTTTCCCCACTTTTCCGGAGTGATGATGCCGCTGGTCTTCAACCAGCGGTAGTTCGGATTCAAATCCGCAGTCAGATCGGTGCCGGCAGCGGTTTTCGCACGAATCTTGCTGGCCTTGCGCACCATGTCGACAACCTTCTGGCTGAGCCGGTCGACTTTCTGGAAGTCCGCCCGCATTCCCTCCAGCATGATCTGGCGGTTGATGTTCACCATGTGCGCGTGCCGGATCTTGCGGCGGTTCACGACCTCCGTCATCTGCATGCGCGACTTCAGTTCGTTTCTCTGGGCCTGTACCGCGAAGATCGAAACCTGACTGCTCTCAAGATCATCCAGAAGCTCTTGCGGCAGGTCGTTCAGCGGACGCGGCGCCAGATCTTCGAGCACCCAGGCGCGGTAGGATGCGCCAAGGTCTTCGAGTTCATGCACAATCGCGGCGGCGATGTCGGCCGTGACTTTGTCCGTGATCACGCAGACTTTCTCGTCAGGCTGGACCCGCAGGCAAACCGTCACGGCGTTGCGTGCGCCAGGCGTGAATTCCGGATCAAACGGAATTTGATTGATTTGGGCGTCCCGCGCTCCGCTTTCTTTGCGAACGGTGAGATCGCCAGCTCGATCGACAGGAATGGTCATTACCCTACTTTTCTTTCGGCGGCCGGCTGTTCGCTTTCTGCGAGCCCGGCCTCCGTCTCCTCAATGATGTAATCGACAACTTTCTTCAGGTCCCCGGTTTCCTGAAAGACCCGCAACTGCCGGTCCGCTCCGCTGCCGCGCTCCAGAATCTCGTGGATGTAATTGATCTCCTCGCGAGAATCGAGCTCATCGACTACGTCATCGATCAACTCCAGATATTCATGAATCAAGTCGCGGGCCGGAACTTCCTTTTGCTTTCCGAAGTCGATCAGCTTCCCATCGAGTCCGTAGCGCGCGGCCCGCCACTTGTTTTCCATGATCAAGGCCCGCCGGTACAGACGGAACCCTTGGTTAGCGGAATAAAGTTTGTAGAGCTTGGCGACGGTCGCCTGAATCAGCGCGGCGAGAGCGATTGTCTCGTCGGCGCGCATGGGAATGTCGCACACCCGGAACTCGATGGTGTTGAAGAACGGATGCGGCCGGATGTCCCACCAGATCTTTTTCGCGTTGTCGATGCAATTTGTCTTGATCAGCAGCTTGATAAAGTTTTCGTACTCGCCCCAGCTGGGGAAGTAGTCGGGGATGTTGGTGCGGGGGAACTTGTCGAATACTTTACAGCGATAGGACTTCAGACCGGTGTTCATTCCCAGCCAGAACGGCGAATTAGTCGAGAGCGCCAGAATATGCGGGAGAAAATAGCGCGCGTGATTCATCATGTGGATCGCGGTCTCGCGATCCTCAATCCCGATGTGTACGTGCAGCCCGAAAATCAGATTGGCGCGCGCCACCAACTGCAGGTCTTCGACAATATTCTTGTAGCGCTCGTCGGGATGAATCTCCTGGGTGCGCCAGTCAGAAAACGGATGCGTCGCCACTGCGGCCAGCCGCAAGTCATTCTCCCTGGCGAGCCTCACCATGTCGCGCCGCAGCTTCTTGACCTCGGCCTTGGCTTCTTTGATGTTCTTGCACACCGAGGTCCCAACCTCGACTACGGACTGGTGCATTTCCGCTTTCACCCGCTCCTGCAGAATCATCCTGCCCTTTTCCAGGATTTCGGCGTGGATGTGCGACCGAAGATCGCGGGTGACCGGATCGACTGTCTGATACTCCTCTTCAATCCCGATGGTGAAAGTAGGACTCATCGCGTGTGGCGCGGGCGCCCTCGCCCGCGAAACTATCCAGGACCCAGGATGTTGACCCACAGACCCACTCCCGCGGCGTTATTGGGCGACAGGACGGGTACGAACCAAGCCTTAACAGTATAACAATGACGCCAAAATACTGACTCAGAACGTGTGATGCCTCTGAAACCAGGACAGCCACAGGAAAACGCCAACGAGAAGGAGCATCAATCCACTCAGGCAGATGGACAGTGCGGATAACAAGCCGCGCATCCAATGTCCCGGCGCAAATGCTCGGAACAGCAAGACGATCGCGGCTACCTGACTGATGAGCATCGCAACTACACCCCACGTTACGAACGTCTCGACCAGACCCCCAGCTACTGCCGTTAGCCCAGTAGCCTTGGTGTTCGAAATGCCAACGAACGCGTTAGCAAGACCGATCAGAGTCGGAATCCATGGCGCCCAAGCGAGCGCCACACCCCAAAGGAATCGCTTTTTCTTCAGATCGTCCATCGGATCGCTATGCCTTTGACTTCTTCCGCGCCGATCGTTTTGCGGGACTTTCACCACCCGTTTGTCCCGCCAACAACCCCGCCCAGCGCAACTCCTTCGCCGGATTCTTCCCGCTCAGTGCCATCTTCACCGCCATATCTGCTACGGCACTCACAATCCAGTCGAAATTCTCCTGCCCGACCGACGTGATCTCCGCATCTGGCGCCGGATTCAGGAAATCGATCGCATAGGGGATCCCACCCTCCACCGCAAACTCCACCGTGTTCAGGTCATACCCGAGTGCCCGACACAACGTCAGAGCATCCTTCTCGATGCGATCGCGCAGCGCAGGCGACGACGGCGGTGGATTCCCCTTTACGTAGCGCTCATGATGCGGGGCCCTGGGGTCGTACTTCATGATGTGCACTTTCTCCTGCCCCACGACGTAGCATCGGTAGTACTCCTCGAATTCGACTCCATGCTGCAACGTCATGCACAGATCGCCGGTCTGGTTGTAGTGGTGGAAGAACTCCTCCGGTGAATGGACCTTGTAGACATGCTTCCAGCCACCCCCAGAGTATGGCTTCAGGAACGCCGGGAAGCCGACGTAATCAAACAGTTCCTGCCAGTTCAGAGGAAAGATCAGGTTGCGCATCGACTGGTCAGTCGTTCCCTCGGGATGCTTGTTGTGGGGCAGGATCACGGTTGGAGGAATTGCCACGCCCAGCTTGTGCGCCAGCGCGTAGTTGAAGAACTTGTCGTCGGCTGTCCACCAGAAAGGATTGTTGACGACGATCGTCCCGTGCAGCGCGGCATTCTTTAGATACGCGCGATAGAACTGAATATCCTGCGAGATTCGGTCAATGATGACGTCGTACCTCTTCGGCTCATCCATGCGGATCCCGCCGATCTTCACAAATTCCGCGGTGACGCCCTCGACATTCATCGAGTTGATCTTTTCTACTACGGCGGGCGGGAACGTATTTTCCATCCCAAAAAGGATTCCAATCTTTTTTGTACTCACAGCAATTCTCCTGTAGAGACGTTGCCTGCGGCGTCTCTGGTGCGCCTCAGCAAGAAAGACGTAGCAAGCTACATCTCTACGATTTCAAGCCTAGAAGTACTTCACCGCCATCCTCAACCACAGGGGCCAGTCATGCTTGGAATGACCCCCCCAAACGTCGAGCCAATGCGGAACGGCCTTGGCATTCAGGATGGCTGAGAACTTGATGTTCTGATCCAGGCACATGTCCCAGTCCGCCGAGCCCAGTACGATCTTCATCTGCCGGTAGCGGCTCAAGAACCAGTCATCGGACATGTTGGGGAGGAAATCCGGCGGATTATTGAAATAACAATCGTCGTCGTAATAGCCATCGAGAAACTGGTGAATGTCGAAGGCCCCGCTCATGCTCACGCAATGCGTGACGACGTCGGGATGCTTCAGCGAGAAATTCACCGCGTGATAGCCGCCAAAGCTGCATCCGGTCGCTGCCAGCCGGGGCACTTGATTCTTCCAGCGAATGAAGGGCACAAATTCGTGCAGGATGTAGCGCTCGTACTGCAGATGGCGCAGCACCCGCACCCGGGGATGCACGCCCTTGTTGTACCAACTCTCAGTGTCGACGCCGTCGGGACAGAAGACCTGCAGATCGCCGCGCTCGATCTTGGGCGCCAACACGCCGATCATCCCGCGATCTTCATATTCGAAGAACTTCCCCATGGAAGTGGGGAAGACCAGCAGCGGTGTGCCCGCATGACCGAAGACGAGCGCCTCCATATCTCGGTGCAGTTCCTGGCTGTATGCCTTGTGGTATTCACGGTTCATTTTTCGGGTGGCCCGGCAGACGAAGTATCTTACCCGATGATGGGCCGGCCCTCCTACTTGTTGAAGAATGTGGTGCGACGTGAGTGCAGCCAGCGCGAGATCGTCGTCCCCTTACCGCGGCTGCTTTCCGAAATGATATCGTGATACGAGATATGCAGTGGACCCCCGCCAAACTTGTTCCGCGCTCGGCCCCGGCTGTGCTTGGGGTGTTGCTCCTGCTGGCAATCGTTTCGTTTGCAGCGGTCGGTCACCTGGTGAACCGCTTCAACGCGAATCAACAGGCGCGGGGACGAAGGTTTTATGCCCAGGGTCTTGCCGATGTAAGCGCGGGGAATCTCTCGGCTGCGGTTGAGGATTTCCGTGCTGCCCTGACCTACGATCCCACAAATTCTCAATACCAATTGAGTCTGGGACGCGTCCTGAGGGATACGGGTCGTCTCGACGAAGCTGAGGCCTATCTTCTCGCCGTCTGGGAGCGCACTCCTCAGGGTGGTCCGATCAACCTGGCCCTGGGCCGGGTAGCTGCGCGCCGTGGATCTCTCGACGACGCGCTCCGCTACTATCACAACGCGATTTACGGCGTTTGGGGTTCCGATGCCGACGCGAATCGCCGCAGGGCGCGCATCGAGCTGATTGAGTTTCTGCTGCAGAAAAGGGATTGGTCTGAGGCCCAATCTGAGTTGGTCGCGCTCGCCGCATCGCTGCCGCCCGACCCCGCGCTGCATCTGCAAGCGGCGGCGTTCTTCGCGCAGGCTCAAGACTACCGAAATGCCCTGTCGGAGTACGAACAGGTCATCCGGATCGACCATTCCAACTCGGCTGCCCTGGCGGGCGCGGGCGAGGCGGCCTATCGTCTGGGCCGTTTCCGCTCCGCCTCGAGAAACCTGCAGAGTGCAGTCAACGGAAATCCGCAGGATTCGAAGTCGCGGCAACTGCTTCAATCCGCGAGCCTCATCCTCCAGACGGATCCGTTTGTGCGCCGCATCTCCGATGCCGAGCGCAACCGCCGCATCACCGCCGCTTTCTTCAAGGCTGGAGACCGCCTCAAGTCCTGCGCTCAAGTAAAGGGAACAGGACTCGGCGAGCCGGCAACGGACGCTGCGGCTTCTCCATCACAATCGCCGCTGACGACCCTCGCAGCACGCTGGTCGGCGATGAAACCCGATCTGCGCCGCCTGCGTTCTCAGGGTGAAAGTGACCTGCCCGACGCCGTGCTGGATCTCGTGCTTCAGATTGAGCAAGAAACTGCCGCGGAATGCGGCCAGCCGGAAGGAGTTGACTTGGCCTTACTCCTGATTTCACGCAATCGAGAGGTCGCTGATCAATGAAGACTGACGCGAGCGGTCCGGATCTCGCCAAGTCTACTCCGGATTCTGCAGCGGGGCGCGCACCCTGGCAGGGCCTGCGTGCCGTGATTGACGGTATTTTCGACGAGGAGCGGTTCTTCCTCATTCTTTCGGTTTTCATCGGAGTCTTCGCTGGCCTGGCCGTCGTATGTTTCCGTCTTGCCATTGACTGGACGCATCTGGCGCTACTGGGCCCACTTCCTCAGACCCACGGCTGGCGGCTTTTTGTGGTCCCCTGCCTCGCGGGACTCGTGGTCGCGGTGCTGGTGATGCAGGTCTTCCCCGGCATTCGCGGCAGCGGCGTCAACCAAACCAAGGCGGCGCTTTACATTTTCAATGGCTATATTCCCTTTCGGACCGCCGTTGGCAAGTTCATCTGCGCCGCGATTGCGATTGGCGCCGGGCATTCTCTGGGACCGGAAGACCCATCGCTGCAAATCGGCGCCAGCCTGGCCTCTGCGCTTGGACGTCAGCTCCGGCTTTCGCGCGAAAAGCTGCGCCTCATGGCCCCGGTTGGCGCCGCCGCCGGACTGGCGGCGGCTTTCAACGCACCCATCTCGGCCGTATTGTTCGTGATCGAAGAAGTCATCGGGAGATGGAGCGCGGGTATTCTTGGTTCCGTTGTTCTTTCAGCGGTATCGAGTGTTGTGATCGTGCGTTGGTTTCTTGGGGGCGAACCGCTGTTCCGCATCCCGGTGACCGCGTTCCGGCGCCCTGAGGAGTTGATCGCCTACGCCGTCCTCGGGATCGTGGGAGGAGTAGCGGCGGTCGTGTTCGCTAAAGCCATTGGCTATCTTCGGCCTCGGCTCAAGGCTCTGCCGAGATGGACGCAGTACCTCCAGCCTGGAATCGCGGGCCTCCTCATCGGCATGATTGCTTACTTCGGCGCGCCGCAGGTCATGGGAGCTGGCTACTCGGCTATGGACGAGGCCATGCACGGTCAATACACGTGGAAGGTACTGGCGGTTCTGGCCGGGCTCAAGATTCTTGCGACTACGATCTCGTTCGTGAGCGGAGCGCCGGGAGGCATGTTCGCGCCCGCCCTCTTTGTCGGCGCCATGCTGGGAGGAGCTGTGGGCGGCGTCGAGCATCGTTTTTTCCCGCATCTCGCGGGGTCGAACGGAACCTATGCTCTCGTCGGGATGGGCGTACTGTTCGCAGGATTCCTGCGCGCTCCGATGACTTCGGTATTCATGGTGCTTGAGGTCAGCGGCAACTACGAGATCATTGTTCCTGTCATTGTCGCGAACACTGTCTCTTATGTTGTTTCGCGCAGCCTGCAGTTCATCCCGATTTTCGATCTGCTTACCCGGCAGGACGGCCTGGTACTGCCTTCGCTGGAAGAGGAGAGAGAAGAGACCATTCTCCGCGTCGAGGATGCGATGCTACCGGCGCCGGCCATCATCCTCACTGCCTCAGACTACGTTGATGCTGCTGTCCGGCGTATCCAGGGTTCAGGGCAAGCGATCTTTCCAGTCCGTATGCAGCCGAGCGGCTGGAGTTCGATCAGCCGCGATCTGGTGGAACGTCTCCTTAAGGAAGGGAAGGGAGAATACACGCTCGGATCGCTGCTGCCGACCCAGAACCTGCCGTGCCTTTATCCGGATCTTCCACTCGACACGGCGCTTCGCTATGTGAACAAGGTTCCGTTTGTTCCCGTCGTCAATCGCGCGAACTCGCAAGAATTGGAGGGCATCGTCTCCAGCGAATCGGTCTTCAAGAAGTACCACTCAGAGGCGGGAAACGGTTCCCCACAGGTTGCGTGATCTCAATAAAGAGGCCCGCCCCCGAAGGAGCGGGCCTGGCATACGAGAACACTTCTAGTGACAGGTGGTGAACTTGAACGAGCTCAGCCGGGTGTCGAAATTGAAGCTCCCGGTCGTCTTGTAGTATTCCTGCGCGTACCAGAACGTGCAGTCATCGACGGGGTCAATGGCCATGCTGCTATAGTCGCCCCAGCGATTGAAACTGCTCGTCTGCACACCGCCGCCGGACACGAGCAATTTGGGTGATTCCATCTTGCCCTTCGCGTCCGTGGGCACTCGTCCCGTGAACACAATGGTCGGTTTTATGGTCGGACCAGAAACGCTGAATCCCAGAGCGATGTCGCCGACTTTATCCATGGCGATGCTCCCCATCCACATCGCGGCAGGTATGGTGCCACCGCCGAACGTTCCCTGTTGGAAGAGAACGGGCGATGATCCCGGGTTACGAATTTCATACCAGCGCACCGCCGAAGGCGCACCTCCGGTGCCCGAAGCTTTGATGGAGTGGTTGACCACCATGGCTTCATGATCGCCG
The DNA here is from genome assembly GCA_020073465.1 of Terriglobia bacterium. Taxonomy (GTDB): domain Bacteria; phylum Acidobacteriota; class Terriglobia; order Terriglobales; family Acidobacteriaceae; genus Sulfotelmatobacter. Next base: position 163,281 of record JAIQFC010000002.1, read on the forward strand.
AAATTGCGGTACGCGAGACGGTACATCAGGCGGTCGCCGAGCGAATCCAGTGCTTCCCCCGGGCTCGGCTGCTTGATGCAAGTGGCGCAGGCGTCAGAGTACGAAGCGACCGTCAGTTTGGTCGGTCCGGTAAAAGTGGAGTTGGTAGGAACCGCGAAATCCACATGGAACTGGTACAGATTCAGCTGCGTGGAGGAGGCGAGATCCATCTGGAAATTGGGTGAACCGGCGGGCGGTGGAGTGGCGCCATCCGCGTCCGCAGGCAGTAAGGCAAAGTCGCCGGAACCTCTCTGGAAGCAGACCATGGTGGCTGCGTTGCCCAGCAGCATGTTGGTTCGGTCCATGGCGCAGCTTTCGGCACCGGTGAAGAAGCCACCGTTCGGGAAGCTGTCGGTGGTTACGTAGTAGGCGTCAGGCCAGACTCCCACCTTCGGGTAATCCGGCAGTGTCCTGCCATACGCGAACGAGTAGACGTGATAGGTTCCAGTTGCGTCCGATGTCGTGGAGACTGCCATGCACGCGTTGTTGACCGAGAAGTTGCTGTTGAACGCGATCATGGTGATCACCCAGCGGCCTGCTGCCTTGTCGTAATTCACGACCGGATCACTCAGGTTGCCGGTGGCGCACTGTCCGCCGAGAGGCGTGTACAGCGTTTGGATGCTCTTGGGAGCCATGATCTGTACGCCCGTAGTCTTGTTGTACACGGCGTAGGCCACGTTCACGGTTTCCACGACCTGGGTATCTCCGACCGAGGCGTTGGTGTCAGGCGGGACGAATCCGCCACCTTGGGAATCGATGATTCCGTCAAAGTTGAGAATCGTGTTCGCGCTTACCGGGGCCAGGGTTTCCGTTTGCACCACGGGGTCGGGCCGGTTGCTGATGTGCGGGTTGAGCGACCGGTCGTGTTCGGGCATCACCTTGCTGACGTTGTGCCAGCCCACATCCACCATGTCGCGAAAAGCGACGGCCGTAGTTGTGTGCTTAGCTTGGACTACGATGGGATTTCTCTGAACAGATGTTCCTTCCTGGGCGAAAGCGACGCTCGTACAACATAGCGCCGAAAGCGCAGCCAGCAGGCTGAGCGCAGAAAATCGTTGCTTCATAGGGTGAGAGTCTCCTTTGGATGTTGAGTGCTCGGGTCAAAAGGGGGCCGATCAAGGGCCTGTCATGTCCAGAATTTCTCTGGACGCAGGGGCAACAAAACGCCGGACGATTGTGATTGGCCTGTCTACCGCTGTCAACTGTGAAAGTTTCTGCAACCCACCCTCGGGCTGAAGGTGGCTAAAGGGAAGCCACGGTTTCTTGCGGCTTTTCTGCAATCCTGAGTGGTTAGTGGTTAACGGATGGGAACGGGGAGAACCTTCGAGGTCACTAACCCTTCCTGCCGGCAATCATCAATCCCGCTCCAACCACAACCAGCACCGTGCTGATGACAGGAGAGACCTTCTCGTCGGTCTCGGTGGTGATGCCGACGTGGGCGTCTCCAAGATTGACGCCATGGTGCTCTGAATGCGGGATGGGGACAAAGAACGAAACGATCCCAAGAGCGACCAGCAGAACTCCAACCAAAAGCAAAGCCTTCATGCGATTGCCTCTCGATGTGGCGCTAGTGGAGCTTGCCGACACCGTTTGCTTCCCGACTAGGATACTGCCGCTGAGCGAAACACTGCTACAGAAAAGAACTTGAAGTGCCTGCGTGTCGTCAGACTCCTGTTTGTGATTTTCATTTCCGTTATAAGGTTGGGCAAAGTCAGCGAGTTTGCCGGGCAACGCCGACCGTGACGTCACCATCTAAGTTATTGAAAAGGCAGTAGTGGCAACCAGCAGGCAAGCTTATGAGGAAGAGACTTTTCGGGTACGTTCCGTTCATCGCGATGGTGTTGCTGGTCGCGGCGATTGCGATGGCCGCTCCCAAGCCGCCTAAGGCGAAGGAGCCGCAGGCGGTTCCTCCATTCCCTGGCACACTGGTCAATGCCCGCTACGTCTACGTTACCAGCTATGACGGTGACCAGTTCGACCCCAATCTGCGTCCCGAAGATCGCCAGGCAATCGCCACGGTGCAAGACGCAATTCAGAAGTGGGGCAAGTTCACGCTCGTCTATCGTCCCGATCAGGCCGATATTGTGTTGATGGTGATGAGCCGCCCGTCAGAGGACGTTCTCGCGGTCTACGATGCGCACGGCTGGCCGGGAAACGGTCAATACCTGTGGCGCATGATGGGGCACAACGGGCTACAGCGAGGCGAGGCCCCATTGGTCACGAATCTGGAGACGGCGTTCGAACGGGTAGTGAAGTAGAATCCGCCACGGATTCTTTCCGGGACGCCCGGCGAAAGTCCGTGGCTGCCTTTCAGTCTGCAAAATCCTTCACGAACTGCACCAGGCTGCGTAGCGCGATCCCGGAGGGACCCTTTGCGATCCAGGGCTTCTGCTCCTCCATCCAGGCGGTGCCGGCGATATCGAGGTGAATCCACGGAGTCTCCTCGGCAAATTCTTTCAAGAACATGGCGGCATTAATTGCGCCACCCCAACGCCCGCCGGAGTTGACAATGTCGGCGATGGTTGACTTGATATTGTCCTTGTATTCATCGTCGAGTGGCAGGCGCCACATCTTCTCGCCCGCTTTGTCCAGGGCTCTGCTGAACCGATCATAAAGCGCGTCATCGTTGGCGAAGAGTCCGGCATTGGCGTAGCCGAGCGCGACTACAACCGCACCGGTAAGGGTGGCAGCGTCCACCAGATGCGTGCAGCCGAGCTGGCGCGCGTAGTAGAGGCCGTCGGCCAGAACCAGGCGCCCTTCCGCGTCGGTGTTGATGATCTCAATCGACTTGCCGGACATGGCAATCTGCACGTCGCCAGGCTTCTGCGCTTTACCGGAGGGCATATTTTCGGTGGCGCAGACGATGCCGATGACTTTCACTTTCGGTTTCAAGAGCGCGATCGCCCGCATGGCGCCGATCATGGTCGCTCCGCCGGCCATGTCGTATTTCATCTTTTCCATGCCGTCCGCGGGCTTGATCGAGATGCCGCCGGTGTCGAAGGTAATTCCTTTGCCCACCAGTCCCAAGACCGGCTTCTCCGCTGCGCCGGCAGGTTCGTATTTCATGACAATGAGGGCGGGCGGCTCGTCGGAGCCCTGGGCCACGCTCCAGAACGCTCCCATCTTCAGCTCTTTGATTTTGTCGGCGCCGTAGACCTCACACTTCAAACCGACTTCAGCCGACATCTTCTTCGCGCGCTCGGCCAGGATCGTGGGCGTCATACGGTTGGAGGGTTCGTTCACGAGGTCGCGCGTAAAGTTCTGCGATTCGCCGACAATCTGCGCTTCCTGCACGGCTTTTTCGAGCGCGGCTTTGTCGCCGCTGGTGAGGATGGTCAGCGCGTCAATCTTCTGATCTTTGCGGTCACTGCGGTAGTAGTCGGGATCAAAATTTCCGACAAACGCGCCTTCGACGATGGCGCGCACAGCGTCTTCAACGGGAATGCTCGACGGTGCGACGAATGCGAGGCTGCGGATTCCACGCGACTTCAATGTGCGTACGGCGGCTCCTGCGAGACGGCGCAGATCGTAACTGCTGAACTTCTTTGCGCCGCCCCCGCTCAGCAGCAGAATGCGGCTGGCCTTCAGCCCTGCGGGCTTGTGCAGCAGGTTGACTTCAAAGGGCTTGCCGGTTACCTCACCGCTGGCAAGCAGGTCCGTGGCAACGGCCTGGACGGCTGCATCAGAGGTATCGACCCTGAGTTGCGGTTTTGAGTCTTTATTCTTTTCCTTTTGGGCCGGATCGGCTTGGTCGAGGACCACGGCAACGAGGGATTCGGTTTCGAGTTGAGAGGGCGTGGAGAAAGATAATGTTGTTTTCATGATTTCTTGGAAGGTGCTGCTTAGTGCTCCAGTATCGTCGGCTTGCTGGGAAAAGTGCAAGGGCTCGGGAGCCGGGGGCAGTGCTCAACCGAGAACGCCGTCGCGGATTTACTCCTCGTGGAGCGAATTGGGGAACTCAGCGAACCGCTGTGCAATCTCCAGTGATGTGGTCGGCGATCTGGAAGCGGAGAAAGTCGTGGACAGCGTCCAACGCCTCCTTGTTGTCGGCGGTGATTGTGATGCGGGCGCCGCGTGGAAGCTCCTGCAGTTCCCAGTGGAGGTCGCCCTTGAGACGAGCCATCGTCGCGGTGCCGGGGACGTCCTGGCTGTGAACCAGCATGGGAGCGTTGAAGTTGCCTTCGGCAAACAGGTGGACGATGTGCTGAAAGTGGCCGCGTATCTGGCCGACGCTGGCCGTGTCGCGGATGTCATTTGCCCGTGCTTCGATCAAGCCGCCATCCGAAGTAAGGACGAAGTGGTGCGTGGTCTTCTCGTGGGAGAAGCCCATGACTTTGTCACCGTGCTTGTTGACCATGGCCTGGTGATCCTGGGCTTGATGGTCTTGCTGGCTGAAAGCGAAACTGCTGGCGACGAGCACGAGCAACGCGATGCGATACATGGCAGTGCCTCCCGGTTGTGGGTTTGACGAGCAAGGCTGGCCGCCGTTAGCTTGTTCTCCGCCAGATGACGGCGTTCGACTCCCTGGAGTATGATTCAGAGCCGCAGCCATTCGAGCCGAGGTCTTTCTCATGCGCATTCGGTGGAGCATTGTCTGCCTTGCTGTCTTAATCTCCCTGGGAACTTCTGCTTTGGTCGCGAAGCGGGACGCTGTGGCGGCTTCGCCGCAAGCGGCGCCTGCCACTAAGAGCGCCAGCGCGGCGACGAACCCTGCGGGGGCGCTTTCCATCCCTGATACCACCTTGGCCATCAACTCTCCGACGCCGATGTCGCAGCGCGTCGTCCACTACGAGATCGATGCCAAATACGACGCAGCCAAGCACACGGTCGATGCGACCGAGGTTCTCACCTACCACAACCTGACAGGGCAGGCGCTCGACCACTTTCCGTTCCATCTATATCTCAATAGCTTTCAGCCGAAGGCGACGTGGGTGCGAGAGGCGAAGCTCATCGGCAACCGTGATACTTCCTACGCGAAGTGGGAAGACAAGCAGTACGGGGCGGAAGAAATCAAGAGTTTTGAGGTAGTGGGGCAGGGTGATCTGACCAAGGACTTGCAATTCATCCAGCCAGATGATGGAAACAAAGATGACAAGTCCGTAGTGGAGGTACATGTTCCGAAGCCGATCGCGCCGGGCGCATACGTGCAGTTCAAGATTGCCTTCCACGATCAACTGCCGGAAACGCAGGCGCGCACGGGATGGAAGCGTGATTTCGTCCTGGGTGGACAGTGGTTTCCCAAGGTTGGCGTGTGGTGGCAGGGGGCATGGAATTGTCACCAGTTCCACGCCACGACGGAGTTCTTTGCTGACTTTGGCGTATACGACGTCAAGCTGACGGTGCCGCAGTTCGAAGTGGTGGGCGCGAGCGGGGTGAAGGTTGCGGAGGTGAACAATCCAGACAACACGAAGACCCTGACTTATCACGGCGATGACATCCACGATTTCGCTTGGACGGTGAGCCCGCGCTACAAGGTCAAAGACGATGGAGTGTTCCAGGGACAAATGGGCCCGGTGAAGTTGCAGATCATGATGCAACCGGCCCACTGGAGCCAGGTGGAGCGGCACGAAAAGATCTTGAAAGAAACGCTCGACCACTTTGAGCGGTGGTATGGGCCGTATCCTTACAAGACGCTCACGCTGGTCGATCCTGAGCCGGATTCAGCGGCGGGCGGCATGGAATATCCCACGTTCATTACCGGGGGGACGAGTTGGTTTGCGCCGGAGGGCGTGCTGCTTCCCGAATTGGTGGTAGAACACGAATTCGGTCATCAGTATTGGTACGGCATGGTGGCAACCAACGAATTCGAAGATGCCTGGCTGGACGAGGGCATCAACAGTTACACGGAAGTCAAGGTGATGGATTCGATTTTCAGTCCCGACACGTCCATCTTCAACCAAGACGGTGTGACGGTCGGGGAGCGCGAGTTACAGAGGGTGAGCTATATCGGCGCAGCTGACCTCGATCCCATGGCGCAGAAGGCGTACGACTACTACAGTTTCAACTCTTATGGCGGGATCACCTACGGCAAGACCGCGAGCGTGCTGCTGACGCTGGAGAGCATCGTCGGGGCAGACACGATGCAGAAGGCGATGCACACCTATTTCATGAAGTATCGCTTCACCCATCCCACCAAGGAAGATTTTCTGAAGACCGTTGAAGAGGTTTCCGGGAAAGACCTGCGCTGGTACTTCAACCAGGCCGTGTACGGGTCGGCTGTGCTGGACTACGAGGTGAGTAAGGTCAATTCCTTCCCGGTGAACTGGTATGAGGACGCGAAGAAGGGCGGACCGAAGAAGGACGACAAGAATACGGTCTACCGGTCGGCGATTTGGCTGCACCGCAAGGGAGAGTTCGTGATGCCGGTAGAAGTGGAGATCGTGTTTGATAACGGCGAAAAGGTGCGCGAGCATTGGGACGGGCAGAGCCGGTGGACCAAATTCGGGTACGAGAAGAAGGCGAAGGTTGTGTCTGCGGAGATTGATCCCGACCACAAGATCCACATCGACCGCAACAACTTCAATAACAGCCACGTGGTCGAGGGCAACGGGAAGCCGGCGCGCAAGCTGGCGAACTACTGGCTGTTTCTGACCCAGTGGGCGGGCCAGGCGCTGGCGTGGTGGGGAGTATAGAGCGGGCTTCGGGCGTCGGCTTTCGGGCGTCAGTGGTCAGCGCTGTTAAGGCGCAGGGTAAGCGCTAAGGAACGAGGCAGAGACGATGGCAGAGAATCGAGGTTTGCTGAGCACCGGTCTGGGCATGGTGGGGCGCAACAAGCGCTACATCCTCTGGTTTTACTTGCTGAACCTGACCTTGGCGGAGTTCGGCGTGGCCGCATTCCGCAATCAGGCACACGCCATCCTGGATCACAGCTTGGAATCAAGTCGGCTGGTGCACAGCTTTGACTTGTCTGTGCTCATCGAGATGTTCGCGCGGCCGGAGTTTGGCCCGACGATGGCGTCGACCATGCCGGCGCTGTATTTTGTAACGCTGTTCTTTGTGGCGGCCGCACTGTTTCTACCCGGTGTGTTTCAGGGATATGCATCGACCTACCGGCTGCCGCGGGAGGATTTCTTCAGGGCCTGTGGGCGGAACTTGTGGCGGTTCATCCGGCTGATGATTGTGGCTGGCATCGTGATGGGAATTCTGGCGGGCGCACTGTTCAGTATCCAGGGAGCGCTGGTGAAGAAGGCCGGAGACAGCACGAACGAACTATTGGGGTTCGAAGTGCAGATGGCATGCCTGGCCGTGATTTTCGTGGTGATGACGACGCTGCGCATCTGGTTCGACTTGGCCGAGGCGGACGTGGTGTTGAGCGATCAGCGGGCCGTGCGCAAGTCGATTGGCGCGGGGTTCCGGCATACGTTCCGCGGCTTAGGGCGGTTGCTGGGGAGTTATCTGGTGATTGCGATCGTGGGGGCGATTGTACTGGTGGGCGGACTCTGGGTCTGGATGAGATTTGTTCCGCCGGACAACTTGTTGCGGGCATTTGTGGTGAGCCAGTTGACGCTGCTGTTGTTGCTAATTCCGCGCTTCTGGCAGCGTGGCGTTGCCGTGGCGTATTACCAGCGGAAGATGTTGGTGCCGGTGGTTGCGCTGCAACCGGTTCCGGTTGAGCCGGTGCCTTCGCCCGCGAGTCCGGCAGTGCCACCACCGGTGCCAGGCTCCTAAGAGGATTCGCAATCAGAGCAGAACAATCGTGATGCCCTGATTCCGGCGGCCGAGGTCAGGGTCGTTCCGCAAATCGCGGCGAGATTGCAGCAACTGCCAGGTTTGGTCGTTGGATTTCGACCAGTCTTCTCCGAAGATACAAAGGCGGATCTCGCCGTTCTCCTGCATTTCATGCAACCGCTTCTGAATAGCGACGCGAATGTCTCCTCCGGCGCCGCTGGAACCGTAGCCGTGGACCAGTTTCAGGATCGGCAATTCCTCCCGGCGGGCGAGCGTCAGCTCGCGATCCAGGCGCTGCAATGCCGTCTGGACTGTGGGCATGTCCGCCTTGAGGTTGATCGATTTGATGAAGCGCCTCTGCCGGCGTTGCTGGCGCCATGATTTGCGACTTATGTCGCAGATAGAACAAAGGGTTTCCGTTCTCGCGGAAACCCTATCTTGCTTGCCTGCTTTTCGTGCGGCCTCTTTCGTGCAGTCTACGGAACTGTGAGGGTGGCGGTCTGCATCTGACGATGGTCCCGATGAAGACCCAGGACGGGCTGTGGGCGTTGGCGGCGTAGTAGAGGTCCAGAGAATCCGCCGAGCCGGTGCTCCAGGCCCAGACCGTTGTTGTGACCGTTGCCGTGTTGCCGTGGGTCAACGGCCCGCCGTTAGTGGAAGCCCACCACAATGCGATCGTTGGACTCGTCGGAGTAGAAGGTTCCCAAGGTCCCATCCGCGCAGGAACCATTGATGGTGTTGGGTTGATTGGGCTTGGCGCCGCCTGACATAGTGTCCTTGCCGAGCAACAGAGACGGGCCTGAGTCGCAGGACGACCCCACGGTTGCGCGCTTCGGCGCCCTGAGCGTTGAGTCGAACACTGCAGTTTGCGCTCCTCCGGATGTTGTTACCGTCAGAGCTATGGTGGCGTTCTGAGCCCCGAGCCTATTCGCGCTTGCGGCCGCGCGATATGGCCTCTCTTGCTTCCTTGTCTGCCGTGCGGCGGCGTTCCGTCTCCCGCTTGTCCCACAGCTGCTTGCCTTTCGCCAGCGCTAGCTCAACCTTCACTCTGCCGTTCTTGAAGTACATCCGCGTGGGGATGAGGGTCAGGCCCTTCTGCTGGGTCTTGCCGATCAGCTTGCGGATTTCTTCGCGGTGCATGAGCAGCTTGCGGGTGCGCAGAGGGGCATGGTTGTGAATGTTGCCGTGCTCGTACGGGCCGATGTGCGCGTTGAGGAGCCAGAGCTCACCGTCTTTGACCAGGCCGTAGGAGTCCTTGAGGGCGGCCAGCCCGTTGCGGACTGATTTGACCTCGGTTCCGGTGAGAACGACCCCACACTCAAATTTTTCCAGCAAGAAGTAGTTATGTGAAGCGATCCTATTGACGGCGGCGTCTCTCTGTCCGGCAGCGGTAGGGTCGCGGCGCGGGGATTTCTCAGGGTTGGGTTTAGTCTGGTGCGTGGACTGGCGGGCCATAGCTTGGGTTCGGCTTCATCTTAGCAGCTGGAACCTAGGCCTCCGGGCTTTGGCTATCGGGCTTCGGCAAATGCGAACGCAGTGGCCTTCCGGCTGAATAGATTTGTTTGGATCGATCCCGGGTGGTTGCGACAGAGGGTGAGGGAAAAGAACGGCTAGGGCTTGGCCCAAGCCCGAAGCCCGACCGCCGAAGCCCGCCTCCGCTGCAGGGGCTAAGACCAAAGAGTGTAAATGCCTCCAGTACAAGCACATCGGAGGCAGGGAAGTGCGATGCTATAATCGCGGCAACAAGCATTCTTCCGGGTATTGCGGAGGTTTTCCGGTCTGGTAAAGACTGTTTTCCCATGGTCCGCAAGGGAAATGGCTTGTCTCCCCGAGGTTCGGTGAAGACTGCTCGAAAGAGGATTGGTGAATGAGACGTCTGATGCGTCCGGCGGTTCTGCTTTTGCTGGTCGCGGTTGTGACCCTGCCTGCCGCTGCCGATAAAGCGAAAGACCTGTTCAACAAGGGCCAGGACGCCGAGGCTCGCCAGAACTATGAGGCTGCCTACGAGTTCTATAAACAGGCCTACGACCTCAAACCACGCGATCTACGCTACCGGGCATCGTTCGAGCGGACGCGTTTCGAAGCAGCATCCGTGGTCGTGCATCGCGGTCAGAAGCTGCGGGAAGAGGGCAAGCTGGACGAGGCAGTCGCCGAGTTTCGGAAGGCGCTGGCAATCGATTCATCCCTGTACATCGCGCAGCAGGAATTGAAGCGCACGCTGCAGCAGATCAACGACATCAAGAATCCTCCGCCACAGGCAGCGGGCCCTCCCAGCAGCCTGGAGCGCAAGATTCGGGAGGCAGCCGGGCCTGTTGAACTTGCTCCCATCTCCAACATTCCCATCACTACGAAGCAGACCGAGGACTCCAAAGTCATCTACCAGATCATCGGCCAGCTGGCCGGAATCAACGTGCTGTTTGATCCGGACTACACCTCGCGGCGGATCAAGGTTGAGTTGAATGGCGTGACGCTGGAAGAGGCGCTTCAGATTATTGCGCTCGAGTCGAAGACTTTTTGGCGTCCAGTGACACCGAACACAATTTTTGTGGCGCAGGACAACCCGGCGAAGCGCAAGGAGCTGGAGCAGAGTGTCCTCAAGACTTTCTATCTCTCGAACCTCTCACAGCCGACTGAGTTGCAGGACGTGGTGAACGCGATTCGCGCCGTGCTTGACGTGCAGCGCGTGCAGCAGTTGCTCTCCCAGAATGCGCTGGTGGTGCGCGGAACGCCGGACCAGATCGCGCTCGCCGAAAAGCTGGTAGACGACCTTGATAAGGCCCGTCCCGAAGTGGTGATCGACATCGCGGTCATGCAGGTGAGCAAGGACAGGTCGCGCACTTTGGGCCTGAATCCGCCGACGAGCGCGACGGTGACTCTGCAAAGCAATATCAACAACACAACCAGCACGACAACACCAACCGGCACACCCTCAACACCGACAACCTCGACGAATGGCCTGAATCTGAACACGCTGGGGAATCTAAACGCCACTGATTTCCAGGTCACGATTCCGTCGGCCAATCTGTCGGCGGTGATGGGCGACAGCGAGACCAAGCTGATTCAGAATCCGCAGATTCGCGCGCTCGACGGGCAGAAGGCGACGGTCAAGATCGGCGATCGCGTGCCGGTAGCGACCGGATCGTTCCAGCCGGGCATCGGTGGCGTGGGCATCAATCCCCTGGTCAACACGCAGTTTCAGTATCTGGATGTCGGTGTGAACATCGACATCACGCCGCACGTGCACGCAGGCCGGGAAGTCACGCTGAAGATTTCTATGGATATCTCCTCGGTGACTGGCAATTCCAGCATCGGCGGCATCAACCAGCCCATCATTGGACAGCGCAAGATCGAGCACGAAATCCGGCTGAAAGACGGAGAAGCCAACCTGCTGGGCGGTTTCCTGGAAAACCGCGAGACCCGATCTCTGAGCGGCATCCCCGGGCTGGCGCAGGTGCCGATCCTGAAGTACCTGTTCGGGCAGACCAGCACTGATCACGCGGAAAATGAGATTGTCTTTGCCATCGTCCCGCACATCATCCGGGGCACGGACGTGAATGAGATCAACCAGCGTCCCATTGATATTGGAACTTCGACCACGATCGGATTGCGGCATGTGAGCAGGCCCGCAGTTCCGGCGAGCACCCCGGCGGCGACGCCGGCACCCGTGAGTCCGGCTCCAGCCAACCAGCCGCCCGCAGGCCAGGCTCCGCCCGTCCAGCCGTTGACGAATCCGGGCGGGCAAGCTGCCCCCAGCGCCGCTGCCCAGGGTGGCACGCCAAGCTTCTTGTTTGACCCGGCCACGATCACGGCGGCCAAGGGCAATACGTTTGTGGTGAACCTGCTGATCTCTGGCGCACAGAACGTCTATTCCGTACCCGTACAGATGAACTACGATCCGGCGCGACTTCAGTTGGTGAATGTATCGAACGGCGGTTTCCTGTCGCAGGATGGGCAAGCGGTGGCGTTGGTGCATCGCGAAGATGAGGCGACGGGAACGTTGCAGGTTACGGCCACGCGGCCGCCGGGGGCGGGTGGAGTCTCCGGGCAGGGAACCGTGGTCACCATTACTTTCCAGGCGAAGACGAACGGTCAGACGCCCTTGACCATTACGCGAGGCGGGGCGCGCGATCCCGGTCTGCAGGCCATTACTGTGAACGGGGCGCAAGCGTCGGTGACCGTCCAATAGGAGCATCTCCTCCAGATCCGGAGCTGAACAAGACGAAGCGATCATGAACCTGTCCAGGTTCCATCACGGGCGGAGCGCAAAGCCCGAGCGGGGTTTTACGCTCCTGGAGTTGGTCATCGCCACGGTGATCCTCTCGATTCTTACCATGATGGCGGTTCCGCTGCTGAAGGTGACCGTCAAGCGCGAGAGGGAAAAGGAGTTGCGGCAGGCCTTGTGGGAGATGCGCGACGCCATCGATCGCTACAAGGATGCCGCCGACCGGGGCGCGTTCCAGACGAAGGTGGACTCGCAGAACTATCCGCCGGATCTCGAGACTCTGGTCAAGGGTGTGGATGTGCAGGGAAAGAAAGTGCGGTTTCTGCGCAGAATTCCCATCGACCCGATGACCAAGACCACAGAGTGGGGACTGCGGTCGATGCAGGACGATCCTGATTCCGACTCCTGGGGCGGACAGAACGTCTTCGATGTCTACACCAAGTCGCTGGGTGAGGGACTCGACGGGACGAAGTATAAGGACTGGTAGATGGGGCGGGGCGTGAAAAAAACGTGGTTCAACTCGGGAGTTCGTGAGCTCGACTGCTGCAGGTGTCGAGGATGGCGGTCAGCGAAACGTCTCGACCACGGATTCACCTTGCTGGAGTTGATGATCGTGATCAGCATCATTCTGATCCTGATGTCGATTGCGATCCCGGTTTACAACCACTCGGTCATCCGCGCACGGGAATCCGTACTGCGCCAGGACCTGTTCACGCTGCGCTCCGTGATTGACCAATATACGCTCGACAAGCAGAAGGCGCCGCAATCTCTGGAAGACCTGCTGCAGGCGGGCTACATCAAGCAGATCCCCAAGGATCCAATGACGAACGAGGCTAACTGGGAAGTTGTGCAGGAGGACCTGCTGCAGGCGGTGGACCAGCAAGAGCCCGGCATCAGCGATGTGCACTCGGCCTCGACTGCTACTGCAAGCGACGGCACGGCATATTCGACCTGGTAGTCGCCTGAGCCACTCGTGATCCTTTCGTAGGCTCAGTTCCGAGAAAAGTGCAGAGACACAAAAGCCCGGATCCGAGGGTGAGCACGCGGACCCGGGCTGGCTGTTCCTGTCAGGCGCGAACCGAAGAGGGGTTGTCCGGCTGTCTGGCTGTGGGCCAGAGCACCAGGGAGCGGATCACTCACCCTCGCGTGTGAGCAGCGGCCGGCGGTTGCCGCGCCGCGCAGGTTCGCGCCGAGGAACAGCGATGCTTACTTCTTTTGCAGCTCTCGAACGTACGCGATGACCATCTTGATCTGGTCTGGCGTCAGGCCTTTCGCCGAGAACGCATGCGATGCTTTCTTGTCTTTGCCGCCGTTCGCGACCATTTCAGTCAGCTGGGCATCAGAGCCCTTCTTCGCATCATCGGTAATCAGGCTGGGAATCTTGGCTGTAGGCTTGCCCGCTCCGTCGGCACCATGGCAGGCGGCGCACTTCGTTTTGTAGAGAGTCGCTCCATCATCTGCAGCCCAGGACAAATTGGGTATAACCACAAACAGAGCCAGTGCGATCATCACAATAAGGACAACAAGCTTGGTCATCTTCATGAGTGCATTTTTCCTTTCGGTCAGAAACCTCCGGCGCAACGTTGGTCTTGCCCGTTCTTTGGCAGTCTAGGACCAGCCCAGACGCCACACTGCTACTGATAAGAACGTACTAATGTCTTGCAGTTTCGACGTTGTTGGGCAAAATGCGCTGTGACTGCAATCACTTCAGAGCGTGATTCGAGTCTGGCTCTAACTCTTTCTTATGCAAGCAGATCGCGCCAAAACACACGAGGTTCCGCGTGATATGCCGCAGTGTCGCACGAACCGTCCGCAGGATGGGTGCAAGCTCTTCGGCAAGTTGCTGAAAACAAATTCCTCCCAGCTGCTTGGGAGTGGCTGCGGCTTTGGCAGGGTACGTGCCCTTCATGGGATTGTATATTCACGCTCGAGGTGCACCATGGAACCAGCACTCATGGTGATTGGACTGAACCATCGCACAGCGCCGGTTGCGATGCGGGAACGATTCTGGATGGTGGAAAGCCGGCGACGGGAGGCCGTCCGCCAGCTGTCCCAGGCTGAGGGCATCGAAGAGGTGGTGGATCTCGCCACCGGGCAGCGCACCGAATTCGTGCTCTGGGCCAGTGACCCGACCCTGGCCGTGAACTCGCTTCTCCACTTCTTGAGCGTTGAACACGGACTGAAGTTGAGCGAGTGGGAGCACTTTTACCGTCTGCTCGACGAAGCCGCCCTGACCCACATTTTCCGCGTGACCTCAGGTCTGGACTCCACCTCCCTGGGTGAGTCGCAGATCACTTCTGAAGTGAGGTTCGCATGGGAGCTGGCGCGCGCAGCGGGTGGCTGTGGCGTATTTCTCGACGCAGTGTTGAGGAAAGCCCTGGAGGTTGCGCAGCGGGTGACCGAAGAGACAAACATCGGTACCTCGGCAGTTTCGATCCCGCCCGCAGTGGCAGAGTTAGTGCACCAGATTTTCGGATCACTCAAAGATCGCAGCGTCCTTCTTATCGGCACAGGAGAGGTTGGAGAACGATCCGCACAGTATCTGCGGGAGCAGGGAGCAGCATCTCTATCCGTGGTCGGCCAGACCCGGGAGCAGGCGCGGGAGCTGGCTCGGAAGCTCGGCGGGACAGCGGCTGCGATGGAAGAACGCTGGCAGCACATCCTGCGCTCCGACATTGTGATCAGTTGCAGCTGCTTGCCGCGAGTCGTGCTCACACGCCAGGATGCGGAAAAGATCGCCGCCGAGCGCAACCGGATGCCGCTCGTTGTCATCGACCTGGCCATGCCCCGGGACATCGATCCGGACGTGCGACGAGTCGACGGCGTGCTGCTGTGGGATCTGGAGGGATTGGAGCGCGTGGCGAAGCGGCACGCGAACGAATGCACCGCAGCCGCGGCCGAGGCAGGAAGAATCGTGGCTGCCGAGGCGCGAGCTTTTAGCAGCAAGCTACAGGCCGAGAGTGCAGTGCCGACGATCGTCGCTTTGCGCCATCGCCTGGACGAAATTTGCCGGCAAGAACTGGAGTTTTTCACACAAGAGCGCGGGCCGTTCACGCGGGAGCAGGATCAGGCACTTCACGCAATCACAAACCAAGTCATACAGAAGATTGCCAGCTCCCTGGCTCGCGAGCTCAAAGAACTTCCAGAGAAGGGGGAACAGGACCGGATGACGGCAGCCGTCGAACGTCTGTTCCACCTGAAAACGCCGATCACGGCGCTTGCCGGCACCAGATCGAAGAGAGTCTCCCGCGAAGGCGACCAGAGCCGAACTCTGGCAAACACGCACTAACGGATTTGTAGGGCGCACGAACTGACATCTATCGAGGTA
The DNA here is from genome assembly GCA_020073465.1 of Terriglobia bacterium. GTDB lineage: Bacteria > Acidobacteriota > Terriglobia > Terriglobales > Acidobacteriaceae > Sulfotelmatobacter. The sequence continues at coordinate 178,538 of JAIQFC010000002.1, forward strand.
AACAGAAGAGACAGACTGTTAGGGATTCAAATCAGGCGCATCTTCATAAATTCTCATAGCGGCGCCGAGGGGCTTCCAAATAGGAAGCCCCGTTTTTTTCAGTGACCAGTTCTTAATTGCAAGAATTTTACAAATCTTCTACGCAGCTTGACAGTTTGCATGCCTATCATGCTGGCAGCTCTTTGTAAGTCCGGAATCAGCGAAACAAGCTCATCGATAAGGGGTCTGATCTTTGAGCTTGTGATCGCTACCGGGTGGTTCGAGTTCGATGTCTGCGCTGGGAGGTGCTCTGTGAACTTCACCGCTTCGTCGTCTACTCGTAGGTTTCGCATGCAAGCGCCCTCAATCCTTCTGACTCTTGTTCTGAGTATCGCCGCCGCAGCAACTCTTGGCTGCGGGGCAGGAATGACATCCCCACCGCCTCCAAAGCTGTCTGGGAACACCAACGTGACGGTGCTGCTGTCGAGCACCGCGAATGATCAGTTATCTCAATTCGATCTTGACTTCAACAGTATTACTTTGACCAGCAAGGCGGGTAAGACGGTCAACCTGTTTACCACGAGCCAGAACCCCGAATTCATCCATCTGAATGGCAAGGCGGAGCCGCTCCTGACGGTCAGCGTTCCGCAAGACGTCTACACGTCGGCCACCGCGACAATTGGAGGCGCCGTATTCACCTGCGTGACGCTCGATCCATCAGCGAACAATCTTTTGATCGCCGGTTTTGCCTACGGGAGCACGCCGTCCTCCCAGGTGGCCGTAAACGTACCCACACCAATCACGATCACCGGCACAGCTATGGGACTTTCGCTCGATATGCAAGTGTCACAATCGGCGACTTACTCGAACTGCGGTGCCGGCGGCACTTATTCGATAACCCCGAACTTCAACCTCGCCGCGGTGGCCTTCTCGCCGCCGCTTGCCGAACCCTTGCTTGACGGGAGAATTTCTTCTGTCAACACAGCCGACAACAGTTTCACGCTTGTGTTGGCGGGGGGCTTGATGTTGGCCCCCAATACCGTGAGTGCGGAGGGCCAGACGGTGTCCTTCCATACCAGTGACAACACGGTCTATCAGGGCATTAACGGTTTTTCCGCTCTCACTGTGGGCACCTTTGTCGACATGGACGCAGCAATTCAATCGGATGGTTCGCAGCTGGCAACGCGCATTGCGATCGAAGATACGGACACCTCCAATCTGAGCGTCTCGACTGGCCCAGTGCTGCAGACGAGCTCCGGCCAGCCAAGCTTATTCGGCTTCGAGCGCCAGCACCAAGGGTTCCTGACCACGTCAGGACAGGCTGGCGTTTTCATGCCTTACAGTTTCGGCAACGCGCTCTTCCAGATCTCGGGACGATTCAGCAACCTGCAAAACCTCCCATTCTCCGCCAGCTTCGATGCCGCCAACATGTTTGAAGGCCAGAATGTATACATCTCCACCCATGCGACTACGGTCCCAGGCGGTTTCCCTTACGTTCTGGCGACGACGATCACCATGATGCCCCAAACCATCAACGGGACAGTCAGCGCAATCTCCAGCGACGGAGGCTTCACCACCTATACTGTCGCGCTTGCTCCTTACGACTTGATCCCAGCCCTCGCCGTGCAGCCGGGGCAAACCACCGTGCTCACGAATCCGAGCAACGTTGTCGTCTATGTGGATGGCAACACGCACCTGCTCAACACGAAGCCACTGGCAGTGGGGAATGTCGTGCGTTTCAATGGGCTGCTGTTCAACGACAACGGGACGCTGCGCATGGATTGCGGACGGGTGAATGACGGAGTGGCAGAGTAGGTCCCAGGAACAAACTGCCCGTGGAGGGACGGCGAGAATAGCGCTCGTCACTCCTCTAGCCGGAAGAATTTTCTGTGGAAACAGAGTCGGAGGGCTCTTCGTCGCCCGGAACCAGATCGAACTTCTTCAGCTTGTAGCGCAGGGCATCGCGGCTAATGTCGAGCAGGCGGGCGGCATGAGTCTGGTTACCGTTGGCCTGGCGCATCGCCAGTTCCACCATGGCTCGCTCGACTTCTTCCAGAGACGTTCCTTCCTCGGGAATGTAGAGCCGCGGCAGCACGCGGCCGTTGGCCAGTTGCCGGCCTGCGCCGTCGCCCGACGTGCTGTGCTCGAACGCGGTCAAGCCGCTGCGCGCGGCTTCTCCCACCGCGAACGGCATGTAGGCGGGACGGAGTATGGGTTCATCTTCGAGGATCATGGCACGTTCGATCGAATTCTTGAGTTCGCGCACATTGCCGGGCCAGTTGTGCGCGAGCAGCAAACGACGAGTTTCGGCCGTGACGCCGCGCACCGACTTCTTGAACTTGCGGTTGTAAAGGTCGATGAAGAACTCGACCAGCGGAAGAATGTCCTCGGTTCGTTCGCGCAACGGAGGAATGAAAATGGCGATGATCGCCAGGCGGTAGTAAAGATCCTGCCGGAACTGCCCCTCGCGTACCGCTTTCTCCAGGTCGCGATTCGAGGCGGCGATGACCCGCACATCCACCTGCATGTCGCGCACTCCCCCCACCCTGCGGATGACCTGATCCTCCAGCACGCGCAGCAATTTGGCCTGCAGGAGCGGAGACAGTTCGCCGATCTCGTCCAGAAACAGCGTGCCCCCGTCGGCCGTCTCGAACAGGCCTTTCTTCATCTGCTTGGCGTCGGTGAAGGCGCCTTTTTCGTGGCCAAAGAGCTCGGCCTCCATGAGCGTTTCGGGAATCGCGGAACAGTTAATGGCGACAAACGGACTGTTCTGGCGCGTACTCTCGTAGTGAATCGCCTTGGCGACGAGATCCTTGCCGGTACCGCTCTCGCCCTGGACCAGGATGGTCGTCGCTTCGCTGGCCGCAACCTTGCGGACAAAACTCATCAGCTCGATCATCTTGGAAGAAATGCCCACCACCTCGTGGTAGCCGGTGCGCCGGCGCACCTCTCCGCGAAGCGTCTGCACCTCTGTGCGCAGCCGGTTGGTCTCGAGGGCGTTCTGGATGGTGACATGTAACTCCTCGAAATCCAGTGGCTTGCCGACAAAGTCATAAGCCCCCAGCTTCAGTGCGCTCTTCACGTCATCGAGCTGGGGGTCGGCGGTGATCATGATGACGGCGCGCGCGTCTCCGTTCTTCTTCATCTGCTCGAGGACCTGAATCCCATTCAGATCCGGCAGACGCACGTCGAGCAGAACGAGATCGGGAGACTCTTGCTGCGCCAGGCGCAATCCCGGCTCACCGGCGGGGGCCTCGAGCACCTGGTATCCCCACTCTTCACACTTCTGGCGCAACGACCAGCGCACCAGGCGCTCGTCATCGACGACCAGGATTTTCTCGGCAGGCATGCTTCTTTAGCTTACTACGGAAGGGGAGAGATTCGGAGCATCCTTCCGGTGAGGAGGCCCTGCGAAAGCTAGCGAATTCCGAGCAAAACGCCAAGATAAGCGCGCACTTTCGCGAGGAGTGCGGGATCAGCCTTGGAGTGAAACTGGGCTCTACGGGCAGTCCAGTCCAGGCTCTTAAGATGGTCTACCAGAACTGCGCCTTCGATCTTGTCCACGGTAACCGGCAGAGCGAACGGATAGGGCTTGCGTCGGCTGGTAAGCGGGCAGACCAGGGCAAGGCCGCTGGCTCGATTGTAAGCCTCGTCGGTAACCACGAGAGCAGGCCGCCGCTTGGACTGTTCGCGGCCAGTCTGGGGATCGAAATCAAGCCAGACCAGGTCTCCCGCCCGTGGAATGTAGCGGGCTACCACTCGACCTTCTCTTTGCCGCGCGCAGGTCCGGACCGGAGCTCATCATAGCGGTTTTCCACGTTGATCTGCGCCACCAGTTCCCGCAAGCTCGGGACATGGTACCTGCGCCTGCGCAGGCGGATCTGTCCTTCTTCCGCCTCGATGACGATGGGATCCCCTTCACGAACTCCAACTTCTTCTGCCACGAGCTTGGGAATACGGACTGCCAGGCTGTTTCCCCATTTCACGATCTGTCCGGTTGGCATATGCGTCCCTCTCGCTTTGTATCTACATAGTATACACCATGTGAATACTATGTATATCTCCCATGCGACCGGGTATGGGCAGAGGTTTCCTGGGTAGGAGTGCAAGTGGGCCGCTAGGAAATGGGGCTCGGAACGGCCGCGCGCCGCAACGGCAGCATCACGGTAAAGATCGTTCCCTGGCCCACCGTGCTGCTGACGTTGATCTTGCCCTGATGGTCTTCAACGATGCGGCGGGCCAAGGACAATCCGAGGCCGGTGCCGTCGCCCTTAGTGGTGTAGAAGGGGCGGAAGATATTCGGCAAGTGTTCCGGCGCGATGCCGCGGCCATTGTCTGCTATATCGACGATCGCGAACGCACTCTCCGACCTCAAGGTCACGTTGATCTCGCCGTCCTTGTCGATTGCCTGGAGCGCATTCAGCAGCAGGTTGAGTAAGACCTGGTGAATCTGGTCGCTGTCGTGTTCGACATCAGGGAGGGCGGCATCCTTGGTGAGAACGATGTCCACTGACTTTGCCAGAGCCTGCTGGCGTCCGAGCATGACGGCGTGTTCGACCGTGGTGTTCAGATTGCCTTTGCGGACGCGTGGCGGATGCGGCCGTGCCGTCTGCAGCAAGTCGGTGACAATATGGTTGATGCGCGCGATTTCCTGGCGAACATCTTTCACGACCGCCCGGGCCGGGCTGGTGGAGGGGAGGTCGCGAGCGATGATTTCAATGACCCCCGCGATGCCTGCCAGCGGGTTACGAATCTCATGCGCCAGGCCAGTGGCCAGTTCACCAAGGGTGGCGAGGTGTTCAGCCCGCGACATCTGCGTACGGTGCAGGCGTTCGATCTCGCGGCGCGACTCGCGCAACTGCTCAGCCATGTGGTTGAAGTTGCGGCCCAGGTCACCGATTTCGTCGTTGCGGTGGGCGAAGCTGACCGCGGCGTCGAGGTTGCCTTCTCCGAGTTGCGCGATCTTTTCCTGAAGTTCGACCATCGGACGCTGGATGAGGTAGGTGAGTACTACCAGCAAGGCTCCACAGATCGCCACCGCACCTGCGCCGGCGACGAGCAATACTGTGTGACGCTCCGGATCACGCCACGATATTGTGGCCAGCAGGAACAGCAACATTCCGCCCAGCAGAACGCACGCGATGGGTACGAGCGCTTTGATCTCCCAGTTGATGCGAAAAAATGGTAATTCAGGATCGCGCTCGGGTACAGTTTGTTTTGTGTCCGCACGAAGCTCGAGCTCTGGGATGGGTGCGGCACTCGTGTACTCGGTGCTGAAGAAGCCACGGCGAGAAGATGCGGAGGCGGTTGGGTGAACTGCCTCTAACTTCGTCTCCGGGCTGGTTGTGCCGTTCGCAGACTCAGGCATAAGCGTGCAGTCCTGGAAGAAGATAGGTGACGCCGAAAAAGGTGAACATCACGACCGCGAAACCAAGAATCGCAAAATAGGCAGCCCGTCGTCCGCGCCAGCCGCGGGTGATCCGCATGTGCAGATACCCGGCGTAGACCAGCCACGTGATCGCGGCCCACGTTTCCTTGGGATCCCAGTTCCAGTAGGAACCCCAGGCACGGTTCGCCCAGTAGGCGCCGGCGGCGATCATCAGGGTGAGCAGGGGGAAGGCAATGCAGATCGTCTTATAGGTAATGCGGTCCAGTGCCTCGGCGTCGGGCAGAAGCCGCTCGAGATCTTCCCGCCGCCACAAAAGCAGAAGATACAGCAGGCTGGCGAAGATTCCGCCGATCAGTCCAGACAGGATGAACGGGCTCGCCGCCAGGCTCGTCGGATATAACCCTTCGGCATCGAGCGAGGCATAGTGTCCATCCCGCGCGCGCAGCAGGAAGAAGATCAGTGCCAGCGACTGCAGCAGGATACCGATGAATACAGCCCGGTTCGCGACGTTTATGAAACTCTCGTCGCTTCTCAACCGTGCCAGGATGTAGAGCACCAGCGGCGCTGCAACAGCGGCAAACACTAGTAACATCATCCACCCCAAGTCAGGAATGGTCACGAGGAGCCGAACGCCACGCGAGAGAAACATCTCGGACTTGTTCTCGGCATCCCACGCAACGACGCTCAATCCGCCCCACTTCTCAAAGCGTGTCAGCACACCCGCATAGATTCCCACTGAGAACAGGCTCGTGCCAACAAGAAACAGCTCCGTCTTCACTTTGTCCTGAATCAGAAACATCATGGCCAGGGCGAAGCTGAGCGCGCAAGCTGCATACGCCAGCATGGCCAGCGTTACGTGTACGTGAAGCCAGGTCGACTGCAGCGCGGGTACCAGAGGTCGTACTTCGCTCGGCAGCAACTGCATCAGCACAACGCCAACAATGGCGACCGGCATAGTCACAGTGCCGATCACCTTTACGCCGTACAGCTTTTCCGCGACCAGCGTGAGAGCCGCCAGCGTCCAGACGAAACTGAGCAGCATTTCATAGACACTAGCGAAGGGAGGATGCCCTGCCTCATACCAGCGGTGCGCCACGGCTGCGGTATTCGCCAGAAGCCCGGCCCACGTAGCCAGAGAAGCAAACTTGATGTAGGAATCCGTCGCGGTTACGCCGAAGCCCAGGTACAAAGCTCCCGCGCCCGCGTAGAAGATCAGGGCTGCATACAGCAGGTTGGCCTCGGTGAGAAGGCTTCCGGTCTTCACCACATTCAAAAAGGCGATGAACAGCAAGAAGGCGATGCTCAGGCCCACCATGACGATCAACGTGGTACCGGTTGCCGGGTGCTGTTCCGCTCTTGCTCGTGCCATAGACATCCTCCGTAGCCGGCTACTTTCCGGCAAAGGTCGCGGTTTGGGTTGGTGCGGAGACCACGAGTTGCGGTTTCAACTCCTTCTTGATTTCTTCCACCAGCTTCTGAAACTTCTGCTCGAAGGCATCTCGATTGCGGTTTGCGGTGCCGCCGATCCAAAGCACCATGTGGCCCCGTGAGTCGAGCGTCGGTATAGCCCAGAAACGCATGTGAACCATATAGAAAACGCAGGTAAGGCCGATGCCCATCAGGATCACGCCGGCCCAGACCGCCCATTGGCCGGGCTCATGCGAGACCTGCAGTCCGGTGTAGTTCACCGTCTTCAGGTCCCGCGGCTGGAAAGTGTAGGGGGAGGATGCGTTCTCGGCGAATCCGGGAATCTCGGGCAGCCAGACGTTGACGCTGGCCTTGGTTCCCGCTTTTTGGGAAGTGACGATCAAGTGAGCCGCGGGATTCACCACGTCGTTGCTGCGGGCGTAGACGCGGCCGTCCTGAACCACATAGTCAGGGATGAACTCGGCGAGCTGGACCGATGTGTCGGCATCGAGCACGACCGTCTGGTTCAGAGCGAGTGAAATCTCGCGTGCCCCCCCAGTCCCACTGGTGGGATTCGCAGTGAGGATCAGCCGATCGAGTTTTCCGGTGCTGCCATAGCTTGCCTGGTAGAAGCGCAGGCCGGCATACACCAGCGGATCATTCACCACGATTTCCTTGCGCTCGACCTCGCGGCCCTGGTCGACGACCGCCAGCTTCGACCACCACCGTTTGGGCGTGCCGTCGGTGTAGGTCTCCTCTCCGGTTGAGTCGCAACGTACGGCGAAGGGCATGGATTTCACGGCGCCACTGCGTAACGCGACTTCGTTGCTCTGTGAGCCAGGGGTCAGCGTGAGGAATCCGTGCCAGCCGTAAAGCGCGTCCACGATGCCTCCGAGAAAGATCAGCAGGAGGCTGGCGTGCACGATGTATACCGCCATCTCTGAAATGCGGTTGCGCTCGGCGAAAAGCGAGAAGCTCCGGGTCCGCACAATTCTTTCCGACCTCAAGCCCAGGTGCCGCAACGCATGTTCGGCCGCGCCCAGCCCTTGCTCCTCATCGGCGATCGGAATCTGGGCTTGCGTCGGCAATACTCGACGGAAATTCTCGTCGGGACTCTTGTAGGGACGAGCGAAGTACCGCCAGGAGTTGGGGAAGCGCTGCACCGACGCCGCGATGATGCTCAGGCTAACCAAAACCAGCAAAGAGACGAACCAGCGGGCATGGAACACGTCGGTGAGCCCAGTAATATCGAGGATGCGCAGCATCTGCGGCGAGTAGGCGCGCTGCATGTCGTCTGGCTCCGTCATCGGACGCTGCAGAATCACCGTGCCAGCAGCGGAGAAAATCACGACCAGGATGATGAGAACCACGCCAGTCTTGATGGAACTGAGGGTTTGCCAGATTTTGCGATACCCGGAGCGAAGTGACAGAGCCATGACTTTCCTCGTCTCGCTTGGGCGAATGCACGTTCCGCGCCAGAGTCAGGCGCTCCAGTCAAGTCGTGTAGGATCAATGAGTTGACATCGTGCTGGGCGCTGTAAGGAGTCTCTGCGTGAGGCATAACACTCATTCGCAGGCGGTAGGGCTGCGAATTTCACCCAGTACGCGCAAGCCTGTGATTTCAATCACAAATCTCAAAATGACGTGCGTTATTTCACCAGCGTCAGTGTGGGAGAAGGCCCATTCTGGGGCTAACAAAGGTTCTGTGGAAATCCTCAGCAGCGAGGGTTAGCTTTGTAACATGCCTTTGTTGCAATAAGTTACAGGTCGAAGATCGGAATCAGGAGGGGTACGAAACTAAGGTCGGGCTCGTGCACATACATGGTCGGCAATGCTACGCGGATGCACAAGCCGACCGAGTTCGAGCCTGCGGGCGAGCTGCCAGCGAACCACGGCTATTCTGCCCTCCCTCATTCTGTCCCTTGTCGCCGCGGTTACGCCGACATTTGCCAAGACCCACCCGGTTCCGCTCGACAAGAACGTTGATGCGGCGAAGTGCCTCGAGTGTCACGAAGATAAGACCAATGGAAAAGCAGTTCACTCGGCGATCGCTGCGGGATGCCTGAGCTGTCACGAAGTTCGCACGGTTCGCGATGTCACGCATATCAAGCTGACGGAAGTCACGCCGGTCAAGCTCTGTCTCCAATGCCACGCCGACAAAGATGCGACACAGATTAAGGGACAGATCCACCCGCCCGCAGTTCGAGACTGCCTCAAGTGCCACGACCCCCATACTTCCGCCAATAAGAATCAGTTGCTGAAGCCTGTATCCGGAAGCAAAGGCGAGAACCTCTGTCTGCAATGCCATGCGATTGGCGTGAACTCACCGGAGAAGGGCAGCCACCACGCCGCGCTCGACATGGGATGCGACACGTGCCACGTCACGCACAAGACCGGCGCCAGCTCGGAGCGCGAATTCAAGTTCCACCTGACCAAGACCTCTCCCGCTCTGTGCCTTGATTGCCACGACGCGAAGGACGCGGCCCTGGCAAAGGCGCATCACGGTCAGCCATTCGAGAAAGCGGACTGCCTGGCTTGCCACGATCCTCACGAGTCAGCCCGTCCGAAGCTGATCCAGAAGTTCGTGCACATGCCGTTCGGCGAGGGACAATGCGAGGTCTGCCACCAGGCGCCGAAGGACGGCAAGGTGGTTCTGACCGCCGCCAACGCGAAAGCCCTCTGCGTAACCTGCCACGACGAGCAGGCCAAGCAGATTGACAACGCCAAGTTTCCACATCCGGGAGCCGCTGGCGATTGCACCGATTGCCACAGCCCGCACGCTGGGAAGACGCCGGGATTTCCCAAGCCTGATCCGGTGAATGCATGCCTTGGCTGCCATTCCGACCTAAGCGATCAGTCCAAGAAGCACGTGCTGCATCAGCCTGCGTTTGGGCAGGGCTGCGCGACTTGCCACCAGCCGCATGGCGGAGACAACGACCACCTATTGCGGGTGAACGGCAATGCCCTCTGTCTGGAGTGCCACGGAGCCGACTCGCGGCCACAGAGGCTCGAGGCCGAGCATGTGCTCACGATTTTCAACGGAAAAGTGAAGCTGCCGGAGGATTACTACCAGAAGAACAAGGTCGTAGTTCTCCCTCTGAGATATGGACTCGGACACCCGGTGCAGCTTCACCCGGTTCAGGACGTGATGGACCCGACCAACATCGGGAAGATCAAGACTTCCATTAACTGTATGACCTGCCATCAGCCGCATTCCTCGGCGAAACCGGGATTGCTGGCGAAGGATCAGGAAAACAACATGGCTTTCTGCGACAACTGCCACAAGGACAGAACCCAACTGCGCTAGGTCTGTGGAGGAGAATCGAGATGTTTACGGTTTGCTCAAATTCGATTCGCAGGGGCAAGGCGGCGGTGACCCTGATCATCCTGCTGGCTCTCGCACTGGCATCGCCGGTTTCGCTCTACGCCAAGAAGAAAAAAGTCGCGCCGGAGAAACCCAAGCAGCCGGACCGGCGAGCGATGCTGGCCAAGATCGACACTTCCAAGCTGGTCTGGCCCAGCCCGCCCAACATCGCCCGCATCCGCTACATGAACTACTACGCGGGCATGAAGATCGACTACAGCCGGGACACCAAGAAACCAAAGCAGAGCTGGATGGATCGTCTGGCCGGCACCGAGACCAAGGGCCAGAGGCAGATCGAGAAGGACTTCCCCTTCCAACTCCTTGGTCCTTACGGCATTGCCATCGATTCCAAGGGCCTGGTTTACGTAGCTGACCAGAAGGTGGGCGCGATCTTCATCTTCAACACGGAGACGCGTGATGTTCAGCTGATTCGCAACGGGTACGAGGCGCATTTCGGACTGGTCAACGGTGTAGCCGTCGACGATGACGACCGTCTGTTCGTTTCCGATGGAAAGTTTCACAAGGTGCTGGTCTTCAATCCCAAGCATGAGGTGGAGAACCAGATCACGGAAGGTTTGGTGGATCCGGTCGGTCTGGCCATCGACACCGAAAACCGAATTCTTTACGTCGTGGATACCCAGCAGGACCAGGTGATTGTTTACGACGCGGACAGTTTGAGGCTCCTGCGCCGGATTGGTACCGGCGGGAAGACTCACTATCTGACCACCCCCGGGGATTTTGCCGCGCCGTCGAACGTGGCGCTCGACCAGGATGGAAATGTTTACGTCACCGACACGTTGAACAACCGCGTGGAAATCTTCGACGCCGAAGGCAAATTCATCCGTGAGTTCGGCAAGCACTGCGATGGTCCGGGATGTTTCGCGCGCCCCAAGGGAATCGCCATCGACAGCGATGGCCATGTCTGGGTGGCCGATGCCTACCTGGATGCGGTGCAGGTCTTCACTCAGGACGGGGAACTCATGGGCTATATGGGCGGACACGGGGACCTTCCCGGACAGTTCGCGGCGCTGATGGGCATCGCCGTCGACAAACAGAATCGCGTTTTCACCACCGAGCAGTATCCGGGGCGCATGCAGATGTTCCGCTACATCACCGACGCCGAAGCGGCCGCAGAAAAGGCGCGCCGCGAGGTGGAACAAAAAAAGAAAGCGGACAGCACCACCGGAAAGAAAGTCGAGGCACAGGCTAATGTGCAAGAGCCGGCAAGACAGTAGCGCGAGAGTTCCCGGGCTGCCTTGGGGCAGGCGGAACGGAGATGGGCATAGCCGGCAAAAGCCCAAATCCGAGACGTAGCAGTAGGCACTAGTCGTACTGAGTAGAAGTAACGTGTTGCAACACATCATAAGGAGGTCTTAAAGCAATGAGGAAAACGTTCATGGTACTGCTGATGGTCTTCGCCATCGCAGGCCTTGCAGTGGCGCAGATTCAGGCTCCGACATCGGACGTCCTGGGCGCGCACCTGAACTATGGTCGCGGTTGCGCAGCATGTCATGCTCCGCACAGCGGCGTATACGGCAACGGCGGCGCCAAGACGGCTGACACCACCGCGGGCAACATCGCGCTGTGGGGCCAGGACGTAGGCGACTTGTTCGGAAAGACGATCGTTACCGGTCAGAGCGAGCATGGAAGCTACAGCGAAACTCTGCCCGCGAGTTGGGATCAAACCCGGCCCGACACCGCAAATCTCCTGACCTGCTTGAGCTGCCACGACGGCAACTACGCACAGGGCGCCATGATGAAGAACACGGTGTGGGAGAGTCTGCCCAGCACCTACGGCACCTACAACACCATTCCCACCCTGCTCGGGGCTGACCCCACGGGGACGGGCAACTACCTGAACGACCACCCGGTGGGCACCAACGCCATTGTCGGCTGCGGTGGCACCTATGACTGGGACTGCACCATCGACGCCACGGGCAAAATCCTGATGACGGGAACCGGTTCCTCTGCATTCGTGAAGAACTATGGTTTCTTCGTCTCGACTAAAGCCTACAACAACCAGCCAACGGTCATGTGCACCACCTGCCACAACCAGCACTTGATGAATGCCTTCACCATCAAGAGCGGCGCGACCAACACCGGCCTGCCGGCAGGGACCTACGCGACCATGTTCTTCCTGCGTGGTCCGTATAACCCCTGGAGCGCTGGCGCGAACGTGAACCAGACGGCGCAGTTCTGCCGTCAGTGCCATGGTGGCGAGGCCAACGAAATGAACGGTGGCCTGAACATTCCAACCACCTTCTAACCATTCACTGGGGAGAGCGAAAGCTCTCCCCACTTCTTAAGTTTGTGGCAGGAGTGAGGAGGAGCGATGAGGCAACAGTTAACACTGATCGTCCTGGTCCTGGCGGGACTGAATCCGCTGTCGGCCCAGCTCATGTCCTCCCACGCTCCCACTCCAGTAACAAAGCCCAGCACCGCCAGCATGCAATCAGCCGGCAAGCCGGTGGCACGGGTGAACGGCACGATTCTGACGGAGCGCGACCTCATGCGTGAGGAAATGACCATCTTCCCGTACGCGCGGCAGCACAACGGCAGCATCCCCAAAGAGATGGAGCCGGGCATCCGCAATGGCGCGATGCAGATGATCGTCTTCGAAGAACTGGTTTACCAGGAAGCGTTGCGCCGCAAGTTAACGGTGACACCGGTGAAGCTGCAACGCTCCGAAGCACAATTCCGTGCCCAGTTTCGCAGCGAGCAGGAGTTCCAACAATTTCTGCAAGGTGAGTGTCAGGGTTCGCGGCAGTTGCTGCGTGACCAGATCCGCCGCTCACTGCTGATCGATACACTGCTCAAGGCCGAGGTGGAAAGCAAGTCGGCGGTTTCGTTGGTCGAAATGAGAGCGTACTACGACCAGAATCCCATGGCATTTGAGTACCCCGAATCATTCGCCATCCAGACAATTTCCTTTATCCCGCCGCAGAACGCGACGTCCGAGCAAGTAAAGGAAGCGCGGAAGCGGGCGGAGAGCGCGCTCCCACAGGCCAGGGCCACCAAGAGTTACGAAGAGTTTGGGCTGTTGGCCGAGAAGATTTCGGAAGACGACTACCGCGTGATGATGGGCAATCACAAAGCCGTGGATCGGGCCAAGATGGCGCCTCAATTGGTGCAGGCATTGTTGGCCCTGCAGCCCGGCCAGGTCAGCGACATCATCCAGGTCGAGCAGATCTACACCATCGTGCGTCTGAACCAGCACATTCCCGCGGGCAAGACGAAATTCGAAGCTGTGAAGGATCAGATCAAGACGGAACTCGAGAAGAAGAAGACGAATCAAGTTCGCGCCGCTTTCGGAAAGAAGCTGCGGCAGAGCGCAAAGGTCGAAATTCTGTAACGCGGCGAAAGGTTGGCATGCAGTGCGCGGTCCTCGACAAAACGCCGGCTGGTGGCTGACCGGGTTCCTGCTGTTGACCCTGCCGGCGGCAGCGCAGGTGCAGGTCGGCGACAATCTGAGCCTGAATCTGAAGGGAGTTGTGGACGGCGGGTATTCCGGAGCTTATGGAGACCTCATCAGTTCCTCTCACAGTCTGAACTTCGGCGGCGACGGCGCCCTGACCGGTTCTTACTACAGTCCTAACTTTCTGAACTTCAACTTTTCTCCTTACTACAACCGGTCGGGAGCCAGCTCGAACTTCCAGTCGATCACCCGGTCGAGCGGCTTCGATTTCTCGAGCGGGATCTTCAGCGGCAGCCATTTCCCCGGTTCGGTCAGCTTCGCTAAGGCTTACAACAGCCAGGGGAGCTTCGGCGTTCCGGGACTCGCGGATTTCACCACGCATGGGAACAGCAGTACCTTTGCCATCAACTGGAGCGAACTGATTCCCGGTCTGCCCAGCCTTACCGCCGGTTTCCACAAGGGGAGCAGCGAATATTCCATCTACGGGGCCGATGGGACCAGCAGCAGCACGAATCAGGGGTTGAATATCCAGTCCGGATACACGCTTGCCGGATTCAATATGAGCGCCAACTACACGAACGGCACTTCGGAGGCGGCGTTTCCCGAACTGCTCAGTGGCTCATCGCAGGTCGAGAAGACGCACATGAACAACAATGGGTACGGTGTAGGAGTTGGGCACCGTCTTCCGCTGCGTGGCCAGTGGTCGCTGAACTTCAACCGGATGAATATGGACGATGATTTTTCCGGCTACCACTTCAATGGCACCGTCGACACCGTTTCCACCGGCGCGGGCGTGCAGCCGACGAACAAGCTGCGCTTGCTGTTCAGCTCGAATTATTCCGACAATTTGAGCGCCACTTTGAATCAATCGGCGGAGAGTTCGGGCGTGCTTCTGGTTGTGCCCAACCAGCAATCGTCCTCTCATGCGATGGATATAAGCGGCACCGCGATATACGACATCGTACGAAATCTGCAAACCCAGGGCTTTGTCGAACGCCGCATGCAGTCTTTCCTGGGCCAGACTTTCGGAGCCAATACCTACGGCGGCGGAATCACGTTCGCGCACGGGTTCCTCGGCGGCAACTTCAACACTTCGGTCACGGTCGCCGAGAACACGATTGATCAGGCCGATGTGAAGACGCTCGGTTTCACTACGAGCGCGAACTACAACCGCCGCATTGGAGCCTGGTACGTCGGGTCCTCGTTCAGCTATGCCCAAAACGTGCAGACCCTGCTCATCACCTATATGAACTCGTACTACAACTACTCGGGTCACGTGAAACGCCGGGTCGGAAAATTTGTCTGGAGTACGGGAGCCTCCTTTGCCAAGACCGGCCTGACGGCCCAGCACGGCACCGACAGCAGTAGCGAGAGTTTCTCCATGGGTATGGGGTACAAGAATTGGGTCAGCGCGAACGGCAGCTACGCGAAAGCGACTGCCAACGGGCTAGTGACTGCCACGGGGGTGATACCGACTCCGCTGCCGCCGGTCATTCCTTCCGATCTACTGATACTCTACGGCGGCACCAGTTACTCGGTTGGATTGTCAAGTTCAGCGTTTCGGGGATTCACCGCTTCGGGAAGCTTTTCGCACGCTTTGAGCAACACGCTGAACACTGGAGTCGGAAGCTGGAACAAGACCGAACAGTATAATTTCCTGGTGCAGTATCAGTTTCGCAAGGTTTACCTGACGGGCGGGTATGCGCGGTTGTTGCAGGGGTTCAGCGCTTCTTCAACCCCGCCCGGCACAGCATCGTCATTCTCGATTGGGGTATCCCGGTGGTTCAATTTCTTCTAGGCCGACCGCGCAGGAGATCCCTGTATATGGTTCTCAGCCTGGTCTGTGCCTCGGTGCTGTTGTCGACACCGGCCTGGGGAGCGCGTCAACCCAAGGTTAAGTCGGCAGAACCGGCCCCGCCCGACCTTTTGCTCGAAGGTGGGCGCAGGCTTACATTCGAGCGTACCTTTGGCTCGGAACGGGAAGTCAAGCCGAAGCGCGGCTTCTGGAAGCGCATGCTGGATGTCGTCGCCGGCGAACCCAACTTCAAGGTCTTGATCCGTCCCTACAGCGTAGTCACCGATTCCCGCGGGCGCATCATCGTGACCGACCCGGGGGCAGCCGGGATCCACATCTTCGACTTTGCGGGGCAGAAGTACAAGTTCTTTTCGCGCCGCGATAAGGAGAAAGACGCGATGCTGGCGCCGCAGTGTGTCGCGGTCGATACGGAAGACAACATATATGTGACCGACTCGGAAGCGGGGAAGATCTTTGTCTTCGACTCCAACGGAAAATACCAGCGGGCGATCGGCAGCATTAAAGGCGGGGAAGGCTACTTCAAGCGTCCCACCGGAATCGCCGTGGATTCCGCCGCACAGCGCATCTATGTGACCGACACTCTGCGGAACAAGATCTTCATGCTCGACCTGCAGGGAAGCGTTCTGCAGGTGATCGGACAAAACGGCGGTGGCAACGGAGAATTCAACTTTCCCACGGAAGTGCGCCTCGACGAGCAGAATCTGATCGTTGTGGACGCCATGAATTTCCGCATTCAAACGCTGGACCGTTCCGGAGCTTTCCGCTCCTCCATCGGACAACTCGGCGACAGCAGTGGCGCGATGTTCCGGCCCAAAGGCGTCGCGATTGATTCCGAAGGCGATCTCTATGTGGTGGAGGGCTTGTGGGGAATCGTGCAGGTCTTCAACCGCCAGGGCGATCTCCTCTACTACTTCGGTAAGCGGGGGACAGGCGCGGGACAGTTCCAACTTCCGGCGGGACTGTTCATTGATCATGACGACCGCATCTTTGTGGTTGATTCCATCAACCGCCGTATCCAGGTCTTCCACTACTTCGGAATTAAGCACGGGAAGGAAGGAATGTAGTGCGGCCGCGATATCAATTTGCGAGTCTGATGATCGTGCTCACCGCAGGAAACCTGCTGGCACAGGTTACCGGAGACGTAATTGGAGTCCACAATCTGGGGCCGGGAAGCAAGTCTCCGGTGACCGGAGCGCGGCCGGACTTTTGCCTCTACTGCCATGCTCCGCATTCCGGCATCGGGGGCAGAACGCCGCTGTGGAATCAAACGCTGTCCACCCAGGTCTATACGACTTATACGAGCACCACCGAGCAGAACAAGGGCGCACAACCGGTTTCGGGCGCTGACACCAGCCTCTGCTTAAGTTGCCACGATGGCACCGTCGCGCCCGGTACGACGGCCGTCTTTGGCAACGTGACCACGAGTGGGGCCATGTACACCTCAGATATTCTTGGGACCAACCTGCAACCGTCGCATCCCGTCAGCCTTGCCCTGCCGCTGAAGGACTCGCCGGACCTGGTGGCATCATTGGTGCCGCAGGGAAAAACGGCCGATCCAACTGGGGCGGTGAGGCTGGTGCAAGGGAACATCGAATGCACCAGCTGTCATAATCCGCACGTTCAGACAAAGGATGTGATCTCGCAGAACTTTCTGGTTCGGGATAGTTCCAACGGGCAGATGTGTCTGGCCTGCCATGATCCAACCCGCCAGACTCCGGGGCAGGTGAACATTCTGACCGGATGGCCGACCAGCATCCACGCTACGGCCTCCAACAAGGTAACGCCCCAGGCGAATGTGGGAAGCTATCCGACCGTGTCCCAGGCGGCCTGCATTGGCTGTCATATGCCGCACAACGCGCCAGGCTCGTCGCGGTTGCTGCGCGGCGCCAATGAACAGGATTGCCTGGCCTGCCACAGCGGAGGCTCCAATATCACGCCCGCGCCGCTGAGTGTGGCTGCCGAGTATGCGCAACCCAAGATCGGGCATCCTCTGCCTTCGGCGAACAACCAGCACGACGCTTCCGAAGCTGCTCTTCTCAATACGAACCGGCATGCCACCTGCGTAGACTGCCATAATGCGCACTCGTCGATTAACGTCGCGACCTTCACGCCACCGCCAGCGGTACGGCTGTCCCAGAGCGGCGTCACTGGTATCAGCGCGACGGACGGCGTGACCGTTCTGAATCCTGCTGTCAATCAGTACGAAAACTGCCTGCGCTGCCACGGCACGAGCGCGGGAAAAGCGGGGAATGCAATCTTCGGATATCTGCCGATACGCGCGGTGTCTGCCGGAGATCCGCTGAACCTGATTCCTCAATTCGCCAACACGGCGTCTTCCAGTCATCCCGTGATGCATGTACGCAGCAGCTTGTTTCCACAGCCCAGCCTGATTCCGAACATGCTGAATCTCGATGGGGTCACGCAGGGACGGGCGATGGGTACGCAGCTGTTCTGCACCGACTGCCACAATAGCGATGACGCTCGTGAGTTCGGCGGCACGGGCCCCAACGGTCCGCACGGCTCCAAGTGGACGCACATCCTCGAGCGGCAATACCTGTTTAGCCAGGCGCCCGCGCCGGGGCAGATGATTACCAACTTGTATCCCACGCCCGATCTAAGCGTGAACGGACCTTACGCGCTGTGTGGAAAGTGTCACGACCTGCCGAACCAGATTCTGAGAGACACCAGCTTCAAGGAGCACGCAGAGCACATCAATACCGGGTTCAGCTGCTCGGTGTGCCACACCGCTCATGGCATGGGTGCGACCAGCGCAACCATCAGCGGCGAACGGCTGGTGAATTTTGACGTTGGTGTCGTGGCGCAGAATGGGGCCACGCCGATCTCTTATAGCCGGGCTGCCAATACCTGCGTGCTCGCTTGCCATGGCGCTGCTCACAATCCGGACGGCACTGTGACCCCCGCCGCAACTCCTACCAAGATACAAGGCAGTCCTCCGGTGCGAATCCTGAAATAGGCGCATTGTGTCGGCTGCTTACTGATGCAGGCACACGCCGCCGGGACCGGAGTCCGTCCGAGTGGGACCGGGAAAGCGCGGTCTCTAGTTGTTTATGACTCTTAGCGACTATTCGTCAGGAGCGCCGGACCCAGGTGCTGGCGCGATGGCTGAGCCGCTTCCTCTTCTTCGGCCCGCTGGTGGGCGCGATCCCATTCTGCCCGCAGGACCATCTCTTTGATGTGGAAACGTGATTCGTGTCGGGCATCGTCAACCCGAATCAGCAACTCATTCTTCTGCAGGTGGTACTTGGTGTACTCGGCCAGCGGGATCAGCTGATCCGAACTCTTTCCCACGATCAGGTAGACCACCTTCTCTGTGACTAGGACATATTCCGGACACAGTTCGCCCGTCTGAACCCGTCCCGACCCGGACATTGCGGCCATCCATCCGTGCTGTGCGCCAATGCACTCGGCCATACGCATACGGACGATGGTTCCTTCCTGGTGAGTGCGGGTCTGCGCGACGGTGGAGACGGTCACACTCGCGAACAAGAGCAGCAACAACACAGCGCGTTTCATAGGCCCCCAATTACCGGACAGTGCCGGGATAGTAGTAACCGCCTTGGCAGCGGAATGTCAGGTTCAGGTTGTGAGTGGGAAGGATGCGGACGTTGTGATAACCAGCCGCGCGGCTCGGCAGTTGATAGGTGACGGTGTAGGTTGCGTGGAAGTCTTCGAGCACCGCATTCAGAACTTTGCCGGCGTCGTCTACTGTGTAGTAGCGGCCACCGGTGGCGTTCGCGAATCTCCGAAGAACGGACTCTCCGCCGGAACTCGAACTGGCCGTAGCAACAGCGTAGATCTGGATTTCGTTCGCCATCGCCGCCTGCAACGCGTCGGCAGCGGCATGTTGGCTGATGGTGTCCTCACCGTCGGAAAGCAGAATGAGTACCTTCCGGGCATGGGCGTCCGCCCGTTGCGCAAGCAAGTCCACCGCGAAAACAACGCTGTCGTACAGCGGCGTCAATCCCTCCGGCCGCGCTGGAAGCTGCCCGGAGGCATGCCCTGTCCGGCAGTTTCCCGCGCAGGCGAGCGTAGGCCGTTGACGTTGGAAGGACACGATCGAGAAATTCTCTTCCGGTACACCCTGGGTTTGATTCACGAACCACGTAACGTTGGCAATCTCGCGGGGAAGCTGTGTGCGGATCGATCCGCTGGCGTCGACCAGGATTACGAGTTCGAGCCGGGTGAATTCGGCCCGCTGGAAACTGCGCGGATGACGGACGATCCGGTCTGTGTCAACAATGGCGAAATCACCCGCCTGGAGAGTGGCGATCCCGTGGTCGTTCTGATCGGTCGCAGAAAACGTCAGCTGCACCTCCGCCACGGTGGTGTGGTAGGTGGACTCGGGAGCATCTCCCGGGTTGCCAAGCGCGAGGCCGCAAGCGGTGAGGAACACCAGAGGGAGGGTCCAAGCGCGCCTGTTTGTGAGAGACACACCCACACCGAGAACATCGGCCTTCGGTGCAAAACTTTAGGCTCTGGCGCGACCGTGAGTACTACGTTCGGGAGGGTTACTGTGTGTGTCCTTCCGGCGAAAGCACGCCGGTCGGGTTGTTCTCTGAGACTCCTATAACCTTCTGTGACCGTGTCCAGCGAATACGCCTCTCATCGAGCGAAAAAGCCGCTATTGGGCTGAGGACTGGGCCGCTGTTCCGGGCTTCACGCCGGCATGCTTCTTTGCCTGGGCCATCAACTGCTCGACTTTGTCTCTGGCTTCGTAGTTTGGATTCGTATCCAGCAACTTCTGCCAAGCCGCTACAGCGCCGTCGATGTCCATCTTTCCCTGCCACTTCACGATCCCCAGGTTGAAGAGCGTATTCGGTTTCTGCGGTTCGTAGGTGAGAGCCTTGTTGAATTCGTCGATCGCGGTGTCGGGGTTACCCAGATACCAGTAGGCGGTCGCCATGTCGGTCCGAATCGCCGCATCCGATGGCCGGGACTTCAGCGCGCGCTGGTAATACTCGATCGCCGGCTGGTATTGCTGTGCGTCGTAGTAGAAGTTTCCTATGCTGGCCAGCAGTTCCGCATTGTTGGGATCGCTTTTCAGTTTCTCAAGTAACGGCGCTGCCTGCACGTCCGCCATTCTCTTGAGTTGATCGGGCGTGGGCTGGGCGCCTGCGTCCATCGACACCGGCGGGGCCGCACTTGCGCTGTTTACTGGCGCCGCGGATGCCGGAGACTGCGACCCACGAAACAACCATCCGCCCCCTACTCCTACAAGCAGGCAGATTACAGCCAGCGTGTACGCTTGCACGCCGGTCCAGTTCTCGGAAGCTGCGTTCTTCTGATCTGACATGGACTCGCACTCCTTATGGTTCTGCGCTGTTGTTCAGGCCACTATGCCGCTTCGCCTGGGCAATCAACTTCTGGACTTCGACCTTCTTGTCGTCGGCCAGCTTGGGATTCGATTTCAGCAACTGCTGCCAGGCGGCCACCGCCCCGCCCGCGTCCTTCTTTCCGTGCCACTTGATCATGCCGAGATTGAACAGGGAATTGGCATCCTTGGGGTCGTACTTCAGTGCCTGCTGCAACTGGCTGATGGCGCCGTCGATATCGCCTTCGTAGTACAGGCATGAGGCCAAATCCGCCCGCACCGCAACGTTCTTTGGATCGGCTTGCAGGGCCCTCTCGTAGTACGCAGCAGCTGCCTTGAACTGATGGGTCGCTTTGTAGAGTGTGCCGACCTGGTTCAGCAGCGCCGGATTATCAGGATCGGCCTTGAGTTTTTCCAGGAAGGGTTCGGCCTTCTTGTCGGCCATCTGCTTCATCTGCTCGAGGGTCGGCATCCCGCCCATGCCGGTACTTGCAGTAGCCGCCGCGGTCGCAGTGCCAATCGATGGCAGAGCGGGAGCATAAGGCGACTCTGAACCCCGAAACAGATAGCCCAGCGCGAGCCCGACTGCCAGGCAGACGACTGCCATGGCGTAGGCGTGTGCGGGCTTCCACTGCGCTCCGACCTTAGAGGGGATCGATGGGTCGCTCATAGGAATCACAACAGCAAATCGCACGCAGACTGCCAATTGCGCGTATGCAGCGTCGTCCTAACTTGTGTCATTGCAGTCGCTTAGAGGGTCTCTGAGGAGGGTCCGCTGTCCGGGGACCAGTTGCTCGCGCCTTTCCGCGCAGCCCTTGGGCCATTTCCCCCTCCTCGACGGAGAATCTCAGCGGATGGGAAGGATCGAGACTGGCTTGCATCCGGCATTGTCTTGACGAAGCGTGCGTGCGGGTGTACCGTTCGCCTCCGCTGGCAAATTCCGACAATTGAGGAGGCTGTTATGCAGCGGAAAGCTGTAGCTATGTTTGTGTTCGTGTTGCTTGGGGCGCTCGCTGTCGGTCAAGCTCAGCAGGCGCAAGAAGAATATCTCGATGTCGAAACCGTACAGGTAAAACCAGAGAAGCGGGCTGAATTCGATGCCATCGTGAGCAAGATGACGGCGGCGAACCGGAAGAACAAGGGCGACACATGGCTGACCATGGAGTCCGTTTATGGACCGGGGAATCGGGTCAGCTTTATCAGCACCCGCCACAGCTATGCGGATGTGGAAGTGGGCATGGGAGCATTTGAGCAGGCGTTACAGAAAACGTACGGAAAAGCGGGCAGTGAGAAGTTGTCGCAGGATTTCAGCCAATGTGTGATCAGTATGCGGTCTGAAATCCGGCGCCGGCGCTGGGACCTGAGCAGCAACACGCCCTCCGATCCGGAGGCGTTTGCCAAACTGGTCGCGGACTCTCGGTGGCTGCGCACGACGGCCGTCCATGTGAGGCCGGGAGAGGCCGCCACTTTCGAGGCGCTGTTGAAAGACGTGAAGGCTGCGCGCGAAAAGTCCTCTCCACCTCTGACCGTCCTGGTCTCTCAGGCCGTGGCCGGGCAGGAGGGTACCGTTTACTACGTCTCAACCCTGGAGAGTTCACTGGGCGGCTTTGACGCGATCCCGCCGATTCAGCAGACGCTGGGGGACGAGGGATACGCCAAGTTCCTGAAGGCGAATGCCGAGGCGGTTTCAGGCACGGAGACGGTCATCAATCGCTTCCTGCCCGATCTCAGCAACGCGCCCGAGCAGGTTGCTGCGGCCGCGCCGGATTTCTGGCGACCGAAGTCCACGGTGGCCGCTGCCAAGTCCGCCACGAAACCACCGGCAGTGAACGCCGCGGAAAAGGGCAAGATGGAGGACAAAGACAAGAAGCACTAGTTGGCCGAGGTCGTAGATCGTCCAGGGGGCATCCGTGCCCCCTTTCCTTTTGCCTGCAGTGACCCTCGTCTACTAGTTGTGAGCCATGGGGCGGGCGGCTTTGTCCCTGAATCTCGATGCGTGGCTGCAACTCCGGCAAAGCCCTACGAACTCAACCAGGTGATATTCGAAGCTGGCTCCGTGGGGCAGGTCGGTGTTTGCAGGGCGCGCTAGTTCGGTGTGCTTTTCCAGATCGAAGACGCGGCGGCACACTCTGCATACGAAATGATCGTGCGGGGTGGATGCCGATTCGATTCTCCGGCTTCCGTAGTTCGGGCTGATGTCCCGGATTATCCTGTGGTCCACGAATGTGTCGATATTCTTGTAAACCGTTGCCAGAGAAATGCCCGGAAGACTCCGCCGGACACGCTCAAATACTTCTTCTGGAGTGGGATTGTCACCCAAGGAAACGATCGTCTGAAAGATGAGATACCGCTGGTGCGTCGCGATGAAACCCGCGCGCCGGCAGAGGCTCTGGAACTCTTCGAAGGGAATCGTCTTACTCATATCGATCCCTCACTCCACGAATACGGGGCCAGCAGTCCCTTCTGTTTGCGATGCTCGCGCATTTTCGGAGCCTGGTGAGTGCGAATGCGCAGATCCGATCGCGGCTTTCCGGTGCACAGCAAGACGAATCCCGCCTCGCGGTCTTCCGGGAAATAGGAGAGCGAATCCTTCTGATCGGCTTCTCCTCCGTTTTCCAGTCGTCCTGCACACGTCAGGCAATAGCCCTGATGACAGAGAGCGGGCAACTGAATGTCTGCGGAGAACGCCGCGTCCCAAATGTGCTCTTCCGCGCCAACCTCGATCGTGGCCTCGCGATCCGGCATCAGCAAAACGACCTTGAACGCTTCTGATTTTGGGTCCATGCGTTTGTACCGTGATCCTGCCTGACCAGGGAGCCAGGCAGGATCACGTGAGATGGAGTTTACGGGTTGTAGAAGCCGGCGTTCTTGCTGTAGGGGGCATGACCCGGATCTCCGCGGCGGAAGTGCCCGGAGGGAATGCTCTTCCCGTCACGCTCGTGGGCCAGCAACTCGATGAACCAGGCTTCGTGCTCGATCTCTTCGTTGAGAATGCGCGAAGCCATGTCGTAGGTGCGTGGGTCTTTGCCGAAAGTTATGTCGCAGATTTCGATCCAGCTGCGGATGGCACAGCGCTCCGACTCCAGCAACAGAGTGAGGATATTCACAGCCGTAGGCGGATCCGGCAACTTCGCGGCCTTGCAGCCGGCCTGATCGTGGAACGCGGGCAGGTCGTTGGGCAGTTCTCCACCCAGTTCATAAATGCGAGGCACGATCAACTCCCAGTGAGCGCGATCTTCCAGACGAGCGTCTTCGCAAATCTCTTTGTAGTCTTCGTGACCTGCAAGATGCATTCTTAGGATGGTGTAGTAGTAGTAGGTGCTGGCAAATTCTGCGGCGGCATTCGCGATCAACATCTTGATGAGTTTGTCTACGTCGACGCCTCGTGCCTTGATCACTTCGACCCCGACACGCTGGGTGACGTCGCCGGCTTTGACGACAGGAACTTTTTGCTTGTCTGCCATGGACTTCCTCCTGCCCGTCACTCTAGCGCGTGGCCTCAGCATAGGTCTAAGATATAGTTTCTATCTTAGGCATAGCGTTTTCCTCTGATAGGAATTCTCTTGGCAAGACCTCATGCAGATTCATCAGCTTAAGTATTTTTGCGCAGTGGCCCGCACCGGCAGCTTCACCCGGGCGGCTCAACAAGAGCACATCGCGCAGCCCTCGCTCTCGCAACAAGTCCGCAAGCTGGAAGATGAACTGGGCAGCCGGCTATTCGATCGGCTAGGGCGAACCGTCCGCCTCACGCAGTTGGGCGAAGCCTTTCTTCCCCGTGCCGAGGCGATTCTGAGACAGGTGGCCGATGCCAAAACAGAAATCCAGGAGATGGCGGGAACGGAGCGAGGGAAGCTGGTGATCGGCTCGATCCCGACAATTGCGCCCTACTTCCTGCCTTCCTACCTCGCCAGCTTCGCCCGCAAATTCCCTCAGATTCAAGTCAATGTCGTCGAGGAGGTTACCAGCGAACTGTTGACTCGCCTGCAGAATGGCGTCATCGATCTGGCGCTGGTCGCCCTGCCGGTTCCGGCTATGAACTGCCTGTGTCAGGAGCTATTCCGCGAGCGCCTCTACCTGGTCGTTCCACAAAATCACCGCTTCGCCTCGCAGCGGGCCGTACGCTTGCAGCAGATTGAGAACGATCCATTCTTGCTGCTGAAGGACGGACACTGTTTTCGCGACAATACTCTCTCCATGTGCGGCCGCGCCAGGCTGCAACCGAACGTCGTGTTTGAAAGCGGCCAATTCGCAACTATCCTGGCGATGGTCGCTGCCGGAACCGGAGTCTCGATCGTGCCTGAAATGGCGATCGATCCGCGTGAAGGATGCTCCTTTGTGCCGCTGGCGGACGAGAGTGCCTACCGCCGTATCGGAGTCGTGCAACTCAAACAGCATTTCCGCAGCCGTCTTCACTGCGCCTTCCTGAAGCATTTGCAGCAAAGTCGTACGCCAGGCTCGATTCCCCTACGGACCCGGCGCTCAGTCGCTTGAACCAAGGCGCGCGCAAACGACGGTTCGCTGGCCCGCAGTCTCCGCAGCAAGTGCAAATCACGCAGCTTCAGGTTCGCCTGCCTCTTCGGGGATGAGCACTCTCGAAGACTCATCTGTTCCATTGTCGCGACTGACCAAGGGCTGCACAGTGTGCCGAGCGTTGCCCGGATCGACTGACGAGGGCCAGTTACCTGGCTTCACCCCACCTTCATCTATAGAAAAGTTTTATGAGATGTATTGCAAGCTGCCACAAGCGGCCTCAACTGGATCGGCCATGAGTCAGAGTGACAGGAGGCGCACGGGCTGCGGCAGAGACCTCGGCAGTCTCTCTGAAGGCCCCAAGCGCGCCTCCAACCAGCTCTTGGAACAGGATGAGGCACGCTGACAACGACACAATATAAGCAGACTTTATCGCGCTCATAAATCGTGAGGCACAAGAGAAATTTCTATGGGTCACAGAAGAAAGATTCATTGGACGCCAGCTTCGATGCTCGCTAAGGTCGGCGTGCTGGGGCGGCGCACCTGGTCCCGTTGCCCACACCAAGAGAGAGAAAGCGAGGAACTCCAATGAGGTATTGTTTCCGCGCAGGGGCTGTGATTGCTCTTGCAAGCTTCTGGCTGGCGTCCATCAGTTATGCACAGGACCAGGCGAGTGCGCCACCGCCAACCAACGACACCATCCTGCGCCAAATGCAAGAGCTACAGGAAGAAGTCAAGGCGCTCCGTGCCGAAGTCAGCGCGTTGAAGGGCGCGCCGCCCTCCACGCCAGCCTCACCATCGGCGCCAGCACCTGCGGCGGCGGTGCCGGCACAGGCTGCGGTAACGTCGGCGAGCGCGCCTGCTACCACGCCGGTGCCCACGGGGTTGGCCGGCTTGCTGGGACCGACCACGCTCAGCGGCTTCGTGGACACCTACTACGGGTTCAACCCGAACCATCCATCGACGCGGCAGAATGGGTTGCGCAATTTTGACGTCAATTCCAACCAATTCAGTTTGAACATGATCGAGTTGGTCGCTGACAAGTCCGTCGACACCACCAACCGCCTTGGCTATCACTTGGCGCTCGGCTTTGGCCAGGCCATGAACATGGTGAACTCGGCGAGTCCGACCGAGCTAGGCTTCGACCAGTACCTCAAAGAGGGCTATCTCGAATATATGGCGCCAGTCGGCAAGGGCCTACAAATCAACGTCGGGAAATTCGTCACCCCGAATGGCGCCGAAGTCATCGAGACTAAGGACAACTGGAACTATTCGCGAAGCCTGCTGTTTTCCTGGGCCATTCCGTACTTCCACTTTGGGGCCAGCGCCAAGTACGCCTTTAACAGCAAGTTTGCGGTCACCGGATATTTGGTTAACGGCTGGAACAACAGCATCGACAACAACACCGGCAAGACCCTGGGCGCGAGTTTCGCATGGACTCCGAACGCGAAGTTCAGCGTGATTGAGAACTATATGGGTGGACCGGAGCAGTCCAACGACAACCAAGACTGGAGACATCTGTTGGACACGGTGATCACCTACAACCCGACTCCGAAGCTTTCGTTCATCGCCAACTACGACTACGGCCACGAGGACATCGGTGCAGCGCAAGAGCGCCCGTTCACGCTTGCCAAGTGGAGTGGCCTGGCCGGCTATGTGAAGTACGCCCCCAACGACAAGTGGGCGATCGCCCTGCGCGCCGAGTACTTCGACGACAACCAGGGATGGACGACGGGGACGGCTCAGGAGCTCAGCGAATTCACCGCAACCCTGCAGCGCGCATTCTCCAGCAAACTCATCAGCCGCCTTGAGTTCCGGCGGGACATGACTGACTCGCGGACGTTCCTTCGAGGCCCCGCGAATACACCTGTCTCAGGACAGAATACCGTGGCGCTCGGCTTGATCTACGCCTTTAGCAGTGCAGATGCCAAGTAGGGAAGGGAAGCGGGCAACAAGCTGCGCCTCCGCGGGACAGAACTGCGTGGACGGTCGCAATCCCAGGGGGGAAATGCGGAGGCAAAAGATTTTTTGATGGCGATCAGAAAAAGTATCAATTGGACTATCCCGGGTGAGGCTTGTACGTTGGCCTCCATTCAACAGTCCACAGCTTTTGTGTGCCACCGAAACAATTGGGGTTAAGGAGCGACTGCATGGCTGCTAATTCGCAACAGGGGAAGTACCTGGCAACAACGTTGACCGGGTTCACCGCTTTCACGGCCGGATTCTACAAAGGCGGCGGCCTCGGGGTCGTGATTGCAATCGTAGGGCTCGGGCTGCTGCTGCTATCGGCAGCCGGCTTTTACAAGATCAAGAACGCTTGATCGAAAAACGGACCGAAAACAGGAGAGGAAGCACATGAGAATCGTCGGAATCCTGCTGGTGCTGGCTGGATGGCTGATACCGGTGGTAGGGATCGCGATCACGCAGTCGAGGGCAGCCAGGTTCGTTCTGGTGTTGTTGGGGATTGCCGTGACGTTGTTTGGAATCGTTGGGGTCCTCAACAAGGCCCATCTTAAAAATGCGATCTGGAAGGTGTAAAGCCGGGCTATCCGCAAAATTTCTCGGAGGGAAATGCTCCACATGAAGCAAACGGTCGTAAGGAGACAACAACACATGAGATCACGGGTGCGAATGACGACTTGTTGTTTATGGGCAGCCATATGTCTGCTGCTTCTATGTGGGTTCCCGGCGTTGGGTCTGGCTCAATCGGCGAGCAGCACGCAGGCTGCAGCGGCCAAGCCGGCACCAGCACCGGCACCGGCAATGGACGCGCCACTTGACGTTAAGGCCGCCCAACCTCCTTCCACCGACGACTTGGCTGCCAAAGGTGATCCGGGGGGTACGAGTACCGGCACCGTGAGTGATGTAGTAGTTTCCGATTCCAAGAAGGGGCTGACACTTGCAGACGTGGTCAACCAGGTCGGCCAGAACCGCATTGGCATCAACTTCACATGGACGCTGATCACTGGCTTCCTGGTCATGTTTATGCAGGCCGGCTTCGCAATTGTCGAAACAGGTCTGTGCCGCGCCAAGAACGCGAACCACACCATGATGATGAATTTCATGGTGTACGGGTTCGGCTTGTTCGCTTTCTGGGTTTGTGGGTTTGCCATTCAGATGGGCGGCGGTGCGCCGTACGCCACGCTGGGCGGCATCTATCCGCTGAACTCCGAGCATGTGGTTACTTTCCTGGGCAAGCCTTGGGGCCTGTTCGGCACGCATGGCTTCTTCTTGAGCGGTGCCAGCTACGATGTCGGCGTGATGGTGCTGTTTCTGTTCCAGATGGTCTTCATGGATACGGCATTGACCATCGTCACCGGATCTTGTGCGGAACGTTGGAAGTACGTGGCGTTCGCGGTTTCCTCGATCTTCATGGGCGCCATCACTTATCCTCTGTTCGCCAATTGGGCATGGGGTGGCGGGTGGTTGTCGCAACTCGGGGGCAACTTCGGGCTGGGACACGGTTATTGTGACTTCGCTGGATCGGGTGTGGTTCACGCGGTCGGAGGTATCACCGCGCTGGCACTTTCCATGATCATCGGGCCAAGGATAGGAAAGTACAACCGCAACGGCACTCCCAATGCGATGCCGGGACACGATCTTCTGGTCGTGCTCACCGGATGCTTCATCCTGGCGTTTGGCTGGTTCGGCTTCAATCCAGGAAGCACCCTGGGGGCATCGGGCAACGGCGCACTCCGCATCGGCTCTATTGCGGTGAACACGATGCTTGCCGGCTGCACGGGCTCGTTTGGCGCAATCCTTTATATGTGGATTCGCTACGGCAAGCCGGATGCTTCGATGACCGGCAATGGCCTTTTGGCTGGGCTGGTCGCGATTACGGCCCCGAGCGGATTTGTGAATACGGTGGGTTCTGCCATCATCGGGCTCGTCGCAGGTGTGCTGGTCTGCATTAGTGTGGAATACATTGAGCGTGTGCTGAAGGTTGACGATCCGGTGGGGGCGATTTCAGTCCACGGGGTAAACGGGATCTGGGGCGTTATCTCTGTGGGTCTGTTTGCCGATGGAGCCTCGAACTACGGAGGCAGTTGGAATGGCGTAAGTGGATCCGTCCGCGGACTTTTCTACGGAGATGCAAGCCAATTAATTGCGCAGTTAATTGGCGTCGGTACTCTGATCGGCGTGATCTTTGCCATTTCCTATGTGGCGGGCTGGGTCATGGACGTCATCATCGGTCAACGGGTTTCCGCCGAGGACGAACTCGAAGGCTTGGATATCCCAGAAATGGGGGCTCTGTGCTATCCAGAATTTGCCCTGCAACACCAGGGCGTGGCACCAAGCGGAGGGATGGCGGCCGATTGATGGCGGTTCGATGGCAGAACCAGAAGGAAAGGGCAGAATGACCATGTCATCGCATGCGGGCGAACTGCTGGAGTTTCCGGGGGAACTTGGACCTGCGCGCACCACGGCCCTGTCGGCCAATGCCTTGGGGTGTTTTCAGCAGGGGTTGGCGCGGTTGCAAGCGGGGGAGTCTGGTCCGGCGGTACTTCTACTTAAGCAGTCTGTAGAAATGGCGCCAGCTTTTGCAGACGCGCGGATTTTTCTTGGAATTGCACATTCCCTGAGTTGTGAGATTTACCCGGCGATCGACCAGCTTGAAAAAGCGACGGAACTGGAACCAGACAGTTTCGTCGCTCAATATGCACTGGCGCAGCTGTACTTCAAGCTGCGTATTGTCGAAAAAGGGTACGAACGGGCTGAATGTGCGCTTCGGTGCGTGACCAACATCGAGCAACGCAAGATGTTGACTCAGTTACTCCGGGAAGAGAAAGCGCGCGAACGCAATGGTATTCCGCGGCCCTCGTTCAACAAGCCATTCAGCACTCCCGCACTCTTCATCGCGGGGAGCGGATTGGCTGTAGCTGTGGTGGCAATTCTTTTACATTTGCACTGAGTGTGGAAGTGCCGGCAGAAGGAGTGAGTATGGCGTACCTGATGGAAGCACGAGCAAGAGTGCGATCGTTTTATGAGCTAGTGAAGGGGCAGCGGCTGGCTTGGTCGTGCGCCGTGATTGTCGGTCTTTTCCTGGTGTTCATCGGGCATGTTCCCTTTTTCCCGGTGCTGGCCGGCTGTCTTCTGGCTGTGACGCTTTCCATCGTGAGATCTAACCCTCGACTGAAACCGAAACCGGTAGTTCGGGGAGGGCGATGAGTACATCGCTGCAGATCCTGCTCTGCGTCGCGGTGATTATTATTTCGGCCAAGCTCGCGGGCGCGCTGACCGCGCGCCTCGGACTGCCGCTCGTGTTGGGCGAGTTGCTGGCCGGCGTGGTATTAGGCCCGACGATTCTGAACATCTGGGGCTCGTCCTGGTTTATCCCTGGCGCGGCGTCGGGCGGCGTATCAGTTGCGGTTGTATTTAAGGTCCTGGCCCAAATTGGCGTCGTTCTGCTGATGTTTGTGGCCGGCCTGGAGACTGACATCGCAATGATGCGAAGCGCAGTCGCCCCGGCTTTCTGGGCGGCTACGGGTGGTGTCATCCTTCCCATGGTGGGTGGCTGTCTGCTCTCCCATAAGTTTGGTTTCACCTGGCCGGAAGCGATCTTCATTGGCACGATCCTTACGGCCACGAGTGTTACGATCACCGCTCAAACGTTGATGAACCTGCAGCAACTCCGCTCTAGGGCAGGGTCGACGATTCTGGGAGCTGCCGTCATTGACGATGTCCTCGGCCTGATTGTTTTGTCCCTGGTCATTGCGCTAACTCCGCAGATAAAGTCGGGAGAGGCCATATCTTTGCGGTCTCTCTTGCTCACCTTGGGCAAGATGCTGTTGTGCCTGGTGACGATGTTTTGGTGGGGACCGCCGGTGACCCGCTGGGTTTTCCGGCAAGCGGAAAAGCTCCACGGGCACCACAAAGAAGTCGCGGCCGCCCTGATCCTCGCGTTTCTGCTGGCCTTCGATGCAGAGTGGCTGGGAGGAATGGCGGCTATCACAGGAGCGTATCTAGCCGGGCTCTTTGTGGCCGCGACGCCTGCGCACGCGAAGGTGACGCAGGAAATCCATCCCATGATCAATGCTTTCTTTGGTCCGATTTTCTTTGTCTCGATCGGACTGGAGGTCAATGCGCGGCACCTCGCCGGCGGCATCGGATTCTTCGTCTTGCTGTTGTTGATTGCGATTGCGGGAAAGATCGCTGGATGTGGCCTGGGTGCATTCACCACCGGCTTCAGCAAGCGGGAGTCTCTGGTGGTGGGTGTGGGGATGATCCCACGTGGCGAAGTCGGCCTGATCACTGCGAGTCTGGGTTTCGCGGCGGGACTGGTAGCGTCGAATGTTTACGCTCAGGTGGTGATTCTGGTTCTGATGACAACACTGATCACTCCCGTGCTATTGCGATTCGCCTTTCCGGGGCGGCCCATTGAATCCACTGTCGACAGTCTGGGTGGGGTTGAGATTCGTGACGTTGACGCGATGCCTTCCGCTCTGGACGGCCTCGCCGACGCGTAGGGTTCGCTTTGGACGGGGCTGGCATTTGTATACAGGGCGAAGTGAATTTAAAGTGCGTTGCTAAGGACAAAAACCAATGACCAAAGTAGAAGCGGTTATTCAGCCGAACAGATTGGAAGCGGTCAAGGAAGCGTTGGTTGGACAAGGCGTGGAGGGAATGACAGTCTCCGAAGTGCGCGGCCATGGAAGGCAGAAAGGCCACACGGAGATGTACCGTGGCCGGGAGTACGGGGTGGACTTGCTGCCAAAAATCAAGCTGGAACTCGTGTTGCCCGACAATCTGGTGGCCGGTGCCGTTGACGCAATCCTGAAGACCGCTTCTACCGGGAAAATCGGTGACGGCAAGATCTTCCTGTACAAGGTTGACGAAGCCATCCGTATCCGTAACCAGGAGCGTGGAGATGCCGCACTCTAAGCTCGGGTGTGAGCTGCGTGCGAAGCAGTTGATATCGGCTGCCAGAGATGCCGGCAACGTTGCCCAGCAAGGTTGCAGTCCGGAGATAGTGGTGGAGGCGGCGGGAGTCGAACCCGCGTCCGAAAATGTTACTGGTCAAGAGACTACATGCTTATTCGCGTTCATGCCCCAGGCATTACCCTGAGACGTTCGCGGCCGGCGCTCAGAACGGACAAGAAACGCAAACCGCTAGCCTGAGATCTTAGCCTTCCGGCCCAGACGTAGCCGGAAAGAGCAGCCCGCTGTGTGACGTCCTTCGGAGGCCCACGGGCGAAGCCTCCTGGGACGGCTGCCTAAACTAGTTAGGCTGCGTATGCCATCTGTTGATTGGCAATTATCATTTTGCCCACGATTACGGGTGTGTGCACCCCGGCATGCCTCTTGGCCGCAAGCATCTCCGTCGAAGCCGTGACGCCCCCACTGGTGGGAATGGCCTTGCAAAGAACTACTTCCAATCTAGGTGTGAAGTGACTGGAAGTCAAACGTTGTAACGCTTACCAAAGATTAGATGCAGTAAGGTCCTTCCAGGAGGCCCTAATCTGCAGCGCGTTCGGCTTCAGGATCGTCACGATCTACCGGCGCAGCTTAGCTTCCAGCCTCGCTTTCACCTCGGGCCACTCCAAGTCCAGAACGCTGAAGTAGACGGTGTCTCGCACCCTGCCGGTCCACGTGATCAGGTGCCTGCGCAGCGTGCCTTCCTCTTTCGCGCCGATCCGCAGGATGGCGTTGCGGGATTTCTGGTTCAAAGCATCGGTCTTGAGTTCGACGCGAATGCATTTCCACACTTCGAAGGCGTGCCGCAGCATCAGGTATTTGGCTTCCGTGTTGACGGCGGTGCGCTGCCACGCGGGTGCGATCCAGGTGGAGCCGATTTCGACGCGGCGATTTACCCGGTCGATGTTCATAAAACGCGTGCTGCCAATCACGCGTCCCGTGCCGCGCTCGACCGTGGTAAAGACGACTGATTCGCCCCGGTCTTGCTCGGCAAAGGCTTTGTCGACGACTTGCAGGAAATCCTCCAAAGTTCGCATGGGATAGGGAATCCAGCGGAAGATATCCTCGAGGGCATCTTTGGCAACGTCCCAGAAGAGTCCCGCATGCTCACGGCGAATGGGCTCCAAGCGAACCTTCGGGCCTTCCAGAGTAACTGGGGTCACGATATCCAGCGGAGTAGCGGCAACACTCATGCTGCGTTTTCCTTTTTCGTAAGCCTCACCACAGAGGTTCCTGAGCGGAGGCTTTCATTATCTTGCATCTTGCCGCGATTTGGGGCATCTCAACTACGACGCCGAGTCTCTGAATCGTGCGTTGACATGCCATGATCTGGCGCGTCCAAATGTCTGCGGTGATGACCTGTACAATCATGCGATGTCAGGAGAAGAGTTAGTGAAGGCACACTGTCTGCCGTTCACACAAATCCCGCACACGACACGCCTTTTCACCGACTTCCTGGCATATTCCCCCCAGGTGCGGCCCTTTTATCCTCGTTCTCCTCATTTCCGGGACTGGCTGGTCGAAGAAGCCTCCGCGATTAACTACGATGAGACCCGGCGCGAGGTCGTGAGCGCCATCCTTGAGCGACAGAACAAGTCCTGGGGTGCGTCGCCGCAGACCCTCGCCAATCTGGATCGTCTGCGCAAGGGTGCCGCCGCGGTGATTACGGGTCAGCAAGTGGGGCTGTTCGGCGGACCCACGTTTGCCCTCTACAAGGCGATGACTGCCGTCAAGTTGGCCGAGGAGGCCACCGCCGCGGGGCAGGATTGTGTGCCAGTGTTCTGGCTTGCCACCTACGATCACGATCTGGCCGAGATCAACCACATCTCCATTCCGGGGTCCGAGGGCTCTCTGCAGGTACTCGAAGCGTCATGCCACGATGTCCCCGGTGCTCCGGTCAGCAATGTGCGCCTGGGAGAAGAGATACATGCCGTCCTTGAGCAAGCTGCAGGCTTGCTCGGTGACTCGGAAGCGATGCAGGTCCTGCGCGAGTCGTACCGGCCGGGAGAGAGTCTGGGCACAGCATTTGCCCGGCTGTACGCGCGACTTTTTGCGGAATGGGGAGTGATCCTGCTCGATGCCTCGGACGCGGAACTGCATCGCATTGCCGAGCCGGTCTACCGAGCAGCGGTCGAACGCGCCGGCGAACTCAAAGATGCGCTGTTGGCTCGCGGCGAGGCCCTCGAAGCGGCCGGATATCACCAACAGGTAAGGGTAACGGAGTCGTCAGTTCTTGTGTTCACCTTGCAGGACGGCGCGCGCACGCCCGTTCATCGCGCCGCCAATGGCGGGGCGGCAGAATTTGCGATCGGGAGCGAAGCAGGCGCGGAGAAGATTTCGCAGGCTGATCTGGTGAGCCGCATCCGGTCGCATCCCGAACAGTTCAGTCCCAACGTGCTGCTGCGCCCCGTCGTGCAGGACTACCTTCTGCCCACGCTCGCCTATACCGGTGGAGCTGCGGAGGCTGCTTATTTCGCGCAGACCGGAGCAGTGTACGAATTGCTCCTCAGGCGGGTGACGCCCCAGGTGCCTCGTTTCTCGGCGACTTTGGTGGAGCCGAAGATGCAGCGATTGCTGGAGCGGCATGCTCTCACAGTGCGCGACGTGTTCAGTGGACCGGAAGCGCTGAGGCAGCAGTTGGCGGAGCGCAACTTGCCCCACGAGTTGCAGGCGGCGTTCGACGTGGCGAACAAGTCTCTGGAGGCCAGTCTGGCCACAATCCGCGAAAAACTGGCCAAGCTTGACCGGACGCTGGTCGACGCGGCGCAAACCGCCACCTCGAAGATGCAGTACCAAATGGAGCGCCTCTACACGCAGGCAGCGCGGGCGGAGTCACAAAAAGGCGAACTTGTGGGCCGTCATGTCGAAACGCTCAGCCAGGCGTTGTACCCGAACAAAGGCCTGCAGGAGCGCAGCCTTGGCGGCATCTATTTTGTGGCTCGCTACGGACCCGACGTCCTGCGGCAAATTCACGACGTGATCCAGCCTGACTGTCACGACCATCAGATCCTCGAACTGTAAAGCGCCAGAACCGGCGACCCTGGCGAATCAGGGTAGTAAGAATATTTGCCGGATCAAACCGGTGTGAGAGTCGCCGCTGGAATCTTGATCCAGCGTTCGTCCTTACCTCGACATATTCGGACACAGGTCAGTTCTTTCGGGCTGCAAGCGCTTTCTATCAGCACGGCGTAACCCACGAAGTCGCACGCCACTATGCGGTTCGATGTATCTCGTAACCATTGAATGTCTGACTCGTGCTCACGGCGATTTTTCGCGTGGTCCCGACTATTCTTGACGTAGTTTGCCTTCCACTCGAGCACCGCCATCGGCTCGCGGCAAAGGTCGAACTTATCGTTCCAACATGTCATTTTATCTTCGGGCCAGATCACCAAGTCTTTGCATACGTCCTTCTTCTTGCGCTCACCTGGCAACTGGGGCACGGCAACCTCAATACCCATCTGAGTCAGGCGCAACGGGCCGTTTGGATAGCAGTGTTGAGCAAGATGGCCGAGCGCAAACAGGGACACCATCTCTCGTTCCCGACCGCACCATCCTAGAGAGCAGATTTCGGAATAAAAGGAACGAAGTGATTGTTCGACAATCGAATCCAGTTCGGAAATCTGCATTGCGAAAAATTTCCTTTCAGTGCGGTATGTAAAGTATACCTCGCCCGAATCAGGGCCGTTTCTATTTACTGTCACTCGCCGCCAGGTAAGTCCCCAGCCCAATCATGATCGCCCCGGTTGCCGTCCGCTGCCGGCGGCGGAATGTCGCCGAAGAGCGGATACGATTGCCGAGTGGGCCCGCCAGCATGATCACGATCAGATCGCCAGAGGTATTCAGGCACACGGAGATCGTTCCCAGCAGGACGAACTGCACGAAGAGGTGGCCGCTCGCCCGGTTCACGAACTGCGGAATGAACGACAGGAAGAACAGAGCGGTCTTGGGATTGAGCACCTCCGTCGCCACGCCCTGCCATAAGGGATTGCGAGACGGCTTGGTGGCTGCGAGTGGAGGCTCATCTGGGGGCAACGGGTCCGCATTGTCCGTCCGCGCGTCCAGGATCATCCGTACCCCGAGAAAGCACAAGTACGCGGCCCCCACATACTTGACCGCTGCGAAGGCCATTGCAGACTTGGCCAGGATGATTGAGATTCCCAAGGCAGCCGCGAGCACATGGACCATGCCGCCCAGGAACGTTCCGAACGCCGACAGTACACCTTCCCGCTTGCCACCCGCCAGGCTGCGTGCCAGCACGTAGAGCATCCCCGGACCAGGAGCGATTGCAAGGAGCACAGCGGCGGTAAGAAAGAGAAAGAATCGAGGCGAATCGAGCATGGTGACCGATATTTTACGGCAGAGACCTACTGCTTGAGCCAGGCTTCCAACTCTCTCAGCGACTCCACGCGTGGCAAGTCGCGATCGCGATAGGCTCCGGCGACGTCGAACAGAACCGCCTCCATCCCGGCGTTCCGAGCGCCCAGGTAATCGACCGAGTAGACATCCCCGACATACAGGCTTTCCGAGGGCTTCGCATGCATTTCACGCAATGCGGCCTCGAAGATTGCAGGGTGCGGTTTTTCCGAGCCAACGATTCCTGAGTCTGTAATGCTGTGAAAGCAATCCGCGATGCCACAGCGGCGCAGCACGTCCTCGATTCGTCCGTCGGCGTTCGAGATCACGGCTGTTGGGTATTCAGTCCCGATGCGTTGCAGAGCTTCGCGGGTTCCGGGGAGGATCCGATCCCAGTTTCCTGAGTTCTGGGTGTTTTGAACCAGGGCATCGCGCACGCTGTCCTCTGGGGAGAGGCCAAGGCTCTCCAGCAGTTGCGTGTAGAAGCTCCACCAGAATCCGTGATCGACCTTCGCGCCGGCTTGCACGATCTGGTCAAACTCCGGCTTGGTCTTGCGCTCGACCTGCAGCCACTGTTCGTGAGTTGGCTTCGGTCCGCGTTGGTGGAGCGGTTCGAGAATCCGTTCACGGTTGGGGAAGAGGAGAGTATTGCCAACGTCGAAGAAAATGACTCGCGGGGATGCCATGAATCCATACTAACCGGACGAGCCGAGTTGTGGCACAACGCGCAGAAGGAAGGGCGTGAAACGACCAGCTGACCCGTGACCCGAGGGCGAAAAAAAGGTAATATCCAAGTTCGGCTCGGGCGGCAGATCAGCCTTCCGGGCCTCTTTTGCGCGGTCATCGTGTTGCCTTCTGCCATCTCGCTGTTCGCGGGCATCACCCGGACGAGCCGGGCTGCGCTCGCCGCCTGCCCATTGGTCCGCAGCCAGGCGCCCGTCTTTTTGGGGTTTCTGTTGGCGCTGCAGCATCGCGGTTCCCGGAATGACCTTTACAACATTCTCTGGGCGGTGGTGTTCGGCTTTGCCACATTGAACATTCTCAGCCTGGCCGCCAAGCGTTTTGAACCGAATCGCCGCGGTCTGAGCTTTGGTGAGCTGATGGCGGTCATGGTGGTGCTGCTCTCGGTGTTTTTGCTGGGATGGGAGATGCTGAACCTGTTCCACATCTTCCCGATCCGGCTCAAGCGCTGATGGATACCTAACCTCACCTCCAACGGGGGCGTCATCCTGAGTGGAGCCGTTCTTCAGGCGGAGCGAAGGGTCTTGCGTGTAACGCCCAACCCTCATGCGTGTGGTTACTGCCGTCCGCCGAGACTAGAGCCTGTTCAATCGTGATTCAATGACCAGTCCTTGTACCCGCTTTTGCGATATGATTCGGATGAGATGGCCAAGAGTCCCTCGAATTTCGAAGTCTCCTGCCCCTGCTGCGGCGCGGTGATGAAGGTCGACACCGAGACGCGCGCCGTAATCTCACACACTGCCCCCAAGCAACCCAAGATGTTCAATGACATTGAAGAGGCCGCCCGTGCGATGAAAGAGCAAGATAACCGCCGCGAATCCATCTTCCGGCAGTCGGTGGAGGCTCAGAAGCATGCCTCCGACCTGCTCGAGAAGAAGTTTCAGGAGGCGGTCCGGAAGGCCAAAGAGTCGCCCGATACCGGCAAGCCCATCCGTGACTTTGATCTCGACTGATTTCTCTGAGGAGCGTCCATGAGCGGTCGCCCTCTCCTTCTCGGCCACCGTGGTGCCCGTGCCGTCACATCGATTCCCGAGAACACGCTGGCATCGTTCGACCGCGCCCTGGCGGACGGTTGCGATGGCTTTGAGTTCGATGTGCGGCTCACCGCCGGCGGGGAAGCGGTGGTTTGCCACGATCCAAAGATCGGGAGCCTTGAAATCGCTGGGGCCGGCGGGGAAGCGGTCAGGACATTGCCGCGACTGCAGGACGTACTCGAACGCTACCAGCAAGCCGCGTTTCTCGACATCGAGCTGAAAGTGTCTGGACTGGAGAAAACGGCGCTAAGGCTGCTGGGAAAATGCGCGCCACGCAGGGGATTTGTGCTTTCTTCATTTCTTCCTGAGGTGCTGCGAGCCATCCGCCGCGCTAACTCTGCGTTTCCGCTGGGAGTAATCTGCGAAAACCGAGCCGAACTGGGGCGTTGGCGCGAGCTCCCGGTCAAATACGTTATTCCGCATCGAAAGCTCGTTACGCGGCGGCTTCTGGACGAGTTCAAAGCGGCAGACCGTAAAGTCCTTGTCTGGACGGTCAACGAACGCGAAGAGATGAAGCGTCTGGCAGAGTGGGGAGCGGACGGCATTATTTCCGACGATGCGCGCCTGCTCGGGAAAGCTTTCGAGAAATTAGGCTGCTGAGCCGTGGGCTGGATCAATCCGCGGCTGCTTCCAGCGCGGTTGTTCCCCGGGGAGAAGGTCTCCGCAGGAACGCAGCCCGCTCCATTTCGAAGGATTCCAGGTTCTCTCCCAGGGTGTGCTCGTTCCAGCCCAGCACTGCACCAACGCGCAGCGCGGCCTCCCGGCTGCAGGATTCCGACCAGCAGGGGCCGAGCGCCACCGGGACACGACGCAGCAGCACATCGCCCAGGGTGACAGCGCACTCGTTGCGGTAAGCTTCAACCACTTCGGCAACGATGTGCGAGGTGTGCGGGCAGATGGGCGCGCGCAATTCCGCGCTGACCAGTGCCATGCGTGCGATGTCCATGGCGCGCTTGCCATGCCATTCCACGATGCCGCGCGCGGATTCCTCGCTGACCGAGCCGGCCCGAGCGATCTCGACGACTGCGTTGTCCAGCAGCGGATCGAGGTTATGGCCAGGACCAACCGCGATGGCCTTCGGCTCAGGGACGGAGATACCGACCTTGCGCGCACATTCCCGTGCCAGCGACGCCGCGGTAGTTAGCTTTCCTCCGATGACGGAGATCATGCGCGCCGCGCCTTCACTGCTGTGATCGTGCAAGAAATGCCGCCGCGTTACGGCAGAGGGACTCTTGCGTTCCGCGTAGGGCAGAGGACGAATTCCGGCAAAAGCGTACTTGATGTCGTGCGCCGAAATCTTTGCCTTCGGGAACAACTGCGTTACTGCGCGAAACAGGTACTCGGTTTCCTCGGCAGAAGGAGCGGTTTTCCCCGGATCGCTGGTATCGGGAACTTCAGTGGTCCCGACGAGGACCTGGTCGTTCCACGGGAGAACAAAAATAGGGCGTCCGTTGGCCGCCTCGGTATAGAGCGCTGCAGTCGGCGCGCCAGAAAAGCGTCCGATCACAATATGCGAGCCACGAACCCCGCCAACCATCGGGTGAGAAGTTCGCACCGACGACCTTTGGCAGATCCGGTCCGCCCACGGTCCGGTGCAGTTCAGGACCCATGCGGCATCGATCCGCTCGTCTTTTCCGTTGGTACGATCGCGCAAGAGCACGCCGCGTGCCCGGCCGTGAACTACATCGACGGCAAGTACTTCCGAATGATTGCGGACCACGGCTCCCGCTTCGATCGCCTCCCTCAGCCACTCCGCGACCAGGCGCTCGGGGAATTCGCACTGCGCGTCCTCGTAGCTGAACATTGACCACTGGTGGCCCGCGTCCAGAGCGCGCTGCACGCGCTTCAATTCCATTTCGCCGACGCTCGCGCTCGATTTCCTGCCCGCAAAACGGTTGTACAGCCACAATCCGGCGCGCACCTTCATTGCGCTGCGCTGGCTCTGTTCGTTCAGCAGCACGACAAAGTGCATCGGATGCACCAGGTGCGAGCGCTCGCGCAGCAGCCGTTCCCGCTCCCGCAGCGACTCACGTACCAGCTCGAGTTCGCCATGTTCCAGATAGCGCAGGCCGCCATGGATGATTCGGGTCGACCGGCTGGTTACACCGGAAGCAAAGTCGTTCTGCTCGACGAGCAGGGTGCGTTTCCCGGATCGGGCGCACTCCCGCGCCACCGCGACGCCGTTTATTCCACCGCCGATAATGACGGCATGGAAGTGCTGGCCTTCCAGGGACGCCCGAGGCTTTACTGCTAAGGTCATGTTATTTCAATAGGATACGCCTTGCCGAGGTGGGTCGCACGGGAAGGCTGGTGATCCCGGCCGACACTCCGTCAACTCCAAGTTTGCGCCCAGCCTTACACCCACAGAAAGTAACGTTAGTGCCATGCTGAGCGTGGCCCAAAACCTGAACGAGTGGGGATCAACGCGTTCCGAAAGTAACCAAGGACATTGCCCGCTCGGCGATCCCGAGCCGGCTCTCCCGATTTGAGAGATGGAATCAACTGACCGTGCTGGCGACCCCGTGTCGCCCACGCAGTCTGCAAAACAACGAAATCACGTCCCGATTGAATGCTGGGAAGTCCTCATTGCTTGTTGCACGAAGCGTCATTTAGAGTGTTTTCCGAATGGCCACGACAGGAGAACGATTCGAACGTGCGGTCGGCATCATGGAGCGGCTGCGGGCCCCGGGCGGGTGTCCGTGGGATCGCGAGCAGACCTTTGATTCCATCAAGCCCTACACGCTCGAGGAGACTTACGAGGTCCTCGAAGCGATCGACAACCGCGACTGGGACGAACTCACGGGCGAACTCGGAGACCTGATCTTACAGGTGCTTTTCTACTCCGAGATGGCGAAGGAGCAGGGGACATTTTCGATCGATGACGTGCTGGACCGGCTCTCGAGCAAGCTGGTGAACCGCCATCCCCATGTGTTCGGGGATGTGAAGGCTGACACCGCAGCAGAGGTGAAGCGAAACTGGGAAGCACTGAAGGTAGAAGAGAGAAGACAACGAGCACGCGAACAGGAAACCCTACCCGATTCGTCTGC
The DNA here is from genome assembly GCA_020073465.1 of Terriglobia bacterium. Taxonomy (GTDB): domain Bacteria; phylum Acidobacteriota; class Terriglobia; order Terriglobales; family Acidobacteriaceae; genus Sulfotelmatobacter. The sequence goes on from JAIQFC010000002.1 coordinate 219,800, forward strand.
AGTCGCGGAAAAGCACCCCAAAGATCGACATTCTGTCCTCGCGGGTGTCTCGTCGGCCATGCCGTCCCTTCTCGAGGCTGCGAAGCTGAGTTCGCGCACCGCGCAAGTGGGGTTCGATTGGCCCAATGTCGAGGGATTGTTCGACAAGCTTCAAGAAGAGACGAACGAATTGCGTGAACACCTCAAGGAGTTTCCTCCGCCCGGTCCACGGCCGCAAGGACGCGGCGTGGCCGGATCCGGCCGCCAATCCATTCCCGAGGAACTGCAAGCGAACCTCGAGGAGGAAGTCGGCGACCTGTTCTTCGTGATGGTCAACATTGCCCGCTATCTTTCCGTCGACCCCGAGTCCGCTCTGCGCAAGACGAATCGCAAGTTCAAACGCCGTTTTCAGTGGATGGAGGAGCGCCTGCAAGAAACCGGCCGCACTCCGGAGCAGGTGCCGATGGAAGAACTCGAGTCCCTGTGGCAACAGGCCAAGCGGCAGGAGCGTAACAATGCACCCTGAGAATCGGCATCGGCGTCATCCCGAGGCCCCGCGTTCTCACCAGCGGGGCGAGGGATCTCGCGTGCAGCCTCTGAAGCGTAACCACAACTCGGCAACGGCCCGCGCGAGATCCCTCACCCGGCTGGAATGCGCCGGGTTTCGGGATGACGCCTGCGGTGGACGGCAGAAATCCGAACTGCAGAATCATGACCCGGAGAGGCAACTGTGACTACGGACTCCATCGTCGTCCGCAACTGCCACGGCCTTGATGAGTTGCGCACCTGCGTCACGCTGCAGAAAGAAGTCTGGAACTTCACCGATGCCGAACTCGTCCCGTTGCGCATGTTCGTGGTGGCCGAGAAGGTCGGAGGCCAGGTGATGGGCGCCTTCGAGGGCAGGGAGATGGTTGGGTTCGCGCTCTCCGTCCCCGGCACGCGATCCGGCCATGTCTATCTCCACTCGCACATGCTGGCCGTACGCAAGGATCATCGCAACAGCGGCCTCGGCCGCCGCCTCAAACTGCTGCAGCGCGAAGAGGCCCTGAGCCGCGGAATCGAGTTGATTGAGTGGACCTTCGATCCGCTGGAAATCAAGAACGCGTACCTCAATATCGAGAGGCTGGGTGCCATCGCGCGCCGCTACAACATCAATCAGTACGGGATTACGTCGTCGCCGCTGCAAGGTGGATTGCCCAGCGACCGCCTGATCGCGGAATGGTGGCTGAAGTCAAAGCGCGTCGAATCGCTACTCGCGGCGGGGAAGGTTCCTGCGGGCGAGCACAAAGGAACGATCGAGGTGCCGGCACAAATCTACGAGTGGAAAGCCACTCCGGAGACCCGTGTCAAGGCCCAGCAGGTGCAGGAGCGCAATCGCGAGCAGTTTCTCCGAGCGTTCTCCAAAGGGCTCGCCGTGCTGGGTTACGACCGCGACACCGAAGGCAATGGTAAGTTCCTGCTCGGGCACTGGGACGAGAAATGGTCCTATGCGTCAGATTGATTTCACTACGGAGGCACGGAGACACGGAGAAGACGAGCGTTGCCTGCCGGAGCCATGCTGCCGCAATTGAGAATGTCGCGCAAATGGTTAAGGAAGGGCACGGCTTCCAGCCGTGCGGTAAGTGCAGCAAAATCATCCACGGCTTTAGCCGCGGAGGTGAATACAATTGGTTTTGTTTCTTTTCGAGCCTCCCTGTCTCCGTGGTGAATGAACTTTTCATGAAGATTGAAGCCATCACGCTACGCGAAATCCAGATGCCGCTTGTCCAGTTTTTCGAGACAAGCTTTGGCCGTCTCTACAACCGCCGCATCCTCCTGGTCACCGTAGACGCCGAGGGCGTGCGCGGCTGGGGCGAATGCGTCGCTGGCGAAGATCCCTTCTACAGCAGCGAATGGATCGACAGCGCCTGGCCAACGATTACGCGATACCTTGCTCCCGCGCTTTTGGGCCGCACCGTCGAATCGGGCCGGGAGATCCCCGCGCTCTTCACCAAGGTTCGCGCCCACCGGATGGCGAAAGCTGCGCTCGAAAATGCTGTGTGGGACGCTGAAGCGCAGCAGAAGCAGCAGCCGCTCTGGAAGTTGCTGGGCGGCACCCGTCGCGAGATTGCGTGTGGCGTCTCCATCGGCATACAGGATTCCATCGACCAACTGCTCGACAAGATTCAAACCGAGTTGGCCGCCGGTTACCGCCGCATCAAGGTCAAGGTCAAACCGGGATGGGACGTCAAGGTACTGGAAAAGATCCGGTCACGCTGGGCCGATATCACTCTGAGCTGCGATGCGAATTCTGCTTACACGCTCGATCAGGTTGAGCACCTTCGCAGTTTCGATCAATTCAACCTGCTGATGATCGAGCAGCCGTTGTGGGACGATGAGATCTACTACCACGCCCGGCTGCAGAAACAGCTGCGCACCGCCATCTGCCTGGATGAATCTATCGTAGGCTCTCGCGCTGCCGCCTTCGCGCTCGAGATTGATGCCTGCCGCATCATCAATGTGAAGGTCGGGCGCGTCGGAGGGTTTACTGAAGCCCTCAAGATTCATGACATCTGCCATCAGCAAAATATCCCCGTATGGTGTGGCGGCATGCTCGAGTCTGGCATCGGCCGCGCCCACAATATCGCCCTCTCCACGCTGGAGAGCTTCCGCCTTCCCGGCGATGTCTCCGCCTCCAAACGCTACTGGAAGGAAGATATTGTCGATCCCGAGGTGAAGGTTTCCGCGCAAGGCATGATCGCCGTATCAGACCAGTCCGGCTCCGGTTACCGCGTCAAAGAGGATTTGATCGAGAAGCTGACAGTAAAGAAGGAGACGCTCACAGCAGGGAAGTAGCCGGCCAACCGATCATCGCCGGTCGCTGCTGGCGCTGGCGTTTTCCGGCCCTGTATTCTGCATTCTGGCGACTTCGCTCTTCAACAACTCAACGCCTTTGGCAAACGTCAAATCACTCGCCACGCGCCGAAAATCGCTCAAGACCTCATCTGACTTGACCGCGATACTCTTGAACAGCAGAATCTTGCCGGTCATGTTCAATTGCATGTGCGTGATCTCCCACGCCCCGTCGCTGACTTCTGCCTGACACACCGTAAAGGTGCCGCCTTTGTCGAGATGTCCCAGGATCCCCCAACCAAAAGTGACGTCCCGAAAGAGCCGCGCATCAATTTTCCCAATGCGGAGAGCGCCTTTATCGATCAGCAAATATCCTTCCATCCCTGAAAGCACCTGCTCCACGCGCGACGGTGGAGAGTAGCGAGGATTGGGACGGAACTTCAGCCGAACCAGCGCATCGCCCGGTCTCCCGACACCTGGCTGGCTCTGTTCCTGCCCTTCGTACTCATAGAGGAAAGCATCTGGCAGCGCCTTCACAATGCGCAACGTGCGGTCCGCATCGTCACGTTCCTGCTTCTGTTTTCGGCGAAGAGCGTCGTGATCGTTGTTCAAGTAATCCAGATGTCCCAGTTCCCCATCCATCTGCTGCGAAGAGATTGGCTTATCGTCGATGGCGATAAGCATTCCCGCCATAGCTTCGGTCGTCTGCACATACAGCTTGGTTTGGGAGCCACGCAGCCCTTGTTTGCGAGAGCGGAAAAGGTGTTTGACGGAGGGGCTCTGCGCGTCCGAGACTTCGCGGGCTACCGCCAGACGGACCAGTTCACCCGGCGGCTGTTCCGGGGCCGCGTTTTGCCCTCCACCAGAGAGGGAGGTCGGAATGATCGCCAGACAGGCGACCAGCATGACGACATCCAAGCCCAGCCGCGACCCACGGCGCTGCCAGCTCATATAGCTTTGCACCAGCATTAGTGTAGCAACTACGGTATCGCCGTTCCTCTTCACCCGTCCGGGTGGATGAGAAACGCTCCCTCAATCGGATGGCCAATCCGATGGGAAGTGGCGCTCGGCACGAATCCGGCTTTCCACAGCGTCGCGACGGAAAGTGGTCCTTCATCCCTATATAATGACGCGGACTCAAAGCATGTGACTTCCGCACCTGGGAACCGCCTTGCTGGGGGGCATCCTCCTCGATATGGCAGTCGATCGCAAAACCGCAAGACCGGGCATGGAGGTAGCGAACCTGACGGATATTGGGCGCGTGCGCCGAAATAACGAAGACTCCTACCTCTATTGGGAGCCCGAGGAGGAGGAGGAGTTCCGGCGCAAGGGGCGGCTGGCGGTGATTGCCGACGGCATGGGTGGATACGAGGGTGGGCAGGAAGCCAGCCGGATCGCTGTCGAGACTGTGCGCGAAGTGTATGACAAAAGATTCCAAAACAATCCTCAGGCAACTCTCGTTGAGGCCTTTGCTGTGGCCCACGAGCGGATCCGGGGTTATGCAGAGGAGCACCCTTCTCTTCATGGGATGGGCACTACCTGCACGGCGCTGGTCACCGTCGGACGCCGGCTTTATTTTGCCCACGTAGGCGATAGCCGCCTGTACCTGGTCCGTGGCGATGAGATCTCGCGTCTGACCCGCGATCATTCTTACGTGGGCCGACTGGTGGAGAGCGGGATTGTACGGTCCGAAGATGCAGAGACGCATCCACAACGCCACATCCTGACAGCTGCCCTGGGATCAGGAACGGAAACGGCGGCCGATGTCTCGCAGGACGCGGTCGACCTGCAAGAGGGCGACACCCTCGTCCTTTGCACCGACGGACTGTGGGGAGTCGTTGGCGAACAGGAAGTTGCGGCTACAGTGAAAGCCAACACCCCGGCTGATTCGTGCGCCGCGATCGTGAGAATGGCACTGCAGAGGGGCGGTCCCGATAACATCACGGTTCAGATACTCCGAGTCACCAGCCCGGATTGAGCGCCTTCCATCGTCGTTCAAAGCAAGTTTCCTTTCCTAAGACTGCAACGAAATGCACATTCCGCGCCTGCAGCGACTCGCCTGAAGTGCCGTAAGTCACTCAATCTAAACGACCAAATGGCTCAGCGAAGGACATGCGTGGCAGGGAACCTGCTAATGTCCCAACTGTCGATAAAGTCTATTATTTAAGTCGAGTTTTATGTAATAATCCGCAGACCATGAAGATCTCGCAAAAAGGACTCTACGCCCTACAAGCCATGATGATGCTCGCTCGCCGTCACCGGCAGGGCGCCATCAAGATTCGTGACATTGCCTACGAGGAGAGCCTTCCGGAGAAGTTTCTGGAATTGATTCTGCTCGAACTCAAGAACGCTCGGATCGTGGAGAGCGTTCGCGGAGCAAAAGGCGGATACCAGCTGCGGCGCGACCCAGCCGACATTCGGCTGAGCGAAATCATTCGTCTGATTGACGGGCCACTGGCTCCGTTTGGCGATGCCGAGCAGTTGCGTGTCCTGATCGACCGCGATGTGCCCCACCGCGCGTTGTACCAGGTCTTTCTGGATGTGCGCGATGCGGCGGCCCGCATTCTCGAAAACACTACCTTGGCTCAGTTGATCTCTGGTCCCGCCCCCCGGGCCGCCAAGGCCAACAAGAAGCAGCGCGATCCGAAAAAGAAAGAATCGGCCGGCGTGCTCAGCATGGTGGTCGGGGGGAACAAGGGTGAATAAGAGGACGTTAGTCGGGCTAGCCGCATGGCTGACACTGGCCGTGACGGGCGGGGCTCAGGGGGGAGCGACCACCATCCGTGTGGGTGCGTTTCCGAACATCACACATTCGCAGGCCATGGTAGGGAAGGCCAACGGGTTTTTTGAGAAGGCACTGGGGCCGGGAGTGAAGGTGGAGTGGAAAACCTTCAATGCCGGTCCGGCGGCCATTGAAGCGCTCTTCGCGGGCGCGATCGATATGACCTACATCGGCCCGAACCCTGCGATTCAGGGCTACGTTCGGTCGAACGGAGAAGCGTTGCGCATCGTTGCCGGCGCCACCAGCGGCGGTGCGGCTCTGGTTGTCCGCCATGATTCCGGCATTCAAAAGCCGGAAGATTTTCACGGGAAGAAGGTTGCATCGCCCCAACAGGGAAATACGCAGGATGTTGCCCTGCGCGCCTGGTTGCTGGCGCACGGCATGAAGACCATCGACAAGGGCGGGGACGTCCAAGTGATCCCCATGGCCAATCCCGACCAGCTGACTCTGTTCCTGAAGAAAGAACTGGACGCAGCCTGGGCACCCGAGCCGTGGGCCACGCGCCTGGTCCACTTGGGCAACGGGCGTTTGTTTCTGGACGAACGCGACCTGTGGCCCAAAGGACAGTTCATCACTTGCCACTTGATCGTGAGCACGAAGTTCCTGCACGACCATCCGGAACTGGTGAAGAAATGGATTCGCGCCCACGTGGAATTGACCGACTGGATCAACGGTCACCAGCCCGAAGCGAAAAAGCTGCTGAACCACCAGGTCCAGGCCGAAACTGGCAAGGCTCTTCCTCCCGCCGAGTTGGACGAAGCGTTTGGCCGGCTGCAAGTGACTTACGATCCGCTGAGCCCTTCGTTGATGACCGCCGCGAAGTCATCGTTTGATGCGGGTTTTTTGGGACGGCAAATGCCTGACCTCTCCCGTCTTTATGACTTGAACCTGCTGAACCAGGTTCTGGCGGAGAAGGGAAAGAGAGCAGTCCAATGAGCTCAAACGCACAGAATGTTCCCGCAGAGTTTCCGATTCCGATCGATCACGACCATCGTGTTCCGGTGCGGTCCGGCGGCAAGGCGGCGGTGGCCACCCTCATGCGTCCGGTGGATGCGGTTTCCGCTGACATCCCGAAGGTTGCACTCAGTGACATCTGCCTGAGTTACCGCACGGCGAAGGGTGAACGGTTGCTGGCCCTTGACAACATCAACCTGCAGGTGAGGGCCGGAGAATTCCTCTGCATCGTCGGGCCCTCGGGTTGCGGCAAGTCGACTCTTCTGCATTTGATCGCCGGGCTGCATCACCAGACTTCAGGGCAAGTGCTAGTCGACGGCAAAGCGGTTCAAGGGCCAGGCACCGATCGCATCCTGATCTTTCAGGAGTTGGGACTTTTCCCCTGGCTTACGGTGGGCCAGAACGTCGAATTCGGCATGAAGATGAAGGGCATGAGCAAGGCGGCAAGGGAAGAGAAGGTCCGCTACTACTTGCGTCTCGTGCACCTGTCGCAATTCAGAGACAGCTACACGCACCAGCTTTCCGGCGGGATGCGGCAGCGCGTGGCGTTGGCCCGCGCCCTCGCCACCGAGCCTGACGTCCTGCTGATGGATGAGCCCTTCGCCGCGCTGGACGCACAGACCCGCGACCTGCTGCATGATGAACTTGAACGCATCTGGGCAGAAACCGGGCGCACCATTATTTTTGTGACGCACAACGTACGCGAAGCGATTCGGCTGGGTGATCGCGTGGCGCTGCTCACCTTCCGTCCCGGCCGTGTGAAAAGCCAATTTCCTGTCGATCTACCGCGACCGCGTCACTTGGAAGATATCGCCGTCGCCCGCGCGGCCCGCGAAGTGCTCGACGAACTGCGAGAAGAGATCAACCGCTCTCTGGAAGTCGAGTACCACGACGGCATCAAGCCTCATGTGAAGACTGAGGTGGAGCTATGAAACGCGCAGCCCGCTACTTCATTTTCTACGCCGCGCTGTTTGGCTTGTGGGTGCTGCTGGCCAAGCTCAAGATCTGGCCACCCTATTTGTTTCCCACGCCGTGGGGCGTCGGCGAGTCGCTGTGGGCTGGGTTCTCGGATAACAGCTACTGGATCGCGATTATGGTGAGCATGCGGCGCGTGTTGATTGGCTATGGCATTTCCGTAGTTCTCGGCATGCTGCTTGGCTTGGGCGTGTCGAGCAATAAATTCCTGGAAGAAACCATGGGCGGTCTGCTGGTCAGCCTGCAGAGCTTGCCCAGTATTTGCTGGTGGCCGCTGGCGCTGCTCTGGTTTGGACTGAATCAGAACGCCATTCTTTTCGTCGTGATCATGGGATCGCTGCTGTCGGTCACTATGGCGATGGAAGACGGGCGCAAGCAGATGCCCAAGATCTTTGGGATGGCTGGACGCAACCTCGGGGCTCACAGATTCCAACTGTTTTGGTATGTCCTGCTGCCCGCTAGCCTTCCGTACATCGTGTCCGGATTGAAGCAGGGCTGGGCGTTCGCCTGGCGCTCGCTCATCACGGCCGAGATGCTTTATGTCAGCCTGGGCTTGGGCCAAGTGTTGATGATGGGTCGCGAGACCAGCGACATGAATGCCGTCATTGCGGTCATGATTCTGATTATTGCCATCGGCTACGTCGTGGATGGGATCGTCTTCAAGTCGATGGAGCGTCACCTGCAGCACAAGTGGGGGTTAGCCCCCGCGTAAACCAATTTTGTGCCAGAGCTGTCTTCGCTTTGGTCTAGGCGATAAACGCAGCTGGACCGCACATTGAAGGTTCTGTATTCCCCGGTTTATGCATTGCCTCTAGTCGGACAGCGCCTTTGAATACAACTTAGTAGATAGAGATACTGATATATCGTTGGACTTTGCCGGATTCCTGCTCGCGCGCCAGACCGAACAGGATCCCGCAAACAGGTGGTAATGCCAAATCCCAGGAGACCATGTATGCGTAAGGTTGTGATCGTTGTGGCGGTTTTGTTGTCCGTGAATTCGCTCGTCCAAGCACAAGCGGCACCCCCAGGAGACGCGGATCTTCGTTCCGAGGTGGAGCAACTGAAACAACTGGTTCGCGAACAACAAAACCGCATCGATGCTCTCGAGAAGGAGCACCAAACCCCCGCGCCTTCCAATTCCGCCGGTCCTTCAGCGGCACGACCTGCCGACAGGCAAGCATCGGACTCGGCCGCAACAGTCGCGACCAACCTCCAAGCGACACCAGCCGACAAGAGTGCCCAGAACGCTGGTAGCTCGGATGAACGTATTCGGAACCTTGAGAGACAAATCAAAGGCATCGGCCCGATCTCTTTCAGCGGCGACGTGCGTCTTCGCGCAGAACCCTTCTTCGGTGGACCCTCGGATCAATCGCTTGATCGTGCGCGCGCCCGTGTTCGTGCCCGCTTTAATGCGATCGCTAATCTCGGCGAGCAATTCCGTGCTGGTCTCACACTCGCCAGCGGTGACATCAACGACCCCATATCGACGAACCAGAACCTTACCGGCTTCTACGCCCGCAAGGCGGTTGCTTTAGACCAGGCATTCGTGGAATTCACGCCAAAGCAGTTCAAGCCCCTTACTCTCATAGGCGGAAAATTTCGCTATCCGTGGTACAACACCGAACTTACCTGGGATAAAGACTTGAATCCTGAGGGTGCAGCCGAGACCCTGGCCTTCAACCTGGATACGCCCGTCCTGAAGCGGGTTGCGCTGGTCGGGTTTCAATTGCCCTTCGCCGAGATGGTTGGTACCGCAACCACTGACAAAAGAATTACGCAAGCCATCACTTACGGTGGGCAACTGCAGACGTCGTGGCAGCTTGCGCCACGGCTGAAACTGAGCGCCTACACCGGCTACTATGACTTTCGGAGCTCCGACTCCATTGCGCTGGCTCTCTCGCGTGCCAGCAGCAGGAATCCGCAGACTCCATTTACAGGCGTGCTCCCGTTGGCTTCCGGAAACCCGGTTCAGGACTCAACGTACACGACCACTGCGAGCACCATCATCACGATAGGCGGAACAGCCTATCCGACCGGAGTTACATCCATCACGAATGCGCAGTTTGCCTCCAAGTTCGGGTTGTTCGACAACATTGCTCGTTTCGACATCGATACCGGACATCCTCGTCTCCCGCTGACTTTCATCGGGGACTACGTCCAGAATACCGAGGCCTGCGGCAACCTACCGAACATCGTTGCTGTTCCGTCGAACACCTCCACACAGACGTTCAAACAGACGCTCAATGCCCCGTGCAACTCGCATCAACGGCGCGGGTATTGGGCCGAAGGAACCGTCGGCCGCCTGCAGAGGAAAGGGGACCTGCAGCTCGGATATGCCCGCATCTACATCGAGCGCGAAGCAGTGTTGGGTAATTTCAATTACAGCGATATTCGCCAGGGGACGAACGTCACGCAGCACCGGTTCATCTCCTTCTACCAATTGGACAGGAGCGTGCAGTTAGGTTTCACTGCCCTGGTCGGGCGTCCGCTCGGCACTACCGAGCCTTGGCTGACACGCTTGCAGTTTGACACGATTTACATCTTCTAATTCCGGAGCTTGAAACGATCACAACGAATGGTTGACTCGACACGACGGTCTCGGGCTCGAGTCCGATTTGGGGGCTCTGGGAGTTGGCTGAGGAGCCGCCGCAGAGAAAGCAAAGCGCTACCGACCCAGTGTCCAGGAGCGTTCATGGACGCTACGGCAGCGCTGCCACTTCGGAGCCCAAACTGAGCCCAGTATAGGAATACATTTGCACCACAACTAGTGCATTTTAGGGTACTGGGGAGTTAATACCTCGACCGACAGCAACGGCGGTCTAGGGCTTCTTCTCTGCGTCGCCAGTGTCCTCTGTGGTTGCGACTTTCTCCGGTCGCAGCAAAGGAAAGAGAATCACGTCGCGAATGGTATGCGAGTCGGTCAGCAGCATACACAGGCGGTCCACTCCCACTCCTACGCCGCCTGCTGGGGGCATTCCGTAGGACAGGGCGCGGATGTAGTCTTCATCCATCTGATGGGCCTCTTCGTCGCCGCGCTCACGCTCCTTCAGTTGGGCCTCAAACCTTCGCCGCTGATCTTCCGGATCGTTGAGTTCGCTGAAGCCGTTGGAAATTTCCATTTGCCCGGCAAAGATCTCGAAGCGCTCAGTCCAGTCGGGCTCGTCCGGCTTCTGCTTCGACAACGGCGAGACCGCGGTAGGGAATTCGTAGATGATTGTCGGCTGCGTGAGATGTTCCTCGGCGACGGCTTCGAAGATCGCCGCAATCGTCGCACCCACCGGTTTGGCCAAGTCATGGGCAAGCTTGACACCTGAATTAAGAAGCTGCCCGATCATTGATTTCACTATGACGGGCGATGCAAACTCATTTAGCTGTGGTTTGGCTCCGGCCTTCTCGGGCCAGAATTTGATGATCGCCTCCCGCATCGTCATGCGTTGCCACTTGGCCCAGTCAATTTCCTGATCGCCCCACTTTGCCTGGGTGCTGCCGTTCACGTCCTTGGCCGCTTGGGTGATCAACTCTTGGGTTAAATCCATGACGCCCCGGTAGTCGGTGTACGCCTGATAGAACTCCAGCATCGTGAACTCAGGATTCCAACGCCAACCCAATCCCTCGTTGCGGAAGTTGCGGTTAATCTCGTACACCCGATCGAAGCCGCCTACTAGAAGGCGCTTCAGGTAAAGCTCGGGTGCGATGCGCAGGTAGAGATCCATGTCGAGGGTATTGTGGTGGGTCATGAATGGCCGTGCCACAGCACCTCCAGCGATAGGCTGCATCATCGGAGTTTCTACTTCGATGAACCAGCGTTCATCCAGAAAGCGCCGCATGGATTTTATTAGTTCCGTGCGCTTCAAAAAGACTTCCCGCACCTCGGGGTTCACAATCAGGTCGACATAGCGCTGCCGGTAACGCAGCTCGACGTCGGTCAGTCCGTGCCATTTCTCGGGAAGCGGTAGCAGATCCTTAGCTAGGAACGTGAGTTCTTCGACATGAATTGTAAGTTCGCCTGTCTTCGTACGGAATAGATAGCCGCGGGCACCGATAACGTCGCCGATATCAAGCAACTTGTAGAGTTCGAATCCCTTTTCACTAACAGCGTCTTTTTTCACGTAGATCTGGATCTGTCTGCTTCCGACTCGATCTCGTCGCGATGTTGATTGCAAATGTGCAAAGCCAGCCTTGCCCATTAGACGGATCCCGGTAATACGCCCGGCCACTTGCACGTTGGGGCGTTCCGAGTCGAGTTGCTCGGCTGATGCGTCCTTGTACGAGTCCCGCCAGTAGCCGATCGTATGCGGCACCTCGTACTTCGTGGGATAAGCCCGCTGGCCCAGGGCTTCAATCTGCTTCAGTTTCTCCCGCCGCAGTTCGTAAATTTTGTCGTCGAGTGCCAATGGTGTCCTTGTCTAAGTAGAAGAGAGAACTGCGATTATAAACAATGGCTTCACCGTGTCGCGGCTGAACCGCTGGCGGTCGACCTCTGCCGAGTCACATTGAGTTGCTTTTAAACTGGTACCATGGTACATTGGTACACGTGACGGACGACCCCAAATTGCTGGTTGAACGGGTGCAGACGGGAGTGCGCATCGAAAAACGCATACTCAAGGTCCTCAAGGCCTTCGCGGAATATCACGACATCACTCTCGGCGATCTGCTGGAGGGCATCGTGCTGCATGCTTTCGACGGGAAGACTCCGTTCAGTCCTGCATCGCTGGAGCGCATCCAGGAGCTGAAGAAGTTCTACGAACTGGAACTTGACTCCAGCGCCAGCCACCGCCTTAAAGAAACCAAGCCCAGAGCCGCGCGGAAGCGCGCGGCAGAGAAGTAGGAGCCTTCGCCGATGAGCGACTTGCGCATGAAGAACGCCCTGACCATCCTGCGGTGGACCGTGGGCCTGGTGATTCTGCTCGAAGCGGTCCTGTTCGTGATACCGAGCGCACGCCACGATTTCGCCAGAACCCACCTGCCGGAGGTTCTTCGACTGGTGCTGGGCTGGGGTGAGATCGCCGGCTCGATTCTCTTTCTGATACCGCGGACCGTGGTGCGAGGTACCTGGGTACTGATCGCCGTCTTCGCCCTGGCGATCGTGACTCACCTGCTGCACGGCATGTACAACGTCGGCAATCTGGTCATCTACATCGCGGCGGTGTGGGCGGTCGCCGCAGGCAAGGAAAGTTTACCGGCGGCATAGATTCAGTGATCGTTCTGGTTTCCAACCGGGATCCACGGAGGAACAGTCTTGTGTTGGCTTTCAAATTAGTTATCGCGAGCGGGCTTATCGCCCTGGCAAACACGGTTTTCGCACAGGAAACTGCGCAGCAGGTTAGCCGTACCGGGAGCTTTGATCTGGCGTGCAGTGCCGACACGGCGTTCCCCCTGTTCAGTCCCGAGGGAGAGCTGGAATGGGTGAAAGGTTGGGCTCCCACACCCGTGTTTCCGAGCCGGATCGAATTCAAACGCGACACTGTCTTTCGAGAGGGGCATGACGGCGAGGAAGCGGTTTGGACGATCGTGGACGCAGACTGGCAATTTCACCGGGCGGAGTATGTCCGTCTTGCTCCTCATTCCCATACGGGACGCATCGTGGTAAAGGTCGAACCTCTCGGAGCCGAGCGCAGCAAGGTGGTCGTGAGCTACACCGTTACCGCCTTCGGCGAGCATGCAGGCAGTCTCATGGCCGCATTTTCCGAAGAGGCATATGCCGCGAAAATGCGGGACTGGCAGCAACGGATCAGCGCTTACCTTGAGGGCCGCAAGTTACGAGTGATGGGCCCCTCTGCTGCACCGCAGACAGAGAAGGTGCGATAGACGACGGGGGATCCATGAGCAACGTTTGCTGACTTCGTTCGTCTAACGCGTCATGCGCGGCATCAGGCCGCCCAAGCTACGCCTCGCTTGGAGAGCTCTTTGCCCGAATAGCGTAGGATCTCTGCTGCCACTGACCAAAAGGAAGGTCCAAATGAGATTTGTCCGACAGTTGTTACTCGTGCCCATTCTGCTGACCTGGACTCTGGCTCATGCCGCTGAGCTCCGCAGCGGCGAAGACGTGCTGCGTGCCATGCACGATCGCTACAAGGCGTCGTGGTACGAGACACTCACCTTTACACAGAAGAGCACCACCTATAACGCAGACGGCAGTACCAAGGTTGAGACCTGGTACGAGGCTGCTCTGTTGCCGGGGAAGTTACGCATCGACATAGGGCCAGCGAAAGACGGAAACGGCTATGTATTGGCGGACGGGTCAGTGACGATCCTGCAGAACGGCAAAGTGACCGGAACTCGTCCTCTAGTGAATATGCTGCTGGTACTCGGATTTGACGTTTACCGGCAAGAACCGGAGACCACCTTCGCCGTCGTAAAAGGTGAAGGCTACGATCTGACCAAATTGCGCTCGGATACCTGGGATGGCCATGCGGTGTACGTGGTTGGCGCCGACAAGGGAGACTTGAAGTCCAGGCAGTTCTGGGTGGAGAAAGACACGCTGTTGTTCGTGCGGGAGCTTGAGTCTTCCCGCGGCGATCCTAAGGCATTCGATGACATTCGATTCACCGACTACCGCAAAGTCACGGGTGGCTGGGTGGCCGCACGGGTCGAGGTGCACGTCGACGACAAGATGGTGTTCAGCGAGGAGTATTCCGACATCCAGGTTAACCCGAAGCTCTCTCCGGCTGTTTTCGATCCTCAGCAATTCGGCTCCACCCACTGGGAGAAGCCGTAAACACTGCGGGAATTCCTACTCGACCCTGTGGCGATGCGGTTTGGAAGTTTGGAGCTTTTGTCAAAGGCGTCATCCCGAAACCCGGCGTTCTTCAGCCGGGTGAGGGATCTCGCGTGGAGCTTCTTCGAACTCTTTGCCGGGCATGCGCAAGATCCTTCGCTCCGTCTGAAAAACGGCTGCGCTCAGGATGACGCCCTTGGAAATGGAAACTGCCGGAACTCAAACTGCACCACCACCCCTCACCCAAGAGTCTTGAAGCTTCCCGCAGACGGCGATACTATGGGTGGTCCTTACGCCGTACTTGGGTGCGCAAGACTCTATGCCGCAAAACTACGTTCCCATCTTCATCTTCATCGCCGTGGTCGGAACTCTGCTGCCCATCACCCTGTTGCTGGCGAAGCTCGTGCGCCCGGATAATCCCAGCAAGACGAAGCTGATGCCCTACGAGTGCGGCATTGATCCCATCGACAGTGCGCGGGGACGCTACACCGTGCGCTACTACATCATCGCCATCCTGTTCGTGGTGTTTGACGTGGAAACCATCTTCCTGTTTCCGTGGGCGGTTAGGTTCAAGGCTTTCGGCTTGTTCGGGCTGATCGAGATGCTGATCTTCCTCGCCATCCTGATCGTGGGCTACATTTGGGTCTGGAAAAAGGGCGCGCTCGAATGGGTGTAACGCCAGACGCTCCCATGGACAGCTCTCCGGCGGATACCTTCACTGCCAGCCGCTGGACGCAAGGCAACTTCCTGTTCCCCACCCGTCTGGTCATCAGCCCCCAGCGGGTCAGCCGGATCAAGTCACGTTTTTTTGGCAGCAACGAAGAGAGCATCGCCATGTCGAAGGTAGCCTCGGTGCACATCTCGACCGGAGTGTTCTGGGCGGAAATCCGCATTGAGTCCACAGGCGGCACTGACCCCATCACCAGCCACGGCCACCGCAAAGCCGACGCGCAGCGCATCCGCGATCTCATCGAAACTTACCAGGCGCAATCCCGCGTGTAAGCCGAGAACATGCTCCTACTCGCTGTCACCCTGAGCGGAGTTGTCGTCCGCGAAGCGGACGACAACGCAGTCGAAGGGTCCCTACCTGTGCCCGTCAAGTTTAGGAATTAGGAGTTCTCTCCGCGTCTCAAACCAGCGCCATATTTTCTACGAACGCGTCGTGTGAGTAGGGATTCTTCGACTCCGTGATTGCTTCGCTAGGCGAAGCAATCACTCCGGTCAGAATGACAGAAAGAAGAGATCAACAATCGCAGCCCCCGCCGTTGACACCGTTTCCTCAAGCTGATAGAAGTTATCGTTCTTCGCAACGCAGAGCTGGCCGGAGGTTTGCCCGTTCGCGAGCTATGCCGGACGAAACCAAATCGCCTTCTTCACCGCCGCCGGGAGTTGAGCCGAAACCGACGGCGGATCAGCCCGCGACTCCAGCCGCGAAGCCCGCTGCACCTGCGGCCGCACATCCTGCTCCCCCAAAGCCAGCCGGTCCCGTACCCACTCCCTGGGAATCGCCCATGGTGGCCAAGCTCAAGGGTGAGTACGGCTCGGGAATCGAGCCGCTTACATATTTGGGCCAGAACTACATGGTGGTCGACCGGTCGCTGATTCCGGAGATTCTGCAGATCCTT
Source organism: Terriglobia bacterium (assembly GCA_020073465.1). Taxonomy (GTDB): domain Bacteria; phylum Acidobacteriota; class Terriglobia; order Terriglobales; family Acidobacteriaceae; genus Sulfotelmatobacter. Next base: position 235,665 of record JAIQFC010000002.1, read on the forward strand.
CGCAACGAAGAGCAGTTCGACTATTGCGTGGACATCACCGCGGTGCATTATCCCAAGCGCGAAAAGCAATTCGACGTGGTCTGGGTCCTCTATTCGTTTCCGCGCAATGAGCGTATCCGCGTAAAAACGCAGATTGCTGAAGGCGAGAGCCTGCCCAGTTCTGTTCCGATTTGGGCGACGGCCAACTGGCTGGAGCGCGAAGTCTTCGACATGTTCGGCATCAGGTTCGATGGACATCCCGACCTGAAACGTATTCTGCTGCCCGATGGCTGGAAGGGATACCCCCTGCGCAAGGACTACGGCATCCTGCAGCAGGACAACGAGTGGGTGCAGATCAACCTGGGAATTGAAAGCGGCCAGTAGACAAGATCAATGACCGACCCGAACACGCTCTCGCCCCTCGACCTCGAAACCCCCGAGAAGCCGTTTCTCGATGCGAACGAACTCGTCATCAACATGGGGCCGCAGCATCCCGCCACTCATGGCGTGCTGCGCGTTATTTTGCGATTGGATGGTGAGAAAGTTCTCGGGCTCGAGTGCGTCATCGGCTACCTGCACCGCGGCGTCGAAAAGATCGCCGAGAACCGCACCTACACGATGTTCAATCCCTACGTCGACCGCATGGATTACGTCGCTGCGGTTTCGAATGGACTGGGATACTGCGAGGCCGTCGAAAAGCTGCTCAGCGTGGAAGCCCCGCCCCGGGCGCAATACATCCGCGTCATCCTGACGGAACTGAACCGCATCGCGAGCCATCAGCTCTGGCTGGGCACGCACGCGCTCGACATCGGAGCCATCACGCCGCTCTTCTATACCTTCCGCGACCGGGAAGAGATTCTCAAGATTTTCGAAAAATATTGCGGCGCCCGTCTCACCACGCACGCGTTCCGCATTGGCGGCCTGCAGTACGAGGCCTACGACGGATTCGAGAAGGACGTAAAGAACTTCCTCCTGTTCTTCGCGCCCAAGATCGACGAGTACGAAGAGCTGCTCACCACCAACCGTATCTGGTTGGAGCGCACGAAGAAAGTCGGCATAATTTCCGGCAAAGACTGCATCGCGCTCGGTGTGACCGGACCGGTGCTGCGCGCCAGCGGAGTGAAGTGGGATATCCGCAAAGCCCAGCCCTACGCCAACTACAAGAATTTCGACTTCGAAATCCCCACCGGCCAGAATGGTGACACTTACGACCGGTACCTGGTGCGCATGGCTGAGATGCGGCAATCGCTGCGCATCATCCAGCAGGCCGTTGACGGAATTCCTGAAGGCCCCATCATTGCGAAAGTCCCCAAGGTCATCAAGCCGCCGGTGGGCGAGATCTATCACTCCATCGAAGCGCCCAAGGGCGAGCTCGGATACTTCATCGTCAGCGACGGTTCTACACAGCCTTACCGCGTGCGCGTACGCCCACCGTCCTTCGTGAACCTGCAGGCTCTCGACGTGATGTGCCGTGGCCAACTCGTCGCGGATGTGATCGCCGTGATCGGCACGCTCGACATCGTTCTCGGCGAGGTAGACCGCTGATGCACGCGTTCATCCAGTACATCCAGTCCTATCTCGACAGCAACCAGACGCCCGGCGCCGCCGGGAACGTCTTCTGGGCCTTCATCTACATTCTGCTGGTGTTCGTCGGCCTCTCCGTTGCTGTGATCGCGATGAACTGGCTGGAGCGCAAGATTCTGGCGCACATGCAAGTGCGTCTCGGTCCCATGCGTGTGGGCCCGCACGGCTTGCTGCAGCCCATCGCCGACGCACTCAAGCTCCTGATCAAAGAAGACATCATGCCGGCCGAAGCCGACGGCTTCGTGTTTTGGGTTGCACCGTTCATTGTGGTACTGGCTGCCTTTACGGTGTTTGTGGTTGTTCCCTTTGGTCCCACGCACGCCATCACCGACATGAACATCGGAATCCTCTTCATGCTTGGCGTGTCGTCGCTGAGCGTCCTTGGGATCGTGATGGCCGGCTGGGCCTCGAACTCGCACTACCCGTTGATCGGTGCGCTGCGCTCGAGCGCGCAGATGGTTTCCTACGAAGTCGCTATGGGACTCGCCGTGGTTTCCGCCATTCTGATGACCAGCCTGAATGAGCAGGGAACCGGCACTCTCAGCATGATCGGCATTGTGCAGGCGCAGCAGACGCAGGGGATGTGGTTCATCTTCAAGTTCTTCCCGCTGGGACTGATTGCGTTTTTCATCTTCGCCGTGGCGATGATCGCCGAAACCAACCGAGCACCTTTTGATCTGCCCGAAGCCGAGTCCGAGTTGACGGCTGGCTTCCACACCGAGTACAGCGGCTTCCGCTGGTCGTTGTTCTTCCTAGCGGAATATTCCGCCATGATCGCGGTGTCATCGATCGCGGTCACGCTGTGGCTGGGCGGATGGCTGCGTCCCTTTCCGAACTTCCTGACCGGGCCGACATGGGATCTGGTGTTTTCGCTTTTCCCAGGATTCACGTTCCTGTTTCTCGCAGGGATGTGTTTCTACAGCACAGCGCGCATGCCGAAGCATCCTCTTTTCCGAATTCAAACCATGGGATTGGCGGGATTCGGAGCGGCGCTGGCGCTGATTGGGCTGGTCCTGTTTCACCCGCAGGTGCGCCTCCGCATCGAAGACATTTATTGGTTTTGCGCCAAAGTTGCCGCGTTCATGTACCTCTATATCTGGTATCGTGGCACGTTCCCGCGTTACCGCTTTGACCAGCTCATGAAAGTAGGGTGGAAGATTCTCCTGCCCATGGGGTTGGGCGTACTCATACTGACGGCCACGGTTGGGTTGTGGCCACTCATAAAGCAAACGATATGGCACCCGTAGCCACACCATTTTTCTTTTACCTGCTCTCCGGGACCATGCTCATCGGGGGCATCCTGGTGATCACGCGCAAGAACGCGGTCCACTCCGCGCTGGCGCTGATCGTGACTCTGCTCGCGCAGGCCGCGATCTACCTGATGCTGTATGCCCCGTTCGTCGCCGGCGTTCAAATCATCCTCTATGCCGGCGGCATCATGGTGTTGTTCCTGTTCGTGATCATGCTGGTCAGCATTGAACGCACCATGAAAGAGCGACAGTTCAACAAGCAGTGGCTGGTCGGGATCGCAGCCGCCGGCGCCCTGGGAGGCCTGTTCATGGCGGTCTACACGAAAGGGAAGGGGATTTTCCCTGAACACGCCCTGCCCACCGCAGAGGCCCAGAACACGCAGGCCGTCGGCAGTTTGCTGTACGGGCAATACATGTTCGCCTTCGAGATCGCCTCACTGCTGCTGCTGGTGGCGATCATCGGCGCTGTGGTTATGGCGAAGAAGAGGATTTGAAATGAGCAGCTGGCAATTGGCAATTAGCAGTTAGCCATGAATGATTCTTGCCGAGATTGGAAGGGCGCGACACGGCTAATTGCTAACTGCCAATTGCTAATTGCCGGCCGCTAGAAGCTGGATACTGATATGGACGCCATGCTCCACATCTCGACGCTGCACTACCTGGTCCTCGGCGCCGCTCTGTTCCTTCTGGGAGTGATCGGCGTGCTCACCCGGCGTAATGTCGTGATCGTGCTGATGTCGATCGAGTTGATCTTGAACGCTGTGAATCTGAACCTGGTGGCGCTATCGCGCTATTGGCAGGGTGTTTATGGGCCGAACGCCCTCCACGGCCAGGTCTTCGCGATTTTCGTAATCACCGACGCCGCCGCCGAAGCCGCGGTCGGCCTCGGCATCCTGATCGCCTTCTTCCGCAATAAGGAGACGATCAACGTAGACGAAGTGAATTTGCTGAAGTGGTAGAAAGTCAGCTCTTAGCCATTAGCTCTTGGCCTTTAGCTAGTCAGACGCTAGCGCCAAGTGCTGAGAACTGAGAACTGAGAACTGAGAACTAATGTTCCTTTCCCACATCTGGCTGATCCCGCTGCTGCCCGCCCTGGGCGCGACGCTGATGTTCTTCTTCGGGCGTAGGCTGCAGAAGTCGTCGGTGAGTGCGGTCTGCGTCGGCGTCGTCGTGCTGGCGTTTCTGATGGCCTGCGGCGCGGTGTGGCAATACACAGCCTGGTCGTCCACCGCGGAACACCTCCACCAGCCTTATCAGACCATCCTTTACACCTGGCTCGGCACCGACACAGGACATCTCACCTACGCCACCCACGACGGCACACCCGCTTCATTGCAGGCTGACGCAGGCTTTCTACTCGATCCTCTTTCCAGCATCTGGCTGCTGTTCGTCACCGGCGTCGGCATGCTGATCCACGTCTATTCCATCGGCTACATGGGGCATGAAGGCGGCTACTACCGTTTTTTTGGATATCTCAACCTGTTCATGTTCTCGATGCTCACGCTGGTGCTGGCCAACAACTATGCGCTCATGTTTGTCGGCTGGGAAGGCGTGGGCCTGTGCTCGTATCTGCTGATCGGCTTTTACTTCCACCGCAAGTCCGCCAGCGACGCCGCCAATAAGGCCTTCATCGTCAACCGCATCGGTGACGCTGGGTTTCTTTTGGGGATGTTCTTCATCGCTTGGTATTTCGGCTCGCTCCGTTTTGTGGATGTAACCGCAGCCGCCCGTAGTGGGCACTTTGCCATCGGCGACCCCATCATCACCGCCGCAACTCTTCTTCTCTTCGTAGGAGCCTGCGGTAAATCAGCGCAGCTTCCACTCTATGTTTGGCTGCCGGACGCCATGGAAGGCCCCACGCCGGTTTCCGCTCTGATTCACGCCGCGACGATGGTGACGGCGGGCGTCTACATGGTCGCGCGCTCGAACGCGTTGTTCGTACTGGCGCCGAAGTCGATGATGGTCGTCGCCGTCGTCGGCGCGCTGACTGCCATCTTCGCCGCCTCGATCGGCCTGGTGCAGAACGACATCAAGCGCGTGCTGGCTTACTCCACGGTCTCGCAACTCGGATACATGTTCCTCGCGCTCGGCGTTGGAGCCTTCGCTGCCGGCGTCTTCCACGTTTTCACTCACGCGTTCTTCAAAGCGCTGCTCTTCCTCGGCGCCGGTTCCGTGATCCATGCCATGAGCGGCGAGCAGGACATCCGCAATATGGGCGACCTGGCAGGAAAGATCCCCACTACTTTCCGCACCATGTTTGTGGCCACTCTGGCCATCGCGGGCATCCCGGGCCTGGCCGGCTTCTTCTCCAAGGATGAAATTTTGTGGCAGGCCTGGAAGTACAACCACTATCTCTGGGCCATCGGTTTCGTCACGGCGCTGATGACCGCGTTCTACATGTTCCGCCTGGTCTATCTCACCTTCTACAGCAAGCCGCGGATGAGTCACGAAGTCGAGCACCACGTCCACGAATCGCCCAAGTCGATGACCTGGCCGCTGGTGGTGCTGGCGTTCTTTTCGGTGACTGCCGGCTACCTGGGAGTTTCTCCGAGTCTGGGCGGTTCGAACCACTTTGAGAAATTCCTCGAGCCGGTGTTTGCCAATGGCGCGGAGACCGTGGAAGCCCCACCCGCTGGCGAAGAAGGGAACCGTGGGATCGAGTATCTGCTGATGGTCCTTTCCGTGGCCGCCGCGGGCGCTGGCTGGTTCATGGCCTCACGCGCCTACGGCAACGCCGACAAGGGTTTTACCGAACCGATTGCCGCCGCCGCACCGCCCGTCTACAACACGCTGCTTAACAAGTATTACGTCGACGAAGGCTACGACTACGTTTTCACCGGACGCCGCAAGCTGGGCGATGTGCGCCTGGGCACGATGGGCTTGGGTGAGGCGAGTTCGTGGTTCGATGCGAACATTGTCGATGGCGCGGTCAACGGCGCCGGCTGGATCACGCGCCTTACCGCGACGCTCTCCAGTTGGTGGGACAAGTGGATCATTGACGGCATTGGCGTCAACGGCCCAGCGATTCTGGCTCGCATGTTGTCGTATCCCGCGCGCCTGTTCGAGTGGGGCCTGGTGCAATGGTACGCACTGGTGATGACCGCGGGATTAGTAGGGTTTGTGTTTTATTACGTGTACCACTGAAGTGCCGCTCTCAGCCATTGGCTTTTAGCTCTTAGCTAGAGCCAAAGGCCAAGAGCCAAGAGCCAAGAGCTTCTATGTACAACCACATTCTCTCCATCATTCTCTTCACGCCGCTGGTGGGCGCGATCCTGCTCCTGTTTGTCCCCAAGGACAACAAGGAGGCCATCCGCTGGATCGCCAACATCTTCGCGTTCGTCGGCTTCCTGGTCTCAATCCCGCTCGTGCCCTGGTTCTGGGCGCTGGTCCAGCGGCAAGACAAGGCCCCCTTCAAGTTCATCGAGGGCGCGGTCAACAACTGGATCCCTTCCATCGGCGCGGGTTACGTGCTGGGCATCGACGGCATCTCATTCCTGCTGATCATGCTGACCACGCTGCTGGGCTGGGTCTCGATCCTGTCATCCTGGACTGCCATCGAGAACCGCGTGAAGGAATACTACATCTGGTTTCTCGTGCTCCAGACGGGCATGCTCGGCGTCTTCATGGCGCTGGACTTCTTCCTCTTCTTCGTCTTCTGGGAAGCCATGCTGGTGCCGATGTACCTGCTGATCGGCATCTGGGGGGGGCCGCGCAAACTTTATGCCGCCATCAAGTTCTTCCTCTACACGCTGGCCGGCTCGGTCCTGATGCTGCTCGGCATCCTGTTCCTCTACTTCAATCACCACGCGGTCACCGGCGTCTACACGTTCAGCATTCAGGAACTGTATAAAACCGCGCCTCACGTTCCATTCCACTACGCGGTGTGGCTCTTCTTTGCCTTCTTCGTCGGATTCGCCATCAAGGTGCCGATGTTTCCCTTCCACACCTGGCTGCCCGATGCGCACGTGGAAGCGCCTACGGCCGGCTCCGTCATCCTGGCTGGTGTGCTGCTGAAAATGGGGACGTACGGCTTCGTCCGCTTTTCACTCCCGTTCTTCCCGCAAGTGCTGTCGAATCCGGCAACCTTCCTCAACGTGACCGTCCGCGGCTGGATGATCGGCCTTTCTCTCGTCGCCATCATCTACGGCGCTCTGGTCTCGCTGATGCAGAAGGACATGAAGAAGCTGGTGGCCTATTCTTCGGTCAGCCACCTCGGCTTCTGCACTCTGGGGATATTCGCGCTCACTCCGCTTGGCCTGAGTGGATCAGTCTTGCAGCAGATCAACCACGGGATTTCCACGGGCGCGCTGTTCTTGATCGTCGGTATCCTCTACGAGCGCCGCCACACGCGCGAAATTGCCGAGTACGGCGGCATCTCGAACGTGATGCCCGTTTACGCCACGATCACGATGATCATGTTCCTCTCCTCGATGGGACTGCCTCTGCTGAATGGTTTTGTCGGCGAGTTCACCATCCTGCAGGGAACGTTCATGGAGAACTGGAAGTGGGGCGCGTGGGCCGTCCCGGGAGTCGTGCTTGCGGCCGCGTATCTGCTCTGGCTCTACCAGCGTGTCTTCTTCGGCACCGTGACGAATCCGAAAAACGAGAAACTGCACGACCTGACGCCGCGCGAGGTCGCCACCTTTGTCCCGCTGATCATCATGGCCTTCTGGATCGGCCTTTATCCCAAGCCGTTCTTCCAGATCCTCGAACAGCCCGTAAGTCAGATCGTTGCGACCGTGCGGCCCGACTATCCACAACCTAAGGGCGCCGTGAATGCTGAACAGCAACCGGCATCGCCGGCATCTGCGTCCGCAACCGTGGTGGTTCCAGCCGCTGTCGTCCCGAAAACTGCGGGAGGAAAGCAATAGTGGGCCTGCTCTCCCAATTCTCGTGGACGGACTACCTGCTGGCTCTGCCCATCATCCTGCTTACTCTGTTTGCCCTCGGCATCCTGCTGATCGACTTCATGCTGCCCGCAGAAATGAAGTGGGCCAACGCTGTCACTGCCTTCATCGGCGTGCTGTTCGCTGCCGCCGGCGTTGTCAAGATTCAGCTGTGGATGCACGCCAACGCTCTGCCAGGCTCTTACGGTTTCATGCGCACCTTGCTCGTGGACCGCTTCGCCATCTATTTCTTCTACCTGTTCCTTGGGGGCACCGCCGTCGCTATTCTCATGTCGATGCGCTACCTGGAAGCCGAGCATGAGAACCATGGCGAGTACTACGCCCTCATGCTGCTCTCGGTTGTGGGCATGATGTGCATGGCGGCGGGTTTCGACATCGTTCTCATCTTCATTGGACTGGAGTTGATGGCCATCTCCACCTACGTGCTTGTCGGATTCCTGCGCCGCGACCGCCGCTCCAACGAAGCCGCCTTAAAGTATCTGCTGCTGGGGGCATTCTCCTCTGGAATCTTCGCTTATGGGCTATCGCTTATTTACGGATTGACTGGCAGCACGAATCTCTACGAGATCGCCCGGCATCTTCCGGCGGTCCTGCAGGACGAGCGCAAGCCTATCGCCATCATCGCCCTGCTGACCACCATTACCGGACTCTTGTTCAAGATTGCCGCTGTACCCTTCCACCAGTGGGCCCCCGACGCCTACGAAGGCGCGCCCACCAGCATCACCGGATTCATGTCCGTCGCGGTCAAAGCGGCCGGATGGGCCATGTTGCTGCGTATCCTGATCGGCAGCCCGTTTCTCCTCAGTGGCCTTCTGGCAATGCGGTCTACCTGGGTTCCGCTTCTGGTATTCGTCTCCATCGCTACCATGACTGGGGCGAATTTCGCGGCCCTCACCCAGACCAACACCAAGCGCCTGCTGGCCTACTCCTCGATCGCGCACGTCGGCTACATGCTGCTCGGCCTGATCGCCGGAACCGTGACCCAGCTCAGCCCCGATGGCATCAAGGGCATCCTGGTCTACCTGCTGGTCTATACCTTCATGAACCTGGGCGCATTCGGCGTGATCACCTCGCTGCGGCACAAGAATGTGATTGGCGACGAACTCGACGATCTGAACGGCCTCTACTCGCGGGCTCCAGTAGAAGCGGTGCTGATGCTTGTCTTCCTGCTCTCGCTGGCCGGGATTCCGCCTCTGGCCGGATTCTGGGGCAAGTACTTCATCTTCCTCAGCCTGATTTCATCAGGGCACTACGTGCTGGCCGCGCTGGGCGTTCTCTATTCCGTCTTCGGCCTCTACTACTACCTGAAGATGGCGAATGCCATGTTTATGGGTAAGGTAGAGACAGGCGAAGAAACGCTGCCCGTAAGCCTGACCATGCGCGCCGCCCTGGGCGTGACCGGATTCGCCACGCTCTTCATCGGCATCATGCCCGACCGCTTCATTCAAATGGTGAACTGGGCGCTGGGCATCGCACAGAATCCAGCGATCGCGAAACTGATGCACTAGTGATGCTCACGTAGCGACAGCCGCCTCGGCTGTCAAGGCCAGAGCCTGCCCTGAGCGAGCGCAGCGAGAAGGGGCGAAGTCCGGCCGGCCCCAATCTCAAGGCCTGGAGTAGAATCTGCCTTGCCAATCTGGAATTCCGAATGTCTCCTCCCAGCCCAGCTCCCAAAGACCAGAAATCCGAGGACCAGAAATCCGAGCAGAAGAAAAGCTTGTGGTTGCAAGTCGCCCGCTACAGCCAGTTGGCCTTCGTTCTCCCCGCAGCGCTTGTCGTGGGATGGCTTTTCGGTGCACTTCTCGACAAATGGTTTCACACAACCTGGCTGTACATGGCCGGGATCATTCTGGGCATCGTAGCCGGTTTCGTCGAACTGATTCGTACCGTCTCACGAGACATGCAATGAGCGGAGTGCCACAGCCCCCAAGGTTCACATGTGGGGACAGCCGCCCCCGGCTGTCCGGCCGAGCGAAGCTCGGCTTCTTGGGTGCACCTCCACAAGCCACGCCCCAGCCTATGGGAAGGTTTCTGCGCACACACCGCCGACCTTGTTTACCATGAGCACTGCTGCAGTCATTGCATGGAATCCGACCAAGCCAAACCCGGGACCCCCGACGCAGCTTCCGACTCTGTCGCCCAGCACTTCTATTCCGGCGCTTTGGAGCGCATCCGCCGATTCATGTTGGTTCTCGGCCCGTTGGTGGTCGTGGCGATCTGGTTTGCGTTTGGACTACGCTCTGCCCTCGGCTTGGCTGTCGGATGCGCTATTGCCTACCTCAATTTCCACTGGCTCAAGCGCGTCGTAAGCGCCCTGGGAGACCGCGCCACTGGAACCAATACAACGCAGTCCGGAAAGGGCGTCGTGCTCCGGTTCCTCCTGCGCTACGTTTTGATGGCTCTCGGCGCCTATGGTATATTGACTGTTTCTCCCGCGAGCCTCAACGGCCTCCTTGCGGGCTTATTTTTGCCCGTCGGAGCGATTGTCTGCGAAGCTGGCTATGAACTATACGTAGCGCTGGCGCGCGGACTTTGAGGCAACTCGAACGGATCTGGAAGCCGCTTCATGCCGGAAGAACTTTGGTTTACCGAAATCCTGAACAGGCTGTTCGCTGGGCCGGTGACGGCCCTGCTGCGGAGCCTGAGTATCGAACCGAAGTATCCACGGGCGCCCATTCCCAATGCCCTCGCGATGGAGTTGCTGGTTTTCATGTTTCTTGTAGTCGCATTCCTGCTAGTGCGTTCGCGTCTTTCCGCGGACCGGCCCGGCGCCCTGCAGCATGTGTTTGAAGGTGTCGAAGGCTTCATCCAGCACCAGAGCCACGAGATCATCGGACACCACAGTGAGGGCTACACGCCTTTCCTCGCGGCGCTCGGCTTGTTTATCCTATCGTGCAACCTGATCGGGGTCATCCCCGGTTTCGAGTCGCCTACCGCCGTTCCGATGGTCCCACTGGGCTGCGCCCTCTGCGCCTTCGTGTACTACCACACCCAGGGATTCAAGCACGCTGGAGTCAGCTACCTGAAGCATTTTGCCGGGCCCATGCTCTTTCTGGCTCCGCTGATGATTCCGATCGAGATCATCAGCCATCTGGCCCGCGTGCTTTCCCTGACCATCCGTCTGTTCGCCAACATGTTCGCCGGTGATATGGTCACGCTAGTGTTCTTTTCCCTGGTGCCCGTGGGGGTGCCAATCTTGTTCCTCGGCCTGCACGTCGGCGTTTCGTTGCTGCAGACCTACATTTTTGTCCTGCTCACAACTGTGTATCTGGCAGGCGCAGTTGCAGAGGAGCACTAGGTTCGGATTTCAAGTTTCGAGTTTCTAGTTTCGATTGACCGCCGTGATGCCTGACCGAAACTGGAAACTGGAAGCTGGAAACTGCCGCAAGCGTGAGGGCGTCTGCACGGTTGACGTCAACCACCCACTGGCGGCAATTCATAACGAGGAGAGAAACAATGCGCAACCTGAGTAAGCTGTTCCTGGTGCTGTCTGCCCTGTGCTTCGCCATGCCGGCGTTCGCGCAAGGCGGAGCCAGCGCCCCCGTCAACTGGGTCGCCATCGCTGGCGGCTTTTCCATGGCCATCGCCTCCGCGGTCTGCGGCCTGGCGCAGGGAAAAGCCACTGCGGCTGCGGCGGAAGCCATGGCGCGCAATCCTGCCGCCCGCCCCGGCATTCAATTCGCCCTGATTCTGGGTCTGGCGCTGATCGAGTCGCTGGCCCTCTACACCTTGGTCATCATCTTCGCCAAGGTGAAGTGAGTCTCCGAAACCAGAAAGCCTCTGCTCGCTGAGCAGAGGCTTTTTCTTTGTTCCTTCGCGGCGCGGGATTGATCTCTACACTTTCCTCTGCCCGTTCCAGTCGTGGTCTTTGTTCTGCGGAGCGTGGTTCATGGCATCGACCAGGATTCGGCGCAGCCGGTAGCGGCTTTCCAGGTCGGTGTTGACGATTTCGAAACCCACTTCGTTGACGCGTGCCCGGCGCAACAGCACGTGGGCCCGAATCTTCGACCGCATGCCCATCGCAATCTCCAGGTCGGCTTCGCTGCCAATGCGCAGGTTATCTTCCTTCGTGCCCATGCCGCCGCCCAGGCTCAATTCGCGAATCAGAATCCTTGATTTGCCCCACGAGCTGCCAATCGTGGCCGGCACTGTCTTCGAAAGCACCATGCGCTCGTAGCGGCGCTGCCGCACCCACGGACACGCGGGAGCCATATCCAGCGGCGCGATGGCCAGTTCCGCCGGCTCCAGGCCGCTGTCGGAAAGAATCTGCGAACTGTAACGGGGATCGGTCTTCGACAACGCCTGTGCCGCCGCAATGCGCAATTCGCGATGGTGCAGCCAGCCAAATGTCTTCTTCGTCTCCAGAATGTCGCGCAAGGTTGACACCGATTCTAGGTCTCTTAAACGCCCCAGCGATTCGATGGCTTTGAGTTGCACGAAGGGCGACCGTGAGGCCGACTCGCCGGGCCGCGCCATCGCGATCAGCGGCGCACCTGCGGTTAAATCGCCGCTCATGCCGATCTCATCGACTGCCTCGGGCAAGACCACAGAATCCAAAACCTCGGCCAGTTCCAGCAGCGTGCGCCCACGATCCGCCGCGGCCCCGTAGGCGATCTGCCGGACGGCAATGTCGTGGTAGAAGCGGTTCCACTCCGGCAAGCGTGCAGGCAGAAGCTCCAGCAGCGTGCCCACGTCCAGCCGACTCATCAGCCCGACCACCGCGGAAGCCTGACGCGGCTGCCCCGTGCGCAGAATCTCACGCAACTGCGTCAATGCGGCTGACCCCAACTCCTTGACCAGTTCGATCATGCGGTCGCATTCATCGCGCCGCATGCAGCGGAAGAAGCGGTCGGCCAGATGTTCTGCCCCGGCCAGGCAGGTCCGCCGCAGTACGCCCAGCAATTCCGCTGGCACCGGTTCACACCGTAAAGCTTCTTCGATAAACTCGGGAAGGCGGTTCTCAACGCCCACGCGCGGCCTCAAATCGTTTACCAGCACAGGACGGTGTTTACCCACCGTCTCCATGCCCGCGCACACTTCGTTCACCGCTGCATAATTCTTAGAGGCGCTCGCCTCCTGGCTGAGCCTCACAAACGCGGCACTCAGCAGGCTCTGCAGCTCGGGATCTTTTTCCACGCTCAACTGCTCGCTCAGCTTACGCAGGGCGCCACCCATCGAAGGTCCACCCAGGCGCGAATACAGATCCGCCAGTTGGCTCAAGCCAATCGCAGTCTTGCGGCGTGGCTCGATATCCCGGGCTCCCAGGCAGCCGTAATAGTTGTCGAGGATTTCCGCGGCCGACTGTTTGTCGTCGCGGTCGAGCAATACTTCCACGAACTGCCGCACGTTCCGCGGAGGAACACACGGAGCCTCATGCGACATCAAAACGCTTTTCTTGCCCGACTCCGGAACCTCTGCCCAGAACATGCGGTCCAGGATGTCGGCGTGCGACTCCACCAGGATCCCGGCCTTGCTCATCTTGTCTTCCTGCAGCTTCAGGATCCCGCGCAACGAGTCCATCTGACGGCTCATGTGCTCCATCATCTGGTGGACAGCGTTGACCTTCACCTCACCCTTCTGGTAACGCTCCAGGGCGAAGCGGATCGCCATGTGTTCCGCTGCCTTCATCAGCAGCGGAGTGTCTTCCTGCTGCGCATTCGCCTGCGCCGCCAGGCTTCCCAGGAGTTGCTGCAGATTCAGCCGGGTGTTGGGATCGACCTCGCTGATTTCTTTCTGTAACTCATCGGTCGCAGACTGCGGATCGGTCTGCACCTGTCCGAATCGTGTCAGCAGTCGGATGGCTTGAATCACTTCCGCTTCCTGGAGCGGGACGACTCCCCCAGTCCAGGCGGGTGCAGTGCCAGTTCCCGTCCCCGTCCCTGTGCCAGTCCCGGTTCCCGTTCCCGAACCACCCTTGCCACCGCCGCGGTAATTCGGCACGCTCCCCAACGGCACCATGGGCACTCCACCGGGAGCAGCCTGCCCGCTGCCCGAGTTTGCTCCCTCGGCTGCGGCAATCAACTGCAAGAGTTTCTGCGGATCATTCAACCACTGCTTGAACTCGGGCCCCAGCGTCTGCGCGGCGATCTGTGCCGCCACACTGACATCCCCGGTCAGCGGATCAGCTGCGACAAACTTCACCTCGTTGATTTTAATCGTGCCGTTCTTGCTCGCGTTCAGCGCCTCTTTGATCTGCTTGGCGACATCCTGGGCCTTCGATCCGGCCAGCGTAAATGCGCGCACCAGGCGCGTGAAATCTTCGACGGTAACGTCTTTGGAAAAATGCAGGCTGGCCAGACCGGCAGCGGTCAGAAGTTGCGCGAAGCTGCGTTCTGCTTGCCCGGTTTCGAGCGGAATCCCGTCGAGCAGCAGCTTGTTGTCGGAGACGCCCAGCAGGAACCCGGCGTCACCCGCCGTCGGCAGGCCTTGCTGGAGTTCATTCCACGCGACCTCAAACTGCGCTTCGGTGCGCTTGTGCTCAAAGCCGTACATCCGCGTGTACTTAATGAGGATGTTCAGGCTGTGCACGAAGGCGCGTGCGGAGGCTGCCCGGTTCTCCTGAGATGTGTTGATGTTGGCGATAAAAAACTCCTGTGCCCGCAGCTCTTCTGAGCTAGAGGTTAAGACCAACAGGTAAGGCCCTGCATGTTACGGAGGTAATAACTGTGCGAACGAGAGTCGGATGCCCTCCCGTTGTCTTGGGCGACGAAACCCGGCCAACGCCTCCCCACGAATTGCCCGGGACCCCCTCTGTTCGGGGTGGGCTATGCGCAGTTATGAGGCTCTCGCAGCAATGGTTCGGGATGGGATTCACCCACCGACATCCACCTGCCCGCGGGAGACTGGGAAAACCTGATAGGCTGCTGAAGACTGAGGTTCGAGTTGGCGCCAATGTCGAAACTTCTTGTCTTTACCCAGCGCGGTTGCCTCTCCTGCGAGCTGTTAAAGGTCTATCTTGAAGCCCGGGGGATCGCCTTCGAAGAGCGCGATATCAGCGCCGATCCCGCGGCCCGCACCGAGATGCTCGAAAAGCTCGACAGCAACACCACTCCCACGCTGGTGGTCTTTTCCGGCGAGCAGGCTGAGGTCGTTGTCGGCTTTGATCCCGAACGTCTTGACCAGTTACTCGCGGAAACGCCATCATCGGATGCGGTGATCGAATCCTGATCGCCGGAACCTGATCGCCGAAACGACGAGGCCGCAATCCAAGACTCGGCAAATCTGAAGCCGCATCCTTATCCTCTTCGCGGCTCCTTGTTCATCGCCGCCGCCACCTTCCTGTGGGGAGTCTGTGCCGCGCTGGGGCGGGCAGTCTTCACGGGAAAGTTATCTCTAGGCGGGGCCGCAGTTCGTCCCATCGAGCCGGTCATTCTCTCGCAAACCCGCACCACTTTCTCTTTGATGGTGCTGCTGCCTATCCTGCTGGTCGCACGCGGGTGGAGGCAGATCAAGCTTCCTCGTCCCGACCTCATCCAGTGCTTGATTCTGGGCATGTTTGGGGTGGCTGCATCGAATTACTTTTATTACGTGGCTATCCAGAAGACGAATGTCGCAATCGCGATCATCCTGCAATACACCGCGCCGGTCTGGGTCCTGCTTTACGTGGTGGCTCGGGGCCAGCAGAAATTGTCGATGCGAAAGGTTGCAGCCGTCGCGCTGGCCATCACCGGAATCGTGCTGGTGATCGGCATTGTAGGGGCCAACGGCAGCGCGCCTTCGATCCGGTTGAACTCTTACGGAATCCTCGCTGCCCTCCTGGCCTCCTTCTCCTTCGCCTTCTACAACGTCGGCGGACACAGCATCCTCGCTCGCTATGACCGCTGGCGCGTCTTGCTCTGGACTCTGACCTCGGCTGCAGCCTTCTGGATGATCGTGAATCCGCCCTGGAAAATTGCTGCCGCCCACTATGCTGCCGCGGAATGGGCGTTCCTTTTTTTATTTTCCATGCTCTCGGTGCTCGGCCCGTTCTCGCTCTATTTTCTTGGCCTGCAACATCTCGAGCCCACGCGAGCCATCATCGCCAGCTGCCTCGAACCGGTCTTCTCGATCCTGCTGGCAGCGGCGCTGCTGGGTGAGGTCATGCGTCCGATCCAGAGCGTGGGAATTGTGCTGGTTCTTGCCGCAATCGTGATTGTGCAGCGCCCGACCCGCGGTACCACAAAGCCGGAAGAGCCCGTAATCATCGACCCAGTTGACTGAGAACTGAGAACTGAGAACTGAGAACTGAGAACTGAGAACTGAGAACTGAGAACTGAGAACTGAGAACTGAGAACTGAGAACTGAGAACTGAGAACTGAGAACTGTCCTGCCTCCCCTGCTACACTTTTTAACGCATGCCTCGACTCACTCACCTCGAATGCACCCGCTGCGGAGAACATTTCCCGGCGGACCGTCCGCAGACCGTTTGTCCGAAGGACGCTGGAATTCTCTACGCGCGCTACGACCTGACCTCCATCAAGCGCGCGTTCTCTGCCGCGCGCCTCGCCGGACGCGCGCCCACCATGTGGCGCTATGACGCGGTGCTACCCGAAGCCGATCCCGTCTCGCTTGGGGAGGGCTTCACCCCCATGCTGGCCAGCCGCGAGTATCCCAACGTCTTCATCAAAGACGAAGGCCTGAATCCCACAGGATCCTTTAAGGCGAGAGGCCTTTCGGCGGCGGTCACCATGGCCCGCCAATTTGGATTGAAGAAACTCGCCATCCCCTCCGCCGGAAATGCTGCCGGGGCCCTGGCCGCCTACGCCGCGGCCGCGGGACTCGAAGCCCACATCTTCATGCCCAAAGATGTGCCCATCGCCAACCGCGTCGAGTGCGACTACTACGGCGCCCAGGTCACACTGGTCGACGGCCTCATCAGCGACTGCGCCCGCAAGGTCGCAGAGCTGAAGGATTCCAAGTCCTGGGAAGACGACGGATGGTTCGACGTCTCGACCACGAAAGAGCCCTACCGTGTGGAAGGCAAGAAGACGATGGGCTACGAAGTCGCCGAACAACTCGGCTGGAAGTTGCCGCAGGGAATCATCTATCCCACAGGCGGTGGCGTCGGGATGCTGGGGATGTGGAAGGCCTTCGACGAAATGCAGGAGCTGGGCTGGATCGGATCTGAACGGCCAAAGATGATCACTGTGCAGTCATCCGGTTGCGCGCCCATTGTTAAGGCATGGGATGAAGGCAAACCCGCTTCGGACATGTGGGCGAACGCGGCCACGGTGGCGGCTGGTCTCCGGGTTCCGAAGGCCTATGGCGACTATTTGATCCTCGACATCTTGAAGAAGAGCAAGGGAACGGCCGTCGCTGCCACCGATGAAGAGATTCTCGATGCCACGCGCCACTGGGCCAGGGTGGAAGGCATCTTCGCCGCGCCCGAGGGTGGTGCTGCGCTTGCCGCCTACCGCAAGCTCAGGAGCACCGGATTCTTCAAGCCCGAAGACACAGTCGTCCTCTTCAACACAGGTTCCGGCCTGAAGTATCTGGATGTCCTCGGTGCAAATGTGGCGCGGACCTGCCCTGAGCGAGCGTCGAAGGGGCCCTCGCCCGCGCAGCCAGCAGCAAGGCAAATCGGCGGCATCATTGGCCCGTACTGATCTGGGATTTTCCTTCGTGATCTGTGCCATAAGGGCTTTACCCGGTGCACCTCTGTGTCCTCTGTGGTTAAGTGGTTAAAATGAATCTCTCCATGACCGACCGCCTCTATTACCACGACTCCTTCCTCTACACCTTCGACGCCGAAGTCCGCGAAGTGACCGACAGCCCGCGTCCCGCGCTGATTCTCGACCGCACTGCCTTCTATCCCACCAGCGGCGGCCAGGTCTTCGACACGGGCTGGATCATCCCTGGAGTCGACGCAGACACAAAGCTGCGCGTCACCGAAGTGGCCGAAACGGAAGACGGCAAGGTGGTTCACTATCTCGAGGCCCCGCCTAGGAATCTGCCGCCCGGAACTCGCGTCCGTGGCCTGATAGATCACACTCGCCGCCGGGACCACATGCAGCAACACTCCGGCCAGCACGTACTCTCTGCCGCTTTCGTGCGGCTGTTCAGTATGCCCACTGTCTCGTTCCACATGGGGGACGATTATTGCTCGATCGATCTCGAGACGGCATCGCTCAGCAGCGATCAGATCGAAGCCGCCGAACGCCTGGCCAACGAGATCATCCTGGAGAACCGCAGGGTGGAAATCCGCTACGTCACCCGCGAAGAGGCAGAGAAGTTGGGTTTGCGCAAGCTGCCGCCAGCCGAGCGCGATGAGTTGCGGCTGATCGATATTCGCGACTTCGATCTCACCGCCTGCGGAGGAACACACGTGCGCCAGACCGGACAGATCGGCTGCATCCTTCTGCGCAAAAGCGAGAAAGTTCGGCAGGGATGGCGCATCGAATTTGTTGCGGGACAGCGTGCCGTGACCACGGCCCGCCGCGATTACTCCACACTCACTGAGACGGCGGCGCTGTTCTCCGCGCACATTTATGACGTGCCGCAGCAAGTAAGCAAGTCGCTCGACGAGATCCGATCACTGCGTAAGCAGCGTGAGCAATCCCAGGAAGAACTCGCCGCCGCGCAGGCTGCGAGCTTGCTGACGGAGACTCCTGAAGTGGATGGCCGCAAGCTGGTGCTGCGCGTTTTTGCTGACCGCGATCTGAATTTCATCAAGCTGCTGGCCCAGAGGCTGACGCGGCAGCATCCTGCAGTGGTCGCGTTGCTCGCGACCACATTGCCGCAGCCGTCGCTCGTTTTCGCGCAATCCGTGGGTGGGCCACATGATATGGGCGCACTGATGAAGGAAACCATGGCGAAGCTGGGAGGCCGCGGCGGCGGCAGCAAGGACATGGCGCAAGGCGGCGCGCCGAAAGCAGAAGGTCTCGAAGCTGTTCTCGCAGCGGCAGCAAATCAACTCAAGCCGTGAACCGGTAGAGGTGCAGTTTGAGGTCGGGTTCCATCCACATGTCAGGCGTCATCCTGAGCGCAGCCGTTCTTCAGGCGGAGCGAAGGATCTCGCGCGGATCGCCACTGCACCCAAAAGGCAAAATTGCACCACTACCCGTGAACTTGGGAAGTTGTTAGCTCCTTGCCGCAGTGATAAGCTAGCTGCGTTCGCGCCTTGCGAGCGGGAGTAGTTCAGCGGTAGAACGCCAGCTTCCCAAGCTGGATGTCGCCGGTTCGATCCCGGTCTCCCGCTCCATTTAATTCACTTTGTTGCGATAGCCGTATTGCCCACCCTCAACGGAATCTCGAGCGTTCCAATCTTGCTGGTGGAATAATCCATGACGCCGAGGCGCAACCGGTAGGTCCCCGGCGGCAGATTCAGTTCCTGGTGGGCGGAGATCCCAGTCTTTTGTATTGTTGCGTAGGTCTCGGGCTGCAGGTCCAGTTCCATCGTTTCCGAAGTGTTGGCGGCGGCGTGACTGTTCCTGTCCCAGGCGATGGCCACCCATTCCAGTTTCGCGTGGTGCAGCCGGTCGTCGCCGCTGAAGGAGATGTCTGGAGCGAAAACGGCGCAGTCCACACGGACCATCGGATTCTTGTCGTCCGGAGGCAACACCCTGGCCCGCAACAACAGCATGGTTGATTCCGGCACGCCCGCCTGCATCTCGGCCACGAAGGTTCGATGGGCGGCTTCGACCAGCGTAGGGTCGTCGCGGGTCGCGTAATATCCGCGGCGATAGTTCAGGGTGAGTCCGGACCGATTCACCTTCACGTCGATGCGCCGCAGCTTGCCGTTCCAATTCTTGTTCTCGGGGATGTAGGCAAGGGTGTAGTAGGTGGAGCCATGCTCGATGCCGCGTTTCAGCGCTCCCTTCAGGTCGTTGGTGTTGTAGAACGCTTCGCCGCCGGTCTGATGTGCGATCTCGTCCATGGTGGCTTGAGAGGCAGTCATCGAGCGCGAACTCGAGGCCGAAAGCCCGCGAATGTCGATGGGATACACCGAGATCTGCGAAGCGGCCAGAAACCCAGAATATTTCTGCATCAGGCCTAGATAGCTTCTGGTGAAGTGGGTCGAATCACCCCGCGATGGAAGAATTCCCGAAGGGAAGGCCTCCGACAGCCAGAGCAGGTTCTTGCGTCCGGGATAGCCGGAAACCGCGCGTGCTAATTGTCCAAGTCCCTCGAACGTTCTCTGGGCTCGATCGTCCACGCGAACCTGCTCGACCTCGGTGGCAAACTCCTGCATCATCTGGCCAAAGCTTCTAGGTCCTCCTCGGTCTGTGCCGCTCTGCGACGGCGAAAGTCCCTGAGTTGCCATCTGGATTTGCCTGTCCACCGCGGCTCGGTCGGCGTCTGTATCCAGATATGCGGAAGCATTCGGCACAACGTGGTTCGCGGCTGCCAGCAGTTCGTCGGTGGAGGTGGTGAACCCCGCCATCATGTGAAGGTCCGAGCCTAGCGTGAACAGCGCTGTCCGTTGGCCACGCGGCAGCGTCTTCAGGAAGTCGATCATCTGCGCTCGGGCATAGAGCTGATCGCTCATCGGCGTGTTGAGGATGTCGAACAGAACTATGTTGACGGCGCTACTGTTTACCTGTTTGGGGAAGTTGGTGTATTCGTCGGCAGGCAACTTGATTTCAGGAAGACGAGCGGGTTGCACCGCCGGGAGATGTTCTTCGAAGACTTGAAGTTGTTGGGGTTTACCGTCTTCCAGCAGCTGAAAGGAATCTCTCTGCAGACCTCGCACCGGCTGGCCGTCGTGTGCGATTGCAACCACATCCACGATCACGAGACGTGTGTCGACGTGAAAAACCGGTGTGGGTTCAGAGTTTGCGGCGCCGGGTTTAGCCGCCTCCGGTGGGTTGTTGCTCCCGATGGCGGATGGCGAGTTTTGCCTCCCCGAACATAGGCAGCAGAGGAGGATGGCTGCCGCCACGTGAGAAAATCTCATGATCACGTGCCTCAGACTAATCGACCGTTTGCAGCCGCAGTATACCCTGTGACCGGTCATCGGTTTCCTTCCTCAACTCCTCCAGAACTGGGCGCCGGCAACAATGACCGACTCCTCCCTTGCTCCTTCGCGCTTCAACCAGCGATTCCTCCTACTTTTCTCAGGGAGGCTTGTTGCCCCTCAGCGCCATTGGCTGTACGCTGCTGCAACAACGCTATTCTTTAAGACCATTGCGAGGGAAACCGTGATCCTGCAGATCTCGCCTACACGAGGACCGAAGCGTTTGTCCTACCCTACCCCGAAAGCAATGGCGGCGGCGTGTCTGGTAGCTGCTGTGCTCCTTTTTGGCGTGCCAACCTACGCAGGCGCAAGGCAAGGCCAGTCTGCGGTCGACAGGGAATCCGTGCGTGTTGCCCAAGTCGAGCCGCCCAACTGGTGGATCGGCCTGCCGGATCCCATGCTGATGATCACTGGAGAGAACCTGGCAGGGGTGCGGGTCACGACAAGCACCCCGGGGATTCGAATTGTTCGTACCTTGGAAGGACGCGATGGCAGGTATCTGTTCGTGTGGCTGCAGATTGGTACCAAGGCAGGCCCGGGCAAGATCGTACTTAGGGTGGCGACCGCGGGCGGGCAGAAGATAGTTGAAGTTCCCCTGCAGCGCCGCAATCCCGACGGTCAAGGCAGCAAGCCAGCCGTAGGCTTCAACGGTTTCAGTCCCGATGACGTGATCTACCTCATCATGCCGGACCGCTTTGACGATGCCGAGGTCGCCAACGATTTTCCCGGAAGCGCGTACGATCGCAGCGCGCCCAAGGCCTACCACGGCGGCGACCTGCGCGGCATCGAGAAGCGCTTGCCCTACCTGAAGGACCTGGGCGTGACCACGATCTGGATGACGCCCATCTTTCAGAATGACGACACTCTCCCTACCAGCTATCACGGCTACGGTGCGACCGATTTGTACGCGGTTGAGAAACGCCTGGGAACGCTCGACGATTACCGCTCACTGGTGAAGGCGGCGCATCAGTTGGGAATGAAGGTGTTGCTGGATTGCGTGCCCAACCATATCGGGGTGGCACATCCCTGGGTGGAGCATCCACCGACAGAACACTGGCTGCACGGCAGTTTAGCGAGTCATTTGCTGACCCACTCCTCTTTTGTGCCGCTGACCGATCCACATTCCACGCCCCAGCAGTGGCGGGACGTGGTCGAGGGCTGGTTCGTCGACTCCATGCCAGACATGGGAACGGACGATCCGATCACGGCACAGTACCTTCGTGAGAATGCGATTTGGTGGGTGGAGACCGGGGCGATCGACGGCTTTCGCCTCGACACGTTTCCTTACGTCGACCGTAAGTTCTGGCACGACTTTCACGCTGAGCTTCACCGCACCTATCCACGATTTCGCACGGTCGGAGAAGTCTTCAATCCCGATCCGACCGTGACCGCTTTCTTCGTGGGTGGAAAAACCACGGAGGGCACGGACACGGGAGTCGACACGCTTTTCGATTTCCCCGTGTTCTCAACTATCCGGAAGGTCATGCTCGAGAACGCTCCTGCCAGCCAACTCCAGACAGTATTGCGTCAGGACTGGATGTTTCCACATCCCGAGAATCTGGTTCCGTTTCTGGGCAATCACGATACCCGGCGGTTCATGGGAGAGGCTGGAGCCACGCCGCAGAAGATGAAGCTGGCCTTCTCGCTTTTGCTGACGATGCGAGGGATTCCCCAGATCTACTCTGGAGACGAGATCGGGATGCCCGGGGGCGACGATCCGGACAACCGGCGCGACTTTCCCGGCGGATTTCCTGGCGACGCGCGCGATGGGTTCACACCTCAGGGACGTACGGCCGCCGAGCAGGAGATCTTCGCGCACGTTCGCACGCTGCTGCGATTACGAGGCGAACATCCTGCCCTTCGGACCGGGAAGCTCTTCCAACTCCACGGTGATGATCAGACCTACGCCTATGTCCGGGAGTATGCGGGAAGCGCCGACGGAAAGCAGAAGCCAGAGCGTCTCTTGATGGTCCTGAACAATGCGGATCAGCCACGGACCGTTGAGTTCGACCTGACGGACACGCCCGTCGCTTCGGCACGATCGCTGGTCCCGCTCATCGAACCCGAAGTGCCAGCAACCCTGCAAGGATCGAAAGTCCAGATTCAGGTCGCGGCACGTTCGCTGAGTATTTATCAGGTGCAGGACTGAGACCTGGTTCTTCGCCGTCAGACCTCGGACCTCAGACGCCCGACTTTAGGGTCGAGAAGGCTGATGTCTGAGGTCCAAGGTCCGAGGTCAGGAACACCCCCGGCTTTGCCTCTTGTTCGCGTTTCAAGCCCGCTGTCTCCGCGCATCCTGCGACCCTACGTTGTGGCCGCATCCGCTTACAGTACTTTAGTTTGCGGGATCGTGATCTTGATCACCAAGAACCGTGATGAGGGGCATTTTGTCCACACCCCTACGTCGACGAAGATGTCCTCGGACACCACGGAGATGCGGCCAACAGCCCGCACCCCCAAGCGCCTGAAGAGGCCAGCGCCTTTCGGCGATGGGACACCGGGAGGATCCGATGAGCACAATTGAGATTCATGAGCCAGAGGTAGAGGAAATCAGGTCCGGAGGCAGCGCCCCCGCGGCTGTGTTGCCACGGAAGGAGATCGTGGCGACGGCGGCGCCCGCCAGGCCAATGTTCTCGGACAGCCTGCTGGAATTTGGGAAGCAGCGCAGGTACCAGGCCCTTACCACGACTTTCTCTTTCTTCCTGAACTGCCTCGCCGTGGGGGTTTTGCTGGTCATCCCCCTGGTTTTCACCGAAGAACTGCCAAAGGCGCAGTTATTGACGTTTTTGGTAGCTCCGCCACCGCCGCCTCCGCCACCAGCGCCGGCGGCGCAACCGGTTACCCGCGTCGTGCGCCAGATCGAGACGAATATGCTGTCCAGCGGACAACTGCGGACCCCTTCGAGAATTCCGCAGAATGTGCAAATGATCAAGGAAGAAGAAGCTCCGCCACCGATGCCGGTGACCGGAGGAGTCGTAGGAGGCGTGCCCGGAGGGATTCCGGGAGGCCAGCTGGGAGGGGTGATCGGCGGTATCGTCAGTGCCACGTCCAACTTGAGCGCGGTTCCGAAGTTTATCCCGGTCACGCCGCAGCGGGTGCGCATATCGCAGGGCGTCACAAAGGGGCTACTGATTCATCGTGTGGAGCCCACCTACCCGCCGCTGGCGAAGGCTGCCCGGGTGCAGGGGGATGTCGTTCTCAAAGCCATTATTAACCGGAACGGCGACATCCAGGATCTGCAACTGGTCAGCGGGCACCCGATGCTGGTGCCGTCGGCGATTGCAGCAGTGAAGCAGTGGCGTTACAAGCCGTATCTGCTGAACGGGCAACCGGTCGAGGTGGAAACCACGGTGACCGTGATCTTTTCGCTTACGTCGTAAGGGGCGCGTCTTGGGGAGCGCGAGGAGTCAATATGGCTGCAGAATACATTTACCGCGTTTCAGCCTGGTGGACATCGGGCCGTACTGGACTGGCCAAGTGCGAGTCTGCTCCCAACGCGATCCACTTCTCCGAGGCTCCGGAACTAGGCGGGCTGGAGGGAAGGTGGACGCCCGAGCAGCTGCTGCTGTGCGCACTTGCAGGCTGTTTCACGACTACGTTTCAAGCAGTGGCGCGTAGTGCGCAATTCGAGTACACCGATCTGGAAGTCGAAGTCGAAGGCAGTGTCTCCCGGAACAAGGCGGGATGCAACTTCTCCGAGATCATGCTCCGGCCCAAGCTTACCGTTCATTCGGAAGAGGAGTTTGAGGCAGGTCTCAGCCTATTGCGGAAAACGAAGTCGGTGTGCATGATTTCGCGCGCGATAACCGTGCCGCAAACGCTGGAGCCGCAGGTGGAGGTGGCTAGAATTCCCGCCAGCGGCTGGACGGCGGATGCGACCGCAAGACTGAGGGTGTGAACAACGGTCGGGGGAAATGGGGGTGGGTATGATGTTTTCCTACAGGCTGGTACGTCTGATCGAAAGCCATGCGGACGCGCTTGCAGAAGGACTCGAAGAGCGCGTCCAGACATGTCCACAGGTGACCCACTTTCGCCGCGTTCCTCCCCATGAACTACGGGAACGCGTTTACGAGATCTACCGTCACCTGGGCGAGTGGTTGCTGGGGAAGAACGAGCAGGACATTGAGCATCGCTATCGTGAAATCGGGGCGCGGCGGGCGCGCCAGAAAGTGCCCCTCAGCGAGGTGGTCCAGGCGATTGTCCTGACCAAGGAGAATCTCTGGGAGTTCCTGAAGAGCGAGGCGGTCATGGACCGGGCCATCGAGATTATGGGGGAGCTCGAGCTGCTGCAAATGCTGGAGATGTTCTTTGACCGGGCGATTTATTATGCAGCAGTGGGATATGAACAGGAACTTGCGGGCGCAAGCTCAGACGAGCGGGTCGCGCGAGCCTGTTGAGGAGTGGAAAGAGATGTCGATGTCGTGGGAGATGGACTACAAGTCAAAGCTGAAACTGGCGGACGATGCTTTGTGTTTGGTCGAGTCGGGGATGCGGGTGTACATCCAGCCGGGGTGCGCCGAGCCGGAGACGCTGGTGGAGGCGCTGATGCGGCGGGCGCCGGAACTGTTTGACGTGGAAATCGTGCACATGATGACCATGGGGTGCGCTCCCTACGTGGCGCCGGAGATGGCAGGTCACTTCCGTCATAACGCCATGTTCATCGGGTCGAATGTGCGCGCTGCCGTCGATGAGGGGCGGGCCGACTACACTCCGATCTATCTCTCCGAGATTGAGGCCCTGTTCGAAAGCGGCGCCATGCCCATCGACGTGGCCCTGATCGAAGTTTCGCCTCCGGATTCCCATGGATTCTGCAGCTTCGGCGTGGGCGTCGATACCACCCTGACTGCGGCCAAGTGCGCCCGTCACGTGGTGGCGCAGATCAACGATCAGATGCCCCGCACCTACGGCGACAGCTTCATTCACGTCAGCGACATCGATGCCTTTGTGGAGTCGTCCCGGCCCTTGTGCGCGCTGAAGCGGCCTCCCCTGACCGAGTTGAACATCAGCATTGCACGCAACGTGGCGGGGTTGATCGAGGACGGAGCAGTGCTGCAGACGGGAATTGGCGGCATCCCGGATGCCGTGCTGCCCATGCTGATGGACCGCAAGGACCTGGGCGTGCACAGCGAACTGGTGTCGGATGGCGTGATCCCTCTGATCGAGGCCGGAGTGGTGACCGGAGCGCGGAAGAATTTCAAGCCGCGCAAGATCATTCTGGGTTTCGCACTGGGCACGAAAAACCTGTTCAACTTCCTCGACAACAACCCGATTTTCGAGTTCCATCCCACCGCGTACACCAACGATCCCGCGTTCATCGCGCGCAATGACAACATGGTGGCGATTAACTCGGCGCTGGAAGTCGACCTGACCGGGCAGGTGTGTTCGGACTCGATCGGCAACCATTTCTACAGTGGAATCGGGGGGCAGGTGGACTTCCTCCGCGGTGCTTCGCGGGCGAAGGGCGGCAAGGCCATTATCGCGATTTCTTCCACGGCGAAGAACGGAACCATCTCCCGCATTGCTCCCATGCTCAGTCCGGGGGCAGGTGTCGTGACTTCTCGCGGGTTGATCCGCTACGTGGTAACGGAATATGGCGTGGCGTACCTGCATGGCAAGTCGATTCGCGAACGCGCGAAGTCGCTGATCGAGATTGCGCATCCCAAGTTCCGGCAGGAGCTGTACGAATATTGCGAGAAAACGAAGTGGTTGCAGCATCCGCAACCGTCAGTGATGGCCGTATCCAAGTGAGGGAACATGCCAGGAAAAACGGCGAGCCAGGCACGGGGCAACATCAGCATCGATGTGGAAGAGTGCAAAGGATGCGGGCTGTGCGTGGAGTCCTGCCCGCCAAAGTGTCTTGAACTTGCGCACGAACTGAGCTCCTACGGCGTGCATCCGGCCCGCTACACCGGCCAGGGCTGTACCGGATGCGGGATTTGCTTCTACTGCTGCCCGGAACCGGGAGCGATCATCGTCTACCGGCTGGCGCCGCCGCCCAAGGCGGTTCCCGTCCAGCAAGGAGGCGAACATGCGGCAGCTCTGTAAGGGGAACGTCGCGGTCATCAAGGGTGCGGTCCTGGCCGGTTGTCGCGCCTATTACGGATATCCGATTACTCCCGCGAGCGAGATCGCCGAGGCGGCAGCTTTATATCTGCCTGAAGTCGGCGGAACGTTTGTGCAGGCGGAGAGTGAGACGGCCTCGATCAACATGGTTTATGGCGCCGCGTCTGCGGGCGTCCGCGTGATGACGGCCTCGTCCGGGCCCGGCCTCAGCCTGATGCAGGAAGGGATCTCCTATCTGGCCGGAGCCGAGTTGCCGTGCGTGATCGTGGACGTGATGCGCGGGGGGCCGGGCTTGGGCAATATCGCTCCGGAGCAGAGCGACTACTTCGCGATGGTCAAGGGCGGTGGTCACGGAAACTACCGCAACCTGGTGGTTGCCCCGGCTTCGGTGCAGGAGATGGCGGAACTGACCATCCTGGCTTTCGAACTGGCGGACAAATACCGCAATCCGGCCATCGTGCTTACGGACGGCTTTGTGGGTCAGATGATGGAGCCGCTCGATCTTGAATATCGTGAGATCGTAGCTCCCGAGAAATCCTGGGCAGTGAAAGGCACCGCCGAGACCCGCAAAAACATGGTCACGTCGATCTTCCTGGAACCAGACGACCTGGAAGAGCACCAGCGCCGCATGGAAGCGAAGTACGTACGAGCCCAGCAGGCAGAAACTCGCTGCGAAGAATACAGAACGGAAGACGCTGAGTTGCTAGTGGTGGGATTTGGAATTGTTTCGCGCGTGTTGCGTTCGGCCGTCGATGAAGCGCGGCGGCAGGGAATCAAAGTGGGGTTGTTCCGTCCCATTACCCTGTGGCCTTTCCCCGCAAAAGAATTAACCGCTGTGGCATCGCGGGTGGAGAAGTTGCTGGTGGTGGAGTTGAGCAACGGGCAGATGGTGGAAGATGTTCGGCTCACTCTGGAAGGCCGCAAGCCGATTGAATTCTACGGGCGGGTCGGAGGCAACGTGCCGTCCGTGGAGGAGTTGGTCGCCAAGATTGAAGAAAATGCGGCCGCTACGGTCTAGAGAAATCGCGAGGACAACAGCATGGCTGAGGAGCGCGTGAGTGTGGGAGACCTCAAAGTGAGTACCAACGGTTACGAGATCGCGCATTCGAAGTCAGAAGTTTTCTATCCCGAATATGAGCGCAAGGCGGACCTCAAGCATCAGACGCACTACTGTCCGGGGTGCGGCCACGGGGTGGCTCACAAGCTGATTGCGGAGGCGATCGAAGATCTGGGCCTGCAGGATCAGACTATTCTGGTCAGCCCGGTGGGCTGCTCCGTATTCGCCTACTACTATTTCGACGTAGGGAACGTGCAGGTGGCCCACGGACGGGCTCCTGCCGCAGCCACCGGCCTGAAGCGGGCCTGTCCCGACAAGATCGTCATTGCCTACCAGGGAGACGGTGACCTGGCGGCGATCGGGACGGCTGAGATTGTGCACGCAGCCAACCGCGGCGAGAAGATCACAGTCTTCTTCGTCAACAATGCGATCTATGGCATGACCGGGGGACAAATGGCCCCGACAACACTGGTGGGCCAGAAGAGTACGACGTCGCCGTGGGGACGGCGGCCGGTGAACGAGGGATTCCCGCTACACATGGCTGAGTTGCTCGCCACCCTGGAAGCTCCCGTCTACATCGAACGCGTGGCGCTCTCCGACAACAAGAACATCATGAAGGCGCGACGCGCGGTACGGAAGGCGCTTGAGATCCAGCGCGCCGGGACCGGCTTCTCGTTCGTTGAGATTCTTTCTCCCTGCCCAACGATTTGGGGGAAAGATCCTGTCGAGGCGCGGAAGTGGGTGGCGGAGAAGATGATCCCCAGCTTCCCGCTGAACGTGTTTCGCGACCGGAAGGTGGAGATTCCAACCAATAACGAACCGCCGCGTAAGACCGTCGCGGAACTGGTCGGCGGCGCCAAACCGGCAGAGACGTCGCGGCCGCAGCATCGGCATCACTTTCGAGATCTCGGCATCAAGATTGCGGGCTTCGGCGGACAGGGCGTTCTGCTGCTGGGGCAGCTTCTGGCGGAGACAGGAATGCGGGAGGGACTGGAAGTGAGCTGGCTGCCCTCCTATGGCCCGGAAATGCGCTCCGGCAGCGCGCACTGCCACGTGTGCCTGTCGAAGGAACGCATTGGATCGCCGCTCATCTCTCGTCCCAACGTATTGGTTGCCATGAACGAACTGTCGCTGCGCAAGTTCGCCGCGCAGGTTCTGCCCGGAGGCATCATCATTTACGGCCGGGAGCATCTTCCTGAGGACTTGGCGCTCCCGCAGGTGCAGGTCGTCTGCATTCCGGCGTCGGAGATTGCGGACAAGCTGGGTTCGGCGAAGGTGGCCAACGTGGTGATGATGGGCGCGCTGCTCGAAGAGACCGAGTGCCTCTCTCCCGCGACTGTGATGCAGGTGCTGGAAGCGAAGGTCAAGAACCCGGCCCTGCTGGAGATCGACCGGAAAGCGCTGGACGCGGGGAGGACCTACATCGATCACATGGTCGCCGTCGGAGCTGTTACTCAGGCCGACGGCTTCGCGCAGTAGACCCAGAAGACTTGCAGGTGGCAACTTCGGTTGCGATACTTCCATCAGCTATCTAGGTGACTCTCGTAACTAGTCTGCATTCCGCGCGATTCAATACCCTCATATCTTCTGACCGATTTCGACGAGCCTTGCCCAGAGAAAGGCCGCTGTGGAGGGAACAGGTCAGCACTACGATACCCAACGTCTAGGGAGAGGCATGAAGAGACTGCAGATCGTCTGGATTCTGATGGCACTACTGTTAGCGGCCTCGTCCCTGTCGGCACAGGAGGGGTTCATCTCCGGTTGGGAGAATCGTGTTCGGTCCACGCTGGCGGAGCAACCCGCCTGGCCGGTACCTCTCTTCGCGCCCTCCTCCGGCCTCACCCAGCTCTTTCGCTACGACTTGGTTCGTCAAATCACGCCCAGCGAAACTACAACCTGGAACTATGGTTTCAGCAAGGGCGTGAACCTTGTCCCCTGGTACAAAACAGAACTCGACATTCTTGTTCCCCCCTACATCCAGCACAATTCGACCGCCAAGGATGGCTTCGGAGATTTCAGCATGGTGCTGAAGTACCGGCTGGCCTCCGCCAATGAACAGCACGGGTCCTACTCGGTGAGCGCTTCGCTTACGGGCACGGTTCCGACCGGAAGCTACAAGAATGGCAGCCTGGATGCATCGGTCGCTCCCGCCCTTCACGCCGGCAAGGGCTTCGGGATGTTCGACGTGCAAACGAGCTTGGCGGCGATTCTGCCTACCGGTGACGCGGCGACGCTGGGCCGGCCAGTGGTATGGAACGTGATCGCGCAATACAGGATCAAGAAGATCTTCTGGCCCGAGATTGAGAACAACGCCACTTTCTTCCACGGCGGACCAAACGACGGAAGAGTACAGAACTTCATCAGCCCCGGCATCGTGGTGAGCAAGATCAAGTTGTCGAGCGATCCCAAGAGCCGGCTGGGTCTCATTCTTGGGGTGGGCGAACAGATCGCCACATCGCACTATCATGCCTACAATCACGCATTGATTCTGGATGCGCGTTTCGTGTTCTGAGCACGTTGCCGAAATAAGGAACCTCTCAGGAATGAGTGGCTTTCGGTCAATGTGTGACTGAAATCACAGAAAAAGGTGACAGCGGGCATAGCCGGAGAACCGCGGGAGTGCGAGTGTTGTAGACGGGTGTGGGAGGTGTCCTATGGCACTCGTCGAAGAGAGAAGCTCTACGCTCGTCGAGAAGAAGACTACCGCTATCTCGTTGAAAAATATATTGTTCGCCACCGATTTCTCATCCACATCGGAGGCGGCCCTGCCCTACGCCACGGCCATCTGCCGGCGTTTCGGGAGCACACTACACATTGCGCACGTCATTTCTGACGCCAGCCTCCTGCTCATGACCGGAGGCGTGGACTATGTCAGCATGGGTACCATCTACGAAGACGCGCATACCGAGGCAAAAGAAAAAATTGAGCAGGTTGCGGCGCACTTCGAAGGCATTCAGCACCGGACTTACGTGCGCCATGGACAGGTTTGGAAGAATCTGGCCAGCATTCTCGAAGAAAATGAGATTGACCTGATCGTGTTGGGCACGCACGGCCGGACCGGACTCGGCAAGCTTCTGCTGGGCTCGGTAGCCGAGGACATTCTGCGTCATGCTCCTTGCCCGGTTCTCACGGTTGGTCCGAAGGTTGAGGGAAGGGCCAAGCTGCCCGCATTCAAAAATGGCGGCGGGGAACTGGCGCCGGTCGAGCTCGAGTTGCGGCAGATTCTCTACGCTACCAACTTCGCACCCGATTCCCTGGCGGTCGCGCCGGTTGCGGTAAGACTCGCGTCGGAATTCCAGGCGCGCCTCAGCTTGATCCACGTGATTGAGGATTACACACAACTGGGCAGCAAGCCCGGGCCTATTGAAGATGGAGTGCGGCGCTTGCAGGAACTGGTGCCAAAGGAAGCGGAACTGCAGTACACGCCCGAGACTATTCTGGAGTTTGGAGATCCGGCCAGGCGCATCCTACAGACCGCGTGCGAACGCGACGCCGACTTGATTGTCCTCGGCGCGCGAGCCGCCGAGGAATTGGTCGCCACCACGCACCTGCCGTGGAGCACGGCGCATCAGGTGCTGGCGAATGCCAAGTGCCCGGTGTTGACGGTCCGAGCTTAAGCAGAAGAGAGCCGTTTGGAGGACTGAGCAAGCTTCGCGGGAACCATGACAGCGCTCATTGTTCGCCCCCGGGTCACGAGTTTTCTTCGCCGGCAGCAATCTTACGTCGCCATTGCCGTGGCGATCTATGCCGCCCTGTGGGCTGCGGGAAACCCCGCCTCGATCGGGCCAACCCTCGTCTATACGCTCACCCTGTGCAATTTCACGGCGGCGATACAGGATCGCCTCGATTCTCTCTACGGCCACCGCCCTCCTCTGCGCCGCTGGCTGATCTTCGTAGCTTGTCTGCTCGTCCTGAGTCCAATCGCGGTCATGATCGTCAACATCATCGAATTTCCCCTGCGAAAGGCGCCGGGACAGCCACTGTGGCAGTTCTTGGAATCGGGCTGGAAGTTTCCCTTCGTCGCCACCATGATCTTCGGGATGGCCTCCCAGCTCTACCGGACGACGAAAGCCCGGTTGGAATCGAAGAATCGCGAGCTCGAACAGAAGATAGAAGTGGAGGTCGCCGAGCGCGAACTGCAGGGGCAGGAACTGCAGCAGGCGCGGGAGATCCAGCAATCGCTGCTGCCGAAACAGATTCCACAAGTCGCGGGCTTCCAGATTGAAGGCGCCTGGGAACCGGCGCGGGTGGTGGGCGGCGACTATTTCGATGTCATCAGACTCAGCGACAGCGGGCTGGGAATCTGCATCGCCGACGTCGTGGGCAAAAGCGTGTCGGCGGCGCTGCTCATGGCGAATGTGCAGGCCAGCGTCCGAGCCTTCGCGTCGGAATCTGCATCTCCGTCGTCACTCTGCACGAAGGTGAATTCTGTCCTGTGTTCCAATATTGCCTCGGGAAAGTTCGTAACGCTGTTTTACGGTGTGCTCGACGCGGAACGAAACCTGTTCCACTACACGAACGCGGGCCATCCGCACCCGATTCTCATCGGTGCGCATGGGGAAGCGAAAGAGCTGGAAAACGGTGGCGCGGTGCTGGGTGTATTTCCGGAGTGGAAGTACGAGGATTCAGTGGTTCGCCTTGCTGCAGGCGACCGGCTCCTGCTGTTCACGGATGGCATCACGGAAGCGTCCGCCCGGGATGGCGAGGAGTTCGGCGAAGAACGTCTCACCAACCTCATGCGAACGCATGCGGGGAAGTCAGCATCAGAAATGAAGGTAGCCTTGCTGGCGGAGGTGAATGCCTTCTGTGCGTCCCAGTTCGCGGATGATGCCACCTTGATTGTCGTTTCGGTGTTGGACGGTCA
The DNA here is from genome assembly GCA_020073465.1 of Terriglobia bacterium. Lineage (GTDB taxonomy): Bacteria > Acidobacteriota > Terriglobia > Terriglobales > Acidobacteriaceae > Sulfotelmatobacter. The sequence goes on from JAIQFC010000002.1 coordinate 268,303, forward strand.
TGACCGTGCCGAAGGCGATCGCGCACCCGCTCACCATGACGCCGGTGCGCTGGTATCCTCTTCGTAGCCGCAGGGCTAGTACGTGGTTGTGCCTAAAAATTCATGAACCACCAAGGACACGAAGTTACACGAAGGTTGAAGATCAAGGTTTTCCTTCGTGCACCTTAGTGTCCTTGGTGGTTGATTTGTGCTATGTGATTCTGCGCATGGGAATCGAAGTGGTCAACAATGCGACTTTTGACGGCCAACTGTGCGCAACCAGTGCTAACATTTGCGCCGTTAGGCACTCCTAAGCACTTGATGACAAGGGAAGAGCAGCGCGTGACAAGGATCACCCCCGCGGGTGAGGAAGGTCACTGCGGCTTCTAGGCATACAGTCAGAATTGAGACCGGAATTTTGTTTCGTCTTAAGGTTGTACCTACGGAGGTAGGACTATGACATCGGTGATGACACCGCCAGGAATCAAGGCTCCCGGGGACTACATTGAGCAGGTAATGATGAGCGTGAAAGCAAAGAACCCGGCCGAGCCCGAATTCCATCAGGCAGTGCAGGAAGTATTTGATTCTCTGCGGTTGGTATTGGCAAAGCATCCGGAATACCAGTCCGCCCGTTTGCTGGAGCGGATCGTGGAGCCGGAGCGGGTGATTATGTTCCGCGTCCCTTGGTTCGACGATCAGGGAGGCATTCAAGTCAACCGTGGTTTCCGCATCGAGATGAACAGCGCCATCGGCCCCTACAAGGGCGGGCTGCGTTTCCATCCTTCGGTGAACCTGGGCATCCTGAAGTTCCTGGCGTTCGAGCAGGTGTTCAAGAATTCGCTCACAACGCTGCCCATGGGCGGCGGCAAAGGCGGTTCGGACTTCGATCCCAAGGGCAAAAGTGACAACGAAGTCATGCGCTTCTGCCAGAGCTTCATGACCGAACTGCAGCGGCACATTGGACCGGACACCGACGTTCCAGCCGGCGACATCGGCGTGGGCGGACGCGAGATCGGTTTCCTGTTTGGCCAGTACAAGCGGCTGCGGAATGAATTCACAGGCGTCCTGACAGGCAAGGGCCTGAATTGGGGCGGCTCGCTGATTCGTCCCGAAGCCACCGGTTATGGCTGCGTGTATTTCGCCAACGAAATGCTGAAGAGCAAGAAAGACACGCTCGAAGGCAAGCTCTGCCTGGTTTCGGGCAGCGGGAACGTTTCGCAGTACACCATCGAGAAGTTGCTTGATTTCGGCGCGAAGCCGGTCACCGTATCGGATTCGAACGGCGTCATCTACGATCCCGACGGCATCGATCGCGAAAAGCTGGCCTGGGTCATCGAGCTGAAGAACGTGAAGCGTGGACGCATCCGCGAGTATGCGGACAAGTTCAAGAAAGCGATCTTCATGCCCACGGACATCAAGCTGGAGCACAATCCGCTTTGGAACATCAAGGCGGACTGCGCCTTCCCGAGCGCCACGCAGAATGAGATCGGTGCGAAAGATGCGGCGAACCTCATCAAGAACGGCATCAAGCTGGTCGCCGAGGGCGCGAACATGCCAAGCACGCTCGAAGCCACTAAGATGTTCCTCGATGCCAAGATCCTGTACGGACCAGCCAAGGCCGCGAATGCGGGCGGCGTGGCGACGTCTGGTCTCGAAATGTCCCAGAACAGCGCACGGCTGAGCTGGACTCGCGAGGAAGTGGACGACCGTCTGCACAAGATCATGATCGCCATCCACAAGAATTGCTATGAAACGGCCGAGAAATACGGCACGCCCGGCAATCTGGTGAACGGCGCCAACATCGGCGGCTTCCTGAAAGTAGCCAACGCGATGCTGGACCAGGGGTTGGTGTAGACACAGAACATGTGGAGACAGCCGCCCTCGGCTGTCTGGCCGGGCAAAGCCCGGCAGCGCATGCAGTATCTCAAAAGCGGGGTGGAGAACCATCCACCCCGCTGTTTTTTGCTCTGATAAAATTGCCGCCATGGCGTTGAAGTTCACAACCTCTCACCTCGAGGATTCCCTATCCCTGTTTCGCTACTACAAGAAATTGGCAGAGAGAGCGATGGAACAAGTAACCGATGAGCAGCTCTTCTCTGTGCTTGACCCGGAAATGAACTCCATTGCCGTGATCGTGAAACATATAGCGGGCAACTCACGGTCCCGCTGGACGGACTTCCTGACCAGCGACGGCGAAAAGCCGGACAGGAACCGGGACGGCGAGTTTCTGGAACCTCCCGCGACCCGCGAGGCGTTGATGAAAGCGTGGGAATCCGGTTGGAGTTGCTTGTTTTCTGCGCTGGAACCGTTGTCGGATGCAGACCTGGGCCGCGCGGTGACCATCCGGGGCGAAGCCCATTCCGTTACCCAGGCGATCAACCGCCAACTCGCTCATTACGCATATCATGTCGGGCAGATTGTATTTCTGGCGAAGCACCTGCAAAACGCCGGATGGAAATCTCTCAGCGTCCCCCGTGGCGCCTCGGCCAAATTCAACCAGCGAGTGGCAGCCGGCGAAGCCAGCCAGCGGTGAGCGGCGTAACCCAGGTGACGTACCGTTCTGGCGACAATGCATGGGGATCGGCATGAGGAGAGGTTATATCGCCGGGTGCCCCAGGGCTCGTGCCCACTCCCATGTCTCGCAAAAGAGGCGAGACCCTCGACTCCGCTCAGGGCAGGCTATGGGGCACCCCACTTTCATAGAATCCCGATATACCCAACGAGATGGAGTGTGGAAGCGATCCAGTCACGACGCCGCGGGCCGAACTTTCATCACCAAGAGTTCCGTATCGTTAGTTCGCACCGGACCTGCCTCTCCACTGCAATACCAACGAAAGCTGCTCCAGCGCCACTGCTCGGGAGAGGCCACCAACCCGCGTTTGACCGGGTTGCGATGGATGTAGCGCAGCTTTTCGATTCGCTTGCGCTCCGTCCAGACGTTAAAGTCGTAGAACCGCGCCTGCCAGAATGGATTGGGAACAATTAGGGTGCCCCGAGGGGAAACTAGGGTGCCCCAGGTCTCGCCGATTTTGCGAGACCTGGGAATGGCGCAAACACCGTTCTCGTCAGCGTAACCCTTCAAGCTGCGGACGAAACCAAGCTTCAATGCCTGAATGGCAGTTGACAGCGTGGTCCGCTGTGGTTCAGACGCCAGCAAGTGAACGTGTTCAGGCATGACGACATATCCCAACACTGCGAGCCGATAACGGCGGCGCACTCGTTCCAAGATCTGCAAGAACAAATCACAGCGGGCCGTGCGGCTGAAAAGTGGCTGGCGCCGGTAGCAGCTGAACGTGAGGAAATGTAAATCCGTTCCGCCGTAGAAGCGGTGAAGATTGTGAGCCATACGCAGAGAGTAGGAAAATCGGGCGGAGATGTCTGTGACGAGTGAACAGCGGAATCGTACGGGCCTCCCAGGTCTCGTAAAACCGGCGAGACCTGGGGCACCCGCGCTATGATTACTTGACGGACGCAACGCCCTCATGTCTATCCGCCGCATCGCCGAGCCCATCCTCGACGCCGAAGAGCGCCTCGAAGGCTTCGAAAACCTGATGCCCTTCAAGGTGCACAACATCCTCCTGGTGTCGAGCCTCTACGACTCTTTCATCCTCCGCGAAGACGGCCGGCTCAACGAACTGCTGATCGACGAATCTCTCGAACTCAACCTGCAGCAGATTCCTGGCATCACGCATGTTTCCAGTTGCGCTGAAGCGCTCGATGTGGCGAGCACCAATCCGCAATTCAACCTGATCGTCACTAACCTCACAGTGGGCGACACGAACGCCGCCGACCTTGCGCGCGAGGTGCGCCGTGCCGGGTTGGATGTCCCCGTGGTCGTGCTGGCTTACGACTATCGCGAGGTGAAGAACTTCGTGGCGCGCAATCCGGTCACCGACATCGAGCGCATCTTTCTGTGGCAAGGGAATGCGCGCATCCTGATCGCGCTCGTGAAGTACATCGAAGACAAGCGCAACGTGCTGCACGACACGCGGGCGATGGGCGTTCCCATCCTGCTGGTCGTCGAAGACAACATCCGCTACTACTCTTCGTTTCTGCCGGTCATTTACACAGAACTAATCAAGCAGTCCCGACGCGTGATCCAGGAAGGTATCAACGTTGCGCACAAGCTGGTGCGTATGCAGGCGCGTCCCAAGATTCTGCTAAGTTCGAATTTCGAAGACGCCGCACAGTTGGTGCAGGAGTACCGCGACTACCTGTTCGGCGTAGTCTCCGATGTCGAGTTTCCCTGGGATGGCAAGCTAAGTGCGGAAGCTGGCTTCGAACTTGCGCACATGGTGAAAAGTCTGGTGCCCGACGTGCCGGTGGTTCTGCAGACCAGCCGAACGGAATTCCGTCCCCGGGCCCACGCCGAGGGATACTCGTTTCTCCGCAAGCGTTCACCGACCCTGCTGCGAGACCTGCGCCGCATTCTGACCGACCACTTCGGCTTCGGCGACTTCGTGTTCCGCATGCCCGACCAGCGCGAAGTGGGACGAGCCAAGGACCTGAACGAACTGGAAGAACAGCTGCAAACCGTTCCGGGCGAAAGCCTGATGTATCACGCCCAGAGCAATCACTTTTCGCACTGGCTGATGGCGCGGACGGAGTTTGCGTTGGCAGCCAAGCTCCGGCCGCGTAAGGTCTCCGATTTCAGCGGTCCTGAGCACCTGCGCCGCGATCTGATCGAGTCGATCAACGAATATCGTCGCGAACAGAGTGAAGTCTTGATCGGCGACTTCAAGGGCGACACGTTTAAGGCATCGGAATCCAATTTCCTGCGGATCGGGTCGGGATCGCTGGGCGGCAAGGCCCGCGGCCTGGCCTTCGTCCGACACCTGTTGCGCACGCGCAGGATCACTCGCCGCTTTCCGGGCGTACGTATCGCGGTGCCGCCGGCCGTCGTCCTGGCGACGGACATGTTTGACCAGTTCCTGGCGGAGAACAATCTGCAGGATTTCGCGTTGCACTGCGACGATGATTCTGAAATCCAGCAGCGCTTCCTCGACTGTCCGCTTCCGGTTCCGCTGCAGGAGGACCTGAAGCTCTTTCTCGAAGAGGTGAAATACCCGCTGGCCGTGCGGTCTTCGAGTTTGCTGGAGGACTCTCAGTACCAGCCATTCACCGGCGTATATGAAACCTTCATGCTGGGCAACGAGCGGGCGGGCATCAAGGTGCGGCTCGACGAACTCAGCGAAGCCATCAAGCGCGTTTACGCGTCGACCTTCAGCCGGCACGCCAAGGCCTACGTGCGGGCCACGCCGTACCGCCTTGAGGAAGAGAAAATGGCCGTTATCCTGCAGCAGATTGTGGGAACGACGCATGGCCAGCGCTTCTATCCAGATTTCTCAGGCGTCGTGCGCTCGCACAATTTCTATCCCGTGGCGCCCATGACGTATGCCGACGGAATCGCCGCGGTTGCGCTTGGATTGGGCCGTGCGGTCGTGGACGGAGGTAAGTGCCTGGCTTTCTGTCCACGGTACCCGCAGAACCTGCTGCAGTTTTCGTCGGTGGACGACATCCTGGCGAACTCGCAATCGGAATTCTGGGCCTTGGGGCTCGACGGGTCCCGTGATCCGGGCGCTGCTCATCTCCACGAGACGCGATTTGGGCTCGACGCTGCCGAAGCCGACGGTACGCTGCAAGCGGTGGGTTCTACCTACTCGGTCGACAACAACGCGGTGTATGACGGCCTGAGCCGCCCGGGAGTTCGCATCGTCAGCTTCGCACCCATGCTCAAGCACGGCATTTTTCCGCTGGCGACCATTCTCGAAATGCTCGTGCGGGCCGGTGAGGATGCTTTGGGGAATCCGGTCGAGATTGAATTTGCCGTACGCCTCCCGCGCACGCCGGGAGAAGTGGCCGAGTTTGGATTCCTGCAGATCCGTCCTCTAACCCGTGCGCGGGACCATCAAGAACTGGCGATGGGAGATATCGAACCAGCACAGCTGGTTTGTCAGAGCACAAAAGTGCTGGGCAACGGTCGCATTGAGAATCTCCATGACGTTGTGGTGGTCGATTCGCATCGTTTCGAACGCAGCCGCAGCCAGGAGGTGGCAGCAGCCGTGGCTCACTTCAACGCCATTTTGAGTGCGGAAAGCCGTCCGTACTTGCTGATCGGTGTAGGCCGCTGGGGATCGAACGATCCCTGGCTCGGGATTCCTGTGGAATGGGACGAGATTTCCGGGGCGCGCGCCATCGTGGAGGCCGGATTCCGCGACTTCCGCGTCACGCCCTCGCAGGGAAGCCACTTCTTCCAGAACCTCACCGCTTTTCAGATCGGATATTTCACCGTGAATCCGGATGCCGGCGAAGGCTCAGTCGACTGGGAATGGCTCAGCCAGCAGCCCGCCGTCGAAGAAGACGGCTGCGTCCGGCGTCTGCGGTTTGCCGCGCCGCTGCGTGTGGTAATGAACAGCCGCACCAGCCAGGGAATGATCTTCAAACCGGAAGGGAACTAGGAAACTCCGAATACGCCTCCAGACTCCAAAGCTCGGTCATTCTGAGCGAAGCGAAGAACCCCTTGCAGGCCCGGGCCAACAGCGGCTTAGAGAGGAGTTTCTACCGCTGCTTCGGGCACTCTTTCAGTCCTTGTGAACGACTTGTTCAGGGATTACTTAAGAACTATCTGTCGGTGTTCTTCATCATCGAATGACCCGGATGGGGATGCCCAGCTTCAGTTTCTTCCACGACCGGTCAGCCGTGTAGACGGGCGCCTGCAGCCCGAGTGCAAGAGCCAGGCAAGCCCGGTCCCCAAGCGATAACCCGAGGGATCGAGTTTCCGCAATCAGGCTCCCCGCGGTCTTGGCGTGCTCGGCAGTGAAGTCCAGAATGTCGGCAAGCGGGCTGAGGGCGGCAGTCCAGGCATCATCAAGATCGATGCCCCGGGCGACCAGCTTGCTTTGCACCTCCGCCAGATTCACCGTGCTGCTCACAGCATGAGTGAGGAGACTGGCGGTCAGTGTCTCCGCGCCCGGTTCGCGGTTGAGCACTGCCATGATGGCCGATGCGTCCAGCACGATGCTATTCATCGGCATCCCGGGCAGCCTCGCGCCTGCGGTCGGCGATCAGTTCGTCGACCAGCGAGACGCCAGGCTTTACATACTTCCGTACGAGTCGTTGTGCCCTCTCGATCCGCTTCTTCATGGTCGTGATCCTCAACTCGTCATCCTCGATGCGCAGCACAACTTCATCTCCCGGGTTGATCCCCAGCGCCTTTCGAAAGGAAGCCGGAATCACTACCCGGCCATTTTCATTTACCCGCAGTCTGGCTTCCGTGCTCATGTCACCTCGCAATCGAAATGACAGTATACCACAAGTGTGACATATATGCATGAGTATGACATAACTCGCAAGATTGTCATCTTGAGCGAAGCGAAAGCCTGCCCTGAGCCCGGCGAAGGGGACCTATGTAACCCCGGCGAACTTCACGCGTCCTTCGGTCCGCAAAGAACGCGGACCTCAGGATGACGGACCCGGTTTGCCGGACACTCCCGCGTTGGCAGACCGAGCCGTGACCTGAGCCGGAATCCCTAGCGAAAGGCCTCGTCCTTCCGCACATCGGCATGTGACCTCAATCACAGCCTCCCCAGCAGCGCTCCGAACACAATCGTGTTGTTAGCAACTCGCATTTCCGAATCTCGCGGAGGCTTGTGTTCAAGATCATCCACGCCCAATTCATTGCCCCCGGCATCAAACGGTTCGTCTTGGAAGCTCCTCGGATTGCCCGCAGGCAGAAGCCGGGACAATTCGTCATTCTGAGGATCTATGAGGAGGGCGAACGGATTCCGATCACGATCGAGAACTCTGATCCGGCACGGGGCACAATAAGCATCGTCGTGCAATCGGCAGGGAAGACGACCAACCTTTTAAACACACTCAACACCGGTGACAGCATTCTTGATGTGGTCGGGCCGTTGGGCAAGCCGTCCGAAATTCAGACGTTCGGCACGGTGGTGGTGGTCGGCGGCGGGGTCGGAACCGCAATGGCGTATCCCACCGCGGCGGCGCTGAAGCGGGCCGGAAATCGCGTGATCTCGATCGTGGGCGCAAGGAACAAAGAACTGGTGATTCTCGAGCCAGAGATGCGCGCGGTGAGCGATGCCCTGATCATCACGACCGACGACGGCAGCTACGCCGACAAAGGCTTTGTAACGGACAAGCTGCGGCAGTTGATTGAGAACGGAACCCGTATTGACCTGGTGCTCGCGGTTGGCCCGATCGTGATGATGAAAGCCGTTGCTGAGATGACGCGGAAGGAAAACATCCGGACCATGGTCAGCCTCAATCCCATCATGATCGACGGCACGGGAATGTGCGGCGGCTGCCGCGTGCTGATCGACGGCAAGAGCGAGTTTGCCTGCGTCGACGGCCCCGAGTTCGATGCCCACAAAGTGAATTTCGAAGTACTGGTGCGGCGCAATGCCATGTACCGTGAGGCAGAGCAGCGTTCCATGGCGGAGTTCCAGCGGCTGCTGGAGGCAAAGCACACCGGCCAGAAGGTTGAGCAGTCATGTGCTGCAGCCCGAGGAGCCGAGCGATGAGCCCAACCGCCAAGAAGTCGCTGAACCCACTACTCCCACGCGACCGCATGAAGGTGCCGCGGCAACCGATGCCGGAGCAGCCAGCCGAGGAGCGTGCGCACAATTTCACCGAAGTCAACCTCGGTTACAGCCCCGAACTAGCGCGGCAGGAGGCCCTGCGCTGCCTGGAATGCGCCAAGCCGACTTGCACGGATAGTTGTCCTGTAGGTGTGAAGGTCAAGGAATTCGTGGAACTGATCGTGGTTGGCGACTTTCTGGGAGCGGCAGCGAAGATTCGCGAAGATAACGTGCTGCCCGCCATTACGGGAAGAGTCTGTCCGCAGGAAGATCACTGCGAAGGCAAGTGCCTGTTGTCGAAGAAAGTAAAGCCCTTGGGCATCGGCTATCTGGAACGCTTCGTCGCCGACTACGAGCAGCGCATGGGAACTCACATTGTTCCGAACGTGCCGCCGACCGGGAAGAAAGTTGCTGTTGTGGGCAGTGGTCCCTCCGGCTTGACCGTAGCCGGAGACTTGATCCAGAAAGGCCACAAGGTCCGCGTCTTCGAAGCCCTGCACGAGTTGGGCGGCGTACTGGTCTATGGCATCCCTGAATTCCGCCTGCCCAAGCAGATCATCCGCGAGCAACTGGACTACATGCGCGAGATGGGAGTTGAGTTCGAGACCGACGTCGTGGTCGGAAGAACGGTGACCATCGACGAACTCATGGGCCAAGAAGGCTACGACGCGGTTTTCATCGGCACCGGCGCCGGGCTGCCCCAGTTCATGAACATCCCCGGAGAGCATTTCAATGGTGTTTATTCGGCGAATGAATTTCTGACCCGGATCAATCTGATGAAGGCGTACAAGTTTCCTGTATATGACGAGCCCATGCTTGATCTGCATGGAAAAGATGTGGCGGTGATCGGCGGCGGGAACACTGCATTAGACGCGATCCGCTCCGCTCTGCGCTTGGGAGCGCGAAAGGCGTACGTCATCTACCGGCGTAGCGAGGCAGAGATGCCCGCGCGAATCGAAGAAGTTCATCATGCCCAGCAGGAGGGCATCGAGTTTCACATGCTGACCGCGCCCGTGGAGTTCCTTTCCGACGGCAAAGGCTGGCTCCAGGCAGCTCGCTGCGTGCGCATGGAACTGGGAGAGCCGGATTCCTCCGGCCGCAGACGTCCCGTGCCCATTCCGGGATCAGAGTTTGATATGCCTTTGTCCGTGGCGGTGATTGCGATTGGCACTAGTGCCAACCCCATCGTGCAGAGCACCACGCCCGGCTTAGGCACCAACAAGCGCGGCTACATCCAAGCCAGCGAGGAAACGCAGCGCACGACACGCAAAGGGGTCTTTGCCGGCGGTGACATTGTGACTGGAAGCGCCACCGTGATTCTGGCAATGGGAGCGGGACGCCGGGCCGCGAAGTCGATTCACGAATATTTGACCGCCGGCCAGTGGTAAGTCCGTCCTTTGCGCGCGGTGTGATTGCCATCACCTCCGGGAGCGACTCTTGTCACTGTCTCAGGAACCGTCTTTGTCATCTAATCACGATGTGAGGACGCCGTGCGGAGCGGCACGCGAACTCACGAAAACTCCTCACGAAGAGGGCGGATATGGTTAATGATGACGTTGTGAAGTGCCCGCTGTGCGGCGGATTTACCCATGTGGAGAACCAGGAGCTGCTGGCGGCTCTGAAGCAGCCTAAGATCCGGGAGCAGGTTGAGAAGTATGTTGCCGACCTGCTGGCGTCCCCGCTGGAGGAGTTGGCGGGAGTGGGCGTTGCGAAGCCGGTGGTCAAGGACTTCCAAAAGGAAGTCCACAGCTGGAATCCCTGCGTGCCCATGTGGAAGAGGAGCGCGAAAGAGTAGTGTCTCTGGTTGAAGGCGTGCTGAGATAATAACTACAGAATGTCTACACTGTGGAAGTCCCGCTACGCAGTACGGACGCTCGGGGTCAAGAGCTCGGCCATCCGTGAGTTGTTAAAAGTTACCCAACGTCCTGAGATCATTTCCTTCGCCGGTGGCCTGCCGGCGCCCGATGTTTTCCCGGTAAAGCGATTCGAGGAAGCCTGCCACAAAGTGTTGACGGAGCACGGCGCTCAGGCCCTGCAGTACGGCGCCACCGAAGGCTACGAGCCGCTGCGGGAGATGATCGCCAACCGCATGGCCCGCTACGGGATCTTTGCCAAGGCTGAGAATGTGCTGATCACGTCGGGTTCGCAGCAGGCTCTCGACCTGATCGGGAAGCTCCTCATCAATCCCGGAGACCGCGTCCTGGTCGAAGCACCCACCTACCTCGGAGCCCTGCAGGCCTTCGATGTATACGGAGCACAATATGTGTCCGTGCCCGTCGACGACGATGGCTTGCTCACCGCGCACCTGGAAACCTCTCTGCGCTCCGGTCCCAAGTTCATGTATGTGTTGCCCAACTTCCAGAATCCTGCGGGCGTGACCTTATCCGCACAGCGGCGGCATGATCTGATCATGCTGGCAGACAAGTACGGCATTCCCATCATCGAAGACGATCCCTACGGCCAGCTACGCTACGAGGGAGAGCACCTGACGCCGCTGGTTGTGCTGGATCGCGAAAACCTGCGCCGGGATGACGGGTTCACACTGGGCAATGTCATCTACCTGAGCACGTTCTCAAAGACGCTGGCGCCCGGAATCCGTTTGGCATGGATGGTCGCGCCCGATGATGTCATCTCGAAGCTTGTGCAGCTCAAGCAGGGCGCAGACCTCCATACCTCGACCTTCAACCAGTTCGTTGCTTACGAGGTCGCCCGCGATGGATTTTTAGACGAGCACGTGAGGCTGATTCGCCAGGTCTACCGCGAGCGCCGCGACGTGATGCTGCAGGCGCTCGAGACCTTCTTCCCCCCGGAAGTTACCTGGACGCATCCCAAGGGAGGCTTATTCCTTTGGGCTACCATGCCCGACGGCACGGACTGCCAGGCGCTGTTCCGCGCGGCCTTGGCGGAAAACGTCGCCTTTGTGCCCGGAGACAGTTTCTACGCCAATAACGGTCATGAGGGCGGCCGGCACATGCGGTTGAACTTCTCCTTCTCGCAGCCGGAACAGATCCGCGAAGGAATCCGCCGTCTGTCCATTGCCGTGAAGATGCAATTGCGCTCCACGCACGTGACCGTGTGAAGGCGAAAACAGACCTCGGACCTCAAGAAGATGCCCCCCGCCACAAATGAGTCTTCCTGAGGCCTGACGGCTGATCGCTATTGGGATATGTTTCATAAACAGTTTTGAAAGGGCACGGCTTCCAGCCGTGCCGTAAAGAGCCCCCAAGAATCAGGGCTTCAGCCCCTGAGGTCCGACCAACATACCATCGGCAGCAATGTAGGAAACGCGTTTTGGTGACTGTGGTCACAATTTGCGGTGATGCAGGGCACCGCGTTTCTGGAGCCACTCTCACAGACTAAAGATGCGTGGGGTGCGTCCGCCTTGGACGTTGGGCCGGCCAAACGAGGACGCGGCCAGGAGGTGACCTATGTCAGCCACAGTTCTGATTGCGCTCGTTGTCCTGGTGCTGGCGGTGGGACTCTTCATGTCGGGTGCCATTCCAGCTGTGCGTGCCTTCTTTGGCTATCGCGGGAAACGAATCGTTACCTGCCCCGAGACCCACAAACCTGTATCAGTCGAGGTCGACGCGAAAGAAGCCGCGATTGGCGCATTCTTGAGGGAGCCGACGCTGCGGCTCAACCAGTGTTCGCGGTGGCCCGAGCGTCAGGACTGCGGCCAGGATTGTCTGCAGCAGATTGAGGCCGATCCTGAGAAGTGCCTGGTGTGGAATATCGTCTCAAAGTGGTATGAAGGAAAAAGTTGCGCGTTCTGCCACAAACCCATCGGTCCACTGCATCATCTGGATCATGCACCTGCCTTGTTGGGGCCTGATTTCAAGACTACCGAGTGGAAGCGAATGCGGCCCGAACAGCTTCCTGAAGTGTTTGCGACGCATCAACCCGTCTGCTGGAACTGCCACATCGCTGAGACCTTCAGACGTCTGCATCCCGAACTCGTGACCAACCGGAAGCCGGAAGTGAAGCGGATGGGGTGATCATTTCGTGCGAAGCGGCCGCGGGCTGATCCCAACACGCAGCGTTGTTCAAGCAGGCCTGGGCGAACCAACCGGATTACGGATGCCGGTGCAGCACGTGCGTGGCGATGTCTGGCCAAAATTCGCGGAACACGTTCGTCAGCGCGTCCCGGCCAATCGCGTATCCATACCTCGTGGCGAGCGCCCCGGCCGTCCGGCTCTTGCTGGGGTAATACGCGATCGAGATTCCTTGCGCCATGCCCCTACCCAGAAGTTCGGAGATATTGAAGCTATTGTGTCCGTGATAGTCGGGTGTGATCGCAATGCGAGAAGCTGAATAAGCAGCGCGCTTCCAGAAGCCGCCCTTACCCATGGCGTAGTACCGCTCGTCCTGATGGAACACTGAAGGTAGTGCGAAGATGACGAGGTAGTTGCCGTCCGTCTTGTCGAGACAGCCTCGCCAGTAGTATCTCCCATATCCGGCAATGCCTTTCCCGAGCTGCGGGTGCGCATTGGACCCCTCAGCCATGAGCGAGGTGATACCCACGAAGACAAAAGACGAGTAATCGAAACTGTTCCGGGTCGCGATCATGAAGGCCTGCTTCGGCGTGGGCGGAGGTGGGTGTGCGCCGGCGCTGACCGCGCGGAAATTGGGCATCACGCCCAGGATTCGCTTGGGTTGCTGTTTGTCGGGAGTGCCCTGATCCGCAGGCTCCACACTTTGGCCTGGAGCTTTCGCATCGGACCGTTGGGTATTGCCGCCAGCGCTCGATGTCCCAGATGGTTCCGGCGGAGAGGCCTGCTGGGGGCTATGCGTATCAGGCGACGACGTTTCAGCAGATTCCGGAGTTACGGCTGGCGCCAGGGATAAACCGCGCTCTTGCGCCCACAAAGTTTGTACGAACAGAATAAGAACCAGCGACAGAAACGAACGCAAGCAGTATCTTCCCCCTCTGTATGTTGAGATGCGAATGCTTCAGCTGAGTTTTCCGTTTTCCATTCCGATTCCGGCAACGGTAATCCTTCCCCAATTCGACCCTGAAAACACCATCTTGTCTGAATTCAAATCCTACCGGCACCAGAAGAGTAGTTTGGTCATTCTAGCAGTCAGGCTCCGCAAGCTCGTCCATAGCATCGAGGACAGGCAAAGGCTTGCCGACCATCGAAATAATCCGGGGCATCCATTCCTGCATCGGGATAGATGCACCGAGGCTATAACGGTTGCCTACCACAAGGCAATAAGGGGCACGTTACTATAGGAACGGGCAATCACGGCCAACCGCACGAGGCTAAGTTGGTCGAAAATACAACGATCTCATACGCGAGGGAACATATGGCAGAACCAACGTACGAGGAACTCAAGGCACGCCTGTCACAGTTGGAAAAGGAAGTAGAGACCAAGAAACGCAGCGGCGACCTGATCTTTAAGGTCGGCGAAAAAGGCGGCGTCAGTGTGTACGGGCTGGGCCGTTTTCCCGTCACCCTGTACTACGAGCAATGGAACCGGCTGTTGGGCGCCGCTGAGGACATCAAGACCTTTATGGAAGATAACAAGTCCAGGCTGAAGCTGAAGGAGTAGGAGAGCAAGTTCTCAGTTCTCGGTTCTCAGTAAACCCAACTGTTCTGGCGTCGCTCGCAGCCGCCTTGATGAGGCGTCATGTTGAGCGCAGCCGTCCTTCAGGCGGAGCGAAGCATCCCGCGCGCATCTCGTCAGTTGTGAAACGACACCGGCCCCGGCTGTCCCCGGAATTGCTTCCGGAATGACTAGAACCAAGAACCGAGAACTACGAACCGAAACTGACACTGACAACTGCGAACTGCGAACTGCCCTGTTACTTCCGGGATGACTGAGAACCGGGAACTGAGAACTGGTTTTTCACGCTATAATAAAAAAACGTGCCCAAGTACTCCATAGTCGTCCCACTGCACAACGAGCAGGAGAACGTCACCGACCTCTACGACCGCCTGAAAGCGGTGATGGAGGCGCACGGGGAAAGCTTCGAAATCGTGCTGGTGGACGACGGCTCCAGCGACCACACCTTTGCCATGCTGCGCGAAATCGCGGCTGTGGACAGCCGTGTGACGGTCGTGAAGTTGCGCCGCAACTTTGGACAGACCGCCGGCCTGGCTGCCGGTTTCGACCATGCCCGCGGAGAGTACATCATCGCCATGGATGGCGATTTGCAGCATGATCCTGCCGACATCCCGATATTTCTGGAAAAGATTGCGGCGGGGTACGACATCGTCAGCGGCTGGCGCAAAGTGCGCGTGGACAACTTCTGGATGCGGCGTATTCCTTCGCGCATTGCCAACTGGATGATGGCTAAGCTGAGCGGCGTCGATATTCATGATTTCGGCACCACCTTCAAGGCCTACCGGCGCGACATTCTGGAGCAGGTGCCGCTGTACGGCGAGTTGCACCGGTTTATTCCGGCTCTGGCTTCGTGGCATGGAGCGTCGATTTGCGAAGTGCCCATCCGCAATGTGAACCGCGAACGCGGGGTCTCACATTATGGGATCACCCGCACCTTCCGCGTGTTTTTTGATCTTCTGACGATCCGATTCCTGCTGCGCTATCTCTCGCGGCCCCTGCACTTCTTTGGCACGTTCGGTATGGTCAGCATTTTTGGTGGCAGCGGCATCGTGGTCTGGCTGGCAGCGGAGAAGTTCCTGCGCCATGTGCCGGTGATGGCCGACCACGGACCGCTCATGATGGCAGCTCTCGGCCTGCTGCTCGGTGGCCTGAACCTGCTCGCCATCGGTCTGCTGGGCGAAATGCAGGTTCGCCACTACCACGAGCCCAGCCGACGGGCACCCTACTCCGTCGACCGCGTGCTTCGTTCGCAAAACGAAGAACACAGCGTCTCCGAGTAAGAGACACTAGCTTTTCTTAGCGTTCTTGACGGCGTTCCTTCGCGAACTTTGCGGTTCAATGCTTTTTTCCTGATAAGTTTTCCACAGTCGAATCCCCACCGTGTGACATCCGCCCTTTTCGTCCACAGGGACCCATCCCCTACTCTGGAAGGGTAGGTGCCGGATGTAAAGCCGCGCGGTCCTAGGAAACCCCCGGCCCCCGCAACCTCCCCACGTGAGTGAGGGACAGAGGGACATCTGCTCAGGGCGCGTCAGTGAGGCTACCCTGGATAGCCCAGGGCTGGCGCCCGTTGTTGGGAGTGATCACTTCCATGTTAGAAAGCAGGCCACAAAGGCCGGAAAAAAGGGAACGCACCAGGAAAACGACAACGAGAAGGATCGGTTAAGCTAAACGACAACCAGATGAAAGGTCCCGGAGGGACCACCGCCAATAGCCCACCCCTTCAGGGGGGTAATCATCAACCCGTTGTCACCAGTCCCGGAGGGACGACTGCAAGGCCCGCCATGTCGCACACCTACGTTTCCGACCTGGTGCACTGCGTCTTCTCCACCAAAGGCCGCCGCAATGCGATAAAGCCCGAGAAACTCCCCCAACTCTGGTCCTACCTGGGAGGCATTGCCCGAAAAAACGGATTCAAGGCAATTGCGATTGGCGGAACGGAAAATCATGTGCACATCCTCCTGTTCCTTCCTGCAACCATGCCGCTGGCGAAGGCGATGCAGTTGCTGAAAGGCGGCTCTTCCAAGTGGATGAATGACACCGCTCCGGGCGACTTCGCATGGCAGGAGGGTTATGGCGCCTTCACCGTGGGAATTTCCCAGCAGACCAACACCACCGCCTATATCAATTCTCAGGCTGAGCATCATCGCACGCACGGCTTCGAGGACGAATTCCTCGCGTTCCTGAAGAAGCACGCCATCGAGTACGATCCAAAGTACGTTTGGGGATAGGGAAGGATTTCAGTGGTCCCTCCGGGACTGGGCGGAGGCCCCTGGCCTTTCCCACCGCTGAAGCGGTGGGCTATTTTCGGCCGTGCCTCCGGCACGAAACGCTGAACATCTCAACAGTCAACTCCACCGCGGGGCGGGTTGGCCGTCGCGCAGCCAGATGATGAAATCGGCCATGGGCGGCGTGCCGCCCAATTCGCGCAGGCGGGTTGCGTTCTGTCCGCGATGATAGTGGCTGTGCATCGCGCACTGCGTCAGCGCAAGGCGCACGCTGATCTTCAGCGGCGGTTTGAACCACGGCACCTCGACTAATTCCTCCATGCGGCCCTCATCCGTATTCTTCAATCGCTCACACAATTCTTCGAGACCCTGCCGCCCGTACCTCTTCAGATCCGACATACTGGGGAAGTCTTCCAGCTTCTTGAAGGCGAACTCAGGCCGCAGCGGAGCAGTCACCCACAAGAACCCATGCTGCACCAGGTGGATGTGGAGCAGGCGTTCTGCGATTGCCTTGTCGTCAAGCGTCCCAGGATGCGCCTCAAATGCGCGCCAGTGCTCCGCGTCAGCCCATTCCTGATGCCGGTAAAGCTCGTCGAGATATGAGTTCATAATCTTCTCCAGGATCACGTCGTGGGAAAGGTGCCCCTGCAGTTTACCCTCGTCTGATGCGGTAGGGGTGCAGTTGCTGAACTCGAGCACGAAGGACGTACACGAAGGAAACCGCAGAAGCCAAAACCTTCGTGCAACCTTGTGTCCTCGTGATTCATTGTTCGTTGTTCTTCTTCGTGAACCCGACCCACCATCGGCAATCCCCGGCGCACAGATCGCTCACGAATTGGGGCGTATAATGTGCCGTTTGCCGTTGCGAGGAGTTTGCCGTCATGGAAAAAGCCACTCAGTACGAACTGCGCCTTGCCGGACGCATGTCGAGGCTGGGCACCGAAACCGCCTTCGAGGTCCTGAACAAGGCGCGTGCCCTGGAACGTCAGGGGAAGAACATCATCCACCTGGAAATTGGCGAACCGGATTTTGATACTCCGTCGAACGTGGTGGAGGCCGGGGTGGGAGCCTTGCGCAAGGGCTGGACCCACTATGGGCCCTCGGCGGGTCTGCCTGACCTGCGCCAGGCTCTGGCCGAATACGTCAGCCGTACGCGCGGCGTGAAGGTCACAAGTGATGAGGTGGTGGTTGTTCCCGGCGGAAAGCCCATTATTTTCTTTACGATCCTGTCTTTGATTGATGAGGGAGATGAGGTCATTTATCCCAACCCGGGTTTTCCGATCTACGAGTCGATGATCCGTTACGTGGGCGGGCACGCGATGCCCATCCAACTGCGCGAGGAACGCGACTTCTCGCTTGACGTAAGCGAGTTGGCGTCTCTCATCAGCGACCGCACCAAGCTGATCATCCTGAATTCGCCGCAAAATCCGACTGGCGGCGTGCTGGCGCGCCGGGACATCGAGCGAATCGCCGACGCAATCGGCGATCGCAACATCCTGGTGCTCTCAGACGAAATTTACAGCCGCTTGCTCTTTGACGGCGGACAGCACTTTTCCATCATGACGGTTCCGGGGATGCAGGAACGCACTATTCTGCTCGACGGGTTCTCGAAGACCTATGCCATGACGGGGTGGCGCATGGGCTATGGGGTGATGCGTCCGGACCTCGCGGTACACATCACGCGATTGATGACCAACTCGAATTCATGCACGGCGAGCTTTACACAGGTGGCGGGTATTGAGGCGATTCGCGGCGATCAGAGTTCGGTGGATCGCATGCGCGATGAGTTTCAACGCCGGCGCGACGTGTTTGTCGCAGGATTGAACAAGATCAAAGGCTTCTCATGCCGCTTACCCAAGGGCGCGTTCTATGTGTTTCCCAACGTGACGGCGACCGGATGGAAATCCAAGCCCCTGGCTGATGCGCTTCTTGAACAGGCAGGGGTGGCGGCGCTCTCGGGGACTGCATTTGGCGAGTTCGGCGAAGGCTACCTGCGCTTCAGCGTCGCCAACTCGCTGGAGAACCTGCAGGGAGCCCTGGACCGCATTCAGGAGTGGACGAAGAAGAACCTGTAACTGATATCGTTCTCTTCTCGTGCGGGGTGCCGCATGCCAACGACCAAAACCCCGAAGCCGAAGGCCAGCCGTCCGCACATGCCCGGGTATGGCCTGCCCTCAGGCAACGAGGGACTGCTTCCCTGGACCTGGGCGGAGCAGCGCCTGAAGAAATCGCACAACTATTGGATTACGACCGTGAAGCCTGACGGTTCCCCGCACACCATGGTCGTCTGGGGCCTGTGGCTGGATGGGCGCCTGCTGTTCAGCACGGGCAGCAAGTCGCGCAAGGCAAGAAATCTGGCAGAGAATCCGAACTGCGTCGTGTGCACCGAGCATGCGCATGAGGCAGTCATTGTCGAAGGCATCGCGGAGGTTGCCGACGTCGCGGCTCGCCGTAAGCTCCTGGCAAGGTACAATGGCAAGTACAACTTCGACATGTCCTCGATGAAGGATGACATCCTGTCGATGAAAGAGCCGGTCTTTGCCGTGCGGCCGCGGGTTGTGTTCGGCCAGTGGGAGAAAGAATTTATCGGCAAAACCACCCGCTGGAAGTTCGAGTAGGGTGTACATGTGGCGCGGGCGCCCTCGCCCGCGAAACCTGTCCAGCGTCTCTTGTTGTGGCAACCCCTTGCCTGCAAAACCCCGAGTCGGCCGTGGGCCAATTTGGAAACTGTTCTATTACCCCTGAATCCGGTTCCTAGCGCTTCGCGGGCGAGGGCGCCCGCGCCACACAACCTGGTCACCCACAATTGTGATTCCCGTCACAGCCTCTCCTCCAGCCAACGCCTTACCCTCCGTATAGCTCGTTGTGCGCGCCTTTTGGCAGGCGCCGGGAGGGTAAACCGTGGCTCTGATCGATTCCGCCAGCGGTAAACCTATTCGGGATTATTCCACTGAAGAACTAAGAGACGCAGCTAACCTGATGCGTGGCTATGACTTGGTGGTTCTGCACGCTGCCGGGTCGGGCCATGCCGGCGGCACTCTTTCTGCCATGGACATCACCGCCGCCCTGTACCTTAAGGTCGCGAACCACGATCCCCACAATCCTTTCTGGGATGGCCGTGACCGCATCATCTGGTCGACTGGGCACAAGGCCCCGAACCTCTATCTCGGGCTGGCGTTTGCCGGATTTTTCCCGGTTGACCAAGTCGTCACCCTTCGCAAGTTGGGATCGCCCTACCAAGGCCATCCCCATTGGCTCAAGTTGCCGGGCGTCGAAGTCTCCACCGGCTCGTTGGGGCAGGGATTGAGTATTGCGGTGGGCCTTGCGCTGGCGGCCAAAATGGACAAGAAGCCTCACAAGATCTTCTGCCTGATGGGCGATGGCGAACAGCAGGAAGGGCAGATCTGGGAAGCGGCAATGGAGGCCGGACACTTCAAGCTCGACAACGTGATCGGCATCGTCGACTGCAACCGCCTGCAGATTGATGGCTGGGTCAAGGATGTGATGGACGTTGAACCGCTGGCCGCAAAGTATCTCAGCTTTGGCTGGGACGTCCTGCGCATCGACGGGCACAACATGGAACAGATTGTGGATGCCCTGCAGCAGGCGAAGGCTGGCGTCGGCAAGCCGGTGCTCATTCTCGCCGACACCGTCAAAGGCAAGGGCGTCAGCTTCATGCAGGATCAGGCGGGCTGGCATGGGAAGTCGCCGAATCTTGACGAGCTGAAAAAGGGGCTGGAGGAACTTGGTCTCAGCCAGCGCATTCCGGTCGAGCAGTTGCTCGAGAAAGCAAAGCAGTATCAGGTGGAGGTAGAGTGCAAGCTCGATGCCAAGATGCCGAAGTTTACGCGCGACTATTGGTGGAACGCCGGCGACAAGATGAAGGTGAAGATGGAGCCCACGCGCAAGGGCTTCGGACAATCGCTGGCGGAGAATGGCGATGACGAGCGCGTCGTGTGTCTCGGCTTGGACATTTCCGGATCAATCACCATCAGCGATTTCTATGCCAACAAGCCCGGGCGCAAGAACCGGTGGATCAGCATGGGGATCGCCGAGCAGTCCGCCACGTCCGCCGCGGCGGGTCTGGCCAAGGAAGGGAAGTTGCCCGTGCTTGGCACATACGCCACGTTTGCCGCAGCCCGAAATCTGGATCAGATTCGGACATCCGTCTGCTACGGCAACTTCAATGTGATGATTGCGGGGGCTCACGGCGGCGTGTCGGTGGGACCGGATGGCGCCACCCACCAGGCTCTGGAAGACTTGTTCGCCATGGAAGGTCTGCCGAACATGTCGGTGGTGGTTCCCTGCGACGTGGTCGAAACTCGCAAGGCTACGAACTACCTGTTGCTGAAGCATGTCGGCCCGAAATACATCCGCTTCGCACGCGAGGCCACGCCCATCGTCAGCGATGAGAAGACTCCGTTTGTCTTCGGCCAGGCCAACGTGATCCGCCTGCGCCGCGAGGGACCGGACTTTTTGCAGGCTTTCGACACGACGCTGGCATCGTCGTACCAGAACGAGAACGAAGACTTGAGCATCATCGCCTGCGGACCCATGGTGCCAGAGGCCATGCGCGCAGCCTACATCCTGAAGAGCGACTTCGGATACGAGACTCGCGTCATCAACCTGCATACGCTCAAGCCGATCGATACCGAAGCCATTATCCGCGCGGCTCACGATACTGGACTCGTGATCACCGCCGAGGAGCATCAGATCGGAGCACTGGCGTGGCGGGTGAGCGCGGTCCTCACAGAGAGCCCGCAACTCTACGGGTTGCCTGTGATCACGGGAGCCATCGGAGTGAAGGACCGTTTTGGCGATTCCGGGGCGCCCTGGGAACTGATCAAGGAATTCGAGGTGAGCGCCGAGCACATTGCGCAGAAGGCTGTCGAGTTGATCGCGATCAGAAAGAAGCGCCTGGCGGAGCAGAAGGAAGAGCGTGAGCATCTCTTCTTCGCGGGAATGCGCTAGCAGCTGGCTCCCTGCACGCGTGGAGTCTCGGTGGTTAGTTCCCGGTTAGCATCTGGAAGAATCAGGGTACGTATCGCACCGTCCCGGAGGGACGGCTGAAAATAGCCCGCCACTTCAGCGGGTAAGCCGCCCTTTCGACCTCGTGGCGTAGGCACGATTGAAATCATCGGAATGTGCTCACAGTTTCAGCCGTCCCTAACGGGACGGAATCCCATTTAACCAAGTCTTCCCGGCGTTGAAACGCCGGGCTATTCTCAGGCGTCCCTTCGGGACGCTTGCATTTCGTGAAAGCTGCGATTTCGCATAACAGCGCGCACGGCGGTTGATCCCGTATGATATTTTCGATGGTCTGCACCGCGGGGTGCGGTGTGCACGACTCGATTCGTCTGCAGTGATTCCACAGAAGAACATGAAGAAGAAATTCCGCGTATTTGCCACCTGCGATATTGGGGAAGCGATCGACTTGCTGCGCAACCGGGGGTACGAGGTGGAAGTCTATCCCCAGCCGGAGGCGCCGCCGAAGAGCCTGATCGTTGAGAAGGTGAAATCAGGCATTGACGGCCTGATCACGACCTTACGGGACCAGATCGATGCCGAAGTTTTCAGGGCGGGCAAGAGCCACTTGAAGGTGGTGGCGCAGATCGCAGTCGGCTTCGACAACATCAATCGCGCTGACGCCAACCGCTACAAGATTCCCTTCACGCACACTGCCGACGTGCTGACCGAGGCGACGGCGGAGTTTGCCTTCTTCATGCTGGGCTCGCTGGCGCGCCGGATGTGGCCAGCCGAGCACCTCACGCGCGAGAACCAGTGGGGATACTGGCATCCTTACCTGCCATTCCTGGGCGACGAAGTCACGGGCAAGATTGTCGCGGTTATCGGGACGGGAAGGATCGGGCTGGCATTCATCAAGAAATGCGTGGGCTTCGATCTGAACATCCTGTGTTACGACCCGGCCTACGAAAACCATGACTATGTGAAAACGATCCAGGAGATCGCCAATCTTCGCCACGCGCGCGGTCTCAGCCGGGAACGGGCGTGGATCAAGTATGTGTCGTTCGAGGAAGCGCTGCGCCATGCCGACTTCGTCAGCGTGCATGTTCCTCTGCTGCGCGCCGGCGAAAGCAAGACACCCACCTATCACCTGTTCAACGAGCAGACACTGCGGCTGATGAAACCCACTGCGATGCTGGTCAACACTTCGCGGGGGCCGGTCGTCGATGAGACCGCACTGGCGCGTGCCCTGCGGGAGAATTGGATCGCCGGGGCCGCGCTCGATGTCTACGCGACCGAGCCGCTCCCCACAGATTCACCGTTGCGCGACCCCGCCATTGCTGACCGATGCCGTCTGATGCCCCACTTCGCTAGCGCAGCGCGCATCACAAGGTTGTCCACCGACCCTAACAAGGGGATGGCGGGCCGTTGCGTGCAAGGACTCATTGACGTGCTGGAAGAGAACTACGGCGGCGACATCATGAAGATGCCGTATGTGGTGAATAAAGAGGCCTTCGGCAAGTAGTGAGCGGAGAGACACTACGGGGCGTCGGCGGGACGGAACAATTCCAAGCATGATGTCATCCCGAAGGCGGCGAAGCCGGGTGAGGGACCTTACGTCAGCCGGCCGGGTCGATGCTGTGAGCTGGAACCATTCAGAAGCACGCGGCAGCAACATACTCGTCCACAGCATCGACGGTCCGCGCCAACCTAAGGTCCCTCACCCTGCTTCGCCGGGTTCGGGATGACAATCCTCGAGTTCTGGTCACCTCATTGCGCACTTCTCTTCGGTGGAGGCGTGGTGAATAATCTAGCCTGGCCTCGGGTGAGAAATGATTAAACAATTTCTGCTGCTGGTTGCCATGATCGCCGTCGTGCTGGCGGCGCTGCTGTTCAGCCTCTATATCCTCGACCTGGTCAAGCTTGCGGACCTGCAGACTGACATGAGAAGGCTGTTTTCCCTGATGGGGATTGCCGCGGTAGCAGGAGTGTTGATCATGCTGCTGACCAAGGCCGCAGAGAAGAAGTAGTTTCCAAGGGCGCCACGGATCTGCACGGATTCACAGGGATAAAACAGAAGGGCCTCAGGAAATTCGTGAAGATTCGTGAAAATCCGTATCTGCCTTTTGTCGTTTCCCGGTTGTTATGATGAGCCACGCATGTTCTCCACTCGCACCAACTGGAAGCTGGCGCAGAACCGCTTCACGCAGGCGCTGGAACAGGTGCGGGCTGCCGGTGCCAGGCTTCTCGACCTCGCAGCGTCAAACCCAACCCGAGTAGGGCTCCAGTACGATACGCCGGCGATTCTGGCGGCGCTAGCCGATCCCCGTGCAACGCACTACGATCCGCAGTCGAAAGGTCTGCGTGAGGCTCGCGAAGCGGTGGCTGGATACTACCGCGAACAGCATCGAATTCCTGCCTTCGACGCTGAGCAACTGATTTTGACCACCAGCACCAGCGAGGGTTATTCCTACGTCTTCCGGCTGTTGTGCAATGCTGGCGACGAATTGCTCGTGCCCAAGCCGAGCTACCCCCTGTTCGATTTTTTGGCCGATCTCGAGGATGTCCGGCTGGTGCCCTATCCGCTGATCTACGATCACGGATGGCAGATGGACTTTCCTTCACTAGAGAAGGCAGTTACGCCGCGGACGCGCGGCGTGGTGGTTGTTCATCCCAACAATCCGACGGGTTCCTATGTACAGGAGCACGAACTCGAGTTGCTGAACAAGTTCTGCGGCGAACACCGGCTGGCATTGATTGCCGATGAAGTCTTTCTCGATTATGCGCATGACGCGAAGCCGCGCCAGAGTTTTGCGGCGAACCGCGAGGTGCTGACGTTTACGCTCAGCGGATTGTCCAAGATTGCGGCACTGCCGCAGATGAAAGTCGCATGGGTTGCGACCAGCGGGCCTGAATCCGAAGCGGCGCTGGCGCGGCTGGAGATCATTGCCGACACCTACCTTTCGATGAATGCTCCCATTCAATGGGCGACTCCGGCGCTGCTCGGGATGCGGAGGAATATTCAAGAACAGTTGCAGAATAGAGTGCTCGGCAATCTGGCTGAACTTGACCGCCAGCTCGCACCGCAGAAGACGTGCCAAGGCTTGAGCATGGAAGGTGGATGGTACGCGATTCTGCGCGTGCCGGTAACGAAGTCTGACGAGGAGCTGGCCAT
The DNA here is from genome assembly GCA_020073465.1 of Terriglobia bacterium. GTDB lineage: Bacteria > Acidobacteriota > Terriglobia > Terriglobales > Acidobacteriaceae > Sulfotelmatobacter. Next base: position 292,815 of record JAIQFC010000002.1, read on the forward strand.
AGAACTGCTACGAGCGAAATCGGTGCTGGTGCATCCCGGGCATTTTTTTGATTTTCCAAGTGACGGATACCTGGTGCTCAGCCTGATCACGCCGAAAGAGGAATTTAGCGAGGGCGTGCGCAGGATCCTGGATGTTCTGAGCTCCTAGTTGTGGTGTTCCGAAATTCGCAGCATAAGTATGGGCTGTCATCTTGAGCGAAGCGAAAGACCTCTGCATTGAGCAGTCAATTGCATGGTCCTTTGCTTTGCTCAGGATGACAGGGTGGATGTATGCCACGTATTTCCGGGACAGCACACTAGCTGCACACACAGCAGCGTGGCGGATACCATCCTGCTGATGGAGAACGAGTCAATGATTACCACGATTGAGCACGAAGGCGTGCGGGAGTTGCGCCTGAGCCGTCCACCGGCGAATGCGTTGTCTCCGGAACTGATAGCCACACTGAAACGTGCGGTTGAGGACGGACCACGTCAGGGCATCGGAGCACTGGTGCTCTCCGGATCGCCTGGAATGTTCTCCGCTGGCCTGGACGTGCCGCTTTTACTGACGCTGGACCGTACCGCGATGGCTAAGATGTGGCGTGATTTCTACGGACTCTTGGGAACCCTGGCATGTTCGCCGATACCGGTTGCGGCGGCGATTACGGGCCACGCCCCCGCGGGAGGGGCAGTGCTGGCACTGTTCTGCGACTGGAGAGTAATGGCGGAAGGGAATTGGAAAGTCGGGCTTAACGAAGTGCAGGTCGGTCTGACTCTGCCGCCAGTGATTTTCCAGGCATTCAGGCGGCAGGTGGGATCGCGGAACGCTTCGCGAGCGGTAAGCGGCGCGTTGTTCTCACCTGCGGAGGCGGAAGCCATCGGATTCGTCGAGGAGCTGGCGCCGCCAGACTTCGTCGTCGCCCGTGCGGTAGAGTGGTGCAAGAGCCTGCTGGTGCTTCCACGGCAAGCGATGCTATCCACCCGGACACAGGCCCGCTCGGACCTGGTGGATATCTTCAACCGGGGGGTCGAGCGCGAAATCGCGGAGATCGTCGAAATGTGGTGGACTCCGGAAGTGCAGACAGCGCTGCGCGGCTTCGCGGAGAGGTTGGGCAAGAAGAAGTGAGCGAAGGACTTCCTCAGCGCTTGATGAGGAACGGGTTCGTCAGGCGCTCTTCGCCGATCGTCGTGACTGGACCATGGCCGGGGATGACGACAGTTTCGTCGGGCAAGGCGAGAACGGTGTCGTGCAGCGATCGCATGATCTTCTGATACGATCCGCCCGGCAGATCGGTACGTCCAATGGAGCCGGCGAACAGCGTGTCGCCAGCGATCAGTGTCTTCTCGGTGGGAAAATAGAGGCAGATGCTTCCTTCCGTGTGCCCGGGCGTCTGCATTACGCTGGCGGTGAGCGAGCCCGCGCTCACGGTCTCGCCGCTGGCGATGCTGTGGTCGATTTCCACTTTGTCGGGTGTGGCCATGCCGATCCATGCGGCCTGCACATCGAGCATCTTCAGCAGGGCGTAGTCGTTTTGGTTCAGAAGGATCGGGGCGCCGGTCGCAGTTCGCAGCTTCATCGCTCCGCCGACATGGTCGATGTGGGCGTGGGTAATCACAATCTGCTTCACCTGCAGACCGTGTTTGCGGATGATGGCAAGAACGTCTTCAATATCATCGCCTGGATCGATGACCATCGCCTCGTGCGTGGTCTCATCCCCGATGATTGAGCAATTACACTGGAGCGGGCCGACGGGCAGCATTTCGTGAATCATCATTCCATTGTACGAGTCCCGGAGTCGGGAGCACCCAGGGCAGCGACAAGGATGCCACGAGCGGCCAACCGCCGGTGGGAATGAAAAGACTGGTCTGGCACTTGCCGCGCCGCCGCTCCGGCGAGACAATACCAGCCACGTGCTTGGGGAGGTTCGTGTGTCCGATCGAAAATACCGTCAACATGGTTATCAGGACCGCGGGGAAGAACCGCGCAAGGGGGGCGAGAAGTCAGGCCAGGCGCCACCGAAAAGGGACAACACCTTCGGGCCCAGGCCGGTCAATTTGCCCGGTACGCGGGCAGTATCGCGGTGCACACAGTGCGGCACGGTGCTGCAAACTTCTCCCGGCGACAAGTGTCCGAAGTGCGGTTTCGAGCTGCACTCCTGCAAGCAGTGCATGTACTTCGATCCGGGGAGCCGGTTTGAATGCATGCAGCCGGTGCCTGAGCGAATCGCCAAGAAGGATGCGCGCAACGAATGCGCGTTGTATGAGATTCGGGTGACCCGGGAGAAAGAGACTTCCACTCCGGCGAGCTTACGGCCCAACGACGCGCGGCAGGCGTTTGAGAATCTGTTCAAGAAGTAAGAGTCTCAGACCTCAGACCTCAGACCTCAGACCTCAGACCTCAGACCTCAGACCTCAGACTTCCCGATTTTGCTGAGGCCCGAGGTCTGACGTCTGAGGTCCAGCTCTACGGTTTCTGCGTCGGCCTCAGCAGAATCTCACTGACAAACGATTGCGGCGCCTGGGTCACCAGCATGGCTACCGCGTGGGCCACATCCTCGGGCTGGAGCATCTTGCGTGGATCTTTGCCGGCGTGCGGGCTTAATTCGGTATCGACGGAGCCGGGACAAACGATGCTCACCCGGATGTTATGGCCGCGAAGTTCTTCGGCCACCGAGTAACTCAGCCCATTCAGCCCCCACTTCGAGGCGGCATAGGCGGCGCCATTCGGCAGAGCGTTCTTCCCGGCGAGGGAAGAAATGTTGATGATGTGCCCGGAGTAGGCATGAATCATCATGGGGGCAAATGCGCGGATGGCGTAGTAGACGCCACGCAGGTTGGTGTTGAGGATGCGCTCCCAGTCTTCCGGAAGCAGCATGTGGAGCGGGTCATGGAAGCCCCCAACTCCGGCATTGTTCACCAGGACATCGGTGCGCCCGAAGGTGGCCTGGACGCGCGCTGCGGCGTGCTCCAGTTGATGCATCTCCATGACATCGCATGCAACGACTTCGGCCCGGCCTCCGGCTTCGGTGATGTCCCTCGCCGTGGCTTGGAGATCCGATGGCGTGCGTCCACACAACACGGCGGCTGCGCCCATGCTGGCCAGTTTGCGCGCAATGGCCGCGCCGATGCCGCGGCCGGCTCCGGTAACCACGGCGACCTGCCCGTCCAAAGGTTGCCTGGTGTCCATTAGAAAAAACCTCCGCGAGTCGGGTTGACCCGTGCGCGTGGCCTGCGGCAGGCCATCCGCCAGGGCCGGTACTCGCATCTTAAACAATAATGAGGAGGATGACACGGAAGTGGCTTGCCTTCGTTGGGAGAGGTACTTATAATCCCGCCAACCGGGAATAAAGGGTCAACCGCCTGTGATGTCGCAGGTTACCCCTGTTCTCGGGGCCCCCTGCCAGGAAGCCCCGGCATTCCAAAGCAGGATCCAGAGCACAAGCGGTCCAGGCGGAATGCAGTCATTGCAGTCGCAAGAGAATACGTTTCCCGAAGAGCCATTTCCCGAAGATCCGAGGAGCCATACTGATGAAAAAGATTCTGGTCACGGTTGTGCTTGGGTTCGCTGTAGTAGCAACCGCTCAGGATGCTGCGCAGCCGGCGCAGCAACCAGCACAAGGACAGCCGGCGGCGCCTGCGTCTCAGGCGCCGGTCATTAAAGATCCTGCCGAGTACAACGCCTACGTAGGCGCAGTGCAGCAGACGGATGCCACCGCGAAGATCAGCGGCCTGGAAGCGTTTATCACCCAGTACCCCAACAGCGTCATGAAGAACCAGGCGCTGGAAATCCTGATGGGCGCTTACCAGCAGACGGGGAACGCGCAAAAAACCACGGACACGGCTGTGAAGTTGGTGACGGCCGACACCTGCAACGTGCGAGCACTGGCTCTGCTGGCATACTTCGACCGCCTGAGGGCTCAGGGCGGCGACCCGAATGCGGCGCAGCTTTTGGCTGATGCCAATAAATACGGGAAGCAGGGGGATGATTGCCTGCCGAAGTTCAATCCCGAAGGCACAAAGCCAGAAGACCTCAAAAAGATGAAGGAGCAGATGGCGGGCATCTTCGGAGCCGCCGAAGGGATTGCTTGCCTTCAGGCCAAAGATTACGCTTGCGCGATCACGAAGCTGAAGTCAGTCGTTGACGCGAACCCGCAAGATTTCAGCGTGGTATATCCGCTGGCCTTGGCATATCTAACCCCTGTTGATCCCAAGACGCCGGTCGACCCGGCCAATGCAGTCCCGGGCATCTGGACCGCAGCCCGGGCGGCGGCGATCGCTCCTGCGCAGGCTCAAGCGCAGATTGAGAAGTACGCGCGTTCGCAATACATCCATTTCCACGGCGGAGATGACGGGTGGGCTGACATAATCGCTGCCGCCAAGGCTAACGCAGCGCAACCTCCGATTAAACCTGCACCGACTCCGGCCGAGCAGGCGCACAAGATGGTGCAGGAGACGACGCCGGATAAGATGGACTTCGCGCAGTGGGAGTTCGTCCTCTCCAACGGCACGCAGGAGGATCAGGACACGGTCTGGAATGCCATCAAGGGCAAGGCAGTGCAGATGAATGGCACGGTCATCTCCGTGACGGCCACGCAATTCCAGATCGCCGGCAGTTCGGACGACATCGAGGCCAAGAAGGCAGACATTACGCTGAATTTCGAAGATTCAGTTCCAGTCAAAATGCAGCCGAAAGAGGGAGCAAGCTTCGACTTCCAGGGTGAGCCAGCTTCTTACACGGCGAATCCGTTCATGATGGTGATGGACAAGGGGAGACTGCTGAAGGCGGCTGCGCCGCCGCCGGCCAAGAAGCCTCCAGTGCGCCGCAAGCCCGCGGCCCACTGAAGGGTTTGGATTCAAGGTAAAGGAAAGGCAGCCCGAAAGGGCTGCCTTAATTTTTGGGGCGCACCGGAACAGAAGAAAGGCGCTCAACCCACAGCTAGCGCACTACCTTCTTCTCCAGGGTCATCGGCCGCGCGCTGCGTGGCGGGCGCTTGACTCCATCCCGCAGTTGACGAACGTCAATCTTGAGCTCGTTGATGGTGCGGCTCAGGGTGTTGCGGTGCATGCCCAGCTCCCGCGCCGCGCGGCACTGGTTGCCCTTGTTCTCCTGGAGCACGGTCAGGATGAACCTCTTCTTGAACTCGCGCACACCTTCCGAGTAGAGGATGTTGCTTTTGTACATCTGAAGGATGAGTGCTTCCAATTGATCTTTCACAGTGCGTCTCTCTTTTCTCGCAGTCTAATTTTTTTCGCATCTACTTCGGACGGGAGGCGGGACTGCCCGTCAAGTTCTGCGGGGCGCGATGAAGCAGATCCAAACCCTGATAAAAACGAGCCCGGAGCGGCGAGGGTGCAAGCCAGATGGCGGCTCTGCCCACGACCAGGAAGTACGGCGCCAGCTCGGAGTTCTCCAGCATCTTCGAAGTCGGCGTGAACGCTGTCATTCCCATCAGGATCACCGCCACCATCAGCCCGCCCTTCAGCAACCCCAAGACTCCGCCGAGAAAACGGTCAAATCCACTAAGCCCGGCTTCTTTCATCACCCAGCGCGCGACCTTTGCCGCTGCTCCGAACAGGAGCACGATCGCAAAAAAGATGATCAGGAAGCCCAGGATCTCAGCCAGCCATACGTTCCTCAAAAAAGTAGCGAGCCAGGCCGCCATGTGCTCGTACTGCCACGCGGCGACGATGTAGCCAATCACCAGGCCGGCAATGGTCAAGGCTTCCGCAAAGAATCCCTGAATGGCGGCCGAAACCACGTTCAAGACAATCAAGCCAAGAATGAACCAATCCGCCGGGCTCATGACGCTCTCCCGCCGGGGGCAGTCAGGTTATACATCCAGCTTGCGCCCCGTAAGCTGGAAGTAAGCCTCAAGATACTTTTCGCTGGTGTGCTGCGCGACCTCTGCCGGCAGGGCCGGGGCAGGCGGTTGCTTGTTCCAGCGAATCTCTTCAAGGTAATCGCGCACATATTGCTTGTCGTAGGATTCCTGCGACCGGCCGGGCGCGTACTTGTCCGCCGGCCAGAAGCGGGATGAATCGGGCGTGAGTACTTCGTCGGCCAGGGTAATGCCCTTGGCAGTGCGCCCGAACTCGAACTTCGTGTCGGCAATGATAATGCCACGCTCCCGCGCGTAGGCGGCGGCTTTCCTGTAAATCTTCAGCGTGATGTCACGCAGGCGGGTCGCGGTTTCTTCGCCGACGATCTTCGTCATCTGTTCGAAGGATATGTTCTCATCGTGTCCGCTGACTGCCTTGGTTGCAGGCGTGAAGATGGGTTCGGGGAAGGCATCGGACTCCTTGAGTCCTGAGGGCAAGTCGATGCCGCAGACCTTTCCTGTCGCTTTGTATTCCTTCCACGCAGATCCAGAAATGTAACCGCGGACCACGCACTCTACAGGGAACATTTCGGCGCGCCGCACCAGCATGGAACGGCCGTTCAGCCGGTCGGCGTACTTACGGACCACTTGCGGGTACCGCTCAACATCGGCCGTGATCACATGGTTGGGAACAATGTCGGAAAGAAAATCAAACCAGAACAGCGAAATCTGGCTCAGCACGCGTCCCTTATGGGGGATGCCCGAGGCCAGGATGTAGTCAAAGGCCGAAATGCGGTCGGTCGCCACAAACAGGAGATGCTCATTATCGAGATAGTAAACGTCCCGAACCTTGCCGCTGGCGTGGAGCTGGAGATCAGGGAAATCAGTCTGGAGAAGGACGGGATCAAGAAGTTTGGGGCTCATAGAGAAATCTTACAGGCAAGGAGCGTGGCGTATTCTAGCTGGTCAAAAAAATTTGTCAACGGCTGTGATCACAACGCTTCCAAGCCTGCTCTATCTCACTGAGGGGAAAAACGTTGACACAGGGACGGCTGGCTAGAAACGTAGGCTGGGCGGGCGTTTCGTTGAGTGCGGGTTGTGGAAAAGCTGAGGAGGGAAGTGGATATCAGGGACGGCACGTTCGGCTGTTAGAACTTCGCCGGCCAGCGGCGAGCTGCGTCGAAGACGCGAAGTACCTCTACAGCACCCTCGCGAACGCGATAGGGAATTATGTAGGGCGTGCCCGGCACAATCAGTTCGCGTGTACCAGGAACCCTGCCCGGCCGACCCAATCCAGGATGCCTCCGCAGCCCTTCCACCGTCTTTCTGATCGTTGACACCACTCGAGCTGCAGCCAGCGGCTTATCGCGCGCAATGTATTCGGCCTCGGGCATTTAAGTTGGCCAGAGCCGTTCGAAGCCACCTAACGCGCACGCCGGGTCCATTTCCCCATAGTTCTACGGACCTCCGCCTCGCTGGCAAATTCGCCGCGGTCCGCTTCGAGGACCGCCTTCTTCGTTTCCTCGATTTGCCACTGATTCAGCGTGACATATTCCCGGATCGCCTCCGCTGCGACAAACGAGCGGCTGCGACTAGTGGCCTTGGATAGCCGGTCGAGCTGCTGATTAAGTTTGGCATCGAGACGCAGGGTGAGGACGGATGATTCCCCCATAGCATCTACCTCGCTGTATACATGTTGCATCACACGTATTCAGTTGTATTGCAGGGAATAAGCCTCGCGCTACGCGGCTCCAAAGCGTACTGAGACCAGCTTGGAGACGCCGGGTTCCTGCATGGTCACGCCGTAGAGCACGGGGGCGATGCTCATCGTCTTCTTGCTGTGCGTGATCAGCACGAACTGGGTTTGAATGCTCATCTCCTTAACAAGGTCGGTGAATCGCCCGATGTTCGCCTCGTCGAGCGGCGCATCGACTTCGTCGAGGATGCAGAAGGGGCTGGGCGTGTACTGGAAAATGCCAACCAGCAGAGCCAGGGCCGTCAGGGCCTTTTCGCCGCCTGATAGCAAAAGCACGCTCTGCAGGCGCTTGCCCGGAGGCGAGGCCACTACGTCGATGCCGCTCTCAGCGCTGTTTTCCTCGTCGGTCAGCTTCATGAAGGCGTGCCCACCGCCGAACAGCTTCTTGAAGGTGGCCTGGAAATTCTCGTTGATCTTGGTGAAGGCCTCTTCGAATTTCTGGCGAGAGAGCTGGTCGATTTCCCGGATGGTCGCCGTCGTATTTTCGATCGACGCGATCAGGTCTTTGCGCTGCGTTTCAAGGAACGCGTGCCGCTCGGCAGTTTCTTTGTATTCCTCGAGCGCCATCATGTTCACCGGGCCCATGGCTTCAAGCTTGGCGCGCATCTCGCGATAGGCCTGGTCCTCCACTGCCAGTTCGTCGCCGCTGACGGTGGCCAGGGTGGTGTCGCTCATCAACGCGTCGCGTTCGATTCCGAGTTCGTTCAGGCAAGTTTCCGACATGTATTGTGCGTCGGATTGCAGCTTGGCCGCAGCGGCGGAGAGTTCACCGCGCCGGTCACGCGCCTGGTCAAGAAGTTGCCGGCTGCTGCGCAGGAGGTCGTCAATCTCAGCCAGCCGGGCGCGGATTTGCTCGGTTTCAAACTGCAGCAATCCTTCACGTGCCTGCCCGGCATTGCGTTCCGCTTCCAGGTCCGCGGCTTGCTGTTCGAGTTGCTGGTTCTCAGCCTCGCGCTGCAACTTCTCAGCGGCGGCGGCGTCGATTTGCGAGGCCAGGGCGAGAACCCGGCTGTCCAGTTCGGCAAAGATCGATTCGATCCTCTGCAATACGGCAGCCGCGGAGCGATGACGTTCCTCGAGAGTGGCCACGCGGGCAGCATGCTGTGACGTGGTGTGGGCCGCCTCTTCGCGCTTCCGGCGGAACTCGGCTAGAGCTTCCTGGCCAGCCGCAATCTGCTGTTCCAGTTGAGCGCGGGTCTCTTCCAGCGCGGCGATCTCGGATTGCCGGGCAGAAACGATGCTCTGCAATTCGGTGCGCTCAGCTGCCAGCCTCTGTAGCTCAAGCTGTGAAACGTCCAGCCGCTCGCTCACTCGGACCATCTCTGACTCGAGCTGGTGCAGCATGTGGCCGGAGGTCATGGCCTGATGCTCGGCCTCCCGCTTTTCGCCCTCAAGACGGTCGAGCAGGGAAGTGAAGTCCTTGATCTCGCGTCCCAGCGTGAGCACGCGGATTTCTTCTTCGCGCAGCGCGCGCTCCAGATCCTCCAGTTGCCGCAGGACCTCGCGCAATTCGCGCTTCATGGAAAGCGGGCCTTCGGCGCGTTGCTTGCCTCCGGTGACGGTCACGTTGTGGAAGCATTCTCCGGAGTGCGAGAGGAAAAATGCCTCGGGATTCTCGAGCGCGAGGCCGCGGGCGGCATTCGACTCGGGCACAATGTAACCGTCGCGCAGTTTGGGCAAAATCACTTCCAGCGATTTGCCAAAGCCATTGAGCACGCGAATCGTGTGTTTTAACGGGAGGATGGATGCGGCAGGCGGCGCGCAGTGCGCGGCTTCGTCGAGTACAAACGAGAACTTCGCCTGCGCGTCCTCGGGATGCACGAGGAAAGTAGCACGTCCATCCACATCGGTCCGCAGCATGCGCAGGCCCTCGTCGGCGGCGTCCCACGACTTGACGACGATGTAATTCAGTTCGTCGCGCAGGAAGTCTTCGACCACGCGCTCAAAGCGAGGCTCAACCTCGAGGAAATCGGCCAGCACGCCTACGGGAGCGAGCCCGCTCTGCATCACGCCCGACTGGAAGAGGCGGCGTACCGACTCGGTGGAATATCCGTGCTCGGCGATCACGGCCTCCAGCGAGCCCTTTCTACCCAGAGCCGTGGCATATTCAGCGCGCAGAAGATCGAGATGGGTCTTGGCCTTGGTTTCTTCCAGACGCTTCGATTCAATCAGTCGGCGAAGCTGGCTGATCTCCTCGGTAATTCCGCTGACGCGCTGGCTGACCGTCTCAAATTCAAGAGCGAGTTGGCCGCGCTGGCCGCCGAAGGTTTCTACCTGGACATTGGCGTTGGTGATCTCGGCCTCGAGACGGCACGCCTCGCGATCGGTGCCAGCCATGCGTTCTTCGGCTTGGGAGAGCTGGTTTCGCAGCCGCGAAACCGATGACACCGTGTCGAAGATTGCGACGCGCGACTCTTCCTGCTGGCGTTCAAGCTCGTCCAAGTTTGCAGCGGCGGTCGCGGCTTCCTGCTGACACAGGGCCAAGTCATTCTGAGCCGCGGCCAAATCGCCAGCGGCTGACTCCAGAACCTGACGGTTGGAGTCGCGCTCGGCTTCAAGTGCGGTGAGACGGTGGCGCGCCTGCGCCAGTTCAGCGTCAGAGGACGCAGCCCGCACCAGCAATTCCGCGCAGCGCTCTTCGTTGTGCCGGCGGCGGGCATGGGCGCGATCGATTTCCATCGCGATCTGGCTGATCCGCTCGCGGTTCTCGCGCAACTCAGCTTCAATGGAATAGCCGCGCTGCGTGCGTTCTCCGTGCTCGGCCTCGAGTTGCTGCACAGCCTCGGTGCGATGCTGCATCTCCTCGGCCAATAAATTCAGCTGAGTGTCCAGTTCCGCGCCCTCCAGTTCCAGTGCGGCAAACTTGCTGGCAAGAACCACGCGCAGCTTGGCTCGCATTTCTTCCCGCAGGCGGGCGTAACGCTCGGCCTTGGACGCCTGGCGTTTCAGCGAATTCATCTGGCGCGTGACTTCGTCGAAGATGTCATTGACACGGTTCAGATTGAGCTTCGCGTCTTCGAGACGGGCCTCGGCCAGCCGCTTCTTGGTCTTGAACTTGGTGATGCCGGCGGCCTCTTCGAGAATCGCGCGGCGATCGGTGGGACGGCTGCTGAGGATCTGGCCGATGCGCCCTTGTTCGATCAGGGCGTAGGATTCCGGGCCGAGGCCCGTCCCCATAAACAGTTCCTGGATGTCGCGGAGGCGGCAGAGCTTGCCGTTCAGCAGATACTCGCTGTCACCCGAGCGAAACAGACGCCTTGTGACCACAATCTCGCCAGCATGAAACTGCTGCTGGTTGAATTTGCGGCGGCGAATTTTGAGCACAACGTGTGGGGCGGCGGTCCCCAGGGAGGTGGCGGGGGCAGCGACCGTGTGCGCGGGCAAGGCAAAGACAGGTTCGTCGTCAGGGAAGGCCTGCGACAGAGTGTCCACGCGTCCGCGAGGAACTTCGACCTCTTCAGTTTTTCCGGGCTGGGCATCGTCGACGGCACGTTCCGTGTCTTTGGCAGCACGTGCCCGGATCGCGGCTTCGTCCCACTCGTCGGCCACGTGGGCTTCCGCAGGCATGTCGTCCTGAATATCGATTTCGGTCGGCTCCCCGGCATCGGCGCCCCCGTAGACTTCGGGATCGATGAGGGTCAGCGAGACCTCTGCCATTCCGGTGGGCTTGCGATCGCGCGTGCCAGCGAAGATCACGTCTTCCATGCGCGATCCGCGCAGGGTCTTCGCCGACTGCTCGCCCAGCACCCAGGAGATGGCGTCGGCAATATTCGACTTGCCACAGCCGTTGGGACCGATGATGGCCGCCACACCGTCCCCGTGGAACTTGAGTTCGGTGCGGTCGCAGAACGACTTGAACCCGAGAATCTGAAGCCTCTTCAGTTTGAGCAACGTGAACTCCTTGGAAAAGCAGTGGCCAGGGGCCAGTGGTCAGTGGCCAGATAGGCTACGTCCGGCGCGCGGTTAGCCGCTAACTCGCAGGGCAACGCGTGTCCTCCAGCGTGGACGGGCACGGGTTTACCAGTCAGATTCCTCCGCAACCGAATACGGTGCATGCCTCGACCATGCCGTCCCCAGGCTGGAGAGGGCGGGCACAAATTTAAGCTACTGTAACGGTGAAATCGGGGTGGGGTCAAGCAATATAACACCATATATTGTATGGCCTTGCGCCCGACCGCGCTGGGTTGCACACGCACTGCAGCATCTGCCTGGTTCACGGGTGAGGGAAGGAAGAGGTGGGAGAACCGCGAGAGCTCTCAAATGCTACTGCGGTGAGGTGTCGACTGCAACAAGAAAAGCGCTACATCGACATTGTGCCGCGCGGAGAGAATGCCTTGACACGCCAGTGGTGAGCCAACGAGCGCAGGGGTCCTTCGACTTCGCCGAGGCATTCGCTTCGCGAATGCCTCGGCTGCGCTCAGGATGACAGCTTTGAGTGGGAGTGGCCTTCTTACTTCTCTCCCAGCTTTTCGAAGAACACGCAAATCGTTTCGATCCCGCGGTAGAAGTTCGGGATGTGGAACTTCTCGTTGGGGGCGTGCAGGTTGTCGTCGGGGAGGCCGAAGCCCATCATGACGCTGGGAATCTTCAGCACATCCTGGAAGTCGGTCACGATGGGAATCGAACCGCCGGAACGGATGAACACGGTGTCCTTCTTGAAGACGTCATGCAGCGCTTCGGTTGCAGCCTTGATGTACTTGTTGTCCGTGCCCACGACGCAGGCGGGGCCCTTGCTCCAGATCTTGATCTTAGTTTCAATGCCCTTGGGCGTGAGCTTCTTTACGTAGGCGGTGTACTTCTTGAGGACTTCGTCGGGATCCTGGTTGGGCACCATGCGCATGGAGACTTTCGCCGCTGCCTTGGCGGGAATCACGGTCTTAGCTCCTGGCGCCGTGAAGCCGCCGGGCATGCCGTGGACTTCGAGAGTGGGGCGCGCCCAGGTGCGATAGAGCACGGAATAACCGGGCTCTCCGGTAAGGACCTTCGATCCGACTTCGGTCTTGCGATAGTGCTCCTCGTTGAAGGGAAGGCGCTTCCAGGCTTTCAGTTCGTCTTTCGTCGGTGCTTTCACGCCCTTGTAGAAGCCGGGGATCAGGACCTTGCCCTTCGAGTCCTTCAACTTGCTGATGATCTCAATCAGCGCAAAGAAAGGATTGGGCGCGGCTCCGCCGTACATGCCGGAATGCAGGTCGGTCTTCGCGCCAAAGGCTTCAATCTCGGTATAGACCAGGCCGCGCAGGCCAACGCACAGTGTGGGAAGGTCGGGCGCGAACAGTTCGGTGTCGCAGACCAGGGCGAAATCGGCTTTCAGCCTGGCTTTCTGCTTGCGGATGTATTCGGCGATCGACTCGCCGCCGACTTCTTCTTCGCCTTCGAAAATAATCTTCACGTTCAGCGGCAGCTTGCCGCCGCCGGTCTGCATGAGGGCTTCGAGGGCTTTGATTTCCATCCAGAGCTGGCCTTTGTCGTCGACAGCGCCGCGGGCGTAGATGTTGTTGTTGCGCTCGGTGGGCTCGAACGGCGGCGTGTGCCATTCATCCAGCGGGTCGGGCGGTTGGACGTCGTAGTGGGCGTAGCAAAGAACCGTGGGCTTGCCGGCGGCGTGGAGCCAGTCGGCGTAGATGAGGGGATGTCCCTTGGTGGGGATGACCTCGACGTTCTCCATGCCGATGCGACGCAGCTCATTGGCCACGAAGTCGGCGGCTTTTTGAATGTCGGGCTTATGCTCATCCAGCGTGCTGACGCTGGGGATGCGGAGGAGATCTTTCAGTTCACTGAGGAAACGCTGCTGATTACTACGGGCAAACTCAACTGCGGAGGAGGCCATAGGATTGGTCCTTTCTTGTAAGGAAATCGAGGACTGCGGATACGGGGCCTGCGGAAACGCACCAGTATACCGCGAAGGAAAGGCGGGTGCCGAGGACAGGGCTGGAAGAGGAGCAAGCGGGTCTCTACGACAGCGGTCCGGAGGAAGCGAATCTGGCAGGTGAAAATGGGGCAAGGTCGAAGGCTGGCTGAACTCCGTTGATTACATCGGCCATGACCTGCGCTGTGATGGGAGCGAGCAGAATTCCGTCACGAAAATGGCCTGTCGCCACGTAGTAGCCGGGAGTTGGGGTCGCCCCGAGGATGGGCAGGGCGTCGGGTGTTCCGGGACGGAGGCCGGCCCAGTCCTCGAGGATTTTGGCGTTCTGAAGTTCAGGAACTAGGGCGACTGCAGCCCGGTGCAGACGCTGAATCGTGGCAACATCGGTGCGCTTGTCGAAGCCAGCTTCCTCGACGGTTGCGCCGGCCAGAAGGCGTCCGTCGCTGCGCGGTATGAGATAGACGTCGGGAGTGCGGATTACGTGTTTGAGCAATGAGCGCGACGGCATCGCCAGGCAGAGCATTTGCCCTTTTACCGGGCGGGTCGGGAAGGCGTGAGGGGCGATTTGTCCAGACCATGCACCGGCGCAGTTCACGACCTTAGGGGCGAGGAATCTTGTTCTTGCTGTGGTGACGCCGGAGGCGTAGCCGCCGGACTGGTTGACGGCTGTGGCGGGATCGCCGGAAGAGAAGTCGATGCCGCAGTTCTTCGCGGTCTGCAATGCTGCTGCCGTGAGCGCGCGCGGATCGACGCTGCGTTCTCTGAGATCGAAGGCGGGACGGCTCTGCTCGGCGAGGGCAGGTTCCAGTTCCGGGAGCGAGACGGGGTTTGTAAAGTGGCTTGTATGTCCGGGGGACGGGAACAGGATCGTGCCGTGGTCACGAAGGTCCACCTTCTTGCGCGATTCCACTTCCAACTCGTAGGCGAACTCGGGATACATCCGCGCGCTGGCCGTTGCCAGCAACCGCAGGGCGGCGGGTGTCTCGACGAGGCAGTCGACCAGCATTCCACCGGCGGCGTGGGACGCTTCGCGTCCGGGTTCGCCACGCTCGACTATCAGAACCTTGGCTCCGCGTTTGTGCAGCGCAATGGAGAGGGAGAGGCCGATGATGCCGCCGCCGATGACAATGACGTCCCAAGTCTTCACCTCCGCATTGTAAAAGAGGCGGGGCGGAGAGAACGGTTGACGGACGGGTGTTGGGGCATCTCTAGCGGGATCTGCAAGGTTAAACGATGCTTCAAGCGGATCCCTGAGATAGTGCGCGCGAGATCCCTTCGGCTTCGCTCAGGGCAGGCTCTTCGCTCCGCCTGACGAACGGCTCCGCTCAGGATGACGCCACTTGTGAGTTGTGTTGCTCCCGTTACTTTCGTTACCCGTGCGGAACACCGCCGGTTATGCCTGTTTGCCTTTCCGCCCCCTATAATCCGGTCAAACCCACAAAGTGTGGGCGGGAGGTTGCTCCGCCGTGTTGTGCGTCGCGGATGGCGGCGGGTTGTGGGCAAGCGGCCTGATGGCGAATACGAAACATAATCCGGGCGGACCGACTGGCACCACATCGCCGTGGATTTACTCTCCTGCGCTAGATTTGATCGTTGGCTGCGGAGCCTGGTCGGCCCCGCTTTTGCTGATCTCTTACTTCTCGATTGCATCGAGCGCCCGTGCCTGGTCGGTCGCCTTCTATGCCTTGGCGCTTTTTTTCAACTACCCGCACTACATGGCGACACTCTATCGCGCCTACCATCGCGCGGAAGATTTTCAGAAATACCGCATCTTCACGGTGCACACGACGGCCCTGATTGCACTGACGCTGGTATTGGCGCACTCGTGGGTGCGAATTCTCCCGTGGATTTTCACCGTCTATCTGACCTGGAGTCCGTGGCACTACAGCGGGCAGAATTACGGATTGTTCATGATGTTTGCTCGCCGTGCCGGGGCCAAACCGAGTGAAGCCACGCGCCGCGCGCTTTACGGGGCCTTCGTGGTTTCGTACTTGATGTTGTTCCTGGGCTTCCATACCGGGCCTTCTGCCGATCCGCTTTTCATTTCTCTCGGAATCCCGGCGATCGTCAGCCGGTGGGAGCAGATCCTGCTGGCTGCAGCGTTCGTACCGCTGGCAGCATTTGGGCTCTCGCGGCTGGCGCGGGAGACGGGCTGGCGCAAGCTGCTCCCTTCACTCACCCTGTTCTCATCGCAGTTCCTGTGGTTCCTGTTGCCGGCGGGGATTTCGCTGATCAAAGGTCTGGAAATCCCGCAGAGCCGTTACAGTTCGGGCGTGCTGGCCGTGATGCACTCGGCCCAATATCTGTGGATCACCAGCTACTATGCTCGCCGTGAGGCCTCTGGAGACGGGAAGCGGACCTGGCGTGCCTGGGCTTACTTCGCGGTGCTGGTTGCGGGCGGGATCGCGCTGTTTGTTCCCGGACCCTGGCTCGCCAGCCGCGTGTTCCACCATGACTTCACCGCCAGCTTCCTGATCTTCACCGCGCTGGTAAACATTCATCACTTCATCCTGGATGGGGCGATCTGGAAGTTACGCGATGGACGGATCGCGGCGCTCCTGCTGAATTCGCGCGATCGCCTTTCGGGTGCGGCCTCGGAAGCGGGCAGCCGGTTGTCCTCAGCATGGCGCTGGCTGGCGGGCAGCACTGCCGGCGCGCACTGGTTGCGGATCGGAGCGGCTCTAGTGCTGCTGGTGTGGGGGAGTGTCGACCAGGTCCGCTATTATCTTTCGCTCCGCGCCGACAACCTGCAGGACCTGCGCCGCGCGGCAGCGCTGAATGCGTTTGATACCCCGGTGCAGATGCGTCTAGGGCGGCAAGAGCTTGACGCGGGTCATGCGCAGCCTGCGGAAGCTGCGTGGCGAAAGGCGATACAGGCGAACCCAGCCGATCCGGCGCCGCGGCATGCACTTTTGAAGTTGCTCGTCGATCAGAAACGTTTCGACGAAGCGCTAGAGCTGACGCAGGCGTCGCTGAAGTACGCGCCGCAGGATGCCAGCCTGCTGGTGGACCGCGGACTGCTCTCCCTGCAACGCGGGCAGGCCGACGCGGCGGTGGCGGACTGGAACGAGGCGCTGGCGATCGATCCGTCGCGGCTTACGGTGCACCTGTATTTGGCCTACGAACTGGAGCGCGAAGGAAAGTTCCGGGATGCGGCTGGGCATTACAACACATTTCTGGAGAAGATTGCGCGACAACCGGGGCAAGCGCGTCCGGAACCCGACAAGCTGATTGCGGTCGTGCTGCGCATGGCCGATTGCCAGGCACGCGCTTCACAACCCGAGCAGGCAGTGAAGTCGTATCACATGGCGGAAACGCTGGCCGCGCAGACAAAGCAAAGCAAGCTCGAGAGTGTGGCCGATGTCAACGAGGCCGTGCTGCAGGCCAAGGCCGGGAAGCTGGGGGAGGCGATGACGCTGTACCAGCACGCGCTGAGCCTGGATGACTCGATTGGTGACAAGCACGCCTCTGCCGAGGACTGGGCCGCTTACGGGCGCTTCCTGGACGAGACAGGATATGCTGCGCGGCTGACGTATGCCTGCCTGGTGAAGGCAGAGGGTTTGGCGCGATCGGTGCCGGACCCTTCGCTGGCGGAGAGTCTGGCCAGCGGAAGGAAGCAGATGGAGAAGCGAGTGGGCGCGGAGAGTGCGGCGTTGCGGCGCAATCCCGAGCCCGCCTTGCAGGAGGCATTGGCGCTGCGACGCTGACCGATGGCATCCCGCGAGCTAATTGACACTGCGGTTGTGCTGCTGAACAATAAATAGATACTGGCATTCTCTTTTTTCTTCCTAAGGAGGAAGATCCATGTCCGACGAAGGGCAACACATCGTTACCGAACATCAGTCCAACGCGGGGAAGTGGATTCTCACGCTGCTGGCCGTAGTTTTTGTTGCGGCGTCCGGCTACGCCCACTACGCCATGCACAGTCGCATGGAAGAACTGAGCAAGGATCTCAGCGTCAGCCAAAACCAGGTGGCCGAACTGCAGAATCGGATGCAGAATTCGGAAGCGTCCGAAGAGGCACTCGGTCAGAGGCTTGGCATGACCAAGAAAGAACTGGCCGAGCGCACGGCGCAGTTGCGCGCCGAACAAAAGGCTGCGGAGAGCCGGCTGGAGAAAGAACAGAAAGAGCAGATTAGCCAGGTTACGGGGGACATCGCGGGCGTGAAGACCGACGTTGGCGGAGTCAAGACTGACGTGGCCTCTACCAAGGCCGATCTTGAAGCCACCAAGGCGAAGTTGCAGAGTACGATCGGCGATTTGGGGATGCAGAGCGGTCTGATTGCACACACGCGGGATGACCTGGAAATCCTCAAACACAGGGGCGACCGCAACTACTACGAGTTCACGCTGCTGAGAGGGGCCAAGCCCCAGCCGGTCTCGACCGTGAGCTTGCAGCTCAAGAAGGCCGATGCCAAGAAGGGCAAGTTCACAATGAATGTGACGGCCGACGACAAGACGATCGAGAAGAAGGACCGGAACATCGCGGAGCCGATCCAGTTCTACTCCGGACGCGAGCACCTGCTCTTTGAGTTGGTGGTTTGGAACGTGGACAAGAACAAGGCCACGGGCTACCTGAGCACGCCGAAGGGAGCGCCCACGCCGGTGACTGCCAATTGAAGGAAGCGTTCTTTCCCGCCGGTGGGCATGTGCTGCTGCAGATTGCTCTGCGCACCGGCGTGATTTACCTGCTCGTCCTGATCGGTGTTCGTCTCAGTGGCAAGCGTGAGGTTGGACAGATGACCCCGTTCGACCTCACGCTCCTGTTGCTTCTCTCCAACTCCGTGCAGAACGCGATGACTGGACCGGACACCTCGCTGCTCGGTGGCGTTGCCGCTGCGTGCACCTTGCTTGTTCTCAACTACCTCGTCGCCGACTTGTCCGGGGCCAATCGCCGCTTCCGGCGCTTCATCCAGGGAGAACCCACCCTACTGGTTCACGATGGAAAGATCATCGAGGCCCACATGGCGAAGGAGCATGTCAGCATGGATGAACTGCAACGGGCTCTGCGCGAGCACGGGATTGGCGAGTATCACGAGGTTGCCTTGGCGGTGCTGGAAGTCGATGGCTCGATCAGCTGTCTGAAATATGACGAGATCAAGCCGGATGCCAGCACGCACCTGGTCCGGCGAAGGTTCATTCAGAAGAAGCAATAGGCTGCAAGCAACCGCCGAGCCTTGCTCGGCCGGACAGCCGAGAGCCTGCCCTGAGCGAAGTCGAAGGGGCGGCTGTCCCCACACGAGTTCACTCGATTGCGAGAAATTTCACACACACGGGCGCGGGCACGTCCAGTACCTGTCCCGTGGGTGTAAGCTTCCCGCTCTTCGCATCAATCCGAAAGACGACGATGCTGTTCGACTCCTGATTGGCCGCGAACAGCAGCGATCCAGTCGGATCAATCTCGAAGTTGCGCGGTGTCTTGCCTTGGGTGGGAACATCCTGGACCACCGTCAATGTCCCCTTGTGCTCATCGATGGCAAAGACGGCGATGCTATCGTGGCCGCGGTTGGACGCATACAGAAACCTCCCAGAAGGGTGCACCTGCACTTCGGCATCGTCGTTGTGCCCTGAAAACTCTTTGGGGAGGGTTGAAATCGTCTGCAAAGATTGCAGCACGCCTTTGGCAGCATCGTAGGTGAAAACTGTCACAGTGGACTGCAGTTCGCTGATCACGTATGCGAACTTGCCATTGGGATGAAAGGCGAAGTGCCGCGGCCCGGCCCCGTCTTTAAGCTTTGCGAATTTTGGATCGTTGGGCGTGAGCGATCCTTTTGCGCTATCAAAGTGGTAGACGAGCAGTTCATCCAGCCCGAGATCATCGACCAGCGCATAGTGGTTATCCGGTGACAAGTCGATGGAATGAGCATGCGGTCCTTCCTGGCGCTCAGGATCGGGGCCGTGACCGGAGTGCTGCACAAAGGCCGAGGCATCACCAAGGCGTCCATCGTCGAGTACCGGGAACACCGCGACGTTGCCTCCGGTATAGTTCGCAACCAGGACGTACTTGCCGGTCTTGTCCAAAGTCACGTAGCAGGGATCGGCACCGCGGGACGGTACCTCATTCAGCAGCGTCAGCTTGCCAGTTGCGCGATCGATCGCGAAGGCGCTGATCGCACCACTGCTCTGGCTCTTGTAGTTCGTGACCTCATTCACGGCGTAAAGGAAGCGGCGGTTTGGGTGCACGGCTACGAACGACGGATTGACCGTCTCAGCCACCACGCCGAGCGGGGTGAGCCGCACCGTTTCGGAATCGAAGCGATAAGCGTAGATCCCCTTACTGTTGGTCCCGTGTTCGGTGTACGTGCCAACATAAACAATGTATTGGCGTTTTGCTGCAGCAGTGCCAGTTGCACAGGTAGCAATCAGAACGCCTACCAGAACCAGCACGACAATGCGAGGGACGCGAAGAATTGTCTTGATCATTTGGTGAGGACGACCGGTACTTGTTGATCGTAGGGCTGGATGACTACGCTCAACGACTTGCGCTGGTTAAACGAATCCATGGTCACGGGAAACACCACGATTGCAGTGCGAGTGACCTGTTCGCCGGGCTGAAGCTTCGTCTCGGGAGACAGGGCAGGTTGCGCCCCAGCCTTCAGTGCTGGGAATGCCTGAAAGTAGCGATCGAAATCGACGGCGGAAACCGCATCGCCGCTGGATTCCCCGCTGGCGGCCGTGAGCCTGCCTTGAATGCTTCGAACGTAAAGAGTTTTCTCGCCGGTGTTTCTTAGGGTAAATGTGAGGGCGACCATGGTGGAGCTTTGCCCGGGGATTTCGATGGCAGCAACATTGTCGAGGGACCCGGCACCCTGGGGCGTGGCGCGCTTCAAGAACGACGCGACCGCGACCACGACCAGCACTCCAGCGATGGCAATGAGCACGATCTTTGCCGGCGGCAGGTTGCGTTTGGCAGTCCCGAACTCGTCTGCGATGTTGATGGTCGGTCCAGACTGGGTACTTGCTGGCGCGGGTACGCTGGGCGACGGACTTGCCGGCCCGGCAGGCGGGAGGCCAGAAGCGGCGGGGCGTTGATCGGGCATACGTTGACCTCGTCCCGCTCATTCTACGCCCCGGGGAGGATTGGCCCCCGACGACCGACGCGGGAAAGCAGGAATCACCGGCGAGTGTGTGTCTATGCAGACCGCTCTTCGCTCAGGTCTTGAGTTGCCAACTCAACCACGATCTCGAGAGCCGTATCGCCACTATTCCAGACCTGTTCTCTGATGAGGCGCGGCATGATAATGCAGCCCTTCGAGGCTGTTCCCGGCGCTTGGATCGAATCCCCATGCATCAGGAAACCACTTCGGCCAAAGGTGTCGGTCGTGGCCGAAGGCTCAAGTCGAAGAACGAATGGTCCGTGTTCGGCGGTGTTGAACGGCGGACCGCTAATGGTCCATTCCCCTTGCGGAATGGGTCCGACATCATGAATGGCTTGCATGTCCGGATTGTTTTTGCCGTTGTCGAACCCTGAATAACCAGTGCCAACCGCCTGGCCATTTCGCCGCAGGACACCTGTCTTTTGCGCGTAAATCCACATAAGTCGCCTCAGCAGTCTGCGTAGGGCCCGCCGCATTGACCGCCCAATGCCGGCACGGGAGCGCCACGCTTTGCTTGTCGATCGCGCCCTGGGTTCCGGCATATTAGCGCGTTCCCATGCTGGCGACAAGCCTATGTACTCGTCCAGTAGATCAGTGACAGTTTTCATTCCTTTCTTTGAGATGAGACCCGCAGCAGGAACTGCTGCGGGGTGAGGTAACCGAGCGACTGGTGAGGGCGCACGGTGTTGTAAATCTTTTCCCAATGGCGGAGCTCGCGGTTGAGTTGGTTGATCCGCAGGGAACAAGGGGTGACTTGATAAAACTCCTCGGTGTGGGTGCGGTTGGCGCGTTCGACGGCGCCG